>CAWFXN010000001.1:0-13756 GCA_963819665.1 uncultured Alphaproteobacteria bacterium
TATTGCCACCGCGGCTTACGTAGCAATAGGGGCGCCATGCACATCTTTGCTTGGGGGCTACTGCATCAGCTTCGCGACAGCCGGAGAATTCAGGTCCAGGGTGACCAGATAAACGGCGCCGTCCTCCGGATCACGCTCGGCGCTGAAGCCCAGCTCACGGCACATCTGCAACATGCCGGTGTTTTCGCTAAGAACGCTTCCGTAAAGGGTCTTCAGCCCCTCGCTTTTCGCGTAAATGATGAGATGCCGCATGAGTATCCAGCCAAGTCCATGCCCTTTCAGGTCGGAGCGGATCAGGACCGCGTATTCGCCCTTTTCGTAATCCGGGTCGGCAAAGAAGCGGGCGCCTCCAAGCATCTCCTGGTCGCCCTTGCCATCAGGGCGAAGAGCGACGAACGCCATTTCCCGCGCGTAATCGATCTGCGTCATGCGCGCCAGAAATTCGTGCGAAAACTCGCGAACGGGCATGAACATGCGCAGACGAATGTCCTCCGGGGCCATCCGCGGCATGAACTGCGCGTAGAACCGCTCATCTTCGGGCCGGATCGGACGGACCAACACCTCGCTTCCATCTGCGAGCCGGTAGGTTTTCTCCCACCGGGTAGGATATGGCCTGATAGCGGATGGAACGGGTGGATGAATGGCCGGATCTTCGACCTTGATCCGCGCGTCGAGCGCAATCATGCCCTTATCGTCGACGAGGAGCGGATTAATATCGAGTTCGCGAATGGCGCGGTGCTGCACGGCAAGCGAACTCAGCCTCACAAGGCAAAGCGCAAGCCCGTTCAAGTCGACAGGCGGCTGGTTCCGGTATCCTTTCAGCAATTTGTAAATCCGGGTCGACTTAATGAGTTCCGTCGCAAGCTTGAGATCGAGAGGCGTGAGCGACATGGCGCTGTCGCCAATCGCTTCCACGCCCGTTCCGCCCGCTCCGAACAGGATGACCGGCCCGAAAGTAGGGTCGATCGAGATGCCAAGGATCAGCTCATACGCGTCCTTGCGGTGGATCATGGGCTGGACGGTGACGCCTTCGATGAGCGCGTCGGGATGAGCCGCTTTGATCTCGCTCAGCATCCGCCGGGTGGCTTTCTCCACCTCCTCCGAAGATGCGAGATCCAGGCGGATGCCTCCAATATCGGACTTGTGGGTCAGGTTCGGCGACAGGATCTTCACGACAACCGAGGCGTAGCCGCGCAGGAGGTCCGCCGCCGCTCGGGCCGCTTCTTCCGGCGTTGCGGCCACCTTTGTCGGAACTGTCGGAATGCCATAGGCGCTCAGCACCGCCTTCGCCTCGGGCTCCGTCATCATGCTGCGGCCTTGAGCAAGCGCGCGGCCGATGGCGGCGTCAACGGCGGCCGGATCGACATGGTTCTCCGGCGTGACCGGCGGCGTTTGCATCAGCTCTGTTTGAGCCCGCACGTAGCGAGCGATCTGCATGATGCCCTCGATCGCTTCCGTGGGCGTTTCGAAGTCGGGGATGTTGGCCTTGGCGAAAAGCGGGCGCACTTCCTCCACCGCGCTCTTCGCAAGCCACGTCGCAACCACGGGCTTTTTACGGCCCAGGCGGCGTTGCTTTTCGACGGCTTCGACCGTGGCTTTCGCCGCATCGACCGAAGACGCAAGCGCCGTCGGGCAGTTTATGACCAGCACCACGTCCGTGTTCGGATCCTGCATGACGGCTTCGATCGCCGCCGCGTAACGGTCCGGCCCGGCGTCGCCGATGATGTCGACCGGGTTGCCCTGCGACCATGTCGGGGGAAGCGCCTTGTTCAGGGCGCCAATCGTCTTCGGCGCGAGGTCTGCGAGCGTGCCTCTCAAATCGACGAGCGTGTCGGCGGCGACAACGCCCGCGCCGCCCCCGTTCGTCACGATGGCGATGCGGCTTCCCGGTATGCATCGGACGCGCGCGAGCACTTCGCCTGCGTCGAACATCTCGTCCAGATCGACAACGCGCAAAATTCCGGCGCGGCGGAGAGCCGCTGTGTAGACAGCATCGGAGCCTGCAAGCGCTCCTGTGTGCGAGGCCACGGCCTTCGCTCCTTCCGGATGCCGGCCGGCCTTGATCGCGATTACCGGCTTGGCGCGCGAGCACCGTCTCGCCGCGGACATGAACTTGGCCGCGTTCCTGACGGACTCGATATAAAGGAACACGGCCCTGTTTGTGACATCGCCTGCGAGATAGTCGAGCATGTCGCCAAGGTCGACGTCGGCCGCATCTCCGATCGAAACCACGTGGCTGAAGCCGACCCCTTCGACGGCGGCCCAGTCAAGCATCGCCAAGGTGATGGCGCCTGATTGCGACACGAGCGCGATGTCCCCGGGCTTTCCCAGAATATGGGCGAAGCTTGCGTCGAGTTTCAGGCTCGGGATCTGGATGCCAAGGCAATTCGGACCGATGATGCGCAAGAGATAAGGCTTCGCCGCAGCCAGCATGCGCTGGGCCAGATCGCCCTTGACGCCGGCCGTAATGACGACAGCCGCCTTGCAGCCTTTGCGGCCGAGCTCATCGATGATGCCTGGTATCGTGTCTGGAGGCGTGGCGACGACCGCGAGGCCCGGCGCGAAGGGGAGGGCTTCGACGCTGTGGTGGCAGGGCCTTCCCAGGAGGACGTCGCGGCCTGGATTGACGAAAGCGATTTCGCCCGTAAATCCGCCGCGCAGGAGGTTCTCGGCGACGTGACGTCCGATGGAGCCTGGCCGCTCGCTCGCTCCCACGAGAACGACGCTGCGGGGTTGAAACAGATGATTGAGGTTCCGGATGGTCATGTCATGCTCCGCCGGGGGCCAGCGCTTCGCCTTTATCTCATACTCTTGCCGAACGCGCATCGTCGACGAAGGAAGTCTTGCAGGCTGCTGAAAAAGCTTGAATTTCGGCTTCATCCTTCGACAAGCTCAGGATGAGGCTGAGCGTTTTCAACGGTTTGGACCTCATGGTGAGCCTGTCGAGCCATGCGCGGAAGCCTGCCCAAACCGCGAGCCGGCGACGCTTACAATTGCACGTGATTTACGACCCAGGCTCCCGCAGCGGCGGCGAGCCCCGCGAACAGGATGGACGGCACCGTCTTGGCGAAGACTCTCAGAAGCGTCACAAAGGCGGAAAAGGCCTTTTCTCCCGCCGTGTAAAGCTCAAGGGCGGCGCGATAAAGGAAATAGGCGACGATGCTGGCGGTCGCGATCAGCAACAAGATTTTGGGACCTGGCAGATCGCCGATCCGGCCCCAGGGTACGGCAAGCACTTGCGCAAGCCACCACTGAAAAGCGTCGCGCATATAACTGAAAAGGGGAGTAAAGAGAGCATACAGCAGCTGCTGGAAATGATTGAGTAACTCCATGTCTTGACCTTCTTTCGTCCAAGGCGGTCAGTTTTCCAGTACAGCCCGAAGGCAGGTTCGCGCCTATCCTTTTTGCGATCCCGGCTCACGCTTCGCGCGGGTAGGGGATGACAATCCGGTTGGCCGCATCAGCGAAGTTTGCTTAGTATTATCTTGAAAAACATGCCGCGAGCTTGCGGCTCCGGGAGCGTCATCCGCAAATTTTCAGCCGGAGCGAGTAAGCCCACTTTCAACCTGCCACGCCTGGAACCAGCAACTGTCTCTGCGGTTCACCCTCGTAGAATCCGGCGATAGGCCTTCGGCATAAATCACGGAAGATCGTAGAAAAAAATTCACAAGAAGCGGGCGGAGGCGTTACCATCAAGCAATGCCAAAGCGACAGTCCAAGATTGGCTTATTGAAAACCGATGGTTACCTCGACGGGCAGTTGCTGATTGCAATGCCGTCAATGACAGACCCCCGCTTCCATCGCGCCGTTATTTATATGTGCGCTCACTCGGCGGAGGGCGCCATGGGATTGGTCATCAATCAGCGCGCTCCGAATATCACCCTGCGGAAGCTGCTGGAGCAGCTTGAAATAATGCCGGAGGGGGCGCGGCCGGCCCCGATCCGTGTCAGCTCCATGGCTGTCCACATGGGCGGTCCGGTGGAAACAAGCCGAGGGTTCGTCTTGCACAGTTCCGACTATTTCGCCGCGGACAGTACGCTGCCCATCAACGAAGGCGTCTGCCTGACCGCCACCATCGATATTCTCAAGGCCATCGCGAAGGGAAGCGGGCCGGATAAGGCAATCCTCGCGCTTGGCTATGCCGGCTGGGCGCCAGGTCAGCTTGAACACGAAATCCAGTCGAATGGCTGGCTCAATTGTCCGGCCGATCCGGATATCATTTTCAACAGCGATCTTGCGAGCAAATACAGGCGCGCCCTCGTTAGTCTGGGCATCGATCCCTCGCGTCTTGTCGGGGTTGCAGGCAGGGCCTGAGCAGTCCAATGGATCGCTGCCGCCGACCCTTCACAATTCGTCATCCCGGCCAAGCGAAGCGCGAGCCGGGATCTCATAAAGACAGGCGCTCCAATATGTTACGACGGATAAGGCTCCGCCTTTCCGGGATGACAGCGGCGGCGATCGTTGGCGCGTCCAGCAAAGTCTGTTTAGCTCACGGCTGCTTTTCGCGCCTTCCCAGAGGAAATGCGGGTCTGGACGTCTGCGCGTTTGACGCCGCGCGAAATCCTTCGCCGGGCGCTGGCGGCTGCATGTCGCGCGGGTAAGTCCCGTTTGCCGCTCCGTTTCCGTTCGGCCTCTTCGTTTCTTCGCTGGAGCCCTGACGACGGCCATTGCTCCCGCCCGCCTTTTTGTCCGGGGAACCGGAAGCGGGCAGGGCGCTCACCTCGGCGCCGGCGAGAGCGGCGGCTTTGCCCCGCTCTTTTTCTTCCCGCTCCCTTTCCTTTTCAGCTCTGCGCTCGGCTCGCTTTTCTTCCTTTTCCTGCTCCTTGTGGTCCCGGCGCGTGGAGCGGGCGATGGCGTTCAGAAGATTGACGACCTCGCGCTCCGTCATGAGGTCGGCATAGTAGAAGCCCTGGCCGAAGTCGCAGCCAAGCGCGCGGACATAAGCGAGGTCTTCGTCATTATCGACGCCCACGGCGATGACGTCTTTTCCAAGCTCATGGGCGATCGTCAGAACCGCCTTAAGCACCATTGCGCTGGATCGCTCCTTGTCGCTCAGCGAGACGAGCGAGCGGTCGATCTTGATGGCGTCGATGCAGAGCCGGTGCCAATAGGACAGGGATGAGAAGCTGACGCCAAACTCGTCGAGCGCCACGCTGACATTCAAGCTCTTGAGCCAGTCCAGGATCTCGATGGCCTGCTCTGGATTGGAGTTGATGAGCGTCTCGGCGATTTCCAGCCTTAATGCGCCTTTCGGCAGCGTTTCCCGGCCGATGATGAGCCGCAAGTTCTGCACAAGGTCGTTGTGGAAGAGTTGCTGGCTCGACATGTTGATGCTGACATAGATCGGGTCCTCGCGCTGGAGGATGCGATGCCAGCGCGCGCCTTGCCGGATGCACCGCTCGAAGACATAGGACCATAATTCGCCCGAGAGTCCGGCCGCCTCGGCCGCGGCTTCGAATTCGGGCAAGCTCAGGCGGCCAAGCGTCGGATGCTCCCAGAGCACGAACGCCTCCATCCCGGCGAGGCGCTCGTCGGCGATTCGCATCACCGGCTGGTAGAGGACGCGGATCTGGCGGCGCTCGATTGCGTGCTTCAAGTCGGACTGGACGACGGAGCGCTCGTCGGCTGAGCCGCGCATTTCGGGCTTGAACAATTCGATCCGGTCGGCGCCGGCGCGCTTGGCGCGGTACATGGCGCTTTCGCCTTCGCGAAGCAGGTCTTCGCCGTGTTCTTGCGTGCCGTCATACATCGCGATGCCGATGCTGCCCGTCAGGACAAGATCGCGTCCGCCAACCTTCATGGGCGTGCGCAAGGACCGGCGGACACGCTCAGCGAGCATTGCGATGTGGCGAGGTTCGGTGTCTTCCGAGATAAGGATCGCAAATTGCAAGGCGCTGATGCGCGCGAGCGTATCCTGCGGGGAAATGTGGCGGGTGAGTCGCCGGGCGATCGTGAGGAGCACCCCTTCATTCGTCGCAAAGTCTGGCGAGCGGCTCTGATTTTTCAAGGCGTCCAGGTCGATGAAGAACACCGTGGGCTTGGTTTGCTCGTTCTTCGCCCGGGCGACGGCGGTTCCGAGCCTATCGAGGAAAAGCTCCCTGTTCGGCAAGCCGGTCAGGCCATCCCGGATGGCGTTATGGAAAAGGCGCTCCTGCGCGCGTTTCTGGGCGTTGACGTTTCGTAATAAGCCCACGCCGCGCAGCGTTCTCGTCGCGCGCTGTTGCGTCACCGCTGCCCGAAGTTCGTACCACAGATAACCGCCCTCGGCCCGCTTCACACGGAATTCCTGGTTGATGTCGCCGCCTTGGCGCTCGCGCAGCGTCCAGAGCGTCAGCCGCATGCGCTCTCTGTCAGACGCATGAAGATGCTGAAGCCAGCTGTCGACAGTGCATCGAAGCGTTCCGGGCGATAAACCAAGCGCGTATTCCACTTCGGGCCCGGTGTTGATTTCGTTTCGGCGGGCATCCCATTCCCAAACGCTGGCGCCGGATGCTTCCAGAGCCATGACGCGCAGCTTGAACTGGCCAGCCTCTTCGACCGCGCCACCGCCCTCGCCACTCTGAAATGCGTATTGCGTCACGGTGACGCCGATCAGCATGAGAAAGACCACAAGGCCGGCGGACAGCGCGGATACAACAATATCGCCGGACACTTTGCCCGTTATGGTGACGGCCGCAGCGAACAGCCAGACCATGAACAGCATCCAGGACGGCACCAGCGCGAGCGCGCGTTCCTGCCCGCGCAACGCCAGAAAACTGATCACTGCGCTCCCGACGATTGCAATCGGGACGAAGGAGAGCCTCGCGAAACCGGCGGTGAGCTGGGCGTCGATGAGGGCGAAGAAGATCAAGCCCAGTTGCGCGGCCATCCAAGCCAGAAAACCGAGCGAGATCCAGGAATGCCACAGCCTCAAGTTCAGAAAGGTATAGAGGAAGATGACAAGGCTCGCCGCCAGGAACGCCTCGGCGGCCGCTCTATAGGTGCCGTTATCCTCCGATGGCAGCTGAAAAAGATTATCCCAGAAGCCGAATTCGACGCATAAATACGAAAGCGCCGCCCAGGCGACGAGCGCGGTGGCCGGAAAGACAAGCTTGTGGTTGGCCGCGAAGATCGCCGTCAGAAAGATCGCGATAATCCCCGTAATGCCTAGCAAGAATGCCTCGGAAGAGAGCCGACTCCCGCTGCCGCTTCCCGAAGTTTGCCGGCGAGGTCAGGTACAGCCTCGGCACCGACGCAGACGCGAGTTCCACGATGAAGGTAACGGTGGCGCCGGGTTCGATCGAAAGACGGTAGATGTCGAGATGCTCGTAGTCTTCGTTCCGCTCCGGGCGGAAGCCGAGCGACGGCGTAACATTCGAAATTCGCGGCGCGTCAAGGTCCGGCTTGGTGACGCGCGATCCAACAATGTCGTATCGCTGGGCTGTCAGAAAGCGAACGATGGGCTTGTCAGTCGGGTTGCTGAGCGCGAAAACCACCCAGCTCGGGTTCGTGCCCGGCGTTTTGGCTGAAACGGTCATGCGCCCGGCGATGCCGTCGGAATTGGCCGCGGTTTCGACGCTGAGCTTATCGCCGCGCCGCTCATAAAACTCGCCGAGAAGCGTAATATCGATCTTTTCGTCGTCGGGACCGATAACAATCGGCTCCACGGCCCTTGAGGACGTGGCCATCGACGCCAGGGCGATGAAAAACGCGGCGATGAAAGCAACGACAGCGGGCGGAATCCCTATCCGCCGCCTAAGCGCTCCCCGTGCCGCCGATTGCACGTTTGAGCCTTTCCCCCGCTTCCCCATCAGCGAACCTGCCGGCTGGCGCTTCGGTCAACGCGCCGGATCGTCACTGAGCAGAGCAAAAAGCCAATGGTCTTGCCATATGCCATTAATTTTCAGATACCGCCGGGCTAAGCCCTCATATTGAAACCCAGTCCGGTTCAGAAGCGCCGTGGATGCTTTGTTCTCTGGCAGGCATGCCGCCTCTAACCGATGAAGACGCAAAACATCGAAAACAAACCAAATAACCGCCCGCACTCCCTTGGTCATGTTGCCTTGCCGGGCATATGGCTCGCCAACCCAATAGCCGAGCGAGCAGCTTTGACTCACCCCGCGCCGGATATTGCTCAAAGTTATTCCCCCGATTAAGGCGTTATCAGAGGTTCTGAACAGAAAAAAGGCATAACCGAGGTCTTGGCGGGCATCGCGGTAATAGTAGCGGATGCGGCGGCGATAGGTGTCGCGGGTCAGTTCATCCCTTGACCAGCGGGGCTCCCAGGGTTCCAGAAAGGCGCGGCTTTGCGAGCGAAGCGCGGACCACGTCTTGTAATCCGACATTTGCGGTTCGCGAAGGTAGACCCCATCGCCCTCGACGTAGGGCCGGCTGTCGGAAAAGAACATGCGCGCGCCGAGCATGTTCGCCCGTCACGCGGCAAGGGCGCCTGACAGGAACGCTTCAGCGGCGTCAGCCGCTGCATTTGACGAACCTCGCGCCCCGACGACCGCCGAAACCATGTCCGGCTTCGCACGAATTCCGAGCCCGATCGCTTGCACGTCCTTGCAGGTGATGCCATCGACCTTTTCGATCAGCTCCTCATTCGAGATCGGCCTGCCGAACACCGAGAGATCCCAGGCGAGCTGCCCGGCTCTCGACTCGCAGCTTTCAAGGCTCATGAAAAGGCCGGCCTTGATCTGAGCCTTGGCGCGCGCCAGCTCCTGATCGGTGGGGCCGTGTTCCGCGAGGTCCGCGAATATGCCAAGCGACAGGGTGCTGAGCTCCCGCAGTTGCTGGGGACTGGTCGCCGCGTGAAGCCCGATCACGCCACTGTCCGCATATCCCCAATCGAAGGCGTGGATGTCGTAGCAGAGCCCGCGCTTCTCGCGCACCTCCTGGAAGAGCCGCGACGCCATGCCCGCGCCTGCGATGCCCGCGAAAATGCGGCCCGCAAAGGAAGCATCGTGGCCGTTCGGGTAACCCTCGAATGCAAAAAGGACGTGGCATTGCTCGAAGCGCTTGTCCGAGACGGCGTTGCCGCCCTCGAACTTGGCCTTTTTTATCTGGCGTGGGGCTTCCGAGGGAAGGCCGGTGAAGATCCTTTCCGCAAGCGCGTGAAGCGCATCGTGGTCAACGGCTCCGGCCGCGCTCAAGATCATTCGCGAGGCCGAATAGTTCTCGTTGCGAAAGCGCCTGAGGTCTGTGGCGGAATGCCGGGAAATGGTGCGCTCCGTGCCGAGGATCGAACGGCCGAGCGCCTGGCCGGGATAGGCTTCGGCAAGAGCGAGGTCGAAGACGATGTCGTCCGGGCTGTCCTGGGTCGCGGCGATCTCCTGAAGAATCACCTCGCGCTCCCGGTCCATCTCCTCGTCGCTGAAGGCAGGATTGAGCAACAGATCGCCGATCAAATTCAGGCCCAGCTCCACGTCGTTTTTCAGAACGCGCGCGTAATAGTTGGTGGCCTCCGATGAGGTCACGGCGTTCAGCGCGCCGCCAGCGCCCTCGATTTCCTCCGCAATTTGCATCGGCGTGCGTGTGGGCGTGCCCTTGAAGGCCATATGCTCAAGAAAATGCGCAACGCCATTCTCATTGTCCGTTTCGGCGCGCGCTCCGGCGGCGACAAATACGCCAACGGTCGCGGTTTCAAGTCCCGCCATGCGATGCGTGACGATCCGCATCCCGTTGTTGAGTTGGCTTACTTGGACTGTCATGGCTGAACCTCGAATGTCATGAATGCCGCGCGCTGGCGTGAGTTCTCGATAGTGTCGGCGACGGCCTTTGCAGAGTTCGGCAAGAGCTTGAACCGCTCCTGGCCGCAAAGGCGCAGCTGAAGACGTTCCGGGATTTCGGCCGTTCGGCCCGTGGCGCGCTTGACGGCCTCGGGAAACTTGGCCGGATGCGCGGTGCTGAGCACCACCATCGGCCCGGGGCGGCGTTCCTGCTCCCTTTGGGCCGCCGCAAGCCCTACGGCCGTATGCGGATCGATGAGAATGCCCGTCTCTTCGAAAAGCCTCTTCATGGCGGATGCCGAATTCATCGCGGGTGACGCGGTGAGCCGAAAAGCGCTCGCGCATCATTGCAAGGGCCGGCGCCGGGATCTCGAATGCGCCCATGTCGCGTAAATTCGCCATCGCCTGCATCACGAAGCGAGAATCACGGCCGCTTTCCTCGAACAGAAGGCGTTCGAAATTGCTTGAAACCTGAATGTCCATGCTCGGGCTGTCGGTGGGCATCACCTCGCGCGGCTCGTACCGTCCAGATTCCAGCGCGCGAGCAAGGATATCATTCTCGTTCGTCGCAATCACAAGCTTTCCGAGGGGCAAGCCCATTTTTGCGGCTATGAAGCCCGCGAAGACGTCGCCGAAATTTCCGGTCGGGACCGTGAAACTCGGCCGCGCATCAAGCCCAAGCTTCGCGTGCGCCGTGTAATAATAGACCGCCTGCGCGATGATGCGCGCCCAGTTGATGGAGTTGATAGCCGAAAGCGCGTGGCGCGCGCGAAAATCCGCGTCGCCGAACAGCGCCTTCACGATGGCCTGCGCATCGTCGAAGGTGCCTTCGATGGCGATGGCGTGAATGTTGTCTTCCTGCGCCGCCGTCATCTGCTTGCGCTGGACATCGCTGATGCGCCCGTTCGGGAAGAGAATGAACAGCTCGATGTCCTTGCGCCCGCGAAAGGCTTCCACGGCCGCCGCGCCGGTGTCGCCGGAGGTTGCGCCGAGAATCGTGGTTCGCGCCCCCCGCCGCTTCAGCGCCCGCTCCATCAGCCGCGACAGGACCTGCATCGCGAAATCCTTGAACGCGAGTGTCGGCCCATGAAAAAGCTCGAGGAGAAAGAGGTCTGGCCCGATTTCGCGCAGGGGAGCCGTCTCGGGATGGCTGAAGCCCGCGTAAGCGTCCGAAGCGATGGCGAAAAGATCATCGTGGCCGGGATTGCCGCCGGTGTAAGGCGCCATGACGTGGGCCGCCGCAGCCGCGTAGTGTCCTGCCGGGGAGGCTGGGAGCGACGAAAGCTGTGGCCAGGACGCGGGCATGTAAAGACCGCCATCGGGCGCAAGCCCCGCGAGTAGGACTTCCTCGAAGTCTGCGGGAGCTGCGGCTCCTCGGGTCGAGACGTACATCATGGAATCATTTTCGGTTGAGGCTCGTGCGGCGTCTCGCGATTGCCTATCATCTTCACGGAGCGCGCTGATAGGCGATTGCGAGACAGAAGCCACACGGGATCCTTGTTTTTGCTAGTGTCCCGTCTCCGAATTGCCGCCGAATTTGCGGCAGACTTGCACGGCAATTCGGAAACGGGACACCAGAATGGCCATTCAATCGCACAATATGATGGAGTTAAGGCTGTGTCATCTCCACCGCGCCTGGACATGGATGCTTTTTGCCGGGCGAACGCTGCTGGCCGTTTCAGGTCTTCCGGGATACAGCTGATCCGAGGCAGGTTCGCTTGAGCGCTCGCGACTATCGGGGCGGCAACTTGCCTCGGGCTGTACTAGCGATAAAGAAGCCATAAACGCCCGCCAGCGCCGCCGCGAGGCCGAACCAGGTCAAGGCATATTCGAGATGGCGATTCGGGATTGCTGCGAGGAGCTCATGAGGATCGCGAGCCTTGGGCCATTCGCCGGCCTGGGGTGACGGCTCGGCCTCGATATATTCGCTGGTCACGGTTCGTGGTCCGCTTAGCCCCGCCGCGTTCGCCATCTGCGGAATGTCAGCCGAGAAGAAAAGCCGTTTCGTCGGATCTGGGGCAGGCAGGAGCCATCCCGGCTTTTCGGAGAGGCGCAGAATGCCGGTGACGGTTGCTTCGCCGCCTTTGATGTCGCCGCGATCGGCGACGCTCTTCGGCACGAAGCCTCGATTGACGAAGACGATGGCGTTGTTGAGCGTGAGCGGCTGGAGAAGCAGATAGCCGAATCCGTCTTGCGTCTGCGCTCGCGCCTCCTCCGGCACTGGAACTAATATTTTGACCGTTTTCGTCTCGTCGAACGCGCCCGATGCTTTGACGCGGGTAAACTCCCGCGAGCGTTCATCCGCATTCGGCCGGGGCGGTTCGTAAGGAATGGGCGGCTCGGACAGCGCCTGTTCGAAACGGGTGATGAGATCGTTCTTCCAGTCGCGGCGCTGCAATTGCCACATTCCGAGCGCGATCAGGATGCCGAACGCGCCAAGCGCGAAAAGCGTCAGAACGATCCGGCCTCGCAGGGTGGGCTGCCTGACGCTCGATTGAATGTCAGGCGCAACATGGCTCATCCGAAGCGGCCTTCTTGAGCCTTGTTCGCGTATTGCAGTGCGATCATGGTCGCTTTGAAGGGGCGAAGAATAAGAAGCGGGAGTGCAATGGCGAGGGGAATCCACAGGACGGCGTGCAGCCAATAGGGCGGCGAATAGAGCGCTTCCACGATGAGAGCGCCGCCCGTAACGATGAAGCCGACAATGAGCATGATGAAGACGGCGGGGCCATCGCCCGAGTCGGCGAAGCTATAGTCCAGCCCGCAGGCGGAGCAGCGTTTCGCGATGGAAAGAAAGCCGTCAAACAACGGACCCTTTCCGCAACGGGGGCAGCGGCAGAATAATCCGGCGACCCAGGGCGAGACTCTTGCTTGAACCGCCATTGCAACCTCCGGCCCTCAGGCTCCAAGCAACATTTGTCGGGTTTACACAGACGTCATCCGGAAAGGCAGAGCCTTATCCGGATCGTAACTGGTTGAAGCGCCTGGCGTCTTGCGATCCCGGCTCGCGCTTCGCTGGGCCAGGATGACAAATCCGTCCGCCAGATTGGCGGCATTTGCTTAGCCCACAGCGTACGCCGGTCCGGCGCCCCAGACATAGATGCTGGCGAAGAGGAACAGCCAGACCACGTCGACGAAATGCCAGTACCAGGCGGCCGCTTCGAAGCCGAAATGCCGCTCCGGCGTAAAGTGCCCGGCGATGGCCTGGTAAAGGATCACGGTCAGGAAAATCGTCCCGATGATCACATGCGCGCCGTGGAAGCCGGTGGCCATGAAGAAGGTCGAACCGTAGACGTGGCCAGCGAATGTGAAGCCGGCATGCCCGTATTCATAGGCCTGACAGGCGGTAAAGAGCAACCCAAGGCATATCGTAAGAATGAGGCCGAGGATGAGTCCTCTCCGGTTGCCATTCATGAGCGAATGATGAGCCCAGGTCACGGTCGTCGCCGATGTGAGAAGCACGAGCGTGTTGAAGAGCGGAAGCTCCCAAGGGTCGAAGGTATGTCTGAAGGCGCCGTCTGCCGTGGGTATAGGAGGCCACTTGCCGCCGAGCACCTGGTCCCGGCCGACGACGCCAACCTGCAGGCCATCGGCGATCTTGTGAACGTCGGCGGGGAAAAGAGACACGTCGAAATAGGCCCAGAACCAGGCGACGAAGAACATCACCTCGGAGGCGATGAAGAGGATCATGCCGTAGCGGAGCGAAAGCTGGACGACGGGCGTATGATCGCCCTTGTAAACGCCCTCGATGACGACATCGCGCCACCATAAGAACATGGTGATCAGCACGCCTACCGCGCCCGCGGCGAAAATCCAGGGACCCCTTATTCCAAAGACGCCGTCGCCGCTCGACTTCATCCAGATGATCGCGCCGATTGCGAGGAAGAGCGCAGCAACCGACCCCACAACAGGCCAGGGGCTGGGATCGACCAGATGATAGTCGTGATGCTTGACGTGTTCCTCAGCCATGAATTTCTCCGAAGGACTTTAAGCCGGATTTTGAGTTCGTAACGTTGCGTCGGCTTGTTCCCGCCGCGGCTTCTGCA
>CAWFXN010000002.1:0-28310 GCA_963819665.1 uncultured Alphaproteobacteria bacterium
GGAGGCCGAACAACGCGATCACCATCGCCTATGGCCACGGAATTGCTGTGCCCCCGCTTCTTTTCGCAGGCGCGATGGCCTCCCTCGTCAACGGGGGTGAGCGGATCAAGCCGACTTTCCTGCTTTCCGAAAAAGGCTCAGACGAAACTGGCCAGAGGCTGATCCTCGCGCAAACGAGCGCGGTCATGCGCGATCTCATGCGCCTTGTCGTCGAGCGGGGCACGGGGAGGCGCGCGGCGGTGCCGGGCATTGCCGTCGGCGGAAAGACCGGTACGGCGCTCAAGGTGAAGGATGGTCATTACACCCACGATGTGGATCAACAGTTTCGTGGCGGCTTTCCCGATCGATGCGCCCAAGTACATGGTGATGGTGACGATCGACGAACCGAAGCCTGAGGAACCGGGCAAGATCAACGAAGCTTCGCAAAACGCCGCTCCAACCGCGGGCGCGATTATCAAGCGGATCGCTCCCATGCTCGACATCTTGCCCACACCCCGGTTTGACGAAGCCGCTGCAACCTCCTATGAACAGGCGGCTCCCAGAGAGCGGCAACGTTTCTACCGACGGAACCCCTATGAAATTAGCGGATTTAATCAAGGATATTCCGCTTACGGTCAGTACCAGTATTCCCCTGGATATCAATATTACTGGCCTTACGGCAGATAGCCGGCTGGTTGCGCCTGGCATGTTGTTCGTAGCCCTTTCAGGTACGAAAGCGGAGGGGATGGCTTTTGTGGGAGAGGCCTTGGCCCGCGGGGCAGTTGCGGTTCTTGCAGGGGAGAGCGCAAAGGCGGACGCGCTCAGCGTACCTGTCTTGCATTCGGCCGAGGGCAGGCGGGCGCTCGCTTACCTTGCCGCCCGCTTTTACGCCGCGCAGCCCGAAATCGTCGCGGCCGTCACGGGTACGAACGGCAAGACATCGGTCGCGGCTTTTCTGCGTCAGATCTGGACTGCGTCCGGCTTTGAGGCTGCGAGCCTCGGCACCGTCGGAATTGTGACGAGCGAACGGGAGACGGCGCTCGCGCATACGACACCCGACCCGGTCACGCTTCATAAATATCTGGCGGCGCTGGCGGCCGACGGCGTGACCCACCTCGCAATCGAAGCCTCGAGCCACGGCCTTGACCAGCACCGCCTCGACGGTGTGCGCTTCTCGGCGGGCGCCTTCACGAACATCACACGCGACCATCTCGATTATCATCCCACCTTCGAGGATTACTTCCAGGCAAAGCTGCGCCTGTTCCGGGAGCTGTTGCCGCCCTGCGCCCCGGCCGTAATCGACGCCGACAGCCCCGGCGCGGAGCAGGTCATCGAAGCATCACAAAACCGTAAGCTCAACGTCTACACTGTCGGGCAAAGCGGCCACGCGATCACCCTCAACAGCACCGCGCGCGAGGGATTCAGGCAACGCCTTTCCCTCACCTTCGAGAGCCGGGACTTTTCCGTCGCGCTTCCTCTCGCCGGGGCATTCCAGGTCTCGAATGCGCTTGTCGCTGCGGGCATCGCCCTCGCACTTGGCGCTTCAGCTGAAACCGTGTTCTCCGCGCTTGGGGCGATACGGGGCGCGAAAGGCCGCCTGGAATATATCGGCGAAACCGCGCTCGGCGCGCCCGTTTTCGTCGACTACGCCCACACGCCGGACGCGCTCGTGAAAGCGCTGCAAGCCTTGCGGCCTTATGCCAGCGGCCGGTTGCACGTCGTTTTTGGCTGCGGCGGTGACAGGGACACCGGAAAGCGTCCCGAGATGGGACGCGCGGCGATTGCTTATGCCGACGACGTTTACGTCACCGATGACAACCCGCGAAGTGAGGAACCCGCCATGATCCGGCGGGCCATCATGGCGGCGGCGCCCGGCGCGATCGAGATCGCAGGCCGGGCCGACGCCATCGCGATGGCGACCGGCAATCTCAAGAGAGGCGATGTTCTGCTGGTCGCGGGCAAGGGCCATGAGACAGGTCAGATCGTGGGCAAGACCGTCATTCCTCACTCCGATCACGAGGCCGTTGCGTCAGCGCTTGCCGCGGCGGGGCAGAGGACGAGCCATGGCTGACCCGCTCTGGACAATCGCAGAAATTGAGGCGGCGCTCGAAACCACTTCAACGGGTTCCCCTGCCATTCCGGTGAACGGCGTCTCCATCGACAGCCGCACTTTGAAAAGCGGTGATCTGTTCTTTGCGATCAAGGGCGAGCGCATGGATGGGCACCGGTTCGTCGGCGCTGCGATCGAAAAGGGCGCCGCCGCCGCCGTCGTAAAACAGGCCTTTGAAGCGACTTCGCACTGCCCGCTTTTCCGCGTCCCCGATACGCTGGAGGCTCTGAATGCGTTGGCGCAGCAATCGCGCAAAAGGTCCAGGGCAAGCATCGTCGCCGTGACGGGAAGCGTCGGCAAGACGGGCACGAAAGAGATGCTGCGCACGATCCTTTCGGCATCGGGGGCCGCGCATGCCTCCGAAAAATCCTACAATAACCTGTGGGGCGTGCCCTTATCGATCGCGAGAATGCCGAAAGACACAGATTGCGGCGTGTTCGAGATAGGCATGAACCACGCAGGAGAAATCACGCCTTTGACTCGCCTCGTGCGACCGCACATCGCGATCATAACCTGGGTGGCCCCGGTCCACATCGAGTTCTTCAAGTCGGTTGCCGAGATTGCGGACGCGAAAGCGGAGATCTTCGACGGTTTCGAGCGAGGCGGAACAGCCATTCTCCCGGCCGACAATGAGCATTTTGCGAAGCTGGCGGCACATGCACGGGCGAAAGACGCACGCGTTGTGTCCTTCGGGCGGAGTGCTGACGCCGATGCGCGGCTGTTGGGCTACGAAGCGGTCGAGGAAGGATCGGCGGTCACTGCCGATATCCTCGGGACGCGCCTGACGTTCATGATCCGCGCGCGCGGGCGCCATCTCGCTTCAAATGCCATCGCGGCGCTCGCCGCAGCCAAACTTGCGGGCGCACCTGTCGAAAAAGCGGCAGAATCCCTCGCCCGGTTCGAGGCGCCCGAAGGCCGGGGGCGCAGTTCGGCCTTCGACACGCCCAAGGGTACGATCCTTATTATCGACGAATCCTACAACGCCAATCCGGCATCGATGTGCGCGGCGCTCGAAGTCCTCGGCACGATGTCGCGAGCAAAGTTTGCCCGCCGCGTCGCGGTTCTAGGGGATATGTTGGAGCTTGGCCACGATGGGCCACAATTTCACGCCGATCTTGCGAGCGCGATTGACACGAACGGTATCGATCTCGTTTTCTGCGCGGGACCGTTGATGGCCAATCTCTACGAACGGCTGCCAAAACAAAAGCGGGGCGGCTGGGCTCAGAAATCCGAGGATTTGCGCGCTCTTTTGCTGGACGAGGTCCGTGGCGGCGATGCAGTCATGATCAAAGGGTCGCTCGGAAGCCGGATGGGTCAGCTGGCGGAGGCGCTGCGTTTGCGCTTCTCAAATCTGGCGGCCGCATAACATGGCCGCGGCGCGGCTTAAACTTGGACCATCTACGTATGCTTTATCTACTCGGCGAATTGAGCAAGGAATCGCAAATCTTCAACCTGTTCCGGTATATTACATTCCGAACAGGGGGGGCGGTCGTGACGGCGATGCTCGTCGTGTTCGTGCTTGGCCCGTGGTTGATCGATTCGTTGCGCATGCGGCAAGGCAAAGGTCAGCCGATCCGCGAGGATGGTCCGAAATCGCACCTCATCACAAAAAAGGGCACGCCCACAATGGGCGGCCTCATGATCCTGCTCGGGCTGTGCGTCGCGACGGTGCTCTGGGCCAATCCTTACAGCCCGTATGTTTGGATCGTTCTGGCTGTCACGCTCTCATTCGGGCTCATCGGCTTCTACGACGACTATCTGAAGGTATCCAGGCGCACCGCATCGGGGTTTTCCGGGCGGTTCCGGCTTTTTCTTGAGCTCTTCGTTGCAGGGCTCGCCACTTATGCCATCGTCGCCGCTGGCTCGAAACCGTTCGTAACGTCCTTGACCGTGCCGTTCTTCAAAGACCTTGTGATCCAGCTCGGGCCAGTGCTGTTCGTTTGTCTTGGGATTTTTGTCATTGTGGGCGCGGGCAACGCGGTGAACCTGACGGACGGACTCGATGGGCTCGCCATCGTGCCGGTGATGATTGCGGCATCAGCCTTCGGGGTTATCTCGTACCTCGTAGGGAACAAGATTTTTGCCGACTATCTCCAAATCCACTTTGTGCCGGGCGCAGGCGAATTGGCGGTGGTCTGCGGGGCGCTTCTCGGCGCGGGGCTCGGATTCTTATGGTTCAACGCCCCGCCTGCCATGATCTTTATGGGCGATACGGGCTCGCTTGCGCTCGGCGGCGCGCTCGGTTCCATCGCCGTCGCCGTCAAGCATGAGATCGTTCTCGCCATTGTTGGCGGATTGTTCGTGCTCGAGACCGTTTCGGTCATTGTGCAGGTGCTGTCTTTCAAACTGACGGGCAAACGCGTCTTCCGAATGGCGCCGCTGCACCACCATTTCGAGCAGAAGGGCTGGGCCGAACCGACCGTTGTCGTGCGTTTCTGGATCATTGCCGTGATTCTTGCCCTCGTCGGGCTGACCACGCTGAAGCTGAGGTAACATGATCGAAGCGCACTCTTTGGCGGACAAGACCGTCGCCGTTTTCGGAATGGGACTATCCGGGCTGGCGGCGGCGCGCTCCTTGCGCGCGGGCGGAGCTTCGGTTTTAGCCTGGGACGATGGCGAGAAGGGACGTGTGGCGGCAAAAGCGGCGGGCTTGCCCCTTGTCGATCTGAAAAACGTCGATTGGAGCGCAATCGACGCGCTTGTCCTTGCCCCTGGAGTGCCGCTTACCCACCCGGAGCCGCACTGGACCGTGAAGCGTGCTCACGCTCATGGGGTCGAGATCATTGGCGATATCGAGATTTTCATGCGCGAGCGCCGGCGCGCTGGCGCCGTTTCGCCCGTCATCGCCATTACAGGCACGAATGGAAAGTCCACCACAACCGCGCTGACCCACCATCTCCTTGAAGCGGCGGGGCTTGATGCGGTTCGCGGTGGCAATATCGGCGCCGCCGCTCTCGACCTCCCTCCCTTCAAGGATGGGCGGCATTACGTGCTGGAATTGTCGAGCTATCAGATCGACCTGACCCCAAGCCTCGATCCCGACGCGGGCGTCCTCTTGAACGTCACGCCCGATCATCTCGACCGGCATGGAACGCTCGAGAACTACGCGGCAGTGAAGGAGAAGATGTTCACGCAGGCGGACACAGCGGTGATCGGCGCAGACGACGGCTTCTGCGACGCCATCGCGGCGAGAACTGTCGCACGCAGCGTGAAAACCGTGCGGATTTCAGCAGGTCATCCGGTTCGCACCGGCATCTACGCTGAAGGCTCTGAACTGTTCGAGATGGCGGACGGCGTTGTTACAAACCGTGCTCAGCTGGCCGGGATCGGCTCGCTCAGAGGCGCGCATAACGCGCAGAATGCAAGCGCAGCATTGGCTGCGGCACGGAGCCTCGGATTGTCTTGGGACAAGCTTGCCCAAGCGCTTCGGACATTCCCCGGCCTCGCCCATCGCATGGAGGAAATCCGGCGTATCCGGCATGTCCTCTTCGTGAATGACTCGAAGGCCACGAACGCCGACGCGGCCGAGCGGGCGCTCTCGAGTTTCTCCAACATCTATTGGATCGCGGGCGGCAAGCCGAAAGCGGGTGGCATCGAAAGTCTCGCGCCTTATCTCCCGCGCATCAGGAAAGCTTACCTGATCGGCGAGGCCGCGGAGGCGTTCTCAAAAACGCTCGGCGGCAATCTGCCCTGCACAATCTCGAAGACGCTGGACAAGGCGGTGGCGGACGCCTCGCGGGATGCGCTTTCGGCGCCCTGCGCTGATGCGGTGGTGCTGCTTTCGCCGGCCTGCGCCTCTTTCGATCAATTCCCGAACTTTGAAGTTCGCGGCGATGCTTTCCGTGTTCTCGTCGATGCTCTGCCCGAAGCGCCAGCCAAGGACCGCGCCGCATGAGTTTTTCGCGGGCGGAGCGGGCCGTCGTTACCGATTGGTGGCTGACCGTAGACCGCACGCTGTTTGCCCTTATTCTCATGCTTGCCGTCGCCGGTCTCGCAGCATCGGTCGCGGCCAGCCCTCAAACAGCCCTGCATTTCAAGCTTGAGCCCTTTTATTTCGTCAAACGCCATGCGCTCGGCGTCCTCGTCGCGCTCGTCATCGTGTTCGGCGTCTCTTTGCTCAGTCCCGCCCAGATTAAGCGCCTTGCTCTTTTTCTCTTCGTCGGCGGCATCCTCCTGATGGGCGCCACGTTCCTGCAGGGCATCGAGCGCAATGGCGCGGCTCGATGGTTGATTATCGGGGGCGTGTTCCTGCAGCCATCCGAATTCGTCAAGCCAGGCTTTGTCGTGCTGTCCGCCTGGCTGTTCTCGGAAAGCGTCAAGAGGCAGGACATGCCCGCGCTTGAGTTGGCTCTGTTGATGCTCCTCCTTTTTGTTGCGTTCCTCGTCCTGGAGCCTGACATGGGGCAGACGATTATCGTGACGTGCGTTTGGTGCGGTCTTTTCTTCCTGTCCGGCTACTCGCTGCGCCTCTCACCCTTGTTCCTGATCGTCATCCTGGCGGGCGTTGCCGCGGCCTACTTCACTATGCCCCATTTCATGAGCCGCATTAATCGATTCGCCGGCGGGACTGCCAAGTCCTTGCAAACCTCCGTGGCGGTCAACGCCTTCCGCGACGCAGGATGGTTCGGGCATGGGCTGGGCGAAGGCTTCACAAAGGCGCGGCTTCCTGACGCCCATAACGATTTCGTGTTCGCAGCGGTGGCCGAGGAGATGGGCATTGCCGCGTGCCTCTTCCTGATCCTTATTTATGGCTTAATTGTCTGGAGAGCCTTAAGTGGCGCGTTCCGCGAACAGGAGACTTTCGTCCGTCTCGCGGCCGCGGGCCTTGTCATGATTTTCGGATTGCAGGCCTTGATCAATATGGCGGTAAATTTGAATCTGCTTCCGGCGAAGGGGGTCACGCTCCCGTTCGTGTCCTATGGCCGATCCTCGCTTCTCGCGACCGCGATCACTCTTGGCATGATTGTCGCTTTGACGAAGCGGTCAGTGTTCAAATGCGTCTCCCAGGCCTTTCCGGGGGTCGGGGGCTTGGCAATGACGCCCGGCAGGGAGACGCTTCCATGAGCTGCGGTTCGGTTATGCTGACGGCCGGTGGAACCGGCGGTCACCTTTTTCCCGCGCAGGCGCTTTGCGAGGAAATGGTTCGACGCGGCTACGAGGTGGACCTTATCACCGATACGCGCGGCAATGTGTTTGGCGGCGATTTTCCGGCGCGCAAGATTTACAAGGTGCCCGCAGCGACCTTTCACGGGCGTTCCCCCATCGAGGCGACAAAAACGCTAGGGCTTCTCGGAAATGGCTTCCAGGCCTCGTACCGGATCATGGGGGAAGCCAAACCCAAGGCCCTTATAGGCTTTGGCGGCTATCCAACGCTCGCGCCGGTTCTTGCCGCCATGGGGCGCGGCATTCCGACCGCTATCCATGAACAGAACTCGGTGATGGGCCAGGCCAACCGCTTTCTCGCGCCGATGGTCAAGGCCATCGCGTGCTCCTTCGAGATCACGAAATATCTTGAAGGCAAGCTTTTGCAGAAAGCGCGAGTCACCGGAACCCCTCTTCGCAAAGCGGTCCTCGACTTGCAGAATATTCCCTATCGTCCGCCGGCGAGCCAGGCCCAGCTCAATCTGCTTGTCTTTGGCGGCAGCCAGGGAGCGCGGTATTTCTCCGAAATGATGCCGCAGGCCCTGCAATTGCTGCCACAACAGATCAAGGACCGCCTTTTCGTCATGCAGCAATGCCGGGCCGAGGATATCGACCAGGTTTTCGACAGTTACGAGGCTTCCGGTGTGGCTGCGGAACTAGCGACATTCTTCGAGGATCTTCCGTACCGGATGTCGAATTCGCACCTGATCGTTTCGCGAAGCGGCGCTACCACAGTCGCCGAACTCTGCGCTCTTGGACGCCCCGCCATTCTCGTTCCGCTCCCGCATGCGAAGGACAACGACCAACTCGAAAACGCAACCCGGATGGAGAGCGCAGGCGCCGGCTACTGTTACCCGCAGAGTTCGCTGACCGCCGAGGGGCTTGCGGGAGCGGTGCGCCGTCTTTTCGAGGATCCTGCGGCGCTCGTGAGAACCGCAACGGCCGCGCATGCGCTTGCGAATTACAGAGCTGTTGAAAATCTTGCGAATCTCCTTGAAGAGTTAGCGGAAAAGCAAGGTTCACCCGTGGGCGCAGAAGTAACTGCTTAAGAATCTGCTTCTATCATGGGGGGCAGCTGCCCGCAGGCGGTTAAGGAGAAGAGAGGACACGGCAATGAAAGACCCGCTTTCCGGCGGTCGTGTACA
The DNA here is from genome assembly GCA_963819665.1 of uncultured Alphaproteobacteria bacterium. Lineage (GTDB taxonomy): Bacteria > Pseudomonadota > Alphaproteobacteria > Rhizobiales > Rhodomicrobiaceae > Rhodomicrobium. The sequence goes on from CAWFXN010000002.1 coordinate 8,377, forward strand.
TATTATTGGCATCGGTGGCATCGGCATGAGCGCCATCGCCGAGATTATGGCCGCGCGTGGCCTTGATGTTCAAGGCAGCGACCAGAAAGACGGAGCAAATCTTCGCCGCCTCTCGAGCAAAGGCATCAAGGTTTTTGTTGGCCAGTGCGCCGAGAATCTCGAAGGCGCAGCGACGGTGGTTATTTCGACCGCGGTCAAGGACACAAATCCAGAGCTCAAGGCTGCGCGCGAAAAAGGGCTGCCGGTGTTCAGCCGGGCCGATACGCTCGCCGCGCTGATGAAGGGCTACCGGACGATTTCTGTCACCGGTTCTCACGGGAAGACGACGACCACGGCCATGATCGGCTGGATGATGGTTGAGGCCGGTCTCGATCCGACCGTGCTTGTCGGCGGCGTCGTTCACGCCTGGGGATCGAATGCCCGCATCGGTTCGAGCCGATGGATGGTCGTCGAGGCCGATGAGTCGGACGGCACCTTTATCCGCCTGCCGACCGAAATCGGCGTCGTGACAAATATCGACCCGGAACATCTCGATTATTACGGGACGGAGGCCGTCCTTCACGAGGCGTTCCTGACCTTCTTACGGCAGATCCCGAAGAATGGCGTCGCCGTGCCCGGCATCGACCATCCCGTTGTACGCAGCCTCCTCAACCGTCTCGACGCGGAAGGAAGCCTCCCGGCGCTTGCGACCTTTGGGCGTGCCCTCGATGCACAGTCGCGGATCGACGCGATCGCCACAAATGGCGGATCGGTGACCTTCGACGCAGTTCTGGCCGCGGGCGCTGGCAAACCTCCTTTCCGGAAAAACAAATTCAAGCTTCGGGTCCCCGGCGTGCACAACGCGCTGAACGCGGCGGCCGCGATCACGGTCGGACAGCATGTGGGCCTCTCGCCCGATCAGATTTTCGAAGCCCTTTCAACCTTTGAAGGCGTCGACCGCAGGTTCACCCCAACCGGAGAATGGAACGGCGTCTCGATTTACGACGATTACGCCCACCACCCCGCCGAAATAGCGGCCGCGCTGAGCGCCGCGCGCGGAGCTTCGAAGGGCCACGTGATTGCCGTCATGCAGCCCCATCGCTTTTCGCGGCTGAAATCTTTGTTCGATCAGTTTTGCGAGTGCTTCAAAGATGCCGACATGGTGTTCATCACGCCGGTGTACGCCGCCGGCGAAGCGCCGAACGGTTTCGACCGCGACAGGCTCGTTGAGGGCATCCGGCATGCAGGCCACGCGCGAGTCTATCCAATCGAAGGCGAGGACACGCTCACGCGTTCGGTTGTGGCTCTCGCACGGCCGGGCGATCTCGTGATCGGGCTTGGCGCTGGCACCATCAGTGAATGGACGCGCGCCCTTCCAGGCCGCCTCAGCCTTTATTCCGCATTTGCCGGCGCGGCGGAGTGATCGTGTTCCCGGACCTTGTTCCCAGTCTTCTCGCGGCTGCCCCCGACCTTCGCGGTAGGCTCCTGCCGAATGTCTCGCTCAAAGACCTGACGTGGCTGCGCGTTGGCGGACCGGCGCAAGTGCTCTTCACGCCGGCCGATGAGGACGATCTGGCCTATTTCCTATCCCGCTGCCCGCTCGACTTGCCGGTGATGGTAATCGGCGTCGGCTCGAACCTGTTGGCGCGGGACGGCGGCGTTCCCGGCGTTGTCATTCGCCTTGCCCGAGGCTTCAACGAAACCGCGCCGGTCAGCGTCACCCGGATACGAGCAGGCGCGGCGGCGCCCGATGTCAGGCTGGCCCATGCCGCGTCGTCGGCAGGCATCGCAGGTCTTGCCTTCTATCGGGGGATACCCGGCACCGTCGGCGGTGCGCTTCGCATGAACGCAGGCGCACATGGCGGAGAAACGAAGGACGTTTTGGTTGAAGCGCGCGCCGTCGACCGCAGCGGCAGGATCCATGTCTTTGATAACGCCGGAATGGGCTTCACCTACCGCCATTGCGCCGTTCCCAACGATTACATTTTCACCTACGCGATTTTTGAAGGCCGCGAGGGTAAGCCTGCGGAGATCGAGCGCGAGATGCAAGAGCGTCGCCGAGTATCGCGAAACGCATCAGCCCATAAAAAGCCGCACGGGGGGTTCAACCTTCAAAAACCCTCCAGGCCACAGCGCCTGGAAACTTATCGACGCGGCTGGCTGCCGCGGTCTTCGCGTGGGCGGCGCTCATATGTCCGAGATGCATTGCAATTTTCTCATCAACGATCAAGGCGCCACTGCCGCCGACGTGGAGCGGCTGGGCGAGCTTGTCCGCGAGCGGGTCTTCGCGAACAGCGGGATCATGCTGGAATGGGAAATCAAGCGCATCGGCATATCAGCCGCAGGAAGCCAGCTCGCCGCCGCTGAATGACAACCGGGTTCCACCATATCGCGGTCCTGATGGGCGGCTGGTCTTCGGAGCGGGATGTTTCGCTCCGATCCGGCGCGGCCTGCGCGAGCGCGCTTGAGCACCTCGGCTACAAGGTCGCGCCCATCGACGTGAACCGCGACATTGCCGACCGCCTTGCCATTCTCAAACCCGATGCCTGTTTCAATGCGCTTCACGGCAAGTGGGGCGAGGATGGCTGCATCCAGGGCGTGCTTGAGACGCTGGAAATCCCCTATACGCATTCGGGCGTCTTGGCTTCCGCGCTCGCGATGGACAAGGCGCGCGCCAAGGTCGTCTTCAAGGCGGCAGGCGTGCCGGTTGCAGACGGGATCGTGGCGAGCCGCGAGGAGGCAGCGTCGCGGCCATATCATGCCACCGCCCTATGTCATCAAGCCGGTTACGGAGGGATCGAGCGTCGGCGTCTACATCGTGCGCGAGGATCATGAGTTTCCGCCGCAGGAGCTGACGCGGCCCGATTGGGCTTATGGCGACGTTCTCGTCGAGCGTTACATCGGCGGCCGGGAACTGACCTGCGCCGTCATGGGCGATCGCGCCCTTGACATCATCGAAATCCTGCCCGCCGAGGGGCTCAATTTCTACGATTACGAAGCAAAATACGCAAAAGGAGGCTCACGCCACATTCTACCGGCACAAATTTCACCGGACATTTACAAGTTTATCCAAAAATTGGCGGTTGATGCACACAACGCATTGGGCTGCCGGGGTATAAGCCGCGCCGATTTTCGTTTCGACGATCGGCCGGGGGGAACGGGCGAGCTTGTCTGCCTTGAGGTTAATACTCAGCCAGGCATGACGGCGACGTCGCTTGTTCCTGAACTCGCTGCCCATGTTGGATTGACGTTCGGCGAGCTTGTTCGGTGGATTGTGGAGGATGCCTCGTGCAGCCGGTAAACCAAGATAAGGTTCGATCAGCGAGCCTCGGAGACAGCGGGGCGCAAGCGGTCGACAAAGGGAAAGATCAGTCTTCCTGGTTTTCGATCGTTGAGGCGCATGCAGACCATGCGGCGCGGATTGGCTTCCTGGTAAGCATGATTTTCCTTGCCGCGACGGCGTTCTATGGGCTGCACCTGTCGGGCGCGACGGCGGCGATCTTCGACGAAGTCGCCGCGATGTCAGACCGGGCTGCTTACGACGCAGGCTTTCGCGTCGAAGACCTCACCTTTTCCGGTTCCAAGAACACGCCGCGGGAGTCGCTTCTGAAAGCGCTCGGCTTGCCATATGCGAACTCCTCCCTCTCCTACGATACGGCTGAAGCGCAGGACCGACTCATGAAACTCGGCTGGGTCGCCTCGGCGGAGGTGCGCCGAATTCTGCCTTCGCGGCTCGAGGTGCTAGTCAGCGAGCGCGAGCCCTTTGCGCGATGGGCTGATGCTGAAAATATAGTGCAGGCCATCGACCGCGAGGGCCGCATCCTGGGACCGGCGGAAGAGCGGTTCGAAACTCTGCTCCTTTTCGCCGGCGAAGGCGCTCCAGCGGAAGCCGCCGAGGTTGCCGATGCCCTTTCCGGTCATGAGACCATCATGCGGCGCGTTGAACGCCTTGACCTCATCGCCGAACGATTTTGGCAGGTCAAGCTTGACAATGGACTGATCTTGAAACTCCCGCGCAAGGTGAGCGCATTAGTTCTCGGGAAAGTTGAAACGCTTCTGACTAGCAGCAAGATTGCTGACATGGCCTTGGATACGATCGATTTGCGTCTCACGAACCGGACGATCTTACAGCTGCGTGAGCCGACCCTGGCCAATCGCGACAGGGCCGTCGCCACGATTACGTCGGGCCCGGCGCAACCCGCATTGCCGCCGAGAAGAGGCAGGGCCTTATGATGGACGAGCGGCGGCAGACCTCTCGCGGTCCGTCGCGGCTATGGCCGTTCAGAACGCGAGACGATGTCATAACGATTGTGGATTTGGGGACGCAGAAGCTCGCCTGCGCGATTGTCTCACTGTCCGCGCCGCGCTTTGGCTTCGACGCAGGCGCGAAGAACATCCGCGTTTTGGGCAGCGCTGTCGTCAGATCGTCCGGCTTCTCAGGCGGGCGCATCGCCAATTTGGCGGCCACGGAAACAAGCATAAGGCGAGCCGTGGCGCAGGCCGAAGGCGAAGCCGGCATGACGGTCGATGAGGTTCTTGTGACGGGCCAGTTCCCTGGCCTCTTGGCGGAAACCTTCGCTGCCCGGCTTGGCGCACAAGGGACGCTCCTAAGGGAGGACATCGACGCGATTTCAATTGCCGCCGGAGACTATTGCTCAAAAGCACAACGGAAGCTTCTTCATATTTTCATGACAGCGGGCGAAGCTGACGACGCAGGGACAGCCACGGCTGAGAGCAATTCCGCAGAGGAAACCGATGTCGTCGCCATCTCAATGCCTCTTAAAGGCGCGCGCCAAGTCGCGTCATGCCTCGCCAGAAGCCTGCTCACGGTCCGCGGATACATTGCGGGCCCAATCGCCTCAGCATTGGCGGTAACCAACGCATTGGAGCGGTCGGCAGGGGTTCTCGTGGTCGACATGGGCGCCCAATCAACAGGCTACGTTCTCTTTGTGCACGGTGTACCTGTTTTCGCCAGCTGCATCGATTCCGGCGGCCAGCACATCTCCGAAGAGATCGCGCGGGCGTTTAATCTTCGTAAATTCGAAGCTGAACGACTAAAGATCCGCTACGGCAGTGTCTACGATAGTCTGCAAGCCGACGTTGATTTGCCGGTGAACAACGGGGAAACCCGCGAGCCTGTGTCCAAATTTTCTCTTAATCATATTGTTCGATTGAAGGTATCGACTCTCCTTCAGGCCGTTAATGACCGGTTAAAGGGTGCTGGATATTCTATTCCGTCAGGGGGAGTCGTGCTGACCGGCGGCGGCAGTCTACTTCCGGGAGTTCGCGAACTTGCTTCGCATCTTCTCGCGTCGGAGGTCAGAACGGCAAGACCCATCAACTTAAACGGCCTCAGCGCCGGTAACGCGTTAAGCGCGCTGGTTGGGGGATGTCTTTATGCAAGCCGGCATCAGTCCGCGGGAGGAATACCCTACGCGCCAGAACTTATCTCCCAAGATAGTAGCTACGCGTCTCGAATCAGCCAATGGCTGCGGACAAGCTTTCTCTAAGGTCGGCTCCACGCAATCGGCTGTAGGCATAAGCGAGCGTAAAGCTCAAGAATGGAGCCGGCGAGGCCTGCCATGGGAATAAACCTGCAACTTCCAGGATTGACGGAGTTGCGACCGCGCATCACGGTCATCGGCGTCGGCGGCGCGGGCGGCAACGCAGTCAACAATATGATCGAAAGCGGCCTCGAAGGCGTGGACTTCATCGCCGCAAACACCGATGCCCAGGCTCTGGCGACATCGAGCGCGGGCACAGTCATCCAAATGGGCGTTAGCGTCACCGAGGGGCTCGGAGCGGGCTCCAGGCCGGAAATTGGCGCTGCCGCCGCTGAGGAAACGATCGAGGAAATTCGCTCCAATCTGGATGGTGTACATCTTCTCTTCATCACCGCCGGCATGGGAGGCGGCACGGGTACGGGCGCCGCGCCAATCATTGCCCGGACGGCGAAGGAACTCGGCGTCCTGACGGTTGCGGTTGTGACGAAGCCCTTCGAGTTCGAAGGTCAGCGGCGGATGCGCACCGCGGAAGTGGGGATTGCAAACCTCGCCAAGCACGTGGACACGCTCATCGTCATTCCGAACCAGAATCTCTTCCTGGTTGCGAGCGAGAAAACCACATTTGCCGACGCCTTTATGCGCGCGGACGATGTGCTGAAATCCGGCGTCTCGTGCATCACCGACCTCATGGTCAAGGAAGGGCTCATCAACCTCGACTTCGCCGACGTCCGCACCGTGATGCAGAATATGGGAACGGCGCTGATGGGGACGGGCGAAGCGGAGGGCGAGAAGCGCGCGCTGCAGGCCGCGGAAGCCGCGATTTCGAATCCGCTACTGGGCGAGGTGTCCATGCGGGGCGCCAAGGGCCTGCTCGTGAGCATCACCGGCAGCTTCAACATGACGCTTTACGAGGTCGAAGAGGCGGCATCCCGAATTCGCCGCGAAGTTGATGCGGACGAAAATCCGGAAGTCAACATCATCGTCGGCGCGACCTTCGACCCCTCTCTGCAAAACCGGGTTCGTGTGTCGGTGGTGGCGACAGGAATCGTCCCCGGCGACCACATGCCCCTGATGCCGCACGCTTTCCCTGAGAGAGAGTTCAGTCTCGCCGACCGGATAGTTCCGACAGCGCCAAGACGCAGCCTGTTGCCGTCACGCGAGCCGGTGAATGTTGCGAGGCAACCGCAGGACAGGCGTGTCGTGCTCGAGCCGAAGATGAGGAGGAGCCCGGACAATGAGGGCCTATCTGCCTCGCCGGATAACGCGCAGAGATTCGAGCCTCTTCCTCCGGCGAAAACCGCGCGTCCGCCGCGCAGGCCATTGACCTATCAGGATTTCCCGGAGCTTAACGACGGGAACGCGCCCGCAAATAGCGCGCCGTCGAATCGAACATCGTCGAAGCCTCGTGGATTCTTCGACTGGATGGCTGGCAAAGACCGTAGCTCGAAGGCTTCGTCCCCAGCGAAATCCGTTGCATTTCAGCAACGACCGCGATCTGAAAAATTGGCTTCAGAACAAGGACATCGCAACGGCTCCTCACTGTCCGCCGGAAGGGGACAGGGCGAAGGCCAAGGCAGCGATGCTTCCACGACCCGGCAAAATTCCGAGGAAGCCATTGAAATTCCAAAATTTTTTAAGAAGCCCGTCTCTTAGAGGCGCGTCTCTTTGATCTTGTCGACCCGCTTGCGCCCGGCATACGCCGCCCTGTGTCATGCAAGTTGAGACGCTTTAGCGCCTCCTCCGTAACAGACTGTTAAAATCCGTGATTTGAAGCGCCCTCGCCGCCGTGGCTAGGTTCGCACTCACGAGATGGAATGAGTCTTCGGGGTGCGTAACCGGCCTAGCCAGGTTCCAAGAATAAGCGTGAGAGTACCGATGCTTCGTAGCCGAGGCTTCAGGCATCATTCGCGTTGGGGGGGCGTCTTCCTTCGGCAAGGGAAGGGCGCCATGGCACAAAAGAACGGCGCAAACTATGAGCTTTCGCAGCTTTTCGAGTAGGCAGTCAACCGTCGATCGCGATATCGTCATGAAAGGCGCGGGCGTCCATAGCGGCGCTGAGGTCTCGTTGATTCTGCGCCCTGCCGAGCCAAACACCGGCTATAATTTCTACGTTCAGGGCGGCGGCCGCGCGGGACACGTGCCCGGAGATTTCAGGGCGGTCAGCAATCTCACTCTATGCACGGTCCTGAGCGGCATGGACGGTGTGTCCGTCGCCACTGTGGAACACCTGCTTGCCGCTCTTCGTGGTCTCGGCGTCGATAACGTCGATATCGAGGTCGACGGCAATGAAATTCCGATCATGGATGGCAGCGCCGAGCCATTCGTCGACGCGATCGAAGAAGCGGGCTTGCGCGAGCAGGATGAGCCGCGCCGCTACATTAAGGTCCTGCGCCCTGTGCAGGTAAAGGACGGCGACGCCATCGGAGAGATTTTTCCCTACAATGGCTTCCGCCTGGACATTGAAATCGACTTCAATTCGCCATTCATCGGCAAGCAGCGTCTCGATGTGGATGTGACGCCCTGGTCCTTCAAAAAGAAGCTCTGTCGCGCCCGCACTTTCGGCTTCATGAAGGACGTGAAGCAGCTTTGGGCCGCTGGGCGCGCGCTCGGCGCATCGCTCGAAAACACTGTGGCAATCGGAGACGACCGGATCCTCAACATCGAAGGGCTCCGCTACAGCGACGAATTCGTCCGCCACAAGGCCATGGACGCGGTTGGCGATCTCGCTCTTGCCGGTGCTCCGCTTCTTGGGCTCTACCGGTCCTCCCGGGGCGGCCATCGCTTGAATTCCAAGGTGCTTCACGCCCTTTACGACAATAAGGACGCCTGGACGATCGTCGAGATGGCTGAGAAGCCGCATGCCCGCCATGTCGCCCCGAGCGCCGAGTTTGGCATCGCCTTCGCAACGCCGAACTTCGCACCCGAGACCGACTGAGGACGTCTGGTTCTCGTGGGTCCGGCTTCCCCTTTATCTGCGCGATCGGAAGCGGAGATGAGGTTGTGTTCGCCTGGAAATTGAGTAACTGCTTCCGGCGATCTCACATTTCTTTGCCGTGGCGTTCAGCGCACCTTTCGACTGAAAAACTCCGCAATTGACCATCATTTTGTTGCTTTCTCGCGTAGAAAGCTGAGGCTAGCGAGGTTGATTCGCGCTCAGAGATGGGGCTTTGGAGCAAGGTGAGATGAGATTGCGATTTGTCGGGCAAACTACGGCTGCGATATTTTTGGCGGCTTGTCTCGCTGGCTGCAGCTCAATGGGTTCCTTGTTTGGCAGCAGCGATTCTGGCACGCTCGATACCCGTCCGCCGGATGTGATGTATAAGGACGCCCAGGAAAAACTCGACGGTGGCAGCAGCGCCAAAGCCGCGGAGATATTCGAGAGGATCGACCAGCTCTACCCGTATTCTGAGGAATCCAAGAAGGCCACGCTGATGGCGGCCGTCGCCTATCAAAAGGCCGGAAAAGGCCCCGAGGCCGTGGCGGCTGCGCGCCGCTATCTGCAGCTGCATCCCGGCACGAAGGAAGCGGCCCAGGCGCAGCAAATCATCGCTGCTTCCTATTTCGACCGCGTTTCCTCACCGAGCCGCGACCAGGGCGAGACCAAAAAGGCGATCGCCGAGCTGGAAACGCTCATGCGCCGTTATCCCAACAGCGAATATACGGAAGAGGCAAAACGCCGAATCAAACTTGCGCGCGATACGCTTGCGGCGGCGGAGATGAGTGTCGGCCGCTACTGGCAGAAGAAGGGCAACTATCTCGCGGCCGTGAATCGGTTCAAGACCGTCGTCGCGGATTACCAACAGACCAGCCACGTGGAAGAGGCGCTGATGCGGCTGACCGAGTGCTACATGGCGCTCGGTATTGTGAACGAGGCGCAGACGGCGGCCGCAGTTCTCGGGCATAACTTCCCGGATAGCCAATGGTACAAGGACGCCTATGCCCTGCTTCAATCCGGTGGCGCGGCGCCTCATGAGGATAGCGGTTCATGGATCAGCCAGACCTGGAAGAAAACCGTTTCCAGCGTTGCGGGCTGATGCCTAAGCAAACTTCGCTAATCTGGCCAACGGATTCTCATCCTGGGAGCCCTCGCCCAAGGCTTCGTCTTCGCGCCCAAACAAAGGGTGAGTCGGGATCGCAAAAAGGTAGGCGCTTCAATTTGCTGCAATCCTGGGCATGGCTGCGCCCTTCCGGGAAGACGTCGGCGGCGACCCGTTGGCCCGTTTGGCAAGCACTGCTTGGCCGATCAAGGCGCGCCGCTCTTGTGACGCGAATCGCTTAGGGAGACGCCATGCTAGCGGCTCTTTCGATCCGCGACATCGTTCTGATCGATCACCTCGATCTTTCGCTCGCCAGGGGGCTGACGATTTTCACCGGCGAAACCGGCGCGGGCAAGTCCATCGTCCTCGACAGCCTGAAGTCTCGCGCTCGGCGCTCGCGGCGACGGCCGGCTGGTCCGCAAAGGCGCGCAGTCCGCTTCGGTGACAGCATCTTTCGAGCTTCATCCCTCACATCCTGCCAGCGGCCTCCTTCGTGAGCAGAGTATCGATAGCGAGGATCTGCTCATCCTTCGGCGTATCCAATACGAGGACGGGCGCACAAAGGCCTTCGTAAATGATCGCCCTGTCTCAACCGCGCTGTTGCGGCAGCTCGGCCGGACACTTGTGGAAATCCACGGGCAGCATGATGATCGCGCCCTGTTGGACCCCGCGACGCACCGCCATCTCCTCGACCTGTTCGGCGGGCTGGCGCCGGAGGTACAGGCTGTTTCGCGGCTGTGGGAGGAATGGCGCGAGCGAAGCAAGGCCGTCACGGACCTCGAGAAAGGGCTCGAGCTTGCCCAACGTGAAGCGGACTACCTCACGGCCGCCTGCGACGAACTGAACACGCTTGCGCCGCAGCCCGGAGAGGAAGAGGCGCTCGCCGCAAAGCGGCAGGCGATCCTCTCGTCCGCGAAGCTCAGGGAGGATCTCGAAAGCGCCGCCGACGCTCTGTCCGGCCCCGTCTTCCCCGATGGGAAGCTCAATGCGGTGCTGCGAAGGCTTGAACGCCAGCCGCACCTTTCAGATCGCCTGAGGCCCATCCAAGCCGCGCTGGAGCGCGTCTTGATCGAGGCCGAAGAGGCGCGCTCGCTTGTTGCGGCGCAGCTTCGCTCGGAAAGTCAGGACAATGTGGAGGCAATCGAGGAGCGCCTTTTCAAGCTCCGGGCGGTTGCGCGGAAACACCGCGTGCCAGTCAGCGAGCTTCCAGCGGTTCATCGGCGCTTCCTCGATGAGCTTTCCAAGATCGAAATGGGCGCCGAAAATCTGGAAGCCGCGCGAAAGGCAGCCGAGGCGGCAGGCGCTGCCTACATGAAGGCTGCCGATGCGCTAAGCGAGAAGAGACGCGCCACCGCCGCCCTTCTTGACGCCGCGGTTCAACAGGAGTTGGCGCCGCTGCGGCTTGAAAAAGCACGGTTCACGACCCAAACTGAAAGGCTTCCCGAGGACAAAAGCGGCCTCTCCGGCGGGCCCTTCGGGCGTGAATCGGTCATGTTTCATGTTCAGACGAACCCTGGGTCGAACCCCGGCCCATTGATGAAGGTGGCTTCGGGCGGCGAGCTGGCTCGCTTCCTGCTCGCGCTTAAAGTGGTTCTCGCGGAACGGACCACCGCGCCTGTGCTGGTCTTCGACGAGATCGATACGGGTGTCGGCGGGGCGACGGCTTCGGCGATCGGGGAGCGCCTTCAGCGGCTGGGGCATCGCGCTCAGGTCCTGGCGGTAACCCACTCGCCGCAGGTGGCTGCGCACGCGGACGCGCACTTCCGGCTTTACAAAACCGCGCGCGGTGACGGCGAGGCTATCTCCGTCCAAACCCGCGCCGAGGCGCTGGACATTCGCGGCCGCCGCGAAGAAATCGCCCGTATGCTTGCGGGCAAAGAGGTTACGGAGGAGGCGAGAGCCGCCGCCCGGAGCCTTATCGGAGCCAAGTATGAGGCCGCCTGAGCCGGAGGCGGCGCAGGCGGATGGCGTCGCGCATCCGGTCGAGAGTCTCACGCTTGAAGAGGCGAAGGACGAGCATGATGTCCTGGTCCGGGAGATCAAGCGCCACGACCGCCTCTATTATCGGGAAGACCAGCCTGAAATTTCGGATGCGGATTACGACAAGCTCCGGCTCCGCACCGAGGCGCTGGAGGCTCGTTTTCCATCGCTCATAACGGCGGAAAGCCCGACGCAAAAAGTCGGAGCTGCGCCGTCTGAGAAGTTCGCGAAGGTCCGGCATTCAATCAGGATGCTGTCGCTTGGAAACGTGTTCAGCGACGAGGACGTCGAGGAATTCGTCACGCGGGTTCGGCGTTTCCTGAAGCTTTCCGCTGACGCGCCGCTGAACTTCACCGCCGAGAACAAGATCGACGGCCTGTCGGTGTCGCTGCGCTACGAGCGTGGCGAACTTGTCGTGGCGGCGACGCGCGGCGATGGGTCCGAAGGCGAGGACGTGACCGCAAATGTGCGGACCATCAGGCAGATTCCGAACGAGCTGAAGGGCCGGAACGTGCCCGCCGTCTTCGAGGTGCGCGGCGAAGTCTACATGTCGCATGCCGATTTTTCCGAGCTGAACCAGCGGCAGCTCGAGGCCGGCGGGAAGATCTTCGCGAACCCGCGTAATGCCGCGGCAGGCTCGCTGCGCCAGCTCGATCCGGCGATCACGGCTGCGCGGCCCTTGCGCTTTTTCTCCTGGGGCTGGGGCGAGGCAAGCGAACTGCCCGCCGATACGAACCACGGCGTGCTGGAAGCGATCGCGAGCTGGGGCTTCCTCATGCCGCCTCTCAAACTGTGCAAGTCGGTCGAGGAGATGCTGGAGGCCTACCGCGCCATCGAGCTGAACCGCGCCGCGCTCGGCTACGACATCGACGGCGTGGTCTACAAGGTGGACCGGCTCGATCTGCAGGAGCGGCTTGGCTTCGTTTCGCGCACGCCGCGCTGGGCGACCGCGCACAAATTCTCCGCCGAGAAGGCGATGACCGTGCTGGAGGGCATTGATGTTCAGGTCGGCCGCACAGGCGCGCTGACGCCGGTGGCGAAACTCGCGCCGGTTACGGTCGGCGGCGTGGTCGTGCAAAACGCAACGCTCCACAACGAGGACGAGATCGCGCGCAAGGATGTCCGCGTCGGCGATACGGTCATCGTGCAGCGCGCGGGCGACGTCATCCCGCAAATCCTGGGCTTCGTGCCGGAAAAGCGGCCCGCAACCGCGGTTTCCTTCGTGTTTCCCGAAACATGCCCCGCCTGCGGCAGCCACGCCGTGCGCGAGGCCAACCCCAAGACCGGCAAGCTCGACGCCGTGCGCCGCTGTACGGGCGGCCTGATCTGCCCCGCGCAAATGGTGGAGCGGCTTCGTCATTTCGTGTCGCGGCTCGCCTTCGACATCGAGGGCCTTGGCGAAAAGCACATCCAGGCGTTTTTCGAGGAAGGCCGCATTCGCGCGCCCGCCGACATCTTCACGCTGAAGGCGCGCGACGGCGGCTCTGCGCCGAGGCTGGCCGAGAAGGAGGGCTGGGGCGCGCAATCCGCCGCCAATCTGTTCGCGGCCATCGAAGCGCGGCGCACCATTGCGTTGGAGCGCTTCATCTTCGCGCTCGGCATCCGGCATGTGGGCGAGACGACGGCCAAGCTGCTGGCCAGGAGCTTCGGCTCGCTGGAGCACCTGCGCCACGCCATGGCGGACGCGCACGCCCTGGAACGGCTGAACGAGATCGACGGCATCGGCGACGTGGTGGCGCAGTCCATCGTCGATTTCTTCCAGGAGCCGCATAACCAGGAGGTCATCGCGAACCTCACGCGCGAGCTGACCGTCGAGGACTACAAGCCCGACATCGTGTCGTCGAAGCTCGCGGGCGCAACCGTGGTCTTCACCGGCAAGCTCGAACGCTTCACCCGCGACGAAGCCAAGGCGCAGGCCGAACGGCTCGGCGCGAAAGTGGCGGGGTCCGTGTCCAAGAACGCGCTTTACGTCGTGGCGGGGCCGGGCGCCGGATCGAAGCTGAAGAAGGCCGAGGAGCTTGGCGTGAAGGTGCTCTCGGAAGACGAGTGGCTCGACCTGATCGCCGCCCCCTGAACCCGGCGCCATCGCTGGTATTTTTTATACAAAGCGCCAAAGGCGTCATCTCGCTTCAGTTTTGGACCATTTTCGCGTGCGGTTTGCTGGCCTGTTCGTTGAGTGTGAGATCTTACAGGAATGCGCCTTATCGAGAGGTTAAAGGCGTAAGCTATTGAAATATAATGATAAATTTCAGGATGGCGGCGCTGCCTGAGCGTGCGCCGCGCCGTTGGCAGGGTTAACAGGCGAAGTCGCAATATATTTAACGGACTTTTGCGCGTCCCAGTAAAGAAAAAAATTCCGGCATTAAATTTAATTTAATGGGCAATTTGTTAAGGATAAAACATCTTGATTTTTCAATAGGTTACAGCAGCTTTTGCCTCGCCGTCCGAAGGCGCGGCGCTGCTCTACTTCGCGCCCAGTAAACCAAATGCTAACCAAATCATGACCGGAAATAATTCCGGGCGCGCATCCGTTAACCACAAAACGGTAAACATCATGGCGCAGCCCCGGCTGGCGACATTCCGTTTACCTGTGCGGCCGGGCTTTGCGCCGAGCGTGGGCGTGAAACGAAAGGCGCCGCTCCTGCGTTCGTCGCCGGCAAGCCGGGCACGGGACGGCTGCGGAAGGCGCATCCCTTCCTTTGACAAAAAGCGAATTATTTCAAATCAAGGTAGTGTCCTAATTTGAGGGCTTGATGACGGTCCTTGTTACATCAACTCGTTTTGGTGTCTCTCATCCGTTGAGACGCCTTCTAGCCGCCTCAGCTTCGGTGGCCTCGATCAATTTTGTGGCTCTCTATCATCTTCTCGTCAAATCTGCGTGCCAGATCGCCATCGTTATCCCCCAAGGATGTAATTAACTTTGCGCCTCAGCCACGGTTTCCCCGGCAATAGCCGCAGGCTTGACCGATGAGCTCTGGGGATCGGCGGAGCTGATCGCCCTGATTGATGCAAAGCAGTAAACACCGAAGAAGCGCGGACCCTACAAAAAGAATGCGGCACAATTACTAAGACCTTGAACTCCAAATCCGATAAAATACACAAGTTATGGTATGTGTATCAATGTAAAGGCGCTTCGGGAGATCAAGTCCAAAGGACCTTCGAAGTGCGTCCCATCCAACCCAATGGAGCCGGGACCGTCGTAAACAGTTGTGACGAACGACAGAATGCCAGATTCGTCTTAATAGTCAAGATCGCGCGCTCCGTTTCAAACAAGCGGAGATTTACACATGCCTGACAGCCTACAAGCCGGAGACGCATCGAGGCTTCTGGGGTCTACACCGTCACTCACGACAGGAGCCATGCCCAAGAGCCATGAGGTCACTTGCGTTAAGGGACAGGCGGTTTCCTCCGTGTAATCATTGCGGGCACGCATCCGCTTCGTAGCCAAGCACCAGCCCATCATATCGAAAACCACGTTCACTTTCGAACGCGGTAGCATCTCTAGGCTGCTTCCGTAGGCTGACAAGCGACGAGCGGCATTCATCGACCTAGTTTTATCAATTGAAATTCGGATTAGGCTCGGGCCGGTCCAAGAGGTCGACTTGCCCACGATCAATTCGCGATCAGCGGTTTCGGCGAGACGGCCCTAATTGCGAAACGGAGAAGCCGTCTCGCGGATGCTCGAAGCAATTCGAATACATTGCTTGCGCGCGTGTATCTGCGAACGGCATGTCTGCGCTAGCTCAATGGAGCTACTGGGGGTGCTGCCACCACTCTATCGACGACCGCCCGAAACGCCTGAGGTTATCCCGCACGGGTTACGCTCGTGCAGTCAAGCGCACACTTAAGCGATCGGTGCGCCTATCTTGTTCGTATAGTTATAGTCTTCTTTGAATCAAAGCTTCGGCATTAATAATTACTTACAATAGGGTTTATTGATCCGCTTCCGATTGACTTAAACTTGGAGCCGCCAGTTGTTATTCTGGCAGCGAATTGGTTTGTAGTAAGGAGTCATCGATGAACGCGAGCATAATGCGCGGCAGCGCTCGCGGCTGCCTTGGCGATGATTGCCGTCCCCATGATTGATGCGGCGGCTCAATCACAAAAATCGACGCACCAACGGCATGCCGCGTATCGGCCGCTCTATCGTCCTTCCACTGGGTTCTGGCGCTGCGTTGACTGCTACCCTGATGGCTGGAGGCTCCGGTCCACGGCTCGGGGATGGGACAATACGTGCATAAATGCGCCCTGGCTTCCTTCTGCGTTCGCGTGCTCCGCGAAGTGAACGGGCATTTTCAAGCGGCGCGCCGCTTGCGGCCAAGTAACTTTAACGGGCTGCTGAACGATGCTGCCCATGGTTCGACAAGCTCACCATGAGGATCGAATCGTTGAAAACACTCGACCTCATCCTGAGCCTGTCGAAGGATGAAGCCAAACTTTCAGGCTTTTTCGGAGCTGTTAGACGCTGGCGTAATGACGCCGAAGAATTCCCGCTCTGGTAGTCGTCACATACAATTATAACTTTTGATTGCATACAGATGCCGTTCGGACACAGTCAGTTAATCTGGCAGTCCTTATCCACTGACGAGCTTACGGCTCAAGTAGATCGTGACTCCGACACCTGTTACGAAGCCGAGGCATATCGGCTGAGCGGGGTAATGTCCGTTCGAGAATACGCATTACTCAATAACTCTTATCGAAAGTTTTTCGCATGAGAAAAACATCATTGAGTTGGTTCCTCGGGGCGGGAATCGGAATAGTTGCGTTAGGAGTTCTTTCAGGCGGCGCGTCGGCGGAATTTGCTCAGGGCGCAAAGCCGCATGTCGCGCCCAGTCTTTGGCATCCCGATTCGAACAGGCAAAGCCCTTCAGATATCGGCGTTCGCGCTCATACCAATGTGGTTAAGGTCATCCTCCCGGAAGCCAATGCGAAACCGTCCAAAGCGTCGGCTGCAAGCGGCATCGGCCCGGATACGGTTCCGGCTTCGGGATATTATTTCGAGACTCCGTCCTCACTCGCCTGCATCTACGGTTTCGTCACTGTCGTAACCGGATGCAATCCAAACACGCTCACTAGCGTCGTCACGGGCGGCTCAGGCCTCGCCATCGCGATCGTCGACGCCTACGACAACGCCGACGCAGCCTCGGATCTGGCGACGTTCGACAGCCAGTTCGGTTTGCCGGCGCCTCCCGGCGGGTTGCAAGTTGTTTACGCCTCAGGCTCACAACCGGCGTCAAATACAGGTTGGGCGCTGGAGTCGTCGTTGGATATCGAGTGGGCTCACGCGATGTCTCCTTCATCCAAGATCTATCTGGTTGAGGCGGCGTCCAACTCTTATAGCGACCTGTTGACGGCCGTTGACAAGGCTGTCCACCTTGGTGGCCGCTGCGGGAGGCGGCGTCGTTTCGATGAGCTGGGGCGGCTCGGAATTTTCCGGACAAACCTCTTATGACACCCACTTTCAAAAGGCGAATGTGACCTTTCTCGCGTCGACCGGCGACGCTCCTGGCGTCAGCTTTCCGAGCACATCCGCCTATGTCGTGGCCGTCGGCGGAACCGCGATTCGCCGCAACCGCGTGACCGGAAACTTCGGACAGGAAGTGGTTTGGCAGGACGCGGGCGCGCGGACTTAGCGTCTATGTCGCGCGGCCAGCTTATCAGAACGTCATAAGCTCCGTGGTTGGCGCCAGCCGGGGAGTTCCTGACATCGCCGCTATCGCCAACCCTTCCGGGGGTGTCTGGGTCTACGGCGGACTAAACGGCGGATGGGTTATCGTCGGCGGCACGAGCGTCGCTTCGCCTGTCGAGGCGGGCATCATGAGCTATCAGGGGTATAAATATGCCCAAGCTCAAGGAACGTTGACCAATCTCTATAGCGGCGCAATCGGCAAGTTCCGCGATATCACGTATGGGAGATTGCGGGACATACGGCAGCTTGATCGCCGCGACCGGCTGGGACTTGTGTTCGGGAAAGGGAAGCTTGCATAAATAGGCGGTCTCGACACAATCGACTTCGCTGGGGTTGATGACTTCGCCCTGTCATCCCGGAAACGCCGCAGGCGTTATCCGGGATCATTACAAACGCCGGCGCTTTTTGCGATCCCGGATAGGGCGTAACCGCCCTTCCGGGAGGACGGGGCTGTGAACTCTTACCTCAATACAGACATAAAGCCCCAGTGAGGGGCTTTATGCGTCCACCGATGAGGCCCTACTCGATCCCTGCCGCAGGATTGTGCTCGATCCAGTTTGCGATGACGGAGCGGTGGAAGAGACGCACAAATCCGCAATCGGCGCAGGTGAGAGCGAAAAGGCCAAACATATCCGCCCGATTGATATCGTATCCGCCGAACTTGAAGCCAGGCAACGCGAAGTGCAGGTTCCCCTGCTCCTCATTGATCAAATCGCACTTGTCATGACCGCATGACGGGCAGTTGCGCGAGATGCCCTTGGCTTCCAGAAATCGAATCGCATCCGACAGTTTGATGGGTTGTATCATGCTGCGCTCTCAATGAGGGACGGAAGGAAAACACGCGCCGAGGCGGTCGGGCGATAGGACGCGAACAAAAAGGTGATGTCTCACAGGCAGTCTGGCATAAACGAAAGAGCGCTTCCATACTCACGGTGAAGTCAGCACAGCGGAAAGCAAGCCCATGAACAGCCTCAGCCTGCAGCGATCAAACGAACTTATCCGGCACGCGATCGAAAAGGCCTCGGCCGATTACGGGCGCCCGATTTGCGTGGCGATTTGCGACACGGCGGGATTCCTCGTCGCTTTCCAGCGGGTGGAAGGAACGCCGATCCGCAGCATCGACATCTCTCAGGCGAAAGCCTACAGCGCCGCTCGCATGCAAACGAATACGGACACGCTGCTGGAACGTCTGCGCCGCGAAAACATCGTGCTGTCTTACTTTTGCGATGGTCGGCTGACCGCGTTGCCCGGCGGAAGCATCATCAAGACCATCGAGGGCGTGATCGTTGGAGCCGTGGGCGTCAGCGGCTTGGCTGCGGCCGAAGACCAACAGATCGCCAACCATGTCGCGGAGCTTGCGGGCGCCGCCTGCAAGGGCGCCGGTCATGCGCCTCTATTGAGGCGTCGCAGCCTCGTATAAACCGCGAGCATCGCGGCTAAGCTCGGCACGGGAGGCCGGGCGCAGGTACATCATATGACCGCCGCGATAAACGCGAACGTCGACCGGCGCCGCCCCCTCGATGGGTTTCATCTGGCTGGCCAGATATTGCGACATGGCGTAAGGCGTCACGAGATCCGTATAGCCATGCGCAATAAGGATCTTGAGCTGACCGTTGCGAATGCGCGCCTTTTCCAACTCGTCCAGCGACCCTGCATAGCCTTGCCGGCTGGGCTTTGTTCCGAAGTCCCAGTGGCCCCCGGTTTCCCGGTTAAGCAGCCGGTATTCGAGATCGGTGCGGAAGCCGAGTTCTTGCCTCAGGTAATTCACGACTGCCGGTCTCAACGCTGTAATCGCGCCGTCAAGAATGGGATCGAAATGCCCATTGTCTTCCGGCTGCGGCGCCGGAACGCTCACCGTGGCGTCGTAACGGCTGAGCGCGCGGTTCTCGCGCTTTTCGTACTCACGGATGAAGAGCGATGCCGAAACGCGGCCGTGATGCTTGGCGATGATGCTCGCGTCGAGCCCCGTGAACTCGGCCAGCTTCGCAACAACGGCATCGTCGCGCTTCAGGCCCTCCGCCATATGAACCAGATAGCGCGTGCGCGCATAGGTCTCGGCTTCACGAACGGCATCGAGCGGCGCTTTCGAGCCATCGCGCATTTCGATATGCGCCGCCGTCAGCGAGGGTAGCGCGAACGTAAGCGGCAAGAGCGTCAGCTGGCCCTGACGCAGCATGGAGAACTCAAGTGCGGGCGAGATCATGATCGCGCCTTTCACCTGAACCCCCTTCGCCAGGAGCCGGTCAGAAAGAAGGGCGGCGCGAAATCCGCCATAGCTTTCGCCGGCCAGATAGACCGGGGCAAGTTCGCGGCCGTTGCGCGCGAGATAAAGGTTCACGAACTCGGCAATGGAATCCGCATCCTTGTCGACGCCCCAAAATGCGTGCTCGGCTTCTTCACCGCCAGTCGTTGCGCGGCTGTATCCCGTGCCGACCGGATCGACGAAGACCAAATCCGTGAAGGCCAGCCAGCTGTCGGCATTGTCCGCGAGCTGCACCGGCGACACGGGCTCCGCGCCGTTTTCTTTGAAAGGAACCACGCGCGGCCCCAGAGCGGCCATGTGCAGGAAGGCGGCCGAGGCGCCCGGGCCGCCATTGAAAGTGAACGTCACGGGCCGAGCCGGAACGTTGTCCAGCGCATAGGACACGTAAAAGATCTTTGCCGCGGCCGCTCCCTTCGCGAAGAGCGGCAGGGCGCCAGCCGTTGCTTTATAGGTGAGCTGACGGTCTCCGAGCGCGATGGTGT
>CAWFXN010000003.1:0-21747 GCA_963819665.1 uncultured Alphaproteobacteria bacterium
CGTGAAGGTCTTCGAGAAGCATGGCTTCATCTGGGGCGGCGACTGGTATCATTTCGACGGCATGCATTTCGAGTATCGCCCAGAGTTTTTGGCGCTAAGGGCGATCATGGCCAATGACAAAATCAACCCGGACCAGTGACCCTAAGCGGCGCGGGCTACCTTGCGGATATGGGCGAGGAGCAGCATCAGCGCAGCGGGCGTGACGCCGTCGATGCGCGCCGCCTGGGCCAGCGTCGCGGGACGGTGACGTTCGAGCTTTTGCCGAACCTCATTCGAAAGACCTGCTATGGCCGCGAAGTCGATTGCAGCCGGGATGGCTGCGGCCTCGTCTTTCTTGAAGGCGAGGATGCTTGCCTCTTGCCGGTCGAGATAGACCGAATACCGCGCATCGACCTGAAGCCGTTCGGCCGTGAAAGCTGGGATCGCCGATAGCTCGGGCCATATCGCCGAAAGCGTGCTCATAGATACGCCAGGCAGAGACAGGAGATCGAAGGCCGAGCGGCGGCGCCCGTCCCGATTGAGCGCGATGCCGTGTCCCGCGGCCTGGTCCGGAGTCAGCGACAGACCTTCCGAGAAGCCGCCGCGCGTCCCCGATTGCGTCCGCCTTCGCCGCGAAAATTTGAAGCCGTTCGCCGCCAACGCACCCAACCCTGGTGCCCAAGGGCGTCAGCCGCTCGTCGGCATTATCCGCGCGCAGGCGCAGGCGGTATTCCGCCCGGCTCGTGAACATGCGGTACGGCTCCGAAACGCCACGGGTCACGAGATCGTCGATCATCACCCCGATATACGCGTCAGTCCTCGACACGGCGAAGTCAGCAGGCCCGCCGCCCGCCCTCAGCGCGGCGTTGACGCCCGCGACGAGCCCTTGCCCCGCAGCCTCTTCATACCCGGTCGTGCCGTTGATCTGCCCTGCCAGGAAGAGCCCCGGCAACCGCTTCACTTCCAGCGTCAGGTTCAGCTCGCGTGGATCGACGTAATCATATTCGATCGCGTAGCCAGGCCGGAGAACTGCAGCCTTCTCGAGGCCAGGGATCGTCTTCGAGAAAGGCGCGCTGAACATCCTCCGGCAATGAGGTCGAGATGCCGTTTGGATAGACGGTGTGATCATCCAGGCCTTCGGGCTCGAGAAGGATTTGATGGCTTCCGCGATCCTTGAAGCGGACGACCTTGTCCTCGATGGACGGACAGTAGCGCGGACCGATGCTCTCGATCTGCCCAGAGTACATCGGCGCCCGGTGGATATTCGCCGCTATGATCGCGTGCGTTTCCGGTGTCGTCGCCGTGATATGGCAGGCGACCTGAGGCGTGGTGATCTTCTCCGTCATGAATGAGAAGGGCACGGGCGGTTCGTCTCCGGGCTGCTCTCCCAACCTCGAATAATCGATGGTGCGGCCATCGAGCCGCGCGGGCGTTCCGGTCTTCAGACGGCCCATGCGCAGACCAAGACCATAGAGGCGATCGCTCAGCCGAATGGCCGGAGCCTCGCCGACGCGGCCCGCCGGGATGCGGGTCTCGCCCATATGGATCACGCCCTTCAGGAACGTGCCCGTGGTGATGACGACGGCGCCGCAGCGAAGGTCCCGCCCGCTTGCGGTGATCACGCCTGCCGCTGCGCCATCCTCGACGATGAGGTCCTCCACTGGCTCCCCGATCACTTCAAGATCAGGCTGAGAGAGGATCGCCTCCTGCATATGGCGGCGATAGAGCTTTCGGTCCGCCTGCGCCCGCGGACCCTGGACAGCCGGTCCCTTGGAGCGGTTGAGCATGCGGAACTGGATGCCCGCCTGGTCGATCACGCGCCCCATCAGACCGTCGAGCGCATCGATCTCGCGCACGAGATGCCCTTTGCCGAGACCGCCGATCGCAGGATTGCAGGACATCTCGCCGATAGTTTGGAACTTATGCGTAACGAGCGCCGTGCGCGCGCCCACGCGGGCGGCCGCTGCGGCCGCCTCGCACCCGGCGTGCCCGCCTCCCACAACAATGACGTCGAAAACCCGTGCGCTCATGCCTCAAACTCTTCGTTTTACGCAAGACATAGTCGACTGGCCCACGCAAAGGAAGCCCGCGTTCCGCCGCGCGAGATGGCGCATGCCAATGTCACAAACGTGGGTCATAACGGAGTGTTGGTGAACAGCGCCAGGATTGCTAAATCGGGTGCAAATTGAGAGCAAGCTGGTGTAAAGGCTTTGTTGAGCGGAAACGCAATGAAATTCTCTTATATGAATAGCCCGGCACAAGATGGCGGTCGAAATTAGCTCCCTGGAGATGCTCCGCCGATTGAGTCTCCGAAAAGAAGAAGGACCCAGCTATGCAAGCGCGCGACGTCATGACCAAAGCCGTCGTAACGGTGAAGCCCGAAACGCCAATGGGCAAAATTGCTGCGCTTCTTCTTGAAAAGCGCATTAGCGGGGTGCCGGTGGTGGACGAGACCGGCGCCGTTATCGGCATAGTCACCGAGGGCGATCTCTTGAAGTCGAATGCTCCCGACCGCGAACAGCGCAGGGAATGGTGGCTCACCCTGTTGGCTGAAGGCGAAGGCCTAGCCAAGGAATTCCTGTCAACGATCAGCAACAACCAGCGCACTGCCCGAGAGATCATGTCCGCGCCTGTCGTGACCGTGACCGACGACACGGACATCGCCGAGATCGGAAAACTTTTCACCACGCTGCAAATTAAACGCGTCCCAGTCATGCGTGAAGGCCGCCTGAAAGGCATCGTCGCCCGGGTGGACCTCATTCGCCTGGTTGCCAGCCAGCACGCCGAGAAGCCCCAAGAAGAGGGCATGTTCGGATGGACCCTTCACTTCGACCCTTTCAGCAGCCCGGCCAAGACGCCTGCCGAGCCTGCAAAGAAAGAGGCGCCCGCCTGAGGAAGATGAGCTAAGCGCATCGAACTTCCGTCATATCGTCGATGATGCCGTTACGAAAAAAGCCCATCAGCAGGAAAGTCAGAAACACGCGATCGAGGAACAGCGCAAGGCAAAGATGAAAGAGCTCGTCGACCATCATCTCACCGATGAGCATTGGCGCGGCGTCCTGCATCAGGCGCGGATCGCGGCAGAGCATGGCGAGCGGGAGATCATGGTGCTGCAGTTTCCGCACGAGCTTTGCAGCGATGGCGGCAGGGCGATTAATGTGGCGGAGCCCGACTGGCCATCCACCTTGCGCGGCGAAGCGGCTGAAACCTATCTGCGTTTTGAGCGAGACCTTAAGCCGCGCGGCTTTCACCTTATCGCCAAGGTGATGGGTTTTCCCGACGGCTATATCGGCGACATCGGCCTCTTCTTGCATTGGGGCGGCGCGAAGAAGTCCTAGTCGGCGAAGGCCGGCATGTTTCATGTGAAACAGAGGATGCGGTCGCGCCCTACTTCCCGATGCAGAACTCAGAGAAGATTTGGCCGAGCACGTCCTCAACGTCGAGCCGGCCTGTGAGACGCCCGAGCGCGTCACCGGTCTCGCGCAGATGCTCTGCGGCGATTTCAGGGTGGTCGCCAATATCGGCGCTGGCAAGAAATTGATTGAGGGCGCTTCGCGCGCGCTCGATTTCCTGCCGGTGCCGGGCGCGCGTGATGAGCGGAGTTTCACTGCCGCCGAAGCTTTCTACCGCAAACCGGACAAGCGCTGTTTTGAGAACATCAAGTCCGTCGCCGGTTTTCGCGGAGATGAGAAGCGTTTCTTGAGGCCAGCGTGAAAGATCTGGCCGAGCAAGGTCGATCTTGTTGATGACCGTGAACGTCTTGCTCGCTTCTACCTGGCTCCCCGCACACCAGCTCTCTTCACCCGGAAGGCCTGTGCTTCGCGCGCTCACAGCCGTGGCGTCATACACGAGCAAAACGATATCGGCCTCTTTCGCGCTGGCGAGAGCGCGTCGAATGCCTTCCCGCTCCACCGGGCTTTCGGTCTCGCGAAGCCCGGCGGTGTCGCGCAACACAAAGGGAAAGCCGTCGAGATCGAGAGCCACCTCGATGACATCGCGCGTGGTTCCCGGTTCGTGGAAGACGATCGCGGCTTCGCGGCCCGCCAACGCATTCAAGAGGCTCGACTTGCCGGCATTCGGCGCCCCGACGATGGCCACCTGGATGCCTTCGCGCACGATCTCACCCCGCCGGCCGTCGGCCAAGACCCGATCCAGGTCCGCCACGAGCTTTCGGACATGTGGGATCGCCTCATTGAAGGCGCTCTCGGCGATGTCGCTTTCATCGGAAAAATCGAGGCTTGCCTCCACATAAGCCATGGCCCCAAGCAGCGTCACCCGCCAAAGCTCATAATGGCCTCGCAAGGCGCCGCAATGCTGGGCAATCGCCTGCCGCCGCTGGTATGCCGTCTCGGCATTGATAAGGTCGGCGAGCCCCTCGGCTTCGGTGAGATCGATCTTGCCGTTGCCGAAAGCCCGCATCGTGAATTCCCCAGGCTCGGCGAGCCTTAGCCCCAACGATGCAAGCGCCTCAAGGACGCCAGCAACCACGGCCCGCCCGCCATGAACGTGCAGCTCGACCATGTCCTCCCCGGTGAAACTGGCGGGGCCTGGAAGCCACAGCACGACAGCCTCGTCCAGAACCTCCCCGGTATGGGGATGACGCAATCGCCTGAAGCTTGCGACGCGCGACGCGGGGAATCGGGCGCGGCACAGCGCATGGAGCGCGTTTCTTGCGGCTCTGCCGGAAATGCGTATAACGGCGATTCCTGCACGCCCCGGCGCCGTTGAGAGGGCGTAGATCGTCATGGCAGCTGTTTCCTGGCTGCAGGTGCTTGCATGATATATTGCAGGATGCATACGCGAAAAAAGCGTATATTCATACTGACGGGTTCTGGCCACTCCCCAAAAAGCAAAGCGGTGAACAAGGTTGCCTCATGGCATTAAATCGTCTGAGCGAAGAAACTAGCCCCTACCTCCAGCAGCACAAACACAATCCGGTTCATTGGTGGCCTTGGCGTCAGGAAGCATTCGAGGAGGCGCAGCGGCTCGACAAGCCTGTCCTGCTCTCAATCGGGTACGCCGCCTGCCACTGGTGCCACGTGATGGCGCACGAAAGCTTCGAGAAGCAAGACGTGGCCGAGCTCATGAACGAGCTGTTCGTGAACATCAAGGTCGACCGGGAAGAGCGCCCCGATGTCGACACGCTCTACATGACAGCCCTGCAGGAGCTCGGCGAGCAGGGGGGCTGGCCGCTCACCATGTTCCTTACTCCCGACGGAATGCCTTTCTTTGGCGGCACTTACTTTCCCGATAAGCCCCGTTATGGCCGGCCAAGCTTCAGGGACGTGCTCGTGAACGTGGCTCGCGTCTACGCGAACGAAAAGGAGACAATTGCGCAGAACACCGCCTATTTGAAGTCGCGGCTCATGCCGAGGCTGAACTATGGCGCCTCGCCCGAATTCTCCGAGGAACAGCTTGCCGCTATCGCCAGCAAGTTCATCGGCGCGATCGACCCCTCTAACGGGGGACTCCGCGGCGCACCCAAATTCCCGAATACGAGCATCTTCACCTTCCTTTGGAGGGCCGGTCTGCGCTACGGCCTGAAGACCTGTCTCGAGGAGGTGAAGAACACGCTCGTACACATCTGCCAGGGCGGCATCTACGATCATCTCGGAGGCGGCTTCTCGCGATATTCGGTCGATGAACGCTGGCTCGTCCCGCATTTCGAGAAGATGCTGTACGACAACGCGCTGCTGATCGAATTGATGACGGAGGTCTGGAAGGAAACGCAATCTGACCGCCTGCGTGCTCGTGTAAGCGAGACAATCGCCTGGCTGTCCCGCACCATGCTCGTGCCCGGCGGCGGTTTTGCTTCGTCCTATGATGCGGATTCCGAAGGAGAAGAGGGGAGGTTTTACCTCTGGACGGCCCAGGAGATCACGAATGTTCTTGGCCACGGCGAAGAAGCGGCGCTCTTCGCTCAGGTTTACGACGTGGCCGAAGGCGGCAATTGGGAAGGCAAGACCATTCTTAATCGCCTTAACGCGCTTGCTCTTCTGAGCCACGACGAAGAGCTGATCCTTGACGAATGCCGGCGCAAGCTTCTCCAGGAACGCAATAAGCGGAAGAAGCCTAGCTGGGATGACAAGGTGCTCGCCGACTGGAACGGACTCGCCATCAGGGCGCTCGCGCGTGCTGGCGATACCTTCGCAATGGCGGAATGGATCAAGCTGGCGGAAGGCGCTTATGCCTTCGTCTGCAGCCGGATGTTCTCCGGAGGCCGTCTCTATCACTCATACCGCGGGGACAAGCTCAAAGGCCCCGCAACGTCAACCGACTATGCGAACATGATTTCGGCGGCCCTCGTGCTTTACCAGGTCACGAACGAGAAGCGCTATCTCGACGACGCCGTCGCCTGGACAGCCATCATGAACCGGCATTATGACGCTGAGAGCGGCGGCTATTACCTCGCAGCCGACGACACCAGCGACCTTATTCTGCGGCCACTGTCCGCCAGCGATGATGCGACTCCCAATCCGAACGCGACCATGCTCCAGAATCTGGCGGACCTTTACACCTTCACAGGCGACGCCGCCTATCTGAAGCGCGCAGACTCGCTTTTGGACGCCTTCCAGGGCGCAGCCCAAAGGATGGCGCTGGCCTTTACTGGTCTTTTGTCTGGCGCGCTTACGTTGATTTCCCCGCAGCATATTGTCATCGCGGGGGATCGGGCGGCGCCGGACGCCGCCGTTTGGCGCAGGGCGCTGGCTGAAGTATCCATGCCCGGCTCAATCATCCAGTGGGTGGGCGAGGGGCAAAGCATCCCGCCATCATCGCCCGCGGCAGGAAAGGGCAAGGTCGACGGAAAGATAACCGCCTACATCTGCATCGGGCAGCGCTGCTCTCCGCCCCTTACCGACCCGGACCTGTTAAAGGAGAAGCTCAAGGAAGAACGGCACGTTTCCGTCCAGGTTGCAGCAGCTCCAAGGTAGGGGGCGCCGAAAGGTCTGCGCGATGGGTGAGCGCCACTTGGCGCATCCTCATGCTTTATAAAAATACTATAGATTTGTGATTATATTCTCCCTTGCTCCTGCAAATATTACGGCGCCGCCGCGCATTTTCCCAACGACAACCACTCCCGCTCATTCCCAGATTGACTATTTAGATAGATGAGATACTGGAGCGGGCGGCAAGCCTGCTGCTTTCCTTCCACGCAGAGGCGTTTCATGCCAGAGCCTGTTTTGGATGCCTTGTGGGCCGCGTTCGATCAGCTAAGCGTCGCGGTTCTCATCCTTTCAGCAAGCGGACGGATTCTTTTCGTTAATCGAGCAGCCAACGATATGCTCGAAGCGGGTTGGCCAATTCGCCTCTTGGACGGATGCCTGCAGGGGAAAGATCGCGGTGTGAGCGCTGCGCTGAAGCAGGCGATGGACCTCGTAAGCTCAAGCGAGCAAGGCGCAGAAGCTGGTCCTTATGAAGTTTGTCTCGCCCACCCGTCGGCTGACCGGCCAGGAGCAATTGCAGAGCTGCGCCTTCTGACATTTGCTGACGCAGAACCGGCGATCGCGCTTTTCATCATGCAAGCCGGCCAGACAAGCCACCACGGTATCGATGGGCTTGCCGAGGCTTTTGGGCTGAGCAAGGCCGAAGCGCGAATTCTGAAAGCTCTCGCCGAGACGCAAGACCCAGCCGAGGCTGCGGTCCGGCTGAACCTCGCGCTGTCCACGGTCAAGAGCCATCTAAGGAAAATTTTCCAGAAAACCAGCACGTCCCGGCAAGCCGACTTGCTGCGGCTTGTTGATTGCTGCCGGACGCCCTTTCGAAAGAGCGACAAGGCCTGCTGACGCCGCAATGCGAAGCAAGTTCGCTCGAGCGCCCGTGGCTATTGGGGGCGCCAACTTGCCTCGGGCTGTACTAGGTATTCATGGAATCGAAGAAGTCGTTGTTCGTCTTCGTCTGGCGAAGCTTGTCGAGCAGGAACTCGATGCCATCCATCGGCCCCATTGGGTTGAGGATGCGCCGCAGGACATACATCTTGCGCAGCTGAGCCTGTGGAACAAGCAGCTCTTCCTTGCGGGTGCCAGACTTGGCGATGTCCATCGCCGGGAAGACGCGCTTGTCGGCCACCTTCCGATCGAGAACGAGTTCCGAGTTGCCTGTCCCCTTGAACTCTTCGAAAATCACCTCATCCATGCGGCTGCCGGTTTCAACGAGCGCGGTTGCGATGATTGTAAGCGATCCGCCCTCCTCGATGTTGCGGGCGGCGCCAAAGAAGCGTTTCGGGCGCTGCAAGGCGTTGGCGTCGACGCCGCCGGTGAGAACCTTACCGGAAGACGGAACCACGGTGTTGTAAGCTCGGCCAAGGCGCGTAATGGAATCGAGCAGGATCACGACATCGAGTTTGTGCTCTACAAGCCGCTTGGCCTTCTCGATGACCATTTCGGCGACCTGAACATGCCGGGAGGCAGGCTCGTCAAAGGTCGAGCTGATAACCTCGCCGCGCACGGAGCGCTGCATGTCCGTCACCTCTTCGGGCCGCTCATCGATCAGAAGAACGATAAGGTAGCATTCAGGGTGATTGGCGGTGATGGAATGGGCGATGTTCTGGAGGAGAACGGTCTTACCGGTGCGGGGAGGCGCCACGATCAGACCGCGCTGCCCCTTCCCGAGAGGGGCGACGATGTCGATGACGCGCGGGACTCAAATCTTTCGACTCCGAGCCGATCGGTTTCCATCTTCAGCCAGGAATTGGGATAAAGCGGCGTCAGATTGTCGAAGTGGATCTTGTGGCGGACCTTCTCCGGGTCATCGAAATTAATCTTGTTGACCTTCAGGAGCGCGAAATACCGCTCGCCATCTTTCGGTCCCCGGATCTGCCCTTCTACCGTGTCGCCGGTTCTCAATCCAAATCGGCGGATCTGGCTCGGGCTTACATAAATATCGTCCGGTCCCGGCAAGTAGTTTGAATCGGGAGAACGCAGGAAGCCAAAGCCGTCCTGGAGCACCTCGACAACGCCGTTTCCGGTAATTTCGATTTCCCGCGCGGCAAGCTGCTTGAGGATAGCAAACATCAGCTCCTGTTTCCGCAGGGCGCTTGCATTCTCGACCGCAAACTCTTCGGCGACGCTGAGAAGCTCGGTTGGAGACTTTACTTTAAGATCTTGAAGTTTCATTTCTTGCATGATGGGGGCGATTTCCGGGAGGTGAAAAATCTGGTGCAGGGAAACCTGCTAGCCGGAGAAAATGAGGACTGTCGTCGGGCCGCTTGTCTCTGGAGGGTAGATTGCGGCTTCTTCACTCTAAATCGAGCACCGGCGAATCTGATCCCATCATACTGGTGATTGCCGGAAATTTACGACACCGTGAATATAGCAGCCTTCTACGCTTTCGAAAAGATAAGAACGTGCTTTGACCGCGTTTTCCAGTGAATTCAGATCAAAATGGCTGAACAATGACGAGGATTACGATTCCTGCAAGCAGAAGCGACGGCGCTTCGGTGATCACCCGAAAGAAACGGGAGCCGTGAGGGATGCGGCCGGCTTCAAAATCTTTTCGCCATTTGGCCAGAAACCCATGAATGACCACCAGAAGGGCGACAAGCAAAAGCTTCGCGTGTAACCACCCCGACGAGGCCCACCATCCCGGAGATTCATTCCGGTAAACGACCATCCAAACGCCAAAACCGATGGTCACGACCATCGCCGGATTCATGACCGTCCGGAGAAGCCGGCGTTCCATTGTCTTGAACGCCTCCGCTTGAGGCGTTCCAACACCGGCCTGAGCATGATAGGCGAAAAGTCTCGGCAAATAAAACATGCCCGCCATCCACGCGAAGGCCGCAATCAAATGCGCGGCCTTCATGTACAGATACAGATTGCTCATGAAGTTCATAAAGCTATTCATGACGGGGCACTCGAAGCTGCGCGCGATTAAGCTTCCGCGCGGACAAGACGAATTAGCCGTTCGACATTCTCGACTGGAGTGTCCGGGAGAATGCCGTGGCCAAGATTGAAGACGTATGGCTTCGACGCAAGAGAGTCGAGAATCGTCTTCACCCGGCGCTCCATAGCATCCCCGCCTGCGAGCAGCAACAGCGGATCGAGATTGCCCTGGACCGGCAGGCGGCTCTGCATCCGGCTCATCGTCTTCAGCGGCGCTGCTGTATCGCAGCCGAGCGCGTCCACGCCGGTCTTTGCCACATACTCGTCGTATTGCGACGAGCTTCCACGCGGGAAGCCGATGATCGGAATGCGGGGGTGAGCCGCTTTCACCTGCTTCACGATTCTCGCCGTCGGTTCGATGACGAAGGCTTCGAAGTCGTTATCCGCGAGAGCGCCGGCCCAACTGTCGAAGATCTGCAACGCCCGCGCGCCGGCATTCACCTGGCCGATGAGATAGGTGGCGGAGGCTTCCACAAGCAGGTCGAGAATTGCGCCGAAGGTTTTCGGTTCGCGATAGGCCAGAAGCTTGGCGGCCTTGTAGTCGGAGGAACCGCGGCCTTCCACCATATAGCTCGCGACCGTCCATGGCGCGCCGCAAAAGCCGATCAGCGGCGTCCTGCCTTCGAGTTCGGCGACGGCCTTGTGGATCGACTTCGTAAACGATCTCGAAGGTCGAGTGCGCCCTGGAAACAGAAAGCTTGGAAAGATCAGACGATGGTCTTGATGGGCTCAAGATGCGGCCCCTCGCCTTCACGAAACTCCAGGTGCTGACCGAGAGCATGCGGGACGACAAGGATGTCCGAGAAGATGATGGCGGCATCGAACCCGAAACGGCGGATCGGCTGAATGGTTGCTTCGGCCGCGAGTGCGGGTGTGTAGCAGAGGTTGAGGAACGAGCCAGCCTTCGCTCTAAGCTCACGATACTCGGCCAGATATCGCCCTGCTTGCCGCATCAGCCACATGGGAGGGGCCTTGTGAGCCTTTCCCGCCAGAGCTTCCAAGAACTTCGGCTCGCCTTGCTTGATGGTGGCCTCGGAGAGGATCTTCATCAAAAAAAATCCAATTAGAATCTGCTGTTGTTATTTTTAGGGAAGGGAACACGTGCAAACTTCATGTTTTGCCGCGTTCGTCCCCTGGCTGCAGGCGCGGGACCGGCCTAGGATTGCAAACGGCTGAGCTTTTGTTGAAAACTCGCGCTTACATCGGTTTCGTCCTTCGCTGTTTAGCCTTGCTTTGCCCCTTTCAGCAATGAATAACTAGAGGAACAGGCTGTGAAGACTCAGCGCAGGTCAAAGAGCCGGATGCTAACCAAGGGCTTTTTTTCCAAAGCGCTAAAACTTGTGCGCTCTTTTTGAATTGGCGTGGAGGACTCAATGGCGGACGACGGAGGCAAGCCAGGCCAGGGCGCCAAAGATGGGCCTCTATCCTCGGAATTCACACCAATCCCCAGCCCCCCGAAGCACTTTCACCTGCACCTGGTTTCGGATGCCTCGGGCGAAACCTTGACGACAATGGCGAAGGCGGCGGTGGTGCAACTCGCCGGCGCCAAGCCCAACCGGCATATGCATCCCTTGGTGCGCAATCCGAAGCAACTCGCTATGGTCTTGCAGCACATTGAATCGGCGCCGGGCATCGTGCTTTACACGCTCATGAATCCCGATCTCGCCGGTCTCCTTGAGAAGCGATGCGGGGAACTTGACGTGCCCTGCATCGCCGTTCTGAAGCCTGTTTTGCAGGCTTTCGAGGAGTATCTGAAAATGCCGGCGCGCGCCGTTGTCGCAGGCCAGCATACGCTCGATGCCGACTACTTCCGGCGGATTGAGGCCATGAACTTTACGTTGAGCCACGACGACAGCCAGAGCACGGAGGATCTGGAGAAGGCTGACATTGTGTTGGTGGGCGCAAGCCGCACCTCAAAGACACCGACGAGCATCTATCTTGCGAACAGAGGTTACAAAACTGCGAATGTGCCGCTCGTTCCCAACATTCCGCTGCCGCCCACGTTGAAAGAGCTCAAGACGCCTTTCGTGGTCGGTCTTGTCGCGAGCCCGGAACGGCTCGCCGAGATCCGGCGAAATCGGTTGCTTGCTTTAAATAGCAACAAATTCGATGATTATATCGATTCTGATGCTATTAAGGACGAGATAGCATTCACAAAGAGACTGTGTTCGCAGCACGGTTGGCAGGTTCTTGATGTCACGAGAAAGTCCATCGAGGAGACGGCTGCGGCCATAATCGCTCTTTACGAAGCGAGCCGCCGGTAACCTGATTGCTTCTTCCTTAAGCTTGAGTTCAAAATAGGTTATACTTCGCGCGATGCAGTCCGATTACCCAGAGATCATACTTGCGTCGGAGAGTGCTGCGCGCGGGGCCATTCTGGCTCACGCAGGCATCCGGTTTCATCAGCGCCCTTCGATGGTGGACGAGGCGGAGGAACAAAAGCACTTTGCCGCCAATATGACGCCCATGGAAGTGGCGAAGGCGCTGGCTCGGCTCAAGGCCGACAGCGTCTTGGAGATGGAGCCTGGAGCCATCGTGATCGGCGCCGATCAGGTTCTCTCGATCGGTAATGAGCTGCTACAGAAGCCACGAAACCGGGAAGAGGCGCGCCATCAGCTTCTAAAACTGCGTGGGCAGACGCACAAGCTTCATTCCGCGGGGGTGCTCTTATACAATGGCCACGCGACGCCCTTCTGCGACACTGCGACGATGACTGTGCGTCATTTCTCGGAGGAGTTTCTTAATTGGTATCTTGAAATGGCGGGCGACGGCGTCCTCACGTCCGTGGGCGCCTATCATATCGAAGGTCTCGGTATTCATCTCTTCTCGGAGGTGAAAGGCGACTATTTCACAATCCTCGGTTTGCCGATCCTTCCGGTGTTGAACGAGCTGCGCCGGCTCTCGGTTCTCACGATTTAGGAAAACCGGCATGAAGCGCGCTTGTGTGATCGGCTGGCCCATATCCCACTCATTGTCGCCAGCGATACACGGCTATTGGCTCGAGCAGTCCGGCATAGACGCCGAGTATGTGAAAGTGGCTGTCGAGCCGAAGGATTTGGCGTTCTTTCTGACGAACTTGGCGGCCAACAGGTATTGTGGCGGCAATATCACCGTGCCCCACAAGATCGAGGCCCACCGCCTTTGTGAGCATCGCGACGCCGCCGCGGACGCAATCGGGGCCGTGAACACGGTTTGGCTCGAAAGCGGAAGATTGGCGGGCTCGAACACCGACGCTTACGGCTTTCTCGCCAACCTGGATCGGGAGGCGGCAGGATGGGATCGGGCCGGCCCGGCAGTGGTCATCGGCGCAGGAGGCGCGGCTCGCGCCATTGTCTGGGCGCTTCGCCAGCGCGGTTTTGAAGATATTCGGATCGTCAACCGGACCAAACCTCGCGCCGAGGAGCTTGCGTCAGCCTTTCCGCCTGCATCCGCTCATGGCCTGGAGGCATTGAGCCAGGTTCTTCAAGGCGCGAATTTGATCGTCAATACCTCGACGCTTGGCATGAAAGGCGCGCCGCCGCTCGACATCGATCTTTCGGCGGCGGCTTTGGACGCCACGGTGTGTGACATCGTCTATT
The DNA here is from genome assembly GCA_963819665.1 of uncultured Alphaproteobacteria bacterium. Taxonomy (GTDB): domain Bacteria; phylum Pseudomonadota; class Alphaproteobacteria; order Rhizobiales; family Rhodomicrobiaceae; genus Rhodomicrobium. Next base: position 13,439 of record CAWFXN010000003.1, read on the forward strand.
CTCCGCTTGAAACGGACCTCTTAAGTCAGGCGCGCCAGCCGAGGCTTAAGGGCTGTCGATGGGCTGGGCATGCTCCTCCATCAGGCCGTACCAGCCTTTGAAATATGGTTCGGCTTCCGGCCCGAAGTGACGCCCGAACTGCGCAAAGCAGTGCTTGCCGCCATCCAAGCTCGTGAGAAAGCACGGACATGATCGTCGCAGGTCTCACAGGCTCGATCGGGATGGGTAAGAGCACGGTCGCGGCCTACCTTCGCGATCAAGGCATTCCTGTCTTGGACGCCGACAAAATCGTTCACGATCTTTACGCCGGCGAAGCTGCGCCGTTGATCGAGGTGGTGTTTCCCGGCACGATCCAGGGATGGCGTGGTGGATCGCGCGGCTTTGGCCATGAAGGTCCTCGCCTCGCCAAAAGAGCTGAAGAAGCTTGAGGCCATCATTCACCCCCGCGTCCGCGCCGCCGAATGGGGATTCCTGCTCGACGAGCACGACAAAGGCTCCGATCTGGCCGTCCTCGAAATACCGCTTCTTTTCGAGACGGCGCCGCATGCTCTTTTCGACGCCGTGATCGTCGTGAGCGCTCCACCCGGCGCCCAGCGCGCTCGACTGATGGCGCGGCCGGGCATGACAGACGAAAAACTCGATGCCCTGATCGCGCGGCAACTGCCGGATGCCGACAAGCGCGCGAAAGCCGACTTCGTTGTGGATACCGGCGTCCCTCTGGAAGACACCTACCGCCAAATCGATGCAGTTCTAAGGGAGATTCTGAAACGGCCCCCGCTGGCGTACCAGCGTTGGGCCGATCTCCACGAAGACTAACGCATCGATGGGGCTCAATGCGCGAACTTGTCCTCGACACCGAGACGACCGGGACTCGACCCGAAGGACAATCATCGCATTATCGAGCTGGCCTGCGTCGAGCTCGATCAATTACATCCCCACCGGCGTTTCGTGGCACTGGTATTTCAATCCGGAGCGCGATGTTCCAAGAGCCGCGACCGAGGTTCACGGGCTCACCGAGGCCTTTCTTGCCGACAAGCCCTTGTTTGGCTCCCTCGCGGATGAAATCCTCGTCGTGCTGGAAGGCGCGCGTCTCATCATCCACAACGCGGCTTTCGACGTCGGCTTCCTCAATCATGAGTTCGGCCGGCTGGGTTTTCCGCCGCCGATCAATTTCGACCGCGTCACAGATACGCTCGCGCTTGCGCGCCGGAAGCATCCCGGCAGCCCCAATAATCTCGACGCGCTGTGCCGCCGCTATGGGATCGATAACTCCACGCGCACGAAGCACGGCGCTCTGCTCGACAGCGAACTTTTGGCGGAGGTTTATCTTCGGCTTGTCGGCGCGGAGCAGGCGGGCCTGAACCTGACCTCGCACGAGGCTGCGGATAAAGTGGAAGGCGAGGCGGCGGCGCAGATCCGGCTGAAGCCTCTGCCGCCGCGCCTTTCGGGCGAGGAGGAAGCGGCTCACGCGGCCTTCGTCGCCTCTCTCGGTCAGAAAGCGATTTGGCTTCGTTATTCCCCGGCCGCCGCCGAAGCGGCGCAGTGTGCGGCGTGAACCCTGCCGCCAACAGGCGTTAGCCTTCACGCCGGCAATTTCTTCAACTCTTAAGTGTTCCGGAATAAAAAAAGAATTACCGTGAGGGTAATTCTGAACGCGTGTGCGCTGGTTGAACAGGAGCCAGAGTTCATGGCTGAAATGATACCGGACCGCTTGCCGAGCGGGGCGAGCGCAGGCGAGAAGCGCGTTTTCGAGGCGCTTCAGCGGCTACCCGACAACTGTATTGTCTACTATGAGCCAGTTGTCGGGAACAGATATCCGGATTTTGTCGTGATCATGCCTGAGATCGGCCTTCTCATCATCGAGGCGAAGGGATGGTATCCTGCTCACATAGAAAGTGGGGATCTCAATCAAGTAAGGATCACCAACCGGGGACGAACTGAGACACAGAGGCACCCGATCCGGCAGGCGCGGGATTATATGCTTGAACTGATGGATGCGGCGAAGGCTTTCAGCGGCTCCGCCGCATTGCTGCGGAGCGGCGGAAATCATGCGGGTCAGTTGATCTGTCCTTTCGGCCACCTTGTCGTTCTCAACAATATGAGACGGGAGCAGTTGGACAGTCTTGGCTTAACTCAGCTCTTTCCGGCTTCCAAAGTCATGACAAGGGATGAGTTCGATCAACTGGCTGGCGGTGTGACGGAAGCCCTTGTTGGCGCGCTCAAGAAATTCTTCGATCCCTGGTGGAGCTTTGCCGCCTTGAATGAAAAGCAAATTTCCACCTTGCGGGCCATCATCCATCCAGAGATCATTATATCCAAAGCGCCGTCCGGACGCGAGGAATGCCGGGACACATTGAAGACACTCGACCTCCGTCAGGAACGTCTTGAAAGAAAGATCGGCGACGGGCACCGGATTGTGTATGGCGTCGCGGGGTCGGGCAAAACTGTAATATTGATAGCAAGAGCACGTCTGCTGGCCACAGATAAAAACAAACAAGTTCTTGTCTTATGTTACAACAGGCCGCTTGCGGAACACATCCAGAGTCTATTCGCCAAGCAGAACAATGTTGTCTGCCGCACATTCCATATGTGGGGATCGCGACATGGCATCTGTTTCGACACGGAGGAGGACGAGGATCGCTATGGGCAACGTCTTCTCGATCGATTGCAGCGTGGGGAAGGCGATGCGAACCGTTTCGATGCTGTCCTGATCGACGAGGCCCAGGACTTCGCCAAGACCTGGTTTCAATGTGTGAAGCTCGCGTTGAAGGAGCCTGATGACGGCGATTTGCTGATCGTCGGTGATGGAAGTCAGGCAGTCTTCAGCAGGAGACCCTTCAGTTGGAAGGATGCCGGAATATCCGCCCAAGGCCGCACAATTCACAAAGACTTTGATCTGCACGTCAATTATCGCAATACGAGCGAGATTATCGAGATTGCTTCCTTATTTGCAAGCGGCGCCGGCGAGGGTGATCCGGAGCGGAGCTTTTCGGGCATGAAGCCTGATGCGAGCATGGCCGTTCGCTCGGGGCCGTATCCGTCTGTGCTGGCGTGTTCAACGAGAGCTGCGGAATGCGAGAGCGCCATTGAACAGATCCGCAGCTGGCTTGGCGCTGGCATCAAGCCTGATGAGATAGCCATTCTCTATCGCGCCTTGCCGCAAGATAGCCATTCCGTCTTCACTCAGTTCGTTCGCAAGCTCGAAAATCTTGCCCCTGTCTACTGGCGAAAGGGAAAGATTGGCGCTCCGCAGGGAGCGATAACGCTCTGCACAATGCACTCCTGCAAAGGGCTGCAATGGCGCGCCGTGCTCATTCTTTGGGCGGACCTGCTTCCATACGGACGGGACCCGGAACAGTGGAAGCTCGAGCGCGGTCTGATGTATGTCGCCATGACCCGCGCAGAGGACGAACTCGTTCTTACGAGATCGGGATATTCGTCCATTCAGCGGCGAAATCGAGGCAGCGCTCTCTCGTGTCGGAAAATGAAGTCCAATCTCTGTTGGGCAAGCGCTGAAAGCGTCACGTGATTTTTTGAAGGAAAACAAGTGGGCAACTTTCCGCGAGGGGTTGTGCGCAATGGTTCTGGCAACTTAGATGGGAGCCGGAAGTTAAAAAGCGCCATTTGTTTAATTCATCTTGTTGTAATAGTGCGCTCTTCCCCGCTGCAAGCGTCGAAAGATGTGGGGCGGTCTGTCAACGCAGAATAAGCCTCGGGGGAAGCGGTGATGCAGAACGGCGGGACGAAATTTCATCTCATCTTGATCAAACCCACGCATTACGATGACGATGGGTATCCCATTCAGTGGCTGCGGTCGGCGATTCCTTCGAACACGCTGGCGTGCCTCAACGGCCTCGCCGAGGATTGCCGCAGGCGGCAGGCGCTCGGGCCGAATGTGGACATGGTCATCTCCGCTTTCGACGAGACGAACCGGCGCGTGCAGCCCGCCAAGATCGCGAAAACCATCGAGCCGGGCGATAAGGCGCTCGTCGCTTTTGCCGGCGTTCAATCCAACCAGTTTCCGCGCGCCGTCGATGTTGCGCGCCAGTTTCGGGAGTTGGGCATCCCTGTTTGTATGGGGGGATTTCATGTTTCGGGCTGCCTGTCGATGCTTCCCGAACTCCCCGCCGATCTTAAGGCCGCGCAGGAGCTCGGCATCAGCCTGTTCGCGGGCGAAGCTGAGGATGGCCGTCTCGACATCGTTCTCAAAGACGCATTCGAAGGGATATTGAAGCCGCTCTATAATTTCATGGCCGATTTGCCGGACATGACTAACCAGCCCATGCCGATCCTACCCCTCAACGCGGTGAGGAGAACGATCGGCATCACGACAAGCGTCGATCTCGGCCGCGGGTGCCCCTACCAATGCTCGTTCTGCACCATCATCAACGTTCAGGGGCGCAAGAGCCGCTTTCGCTCGGCCGATGATCTCGAAGCCGTCATCCGGGAAAACTACGCTCAAGGAATCAAGCGCTTTTTCCTCACCGACGACAATTTCGCGCGCAATCGCAATTGGGAGCCGTTCTTCGACCGGCTGATCGCTTTGCGCGAAAAGGAGCGCATCAAGGTCAAGTTCATTATCCAGGTTGATACGCTCTGCCATCAAATTCCAGGGTTCATCGAGAAGGCGAAGCGCGCGGGCGTCTCCCGTGTCTTTATCGGTCTCGAAAACATCAATCCCGACAGCCTGCTTACCGCGCAAAAACGGCAGAACCGGATAACGGACTACCGCGCCATGCTTCAAGCCTGGAAAAAGCAAGGCATCGTCACCTATGCCGGCTATATTCTCGGCTTTCCGAACGACACCAAGGAAACCATCAAGCGCGACATCGAGATTATCAAGCGCGAGCTTCCCGTCGACATCCTTGAGTTTTTCTTCCTGACCCCGCTGCCCGGCTCGCAAGACCACCAGACGCTTCACAAGAAGGGCGTGTGGATGGACCCGGACATGAACAAATATGACCTCAACCACAGGGTCGTGCAGCACCCGAAAATGTCCTCGGCGGAGTGGGAAGAGGCCTATGCGGAGGCGTGGCGCACGTTCTACACGCCGGAGCACATCAAAACAGTCATGCGCCGGGCTGTGGCCTGCGGGATGAACGCCGGCAAGGTCATGGTGATGTTGTTCTGGTTCTTGTATTCCTTCCGGTATGACAAGGTTCACCCATTGGAAAGCGGTTACTTCCGCCTGCGGTATCGCCGCGACCGGCGGCCGGGGCTGGCTCGCGAATCGATGCTTGCTTTCTACCCGCGCTTTGCCTGGCAAACGCTGCGCTCGCATTTCTGGATGGGCTATTGGCTGCTCCGCATGGAGGCGATGCGCCAGCGCATGAAGCTTGATCGCAAGCACAAGACCTATGCCGATCTTGCGCTTCAGACGGATGTCCTCGATGAATTCGATAACCTCGAAATGTTCCAGATGACGCGCGGCGGCGCGGCGGCGGTCGATAAGAAGCGCGGCCAGGACGCGGCCCGCGCAGCGGTCAGAGCAGTGCGGCAAGCTGCAGAGTAGGCATCATCGCGGGTCTCAAAAGCCGCATGCGCCGGGCGCGTCCGTGAATTGGTGGCGCCTGTTAAGATCCCGGATAAGCGCTGAAGCGCTTTCCGGGACGACGGCACATAGGGGACCAACTGGCTTTAGGCGCCGCTTACGCTCGAAGCGCGAGCGTGAAGCCGATCAGGAGCAGAACCGCGAGCACGATGGACTTGAACTGCGATGCCGGGATATGCCGTCTTGCCCAGCTTCCCAATTGGACCCCTAGCAGCGCTGGCGCGATTGCCAGAACGGACAAGCTGAAATCCGGCGCCGGACATCAGGCCCGCTATCCATAGACCGATACCCAGGAAAGCTGATGCGACCACGACAGCGATGTTTACCGCCTGGACAAAGAGCGTGGGCTCCAGGTTGAGGGCAAGCATGTAGGGCATCAAGGGCATGACCTGCGAGCCCGTGAAGCCCGTCAACACGCCATTCGAAAAACCGACCGGAACTTGTGCCGCTCTCGCTAGCCTGGGGGAAATCGTCAAGGCGGGCCGGAGCAGCGCCAGAATTGCGTAAGCGCAAATAATCGTTCCGAGAATCGTGTCGGAATGCGCTTATCCACCCACGTCAGCAGAAAGACGCCAAAGAGGATACCAGGGAGCGTGGCGACATAGAGAGGCCAGAACTTCCGTAAGCTGTGCTTCAACGAACCTGTTGTGAACAGGACCGCGACATTGCTCGCCATTGCAGGCGCGACAACGAGAACGATGGCTTCCTTTAAGCCAAGAGATGCAACGAGGAAAGGCAGAGCGCAGGACGAATATCCTATTCCGGTTGCGCCCTTGATGATGCCGGCGAAGAAGAGACCGCTGATTGTTATGACAATAAGATTCACATCCATGCGATGGGAGTCCATCTCAGGTTACTGGTTTACTGGAGGGGTTTGTGCCTTACGGGAAGGTGTAAGGCGGGGGGTGAGAGAGTTACGCGCGTTGACTATGCGCACTCTTGGAATATCACAATCTTTGGTTGTGCAAAAGCATAAATTACAACCCTTTAAGCGTAAACCCAGTTTGCGGTTGCGCGCAAGCCAATGGCGAGGCTCAATGGCGGCACAACCTCAACCATGGGTGCCATCGTGCAAGTATCGCGTGAAAACCTGGCATTGGCCGTGCTCTGGGGCGCAATGGGCGCCTCTGCTCTCATCACCCTCCTTTTCGCCGAAGATGACGGCGGCTGGCGCGGGGGGAGGCGGCCTTAGCGAAATAATGGCCAGCCTGGTGCTGACGGCCTTCTGACCCTTTCCAACTCGCTTTGGGAACGCTGCGTGATCTGAGGAAGGTCGCCGGAGCGTATCTGGCGCCCCGGCTCATCTGGGCGGGTGGCGCATGCAAGCGCAGCGAGCCCATTCAGCCGCGCTTGCTTTGCGCGCTACTCCAGGTTTGTCAAGGACGCGTTGAGGTGGAAGTTTACTCCCACCTTGACGGCATCGACGGTCTGGGAAATCTCCGCGTCGCCCTTGAGCGTCGAATGCCATGGGGTCCCTGGAATGTCGAACGTGGCATCATGTTTGAAGGAGGCGCTTCCGAAATCGAAGTGCTGGTATTCGACCTTGACGGACCGTTCCATTCCTGGCTCAATGCGTATTCGACGCCGCCTCCCGCCGTCCAGCCCCAAAGGGTGTTGCTTTGTTCGAAGTTGAACGTGGACGCGTTCACCGGCGCATTCGGATGCAAATAGCAATTGTGTGCGGTAGCGCAATTTTGCCCGACGTAATTCGCCTTTATGTCGACGTCCAGAAAGGCGGCGCCGCCCTTGGCATAGAAGAGCACGCGATCCACCGCGTAACCGAGGCGGCCGGTGATGTCACCGTAAAGACCGCCGGAGGTCGAGTAATTCGCATTGAGTCCGCACATGTCTCCCGGGTAGTGCGCCAGAATCCGGCGTCGGAGTTAAGCGCAGCCCATCTGCTTCCGGATAGGCCGAGGTAACCGAGGTCAGCCTCCGGGCCGAATACGATGTTACCCCACTGAAAGTTATATCCGATCTGGCCGCCGCCAACAATGCCGCCGCCGTTCAGATTATTGCTGGATAGGGGATCTCCGACGTAATCATAATGATCGTCGACGGTGGCTGTAGTCCACGCGCCGCCAACATTGCCCCCCACGTACAAACCCTCCCAAGCTGGAGGCGCGTCGATAACGGGGCCATCCTTAAGTCCCGGCCTTCCGTAGAGGTCGGCCGCCGAAGCTTGCCCAGTCGCCGCCAGCAAAGAGGAAATACAAAAGGTCAGCGCAGCCCCGCGGGCGCGCAGTCGCCACGATTTCATATTACTTCCCCACCACCTAACATTAGTGCCCAGGGTGGTTGCTAAGCGAGTCGGGATGCTTTAACAACGATGATGAAGCTTTTTTCCCGGAGACTTTTGGCCGCAGGTAAACTAGATCTTGTGATCTTTTCTGAAAGTTAGTTCGACAATCAGTTATCTGATCTTTTGGAACACAGCCAGACAGCGAGAGATATTACCTCGCAACTAACGGTAAAAGCCACCGGCGTTGTTACTTACTTTTTCTGCTTACCTGCTGAAACAAATTTCTTCATGGCGTCGGCAACCTTGCCATAAGGCGGCCTTAGCAGACTTGCCGCGGCGTAGCGGCTTTGCAGGAAAACGCCTTTGCGATGTGAGAAAGTCTGGAACCCATATTCGCCGTGATAAGCGCCCATGCCCGAAGGGCCGATGCCGCCAAAAGGCAGATTTTCGACCACGATTTGCATCAGCGTTTCGTTGATTGATGCCCCGCCGGAGGTTGTCCGCTCCAGAACCTTG
>CAWFXN010000004.1:0-88619 GCA_963819665.1 uncultured Alphaproteobacteria bacterium
TGTGTTCGTGCAGAACCTCGCACCCGGCGCGACTCAGCGCCTCGGCCTCGACTATGAAGCATTGAGCAAGCAGTATCCGCGTCTGATCGTCTGCGACATCTCCGGTTATGGACTCGATGGTCCCTTTCGCGACAAGAAGGCCTACGACCTGCTGATCCAGAGCGAGTCGGGTTTCCTGAGCATTACCGGCTCTGAAGGCGAACCCGCGAAGGCCGGCTGCTCGATTGCGGACATCGCCGCAGGCATGTACGGCTACAGCAATATCCTCGCTGCGCTCATCGAGCGTGGCCGCACGGGTCGCGGCAAGCATATCGATGTGTCGATGCTGGAGAGCATGGTCGAGTGGATGAGCTTTCCGCTCTATTACGCAATCGATGGACAAGCCGCGCCCAGGCAAACCGGCGCATCGCACGCGACGATCTTTCCATACGGCCCATTCCTGGCAGGCGACGGCAAGACGGTCATGCTCGGCGTGCAGAACGAGCGCGAATGGAAGAAGTTCTGCGAATCGGTGATCGCCCAGCCGCAACTGTGCGCTGACGACCGCTTCAACTCCAACAGCCGCCGGGTAGCGAACCGCGAAGTGCTGGCCCGACTCATCCTGGAGGCATTCGCGACTCTGAGCGCTGCACAGGTGATCGAGCGGCTCGATGAGGCGGGGATCGCCAACGCCCGGATGAACGATATGCAGGGTGTGTGGAACCACGAGCAACTATTGGCCCGCAAGCGCTGGACAAAGGTGCAGACGCCGGCGGGCGAGATTCCCGCGCTGTATCCGCCGGGCGTCACACCGGCCGAGGAGCCGAACATGGGAGCCGTGCCCGCGCTCGGTCAGCACACCGATTCCATCCTGCATGAACTCGGCTTGAGCGATGTTCAGATCAGGGAGATGCACGAGGCGGGCGCAGTCTGACGACGCTGGATTCGACCACCATTGTCGATCTCCTTCGTCAGGTGCAGTAGGGCGCTATCGGGGAGCAGGCTCTAAGCCGGAGAACTTTCGTTTTCGCCGGGAATCGACATGGGGCGTCTCAGCGTGACACCCTTCCAGGCGCCCTTGTCGACCTGTTCCGTGATGAGCCCCACGATCGTCTCACGGACGGCCACCGTTGCCGCGTGGACTGGCAAGCCATTGGGCCAGCAAATGCTTGCGGGACGTTCGATCGCCGGCTCGACGATGCGACGCATCCTGGGAAGACGGGACGCATCGATTTGCGCGACCGCCGAGCCGGGAAGAATCGTGCAAGCCCGTCCTGATTGCGCGATCGAAATCATGGTCGGCAATGAATCGATGTCGGCGATGATGTTCAGGTCGACGTTCTCGCGTGAAAACGTTCGTTCCAGGAGAAGACGCAGGCCGTTCAAAACGCCCGGAGCGACGATCCTTACGCCGGCGAGCTTGGCGAGCGGGCAGGTAGTCGAACGGGGGGACAGGTCTCCGCCCGGATCGCCCAGCACGTACAAGGCTTCGTCAAAGACGGGCAATGCGGAGATGCCAGGCGTGTCCGTGCTGCGAAAGAGCATCGCGAGATCGAGGCGCCCGTTTGCCAATAGCTCGTTCAGATAGCCGCTCAGGCTCTCGAAGAACTGCAACCTGATTCCGGGGTACCGGTCTTGCAAGCGCTCGAACAGAGGGACTGCAAGGACCGATGCCATCGTGGTCGGCAGACCGACCGCTACGGTGCCCGACTCCGCACCGCCTCCCTTCGTCACTTCCTGCTTCAATTGTTCCATCTGCCGCAGGACGAGCCGCGCATGACGATACAGCGCGTCGCCTGCCGGTGTCGGCGTGACGCCGTGGTTGCTGCGCAGCAGTAGCGGCACCCCGAGGTCTTCCTCGAGGCGAGCCATCTGCTGACTCAGCGAAGGTTGAGCGACGAAAAGCTTCTCGGCGGCTTTGCCCAAGCTGCCGTAGTCGACGATGCTGACGAAATACCTGAGTTGTCGAACGTCCATGACGTGATTGACAGAGTTCGGGACTCACTCATTGTACTGGCCTATGGCATCGTACGAGAAAGCAGGAGCGTTGGCCGATCAGGCCCGCGCCCAATCGACCACGCGCTGCGCCCGAAGCACGACAGGGCGGTCGACCATCTTGCCGTCGATCGAGATGGCTGCCCCGTTGGCCTGGTCCGACGCATCGAGCACCCGCTTTGCCCACGCGACTTCGGCTTCGGTCGGGGCATAGCATTCGTTGACGATCGGGACCTGCTTCGGGTGAATGCACAGCTTGCCGCCGAAACCGCGCCGCTTGCCATTTCTCGTCTCGGCGGCCAGGCGTTCCGGATCGTCGATGCCGGGTGTGACGCCATCGACAGGCGCAGCGATGCCCGCGACCCGCGAGATCATGACCAGCCGGGCACGAAACGGATCGAGTTCGACGCCATCCGATTCCATGCCCATGTCGGCGATGAAATCGAGCGTCCCGAACATGAGCTGGTGAACGAAAGGCGCCTTCGCGATCTCCATCGCGTTCCACATTCCCCGGGCGGTTTCGATTAACGGAAAGACAGGTATCTTCGCTTTCGTCAGCGAGACCAGTGCAGTCACATCGGATGCGCTCTCAGTCTTGGGCAGGACGATGCCGGCGATACCGCGAAGCCTGGCGAGTTGCGCATCTTCGGTGAACCAGGGCGAGTGATTCGCGTTGATTCGCAACAGCACAGGCCGGTCCGGCGACAGCCATTGCGCGACTGCACGACGCGCATCGGCCTTCGCGCCGGGCTCGACGGCGTCCTCCAGGTCGACGATGATCGCATCCGCGCCACTGCCGAGTGCCTTGTCGAAGCGAGCCGGCTGACTTCCCGGCACGAACAGGAAAGAGCGGTTTTGTCGATTGCTGACGTCGGGCATCTTCGTTCTCAAAGGGTGGGGTTGCTCTACCGGCACCACTATCTTCATCGTCTTCTCCATGTTCATCGCACAGCGTCCCTTGAGGACCTCATTGACCTCATTGACCTCATTGGAATCGGAGAACCGCTTGTACGCAAATACGAGTTGTCTCTGCCGGCCATAGGTTTCTCCTAGGGCAGGCGAGAATGGATATGACGCTCGAAGTGCGACGCATAGTGTGTCAAAGTACCAAATCACTGATCTCCGAGCACACCAATGACCCAGTTACCGATTGCCGACCGATGGTTCGAACTCAAGCGCATCAGCGACGACATCACCCTCCTGTGGGAACCCCACGTCGTGCCGCTGATGCGCTGCAATATCTGGCATGTGCGCGGCCGCGACCGGGACCTGATGATCGACACGGGCATGGGTATCGTCAGCCTGCACGATGCGGCAAGGCACTTGTTGCAGAAGGACGTCACCGCCGTGGCGACGCATACGCACGCGGATCACATCGGCGGACATCACGAGTTCGAGCACACGCTGGTTCACGAACTGGAAGCCGACGCCCTGCGCTCGCCGCGCGAGCGGGGCACGCTCCTGGCGTCGGTCCTTGGCGACGCCGCGATTCGCCGGTATCGCGAAGCGGGTTATCCGTTCGACGGCGACCTGATCACGGCCCTTCCCAGCGCGGATTACATGATGTCCGACTATCGCGTGCGGGCCGCGACGGTCACGGAAATCGTCAGGGAAGGGAACATCGTCGATCTCGGCAACCGGCACTTTGAAGTCCTGCATCTTCCCGGTCACTCACCGGGCAGCATCGGGCTGTGGGAAGCGGCGACCGGCACGCTGTTCTCGGGCGATGCGATCTACGATGGGCCGCTGCTCGACGAAATTGGCGGTGCCGATATTCCGACCTACGTCCGCACGATGAAGCGCTTGCGCGAATTGCCCGTGCAGGTGGTCCACGCCGGGCACGACGCGAGTTTCGGGCGGGAACGGCTGGTCGAGTTGGTCGATGCCTATCTGGCCAAGCGCGATTGAACGGACTCCGCCGCTGCCAGTCACGGCGATTCAGGCTAACCTGTCGCGGCTGCGGCTACTAGACAAGCCGACGACGCAACAGGTTATCCCCTCAGGAAAGCAATGACTCAACCGTTAACAATCGATTTCGTCTCCGATGTCGCGTGCCCATGGTGCGCGATCGGCCTATCGTCGCTCCAGCTTGCGCTATCGCGCCTGGGCGACGCGGTGGACGCTCGAATCGTCGTGCATCCCTTCGAGTTGAACCCGCAGATGGGGCCGGACGGCGAGGACATCGTCGAGTATCTCGGCAGAAAATACGGACGCACACCGGCGCAGATCGCCGAAACGCAAGCGATGATCCGCGAACGCGGCGAGAGCGTCGGCTTTCAGTTTGGCCCGCGTACGCGCGTCTATAACACCTTCGATGCGCACCGCCTGATGCATTGGGCCGGTATCAAGGGCAGGCAGGTGCCGCTCAAACGGGCGTTGCTGCAGGCCTATCATGCGGAGGGCAGGGACCCGAGCGACCATCAAGTGCTGGTCGAAGCGGCTCAGAGTGCGGGACTCGACGCGGCGGAAGCAAGTGACGTATTGCGGCGCGGAGACTACGCGGATGACGTTCATGCGGAAGAGCGAAAGTATCAGGAAATGGGGATCCAGTCGGTACCGTCGATCATTTTCAACCAACGCTATCTGGTGACCGGCGGACAATCCGTGGAAGCGTTTGAGCAAGCCATACAACGGATCCTTGCCGAAGCTTAAGCGGGGCCGCCCGCGTTGACACCACACAGCGACCGCCGGTGACACACCGAACGGTCGCTGCCAGGTCTCAGAACCCGTTCCAGTTCATTCAGTGGCCGTGCCGCTCGCCGACCGCGACCGGCACCCGCTTCGATTGCCGGCTTAGCATCAGCGTGACGACAGCAGACACGGCCAACGTCGCACCGACGACATACAAGCCTGCCGAGTAGCCGCCCGTCACGTTCTTGAGCCAGCCGATCGCAAATGGCCCGACAAAGCCGCCAAGATTGCCAACCGAGTTGATCATGGCGATTCCGGCCGCCGCGCCCGCACCGGACAGAAACATGCTCGGCATAGCCCACAGCGGCGCTTTGGCAGCGCTGATCCCGATGTTCACGACGACAAGCGCCAGAATGATCATCAGCGCGCTGCTGGCGCCGCCTGCAAAGACGAATCCGAGACAGGCCACCACACACGGGATGACCACATGCCACGTGCGTTCTTCCGTGCGGTCCGAGTGCCTGGCCCAGAGGATCATCGCGATCACGGCCAGGACGCTCGGCACGCCTGCGAGGAGCCCTGTCTCGAACGAACCGAATCCATACTGGCGAATGATCAACGGAGCCCAGAGGCCGAGCGTATAGAGTCCGGCTGACGTTCCGAAGTAAATCAGCGCGAGCGCCAGGACCCGTGGATCGCGCAGCGCGGTGAGCGCACCGGCGGTGTGGCCGGCATGCGACTGCTTGGCGTCCGCTTCCATTTTCAACTTCGCGATCAGCCAGTCCCGCTCGTCCGGCTGAAGCCACTTGGCTTTCGACGGCGTGTCCGTCATGTACTTCAACACGACGAAGCCGAGAATGATCGCGGGCACGGCTTCGATGATGTAGAGCATTTGCCAGTCGGCAAAGCCTGCGATCGGCGGAAGTTTCATGATCGCGCCGGAGAGCGGCGAGCCGATTGCGGTGGAGATCGGCGCGGCTGCCATGAACCAGGCCGCGGCGACTGCGCGCTGCCGGCCTGGAAACCACAAGCTGAGGTAAAGAATGATGCCGGGGAAGAAGCCCGCTTCGGCGACGCCCAGAATGAAGCGCAGCGCGTAGAAGCTGTTGGGTCCGACGACGAACGCAGAGGCCGCCGACACGATGCCCCACGACACCATTACTCGCGCGATCCACTTGCGTGCGCCGACCTTGTGAAGGATCAGGTTCGACGGCACCTCGAACAGGAAGTAGCCGATAAAGAACAGGCCGCCGCCGAGGCCAAAGGCAGTCGGGGAGAGGCCGATGGCCTTGTTCATCGACATCGCGGCGAAGCCCACATTGACGCGATCGAGAAAGCTGACGAAGTAAAGCAGCATCACGAACGGAATAATCCGCAGCATGAGCTTCCGGGAAACCCGGGCTTCGAGATCGGAAATCATTTTGTCTCCTGGAGGGATGGGGGCGCTGGCGCTTGGGGCGGGTGGGGTTGGGTTGTTTACACCGTTTGATGCGCTCAGGCTTCTATGGAACTTGTTTTCGTGTTGGTTTATTAGCTCTGCCCCTGTCCGGGGCGGGACTCACTTTCTTTGCTGCTGCAAAGAAAGTAAGCAAAGAAAGCAGCTTCCACCGCCAATGCTTGCCAGTCCACCGCTAGACCGTTCTTTCGGAGTGGTCGCAACCGGGGGAGTGTCGCTTAGCGGGGTTTCCCCGTTGCTTGGCATGTAGAAGAGGCACGGGCGTCATACGCAATACAGGGAGCGGAACAGCAGTCATACATCCGTCCTGGCACTTCGTGCCCGACGAAAGGATTGCGCAAGCAATGGTGCATGGCGTTCGACATGCAAACGTAGCGAAGCAGCGCGGGTTTCGGTTTTACCTGACGGGTGAGCGCGTAGCGCGAGGCCGGAGCTAGACTGCTGCGTCCACTTCGTGTAGGGGTGCGACGTGCACGGCTCTTCCACATGCCAACAACGATGAGATCCGCCTAAGGGCGACACTCCCCCGGTCGGACCACTCCGAGGGAGCGGTCTGGAGGCGCATGGCAAGGATTGGCGGTTGGAAGCTGCTTTCTTTGCTTACTTTCTTTGCAGCAGCAAAGAAAGTGAGTCCCGCCCCGGACAGGGGCAGAGCTAATAGACCAATAAGAAAACAAGCTCCATAGAAGCCTGAGCGCATCAAACGGCGTAAACCTCGCCCAGCCCCAGCCCCACCCCCGTGCCAAACCCGCTCTTACGCTGCCGCGGGGACCGCTACCTCACCGAGCAGGGCGCAAACAGCAGCAGTAACCTGCGCCGTGGTCGCCGTGCCACCGAGGTCGCGCGTGTGCAGCGCCGTGTCGGCGGTCACAGCTTCGATGGCGTGCATCACGCGCCTGGCCGCGTCGAACTCGCCGAGGTGCTCCAGCAGCATCACCACCGACCAGAAGGTGCCGACCGGATTGGCCAGGCCCTTGCCCATGATGTCGAAGGCCGAGCCGTGGATCGGCTCGAACATCGACGGGTAGCGGCGCTCGGGATCGATGTTGCCGGTCGGCGCGATGCCCAGGCTGCCGGCCAGCGCGGCGGCCAGGTCGCTCAGGATGTCGGCGTGCAGGTTGGTCGCGACGATCGTGTCGAGCGATGCCGGGCCGGTTGACCATGCGCGCGGTCGAGGCGTCGACCAGTTCCTTGTCCCACGTGACGTCGGGAAACTCCTTCGCAGATCTCGAGCGCGATCTCGTCCCACATCACCATCGCGTGGCGCTGCGCGTTGCTCTTGGTGATGACGGTCAGCAGCTTGCGCGGACGCGACTGCGCGAGCCTGAACGCGAAGCGCATGATCCGCTCGACGCCGGCGCGCGTCATGATCGACACGTCGGTCGCGGCTTCGATCGGATGGCCCTGGTGCACGCGGCCGCCGACGCCGGAGTATTCGCCTTCGGAGTTCTCGCGCACGATCACCCAGTTCAGGTCCTCGGGCCGCAGCGCTTGAGCGGCGCGTCGATGCCGGGCAGGATGCGCGTCGGCCGCACGTTGGCGTACTGGTCGAAGCCCTGGCAGATCTTCAGGCGCAGGCCCCACAGCGTGATGTGGTCGGGGATGTGCGGGTCGCCGGCCGAGCCGAACAGGATCGCGTCCTTGTCGCGCAGCGCGTCGAGGCCGTCGTCCGGCATCATCACGCCGTGCTCGCGGTAGTAGTCGCCGCCCCAGTCGAAGTTCTCGAACTCGAAGCGAACGACTCGCTGGCTCGCGGCGAGCGCCTCGAGCACTTGCTGGCCGGCGGGAACGACTTCCTTGCCGATGCCGTCGCCGGGGATGGTTGCGATGCGATAGGTCTTCATGTCTCCGTCCTTCAGGTGTTGTGGGTGTGACTGAACTCTACCCACATCCATGGCCGAAAACCGGTGCTAGACTCAAAGCATCCTTAACTTCAATTCACAAGTGAGCGCGATGCGGGACACCGTCCAGCCGGCCGACTTGAGCTTTTTCTCGACGCTTGCAGCGTCTGGCAGCCTGAGCGCGGCAGCGCGCGAACTGGGGCTGACCGCGGCGGCGGTCAGCAAGCGCCTGACGCAGATGGAAAGCCGCGCCGGCGTGGCGCTCATCAACCGGACCACGCGCCGGATGATGCTGACGCCGGAGGGCGAACTGTATCTCGCCCACGCGCGCCGGATTCTCGACGAGATCGATGAACTGGCCGAGTTGCTCGGAACGGCGAAGAAGAGCCCGAAAGGATTGCTGCGCGTCAACGCGACGCTCGGGTTCGGGCGCAGCCCAACGGAAGAAAGCAATTATAGAACGAAACCTCCTGAAAATGTACCGCCAAATCAAGGAAGATATACTCTGAAACGTTGTGTTTGTGAGCAAAAAAGGCGGCAGGCATGATCTCACTATCGATGTTGATCAAGTTAAAAAATTGATGAAACCTGCGGCCTTCAAGGAGGCCCTTGGCAAAGGTCTGGAAGCAAACGAGGGCTTCTACGCGTTCCAAAAACAAATGGATGAAGATACACCAGAGGTTAGGTATATTATTCTGAACCTAAAGTTGCTATTAAAGCAAATAGACTTTATTTTAAATAACTATGGCATTGAGGAACAGGAGCAGTTTGATCTTATAAAATGTCTTGAGTTGTTTCTACTTGGATTACAAGAGGCGCGTCCTGGCTACGACAAGTCCAAGGAATTGTGTCGGTTCGTTTGGGACATTTTTGCAGGATGGGATTGGATAGATGGTTATCGCGGCTATGATCGCATCGAAAGAATGATTGAAAATATCTAGGGTGGTTCCCTGGCATGCCCCTGTTATCGTGGCTGTCAGCTGAACTTTTTTGATACCGTTCTCAGTCTAGCCCGCTGATATCGCCACTGTTCTTAGTACGTTTAAACGGCCCGCGCCTCAACCATCCGCATCAGCCGGGCGCTGTACTCTGCGGGTGTGAAACCAGTCAGCTCGGCGCATGTCACAGCATTTTTGAGCGCCCTTGCAGCGTTTTCCGCCGTGGGCTGCGATCCAGGCTTAGCCCATGGCCACGCGGCCTGAATGGCTTCTACAAGAGGATTATTTTGATGGCTTTGTGCTATACTTTGATCGCTTGCGTTCGCTCACGTTCGCAGCCGTCTTTTTCGCGTTTAAATCTTTCCCCAAGCTGTGCGGCAAAAATGCCACGCAATCACATGTCAAGGGTGTGACAAACGAAGCGAACAACCACGAAGAAGAGCGGGGGTTGGGCGCTAGGCGGGTAGGTAAAAGGCTGGGTAGGATTGCTAGGCTTCAGAAAAAAGCCCTGTAAAATCAGGGCTTAAATGCAACTAATGGTGGAGCCAATGAGATTCGAACTCACGACCTCTGCAGTGCGATTGCAGCGCTCTCCCAGCTGAGCTATGGCCCCTTCGCTCTCATTTACTCGCATGGCGCCAGCCCTGTCAAGGCAAGCTGCTGCCGCGCCTCATGCGGATTTTTTCCAGGCGCCGTTTGCCTCTTGCCGCCAATAGCTAACCTCGAAGCCTGCCACCTTGGCGCGCCTCCACTCCGCGCGGGCGAGCGCCTTGGCTTCCTGGTCCGCGTCATCAAAAAGACGGATCACGCGGCTGAATTGTTTGGGCTCGCGCTCTTCCGCCGCCTCCAGGAGGAAGAGAACCGCCGCGCCGTTCGGGTTCGCATCATCGAGTGTGAGAAAAGCAGGCTGACGGCCGGGATGGCCATCGCGAGCGCTGCCATGGGGCAGGAAGGATTCGTCGCGATAAGTCCAGAGCGCGGTGTCCATCGTTTCAAGGCGCTCAGGCGTTGAGAAACGCAACAGAGCGCGCCAGCCACGGCTCAGCGTCTTCTCAACAAGCACCGGCAGCACGGCCTGAAGCGGCTGCCTTTCGAGATGATAAAACCAGAACTCCGGAGCGGTCATCGCTTGCCCGGTCTTTGATTCTCATCGGTATAGGGATTTTTCGTCTTGCGCACGTGAAGGCGCACGGGCGTGGGGCCAAGGCCGAAGCTCTTCTTCAGGTCGTTGACGAGATAGCGCAGATAGGAGTCCGGCAACGCTTCGGGGCGCGACGAGAAAATAATGAATGTGGGCGGCCGGGAGTTCGCCTGCGTGATATAGCGCAGCTTTATCCGCCGGCCGGATATAGCGGGCGGCTGATGCCGCTCCAGCGCCTCCCCGAACCATCGGTTCAACTCCGCCGTGGGAATGCGCTTGTTCCAGGCTTCATAAACCCTGAAGGCGGCCTGCATCAGCTTGTCGAGCCCCCGGCCCGACAACGCGCTGACCGGCACTAGCGGCGCGCCCACGAGTTGCGGCAGCATTCGCTCGGCGGCTTTCTTGAGCTCTGCAAGGCGGCTCTGCGGCTCCGCCACCAGATCCCACTTGTTCACCGCGAAAACAAGCCCGCGCCCTTCGCGCTCTACAAGATCGGCGATAGTGAGATCCTGCTTTTCGAACGGCATATCGGCGTCGAGAAGAAGCACGACCACCTCGGCGAAGCGGATCGCCCGAAGCGCATCGCCGACGGCCAGCGTTTCGGAACGCGCGATGATGCGCGCCTTCCTGCGAAGGCCCGCGGTGTCGTAAAGCCGGACTTTCTTGCCCTTCCAGTCGAAATCGGCGGCGATGGCGTCGCGTGTCAGGCCGGCTTCGGGGCCAGTGATCATCCGCTCCTCACCGAGAAGCGCGTTGGCCAAAGTGGATTTCCCGGCGTTGGGGCGCCCGGCGATCGCGAGCTTTAGAGGACGGTCCCGGGGGTCGCCGGCTTCTTGATCACCTTCATCGCCCGACACGCCGCCTTCGCGCTGCCCCAGTTCATCCAGACGGAGGCTCACCTCGGACATGAGATCTGAAAAGCCGATATTGTGCTCGGCCGAAATTGCAGTCGGCTCTCCAAGCCCAAGCTCGAACGCGCCGTAATACCCTTCGTCTGCTGCGCGTCCCTCGCTTTTGTTGGCGGCCAAAATGAACGGCTTTCCCGAAATGCGCACAAGGTTCGCAATGCTTTTATCTGCGGATGTCAGTTCTCTGCGGGCGTCGATCACGAAAATGATGAGATCGGCCTCGGCAATAGCCTGCTCCGATTGCTCCTTCATCCGGGCCGCGATGCTGCCGGGTTCGGCGTCTTCCAGCCCGGCCGTGTCTGTCAGAATGATGTCATGCGCGCCGAGCCGAAGGCGTGTGTCCTTGCGGTCGCGCGTCAGGCCGGGCATGTCATCGACAAGCGCCAAGCGCTTGCCCGCCAACCGGTTGAAGATGGTCGATTTGCCGACATTGGGCCGACCGACGACGGCGACAGTGTACGCCATGGGTGCTGAAGAAGCCGTAAGAGTGTTTCTCGTCCGAAGCCCTTACGGCTTACGGATCAGTTCATGGCTATAAGTTTGGCCTTGTCCGTTAGAACGTAAAGGCTTCCCTCTGCAACAATCGGCGTAATCATGACCGGAGAGCCGAGGTCCGTCTGCATCCCGATCGTTCCGGAAGCCGCGTCAACGCCGACGAAGAGTCCTTCAGACGAGGCAAGCCAGAGCCTGCCGCCCGCGAGCACCGGCCCGCTCCAGCGGCCGTCGCCCGGCAATGAGGTGACCCAGCGCACCTTGCCGTCCTTGCGGGTCAAGGCAATCAATTTGCCGGTAGTATCGACAACGAACAGCGTGTCCCCCGCAACCCAAGGCGTTTGCGAGCCACTGATCTCGCGCGTCCATAACCGGTCGCCTTTGTCTTTCGACGTGGCGATCAACTGTCCGCCGCGGCTCATCGCGAAAACCGTTGTCCCGTCGACGACCGGCCGGGCGGCTTCACCGATTGCGGTCGCCGAGCTGTTGATACGCCCTTTTGCGAGAGAATCGGTCCACTTCGGCTGGCCATTCTTAACGTCGATGGCCGTGATTTCGCCGGACGGGTATGGGACATAAACCAGATTGCCTGCGACAGCAGGGCTTGCGCTGGTCAGCACAGCCGCGCCTTCAGGCAGCCCCTTCTGGGTCCAAAGCTCCGATCCGTCTGTCGCTTTGAGGCAATACAGCTCGCTTTCCGAGTTGACGACAAACACGCGGCCATCGGCGGCTGTGGGCGCTTCCCGGATCGGGATATTGAAATTCTTGGTCCAGACGGGCTGGCCCGTTCCCGCATCGAGGGCGATGACGGTGCCATATCCCGTGGCGACAAAGATTTTCCCGCCGTCCGCCGCGATTCCGCCGCCGAACCCCGCGCGCCCCACATTATTCGAGTTGAAGGGATGCAGGTAATCAAAGCCCGATTTCTGGTCCGGCACGGTGTTGAACCGCCACTCAACCCCTCCATTCGCAACCGAGATCGCGCGAACCGCGCCCTCGGCATCCAGGGTAAAGATTCGCTTCTCGTAGACGATCGGGATCGCCGTGAGACGCTGCCGCTTGGACGAGCCCTCACCCGCATCGGCGGTCCACACGGTATGCAAGGCCTCGCCGATGGCGAGATGCCCCGGCGCATTTGTCGGAACGCCTCCCGGCTGACTCCATGACGCGTTCGTCACTGCAGGCGGCAGGGCGACCGGACCGGCGGCCTCGGGCGCAGAGATGCTTCCCTTTTCGTCGGCCTTCAGCACTGAAATCCGGCGCCCGGGGAGCTTTTCCTGCTTCTTGTCGAACATCGACGTAACAGACGAAAGACCTGGAACGCTCGGCTCGCTTAAGCCCATAGATTCGCATCCGCCGAGACTCAAAGCGGTAATCGTGATGAGCGAAACTGACTGCAACAGCAAGAGGGGGTGGCTTGCGCCCCGGTTACTGTGTCTTAGCCTCATTTGCCCTGTCCTTTGTCCCCGTTGATTCCACCGGCGCCGCCTTCGACTGTTCAAGCAGCAACGCCAGCATGACCTGCGCCCGCTGCCGCATTCCGGCTGGCGCCTCGCCATCGCTCATAATTTCCCGGAACAACTGCTCCGCTTCGTCCTTTTTGCCTTCCTTGTACGCAGCAAGGCCCAAAATCTCCTTGGCGGCGAACCGCCACTCGCCCGTTCCTGACCGCAACGCTTCCAACTGACGGGCCAACGACTCGTAACTTTCCTTATCCACCGACAGGGCCGCAATCTGGATCCGCGCAAAATCCCGAAGCGCAGAAGGCGCGGCCGCGTCGTCGGCAACCCCACGATAATCCTGGAGCGCCGATTCAAGATGTTTGTTAGCCACCGATTCGGCCGCTGCATGCAAGCGGGCGAGTACGCGATATGCACCGGGTCCGTTGCCCGCAAGCGTGGCAAGCGCTTTCTCGGCTTCGTCCCGATTGCCCGCCTCGATCAAATTCTGAGCATGGGAAAGCGCGTCGCCTCCCCTGGCGGCTTCAGCCGCGCGTCTTTGCCTCTCGAATTTGTAGCCGGCTACGATTGCGAGGATGACGAAAGCGCCCGCAATAAGATAAGAGCCATAAGTCTTGAAGAATTTTACAGTTTGCTCGCGCCGGTAGTCTTCTTCGACCTCACGGAAAAAACTTTCATCATTGGCCATGGCGCTTTTGCCTTAGATTCAGAGTGACTGATTTCGCAACAGATAGGACAGCGGCGGTTGCAAGGGAAGAAGACTGAAAGTCTTTATCCGAAGACCTTAGTGGCGCATCTCGCCGCGGTCTTAATGTCCAGCTTTCGCATTCCCAATGAGACATCTGTTCAACTGGGCTTCCTTTTGGACATTTTCGTGACTCGTTGCGCCTCGGCGGGTTTGGCCATGGCGTAAACATGTTCCTTGGCCGGAAACTGTCTGGCGCGAACTTCCGCAGCATAGTCTTTTACCGCGTCTTCTATCGCCCCGCCAAGTTCCGCGAACTTCTTCACGAACTTTGGCACGGTCGGCGAGAGACCAAGCATGTCTTCCAGCACAAGAATCTGGCCGTCGCATTCGGCTGAAGCCCCGATGCCGATGGTTGGGATGGGAATGGCGCGGGTGATCTTGGCGGCGAGCAATTCAGCCATCCCTTCGAGCACAACGGCAAAGGCGCCCGCATCCGCGACGGCGGCGGCGTCCGCCTCGATGGCCGCCCATTGATTGCGATGGCGTCCTTGCGTCTTGAAGCCGCCCATCACATTCACCGACTGCGGCGTGAGCCCGATATGCGCCATGACCGGAATACCGCGCTCCACAAGATAGGCGATCGTCTCCGCCATGCGCCGGCCGCCTTCAAGCTTGACCGCCCCGCAGCCCGTTTCCTTCATGATCCGCACGGCGTTCCGAAAGGCCACGGCGGGCGATTCCTCATAGGAGCCGAATGGCATATCCACAACCACAAGGGCGCGCCTCGACCCGCGCATGACTGCCGCCCCATGCATGATCATGAGTTCGAGGGGAACCGGCACCGTCGTTTCATGGCCATGCATCACCATCCCGAGCGAATCGCCGACCAGCAGGAAATCGACATGCGGATCGATGAGGCGGGCGGTATGCGCGTGATAGGCCGTCAGCGACACGATCTTTTGCTGTCCTTTCCGAGCCTTGATGTCTGGAGCCGTGACTCGGCGCGTTTCGGAGTGCTGTGACATTTAGGGAGATCCTTGCGAGATGATATTCGTCATAGCGAAATTGGTCACGGCAGGAAATAGGCGCGACAAACAAAGGCGCAATTCTCCCAATCGAAAATTAACCGAGATCCCATTCCGAGGGGGGCGGTAGTTCAAAGTTTAGGAAAATCGACCTACTGTGGAGGAAAGCAAGGTCGAGGCTGTTTATGAAAAGGCGGCTCTTTCTCGCGGTCTTATCCGCTGTTGCCGTGATCGCGATGAGCGCCCGTGGTTCCCACGCAGCGCCAATTTCCGGCGCGGCGTTTTCGCTCTCGTCTCCAAGAACATCGGCGCTGATTAAGGTTCAAACTGCGTGCGGCTGGACCTATTCCTGCACCAACCTCGGGAACGGCGGCAACGGACCCCAGCAGGTCCAAATCTACGGCCCGGTCAATATCTACACGGGCGCCGACGTCAAACCGGAAATCTGGAGAGTTCCTGAAGGGGCGTGGCCTTGGAGTGGAGCCCAGGAAAACCAGCAATGGCGGGGCACGGGCTGCGGCGGCCACCCATGCGACGAAAGATGCGGGGCCGCCTGCTGGTTCAACCGCATTCGGAACGGTTATTGCGGGCACGGGTGCGATGTTTACCGCGAGCATGTAATGTTTCAGCCCATTGGCGGCGCTCTCAGGCCGTACGTTTATCGAAGCCAGCCGGGAGGGGCTTATGGCTACGGCTCGCCGGACGGCTACGGATACGGGTATGGGGGGAGCGGGGGATCGGGCGGATACGGGTATGGGTATGGAGGCGGCCAGGGATCGGGCGGATACGGATACGGAGATGGGGGCGGCCAGGGATCGGGCGGGGACGGATACGGAGATGGGGGAGGCCAGGGATCGGGCGGGGACGGTTACAACCAAGCGTCCGCCGATTACGGCTCGAGCCAGGGGGATTACAGCCAGACCTCGGCCGAACAGGGCTACGCCTCTTCCTCCGGCGATTCCCAGAATGCGCCCCAGGATTACGGCGCTTCCGCTCCCCAAGGCGAGCGTTTCATCGATCGTCTGCGGCGCTATTTTTACGGGAGGCCTCGTCGCGAAGCGTATGGTGACAACGCTCCCGTCCGTGACAACGGGGCCGTCCGCTTTGAGAGGCCAGGCAATAACCTCGTGCCCCTGAAGCGATTCAACGGTCCCAAATACCCCCCGAATTCCGATGGAGGATCGAAATCCTATGGGGGACCGAAATAAGAACCGCTCCGTGGTCCCCCGTCGCCGGAATCGCCCGGCTGATCCCTTGTAGCGCCGAAAGCCTCAAGCTATGCGACGCAAGCGGCAACCGACGGAACTCACCTCCCGCCCGAGCTTTTGCAACTTTTCCCGGTAATCAGGCTGCTCGCCGGAGAGACCCCTCATGGCCTGAGCCAGACTGCGCAGCCGGCTAATCATCTCCACAAGTTCTTTTTCGTCGGCGTGATCTTTGCATACAGAAGCCGTCATAGCCCTACCCCATCCGAGTATTCTTTCCACATCAAGATAGGTCATTATCTCCGGTTTGGGAGAATAAAGTTTTGTAATCTTTCGCAACTCGCTTCCTATTGGGGAAGCAAGACCGGGAAAGGTTCCAGCCGACCCCCGCGATCAGCTGGGGATACGCAAATCTGACGCGCGGGCCGAACTTCTACCAAGGGATGATAACGCAACAATTGCCACTTCCCATTTCTCCCGTGCCCCGCTAGAGACAAGGACTGTCCCGGCGAACGCGGGCGGCTGACGCGCGGGACTTGCAGTTTTACCGAAGGCGCTTCAATTATGCTCGACCGCCGTAATTTCCTCAAACTGGCGCTGGCCGCGCAGGCATGCGCGGCGTTTCCCGCGAATGCGGCATCACCCAATCTCCGTTTCGGGGAAGCCCAACCTTTTTCATCCGACTGGCTGAAAGCGCATGCGCAGGCTCTTGCAGCGGCGCCATACAGCCCCCCGCCCCGCCCCGATCCCGCCATTGTCGCATCGATCGATTACGACCTGCATGGCAAGCTGAAATACAAAAATGATTTCGCGCTGTATGGCGACGGGCATCCGAGCGCCTTTCCGATCACCTTCACGCATGTCGGCCAATATTTTCCCAAGACCGTGCGCATGTACGCCCTGGAGCCTTCCGGCGACGGCGGCAGCAGCGCAAGGGAAATCCTTTATGACCCCGACTACTTTTCAATTCCTCCGGATAGCGTCGCAGCAAAGCTTCCCCCAAATCCCTCGCGCTTCGCGGGTTTCTGGCTACGCGAGCCGAAAGCAGGCGCCGAGGATTGGCGCATCGCCGAGCCTTGGGTGACATTCCTCGGCGCCTCCTATTTCCGGGCGAAAGGCGAACTCGGCCAGGTGGGATTGTCCGCGCGGGGCATTGCGCTCACGCCGGGCGGCAATGCGATCGAGGAGTTTCCAGACTTTGTCGCCTTCTGGTTTCTGCCTGCGTCCTCGGCCTCGAGAAATGTCACGGTTTATGCGCTCCTCGACGGACCAAGCGTGACCGGCGCTTACAAGTTCGCCATGGAGCGGACAAATGGCGTGGTCATGGACATCGAGCCGACGCTCTTCTTCCGCCAGCCCGTTGAGCGGCTCGGCCTCGCTCCCCTCACCTCGATGTACTGGTTTTCCGAGACGGTGAAGCAGGCGGCCATCGACTGGCGCCCGGAGGTGCATGATTCCGACGGCCTCGCCATGTGGACCGGCGGCGGCGAGCACATCTGGCGTCCGCTCAACAATCCGGCGCACACCACCATTTCGAGCTTTGCGGACGAGCATCCGCGCGGCTTCGGCCTTCTGCAGCGAGACCGTGAGTTCGATCATTACCTCGACGGCGTAGGCTATGAAAAACGTCCTTCCGCCTGGGTCGAGCCTTTGGGCGATTGGGGAAAGGGAGTGGTGCAACTCGTCGAGATGCCGACCGATGACGAGATCATGGACAATGTCGTCGCCTATTGGATTCCGGAGAAACCGACACAGGCGGGCGACCGGATTGATCTGCGCTACCGGCTCCACTGGCTCGCGGATGAACCCTTTCCCACAGACCTCGGCCGTTGCGTCGCGACGCGATTGGGCCGAGGCGGCGAGCCGGGTCAGCCGCGTCCCTTCGGCGTGCGGAAGTTCCTGGTGGAGTTTCTGGGCGGACCGCTCAGAGAGCTTCCGCGCGGCGTGAAGCCGGAACTGGTCCTTTGGGCGTCACGCGGCAAGTTCTCTCAAATCATGCCCGAGGCCGTGCCCGACGACGTGCCGGGGCACTGGCGCGCTCACTTCGATCTCATCGTCGATGGACGCGAGCCTGTTGAGATGCGCCTCTATCTGAAATCCGGCGACAGAGTGCTGACCGAGACCTGGCTCTATCAATACCACCCCTTCGTGACGGACGCGCGCCCGGTCGGGTACTGATTGCCGCGGACGTTTTCCCGTCAGGCGAAGCGCGAGCGGGGAAGCCGTTACGATCCCGGACAGGGCTTGCGCCCTTCCGGGCTGAAGCCTTTGGCCGAGATTGGCGTTTGCCCACGGAAGAAAATGGCGCGAGGAGCAGCCCCTCGACGCGCCTGTCTTCAGGCTGACGCAGCCCTTATACATCAAAGCGGAGCAGCCGGCGGAGCGCCGCCCGCCAAACCCAGCCCGCGAAGATAAATAAGCACGCCGGCCTCCAGGAGTTCTTCCGGCGAGATCGCCGATCCCGTTTGCGCATTCCCGCGCCCGAAAAGCGAGGCGATACCGTGGGATATCGCCCAGATGTGCAGCGCAACCATCTGGCAGGGCGGCCGACCGTCCTCGGGAAGTTTCTCGACGAGCTTCTTTGTGGCTACATAGAGCACGTCGAGCGCCCGGTCGGCAGACTCCTGAAGCCCGGCATTTAAGGCTTTCGGCAAGCCCGTTTCGAACATGGCTGCATAATAGGCAGGCTCATTGCGGGCGAAGGCGAGATAGGCGCGCCCTACATTCTGCAGCGCCTCGAGCGGAGATGGGCGCCCGCCATGCCACGCCTTTTCAAGATCGTTCGCAAATCGCTCGAAGCCCAGGCGCGCCACCTCCGCCATCAATTCCTCGCGGTCGCGGAAATGGCGGTACGGCGCAGCGGGGCTGACGCCTGCTGAGCGCGCGGCTTCGGCGATCGTGAAACCAGCCGGCCCTTTCTCGCCGATGAGGCTGAGCGCGCTCTCAATGAGCGCCTCGCGCAAATTGCCATGATGATATCCGCGCCGCCCGGGGCCGCAATGCTTCCAGCTCATGTTAGGAAGATTTACATGGCGGCGCTCATTTGAGCAGCACTTATTTGCCGCAATCTGGCTCCCCAAACAAGAAAGGCCCCATGCACGATGTCGTAGTCAGCGAACGCACGCGCCGACAATACGGTGAGGGCGCCCATCGCGGCCATGCAGGATTTGATCATTTTTTTTCCTCCGTGAAGTAAATGTTTTTCAACAACTCCATTTCGCGAAGGTTTCTCCAGTCGAGCGGGAAACGCATTCTCTTCCCTGTCAAATGTCCCTTAATGTTCCGCTAATATCGACCAGCCTTGACATGTTTTTAGTTTGTTTACGGTGCGAGTTGGATTTCCAGCAACTTCCTGGAACAGGAGAGCGGAGTTGAGGTTAGACCGTAGAAGCGCCTGACAGCGCATTTGCAAGGTCTCTTGCGGGAATCCCTTCTAAAAAATGGGATGTAAAAGATTTGAACCTTGAATGGAGCGATGTAACGCTGGCTCAACACCCTGATCGCGAGAGGCGACCGGAGGCGATCCCGGCGCAATCAGGGGCCGCGATCGCTATGATGGACAAAGAACGCCTCCGTCAAAGCGAGCAGAGGTTTCGCGCCGCTGTCGAAGCCATGGACGGCATTCTCTGGACCAATAACGCCGCGGGCGAGATGGAGGGCGAGCAGCCGGCATGGGCGGCGCTCACAGGACAGACCTATGACGACTATCAGGGCTTTGGGTGGTCAAAAGCCGTCCATCCTGACGATGCGAAGCCAACCATAGATGCCTGGAAAGCTGCGGTCGTCGAGCGGCGTACTCTTCGTGTTCGAGCATCGCGTGCGCCGCCGGGACGGCCAATGGCGTCTCTGTTCGATCTCGGGCCGTTCCGGTATTCGATGAGGAAGGCCGGCTTCGCGAATGGGTCGGCATCCACACCGACATCACGGAACAGCGCGCGAGCGAGCGCGCGTTGCGCGAGCTTACGGCGACTTTGGAAGAGCGGATCGAAACAGCGATAGCCGAACGCGACCGGACCTGGAACAACGCGCGCGACCTGCTGCTCGTCATCGATGCAAAAGGTGTGTTTCGAGCCGCAAACCCGGCGTGGACGGCGATTCTCGGGTGGAAGCCGAAGGAAGTTGTTGGCCGCAGCTATCTCGATTTTATCCATGGCGAAGACCGCGCATCGGGGTCCGGCGGCGCTCGTCACCGCGGCATCGCAGGAACTCAAGGCATATGAAGTCCGCCTCCTGCATAAGGACGGATCGTATCGCTGGATTTCGTGGGTGGCGGCGCCGGAAGGCGATCTCATCTACGCCAATGGCCGCGACGTGACCGCCGAAAAAAGCGCGGCTGAAGCCTTCGAGCGGTCGGAATCCCGCTTCCGCGCAATCTTCCAGACAAGCTATCAGTACAAAGGCATCGTCGCTCTCGACGGGACGCTTCTCGACGCGAATCCCACATCGCTTCGAGGCGTCAACGCAAGCCTGGCGGAGGTCGTAGGCAGACCCTTCTGGGACACGCCCTGGTTCACGGGAACGCCCGGAATGCCTGAGAAGGTGCGAACCGCATGGGAAGGGGCGGTAAAAGGAGAAACTGTCCGGCAGGAGATGCTTCTGAACCTCCCGATCGGGCTTCGCTATTTCGACTTCACGATGCGCCCGATCAGGGATGCGCGCGGGGATGTGGTGGCGGTCGTGCCGGAAGCCGCCGACATCACCGCCCGGCGTCAGGCGGAGGAAGCTCTGCGACAGAGCCAGAAACTCGAGGCCATCGGCCAGCTCACCGGCGGCATCGCCCACGATTTCAACAATCTCTTGACCCCGATTGTCGGGAGCTTCGATCTCCTGCAGCGCAAGTGCCGCGACGATCCGCAAGCCTTGCGCTTGATTTCAAGCGCGCTTCAATCCGCCGAGCGCGCCCGTCTCCTCGTGCAGCGCCTTCTCGCCTTCGCACGCCGCCAGCATCTGGAAACGCGCGCCATCGATCTGGAACAGCTCGTTCGCGACATGCTCGATCTGATCGAACGTTCGCTGGGACCTCGGATCGAGGTCCGCGTTGAGATGGCGGCGGATCTGCCTGCCGCCTGCGTCGACCCGAACCAGCTTGAGGTGGCGTTGCTCAACCTCGCCGTGAACGCCCGCGACGCCATGCCGGAAGGCGGCGCCATCTCCATCTCGGCCAAGGCGGCGGACGTGGGAAGCGGCGCGCTGGGTCTGGCGGAGGGCAGATATGTCCGCCTGTCCGTCTCAGATGACGGGACCGGGATGCCGCCGGAAACGCTGGCCCGAGCCATTGAACCCTTCTTCACGACAAAGCCCATCGGCAAGGGCACAGGTCTCGGGCTTTCCATGGTTCATGGCCTTGCCGCGCAGTCTGGCGGCCAGTTGACGCTCGAAAGCAAACCTGGCGAAGGGACAACGGCGACGTTATGGCTGCCCGCGGCCGATATGTCCCACGCCGTCAGCGCCGCGCAGGACCATGGACCCGAGCTACCGGCGCGATCCTTGTCCGTTCTGCTCGTCGACGATGACGATCTTGTGCGGGCGGGGGCTGCGGCAATGCTTGAGGCGATTGGGCATTCGGTGGTTCAAGTGGCTTCCGCGACGCACGCCCTTGAGCGCAT
The DNA here is from genome assembly GCA_963819665.1 of uncultured Alphaproteobacteria bacterium. Taxonomy (GTDB): domain Bacteria; phylum Pseudomonadota; class Alphaproteobacteria; order Rhizobiales; family Rhodomicrobiaceae; genus Rhodomicrobium. Next base: position 21,366 of record CAWFXN010000004.1, read on the forward strand.
TGCTTCTGGCGACGGCTTCGATGTGCTTGTAACCGATCAAAGAATGCCGTGCATGACCGGAATCGAACTCATACGGCGTGTCCGGTTCCTGCAGCCCGATCTTCCCGCTGTTCTGATCACCGGCTACGCCGACGCCATCGACCCTGGCGCGAGCACATTGCCCGTGCTTGCGAAGCCGTTTCGAGCTGCGGAACTCGCCCGCGCGGTGGCGGAGGCGATCAAAGGCTCCGCCGCAATGTGAGGAAAGCTATCGCCTGTTCGCCAAGGCGAGGGTGAGCGCTCTGCCGAGAGCATCGACGGTATACGGCTTATCGAGGACCGGTATATTCATTCCCGGCAGCTTGATGTCGTAGCCGCTGCAAATGATGAATGGAACATCCTTCTTCAAAAGCTTCGTGGCGATGTCGCTTGAAAGCTCGGCGCCAAGTCGAACGTCCAGCATAACGCAATCGAACGTGCCGTCGTTTTCGAGCGTGGCCAGCGCTCCATCCACAGACCTTTCAGCTCCGGTAACTACGCAGCCCAATTCGGCAAGCATCTCTTGCGCGACAAGAGAAGAAAGATCGTCGTCTTCGACGACCAAAACTCGGATGCCCTTTAGCTGAGGTTGGTCCACCATTCCACCTGCCGGCCCCCACCAAACGCAAGTTGAACATCGCAAAGCTTTCTATCTTGAATAATTCTGAAGCTGGCCGCAAGTCTAAGCTAGCTTATACAGCTCATGTATGTTTATTTCAAGATTTCAGAGCACCTACTTTTATTGAAACAGACATTTATGAAGAATCAAGGCAAGGGTTTAGGATCAGCCTGCCTCGCTAGAAAAGAGCCGCGCACGCTGAAGCTAAAATTCTGCTATTTGAGAAAAGCAGGCGTTAAAACACGGTCAAAGGAATTTTGCTCCGTTGAACAAGATCGAGTGAACGGGCTGGACGCCAAATGCGAACCTTGGCAACCCTTTGTTTCCCCACTCTCCCTGCTTAACATAGATGGATTCTCCACACAATTCGCCGATCTGACTAGCTCAAGGTCACGCTTGATCAATTGCAGGTGATGGACATCGTCGCCAACTGCGGAAAGGCCCAGGCATCAATCATCTCACTGCGGCAGACGCGATGCGGTCGAAAGTGGCCATTACCAGAATACTGGCGCCGGGGCGTCTTTTTTGGCTCCTCGCCTGGATCATGAGCGGCTCAGCGCCCGGAGCATTACAGCCATCCCCTGCGCTTGAAGTAGTAATATGGCAGAATAGCCGAGGCAATCATCAGGGCGATGGCCCAAAGATAGCCCAGCGGCCAATCGAGCTCCGGCATGTGCTTGAAGTTCATGCCATAGATCGACGCCACAAGCGTAGGCGGCAGGAACACGACGGCTGCGACGGAAAAGATTTTAATGATCTGGTTCTGCTGCAGATTGATGAGGCCGAGCGTGGCGTCGAGCAGAAAGTTGATCTTGTTCGAGAGAAACGTCGCCTGATCGGTCAGCGCAACCACATCCCTTTCAAGCACCTTGGAGCGGGCGCGGGCTTCTTTCACCCTAAGCTTATCGTTTGCGTCGAGCGACGTGTGATAGGTGAGGACGCGATTGATGCTGACGAGGCTTTCGCGCACCTTGGTCAAAAGATCGCCGTCGCGGCCGATCCTCTCGATGATCGCCTGCATGTCCGCCGTGTTCAACAGCGGCCTTTCGCCCGGCTTCCTGCGAAACACCGAGCGGGACACGCCGTCGACATCGCGCCCGACAGTCTCGAGCGTATCAGCTATGCGGTCGCACAGCGCTTCGATCAAGCCCATCATGATCAGCTCGCCTGTGGAGCATGGGACGGCGCCCGGCTTCTGAGCCCGCAAGAGATAGTTAGCGAACGCCTTGGGCTCGGCGTAGCGCAGCGTCACGAGTGTGTTTCCCTTCTGCACGAAAGTAATGGGGGTCGTCTCAGGAGCCTCCGTGTCGATCCGCACGACCGCGGTGAGCGTCATGAACTCGGCGTCGTCCTCCTGATAGAGGCGGGCCGAAACCTCGATCTCCTCCATCTCCTCGCGGGTGGGAAGCGAAATGCCGAGCAGCTTCTCAACCCGATGGTCTTCCTCCACCGTCGGCACGAGGACATCGATCCATACGATGTCGGTCGAAAGGCCCTGGAGCGTGACCGGGATTGCGTCGCAAGCGAGCGGCTGAAGACGATTATCCTGGTGCCTGTACGCTTTGATCATGGCTTCCCCCTGGTTGGCGCGAGCGTGCGCTGCATTGCGACAGTCGCGCACGAAACATGCTTTTGCATAATTATCTTGACGGCTTCAATGCTCTGCATTTAGCTCGTCAAGCGAAAGGTCGGCGTTATGACAATGCGCACCCTCTTGGCCATATTCATCACCCTGGGCCTGATGTTGAACTCAGGCAGCGGTTTTGTTGCGGCCGCTTTCGCGAAAGCTACCTTGGCCGCCACGGAAAGCGCGTATAAGCCCCCGATGGTCTCTCACGCGCACGGCATAGAGGCGGGGAATTGTCACAAGCACACTTCGAAATCCGCAGCGCACGAACGCAAGTGCTGCGGCCAAAACACAAAATGCACGCATGAATCCTGTGCCTGTCTGAAGTGCTTCAGCGTGCTTGCCGATGTCCGGCCTATCAACCACTCTGGCATAATTATAGCGGCGCTCCACGAGCCGGAGGTTCTCGATGAGCCTCCCGGCGGCGTGCGAAAGCCTTCTCCGCCGCCTCCTCAATCCTGATCCTTTTCGATCGTATCTGGAAAGCGCGCAGTCGTTTGCGGCTGCATGCCAGACGATAATCTTTTCGAATAGGATCAAGACAAAATGACTTTCAAGACTTTCACAATCGCTTCTATTGGACTGGCAGCCCTCATGGTCGCTTCACAGGCTTTCGCGGCGGCGAGCGATTACGAGTTCCAGGCCATCTCTAAAGAGGTCAAGACCAGCAGCAACGCGGAACTGGCTGTCCGGCTCGTTTACAAGCCAACGAACAAGGCCATACCCGGCGCGGTTCTGTTTCGCACGCGCCTCGACATGTCGCCCGACAATATGGCCGACATGGCGACCAGCATCGCGCCCGGTGGCTCAGGCGAACCCGACGTTTACCGCTTCAAGGCCGATCTTTCCATGGCCGGAAGCTGGGCGCTGAAGCTCATGGCCAAGGTTCCGGGCGAGAGCGAGACCGTGCAAGGCACGGTCATCGTGAAGGCCAAAGATTAGGATCATGACCAGGATGCTTCTGGCGGGCGCCGCCATTGCGGCGGTTCTCGCGTGCTCCATCGCCGGCTACCGTTCGGGCTCCGGCATAGGATCAGGCGTGCGCGCTATTGCGGCGACAACCGTGGCGCAATCCAATCCGGCTCAGCGGACAATTCTTTATTGGAAAGACCCGGACGGGAAAAATGATTTCTCGACCGAGCCGAAAAAGACTCCGGACGGCCGCGACTACCTCCCGATCTATGAAGACGAGGAAGCGGGTTTCAAGGACGAAAAACCGGGAAAGCCGCAAGGCGCCCGGAAGATCCTCTATTATCGCAACCCCATGGGGCTGCCGGACATTTCGCAGGCGCCCAAAAAGGACTCGATGGGGATGGATTACATCCCTGTCTATGAGGGTGAGGCGGAAGACGGCTCAACGGTAAAAATTGCGCCCGGCAAGCTGCAGCGGACCGGCGTGCGATCGGAATCCGTGTCGAAGCGGTCGCTTTTCACGTCCATCCACGCGCCCGGCGTGGTTCAGGCCGACGAGCATCGCCAGGCCGTTGTGGCGCTTCGCTTCGATGCCTTCCTCAACGAGCTGGAACACATCACGACGGGCAGCAAAGTCGCGAAGGGCGAGCCGTTGATGCGCGTCTACAGTTCGGCGCTCTCCGCCGCCGCCGCGCAATACGTCACCGACCTCGGATTACGAAACACCGGCGGCCTTCCCCAAAATCGCGGCGCCCGGCAGCGTCTCGAGAACCTCGGCGTCCCAGACGAGATCATCAAGGACATCGAGCGCAGCCGGGAAGGATCTTTGACCGTCACTTGGCCGGCGCCACGTGACGGCTACATCATCGAACACAATGTCGTCGAGGGCATGCAGGCGAAAGCCGGCGACGTTCTCTTCCGCATCGCCGATCTGTCCGTCATCTGGGTGCTGGCCGATGTGGCGGAGCGCGATCTCGGTCTGATCGCCCTCGGCCAAAAGGTGACGGTCACGCCGCGCGGTTACCCGGACCGCTCATTTGCCGGAACGGTCGGCCTCATCTACCCGGTGTTGAACAAGGAAACGCGGACAGCGCGCGTGCGCATCGTGCTCGCCAATCCCGACACCATCATGCGCCCGAATATGTATGCCGATGTCGTGATCGAAAGCGGCGGCGACCGGCCTGTGATCGCGGTCCCGGATAGCGCTGTCATCAACAGCGGGAAGCGCCAGGTCGCCATCGTCGACAAAGGCGAAGGCCGCTTCGAGCCTCGCGAGGTGAAGACCGGCATTCGCGGCGACGGATATGTTGAAGTGAGGGAGGGCATCGCCGAGGGCGACAAGGTTGTCGTCGCAGCGAATTTTCTGATCGATGCGGAAAGCAACCTCAAAGCTGCTCTTCAAGGCCTTGCCGCTGGAGATGTGAAATGATCGCCCGCATCATCGAATGGTCGGCCCGGAACATTATGATCGTGCTGATCGCGACGGCCCTCGCAATCGCTGGCGGCATCTACGCGCTGCGTCATCTGCCGCTCGACGCCATTCCGGACCTGTCGGACACGCAGGTCATCGTCTACACGAACTATCCGGGCCAGGCCCCGCAGGTGGTCGAGGATCAGGTGACCTATCCGCTGGCGACCGCCATGCTGACCGTGCCGAAATCGAAAGTCGTGCGCGGCTTCTCCTTCTTCGGCGTGTCCTTCGTCTACATCATTTTCGAGGACGGCGCGGACATCTACTGGGCGCGCAGCCGGGTGATGGAGTACCTGAACGCAGCAGCCGCGCGCCTGCCAACGGGCGTAACGCCGGTGCTCGGCCCCGACGCAACCAGCGTCGGCTGGGTCTACCAATACGCCGTCACATCCAAGGATCTGAACCTCGCGCAAACGCGCTCCATCCAGGATTGGACGCTGCGTTATGGCCTCGCCAAGGCGGAAGGCGTCGCCGAAGTCGCCAGCGCGGGCGGCTTCGTGAAGCAATACAACGTGATTGTCGATCCGCAGCGGCTCCGCGATCTCGGCATCTCGCTCGACAGAATCCGCGAGGTCATTCGCTTGAGCAACGCCGATGTGGGCGGGCGCACGCTTGAGCTGTCCGAGTTCGAGTTTGTCGTGCGCGGGAAAGGCTATCTGCGCGGCGTCGACGACCTTCGGAAAATCGTCGTCAAGACCGACGCGGGAACGCCGGTTCTGTTGCGCGACGTGGCGCGCGTCGAACTCGGCCCCGATGAGCGGCGCGGCATCACGGAACTCAACGGCGAGGGCGAGGTTGCGAGCGGCATTACGTTGCAGCGCTTCGGCCTCAACGCTCTCGATGTGATCGACAATGTGAAAAAGCGCATCGCGGAACTGGCGGTCAGCCTGCCCGCAGGCACGGAGATTCTCCCGGTCTACGACCGATCCGGCCTCATCTATGCAGCCATCGACACCTTGAAAAGCACACTCGTCGAAGAGAGCGCCATCGTCGCGCTGGTTTGCATCATCTTCCTCCTGCATATCCGGAGCGCGCTTGTCGCCATTCTCATGCTGCCCGTCGGCATCCTGATGGCGTTCGCCGCCATGCGCTGGCTCGGCCTTGGCGCGAACATCATGAGCCTCGGCGGCATCGCCATCGCCATCGGCGCCATGATCGACGGGGCCATCGTCATGATCGAGAACGCGCACAAGCATCTGGAGCGCGCGGAGCCGGATCAGCCGCGGGCGCAAATCATCATCGAAGCGGCGAAGCAAGTCGGGCCTGCGCTGTTCTTCAGCCTGCTCATCATCACCGTCTCGTTCATGCCGATCTTCACGCTGGAATCGCAGGAAGGGCGGCTGTTCGGGCCGCTGGCCTATACCAAGACCTTTTCGATGGCGGCGGCGGCGATCCTGTCCGTGACGCTCGTCCCGGTGCTGATGCTGCTGTTCATCCGAGGACACATCATCCCGGAGAACAAGAACCCCATCAACCGCGCGCTGATCTTTGTCTACCGCCCGATCATCAAGGGCGTCCTGAAGGCGAGAACTCTCACGATCCTTGTCGCGCTGGCCGTGTTGGGAGCAACGCTCTGGCCTGCCGCCCAACTCGGGTCGGAGTTCATGCCGAACCTCAATGAGGGCACGCTGCTCTACATGCCAACCACGCTGCCGGGAATCTCGATCACCAAGGCGGCGGAGCTTTTGCAAATTCAGGATCGCATCATCAAGACCTTCCCGGAGGTCGCCTCCGTTTACGGCAAAGCGGGCCGCGCCGAGACCTCGACGGACCCGGCTCCCACCGAGATGTTCGAGACCGTCATCAACCTGAAGCCGAAGGATGAATGGCGGCCGGGCGTCACAACAGAAAGCCTTATCGCGGAGATGGATAAGGCCCTGCAATTTCCGGGCGTCTCGAACGCGTGGACCATGCCGATCAAGGCGCGCATCGATATGCTCGCGACCGGCATCCGCACGCCTGTCGGCATCAAGGTGCTGGGCAAGGATCTGGCGGAACTGGATCAGGTCGCAAAAGAGATCGAAACCGTGGTGCGGAATGTCCCCGGCACGACGAGCGCCTATGCGGAGCGTGTCATCGGCGGCTATTACCTCGACATTGTGCCGGATCGCGACGCGCTTGCCCGCTATGGCCTCCTCATCGGCAATCTGCAGGACACCATCGCCATGGCGCTCGGCGGGGAAGCGGTGACGACCACCGTGGAGGGCCGCGAGCGCTATACGGTCAATGTCCGCTATCCGCGCGATTTCCGCGACAATCCGGAAGCCATCGCGCGCGACGTGCTGGTGCCGCTGCCGGGCGGCGGCGCCGTGCCGTTGGGCGAAGTCGCCAAGGTGCAGCAAACGCGCGGACCGAACACCATCCGCACCGAAAACGGCCAGCTTGCGGTCTATATCTATGTCGACATGCAAGGACGCGACATCGGCGGCTATGTCGCCGATGCGCAAAAAGCCGTGGCGGCAACATCAAGTTTCCGGCCGGAACTTACGTGCAGTGGAGCGGCCAGTTCGAGTATATGCAGCGGGCCATTGCGAAGCTCAAAATCGTGGCGCCGCTGACGCTCGCGATCATCTTCCTGCTGCTCTATCTCAATTTCGGGACGCTCACCGAAACGCTGATCGTGATGCTGTCGCTGCCCTTCGCGCTGGTGGGCGGGCTTTGGCTGATGTGGTGGCTCGGATTCAACATGTCGGTCGCCGTGGCCGTCGGCTTCATCGCGCTGGCGGGCGTCGCCGCGGAAACAGGCGTGGTGATGCTGATCTATCTCGATCACGCGCTGAAGGAGGTGCGAGCCGAGCGCGAGGCCGAAGGCGTTCCCTTCACCAGAGCGGACCTGCACCACGCCATCATGCTGGGCGCCGTTGAGCGGGTGCGCCCCAAGATGATGACGGTCGCCGCCATCATGGCGGGGCTTCTGCCGATCCTCTGGAGCACCGGCACAGGCTCGGAGGTCATGCAGCGCATCGCCGTGCCTATGATCGGGGGCATGGTCTCCTCCACGATCCTGACGCTGATCGTCATTCCGGCCATCTATGCGCTTGTTAAGGGCGCGCGGCTGCCCAAAGTCTCACGCCCTTCCGAGCCACGGGCCACTCCGTCGCTGGTTCTAACCAAAGCTTAGCGGCGCCGGGTTACCCTTCGTTACATACATGGAACCTTGACAGGCTGTATGCACTGCCCGCACATTACGCATACTCAAGCAGGAAGGATGAATCCACCACGCCTGATGGAACGATCGCGTTCCTGTCAGCTTTAGCAATGTCGAAGTACGTTGTGCATTGACGCGGCGCACCTGAGGTCTTCCAAACCGAAGTTTGCGCCACGCCAAAGGGTAGATGTTTGCCGAGCGGACGCTGGAGGAAAGCTTGACTGGGCGAAGTGGCATATGACGCGCACGCACCCCGTCAGAATAGCGATTCTTCCCAAAATCTCAGCAGAAGTGAGGACACCGGCGCCAAGATAGTCGCGCGGAACGCCTCTTTCCTTATGCTGGGCCAAGTAATGTCCACCGCGCTGGCGATACTCTTCAGCTCGGCGCTCGGAAGGACACTGGGCGCGAGCGATTTCGGTCTTTACTTCATGCTCGTCTCGTTCTCCACCTTCGCCTATGTGGTGATCGATTGGGGGCAGCAAGTGTACGTCACGCGCGAGGCGGCGCGGCGCCCCGAGCGCGGCAGCGTTCTCCTTGGCACCGTTCTGGTCTTGCGTATCGTTGGCGCTGCGCTGGTGGCGGTTCTGTCCGGACTCGCGGTCTGGGCCTTGGGCTACGACGCGATGACCTGTTGGCTTACAATCGCCTTCATCATCGTGAGCCTGCCTTTTTTTCTTGCGCAAACCTACGGAACCGTATTTCGCGCACGCGATCGGATGGGCCTTGACGCCTGCGTGTCAGTGGCGAACAAGACCGCCTTGCTCTTGCTCGCCTTGTTGGCGCTCGCCCTTCACGGGGGGATTCCGAGTGTGTTGGCGGTGCAGGCGCTGGCTGGAGTTCTTGCCCTTGTGTTCGCCGCCTGGCTCTATCGCCGGGTGACAACGAGCCGACTGCGCTATTCTTCCCAAATCGCTGGTGAAGTGATGGTCAGCGGCATGGCCCTGCTAACAGCGAACGTCGCGTGTAACATTCAAACATACATCGACGCGGTGGTTCTCTCCAAACTTGCTCCAGCGGATGCGGTCGGCTGGTATGGCGCCGCGAAGAGCATCATGGGCACAATGATCATGCCGGCGCTCATCCTCGCTGCGGCATCGTTTCCGGCTCTCTCACGCGCGGCGGCGGATAAGGAGGCCTTCAAGGCGGCGGTCCGAACCGCGCTGCGGCCCATCCTGTGGCTCGGCGCGCTCGCTGCGACCGGCGTCTATTTGTTCGCGGATGACGCTATCGCCATCGTGTACGGGCAGCGGCACTTCGCTCCGTCAGGCATCATCCTGAAAGTATACGCTCCGGCATTTCTTTTGCTTTTTCTGAACACCTTGTTGCTCTACGCCCTTTTTGCGCTTCATAGGGCTAGGGCGTTTGCGATGGTGAAGTTTGGGAGCGTGGCGGTCAGCACCGCGCTGGCGCTCGCGCTCATCCCAGCCTTTCAGCAGAGCGCGGGCAACGGCGGAATTGGCGTGGTGGCGGCCTTCGTTGCAAGTGAGTTCGTGGTCACCGCAGGGGCGCTCTACTTGATGCGACAAAGCCTCGGGCTCGACATGGCGGTTAGTATGGCGCAGGCGCTAGGATCGGCGGCTCTCACCCTGCTCTTCTTCTGGGGCATGCCGACGCTTCCATTTTTGACCGGCGTTTCCGTGTGCGTAATCGTGTTCTCGTTCTGCTCGGTCGGGCTCGGCCTGGTCCGGCGCTCCGATCTTGAGTTGTTTCGGGCGCTTCTACGCAAAAACCAACCGGCGCCGAGAAAGCTCGGCATCATCTTTTTGAGGAACAGTCAAGCCGCCCAAAGTTCATCGTAGTTGGGAAATTTGCGCAGGATCGGATACCGCCTTGTCGGATCGAGCAGCGGAAGAAACCGCTTCAAGACGGCGTTAACGGCCGTGGATCGGTGCCGAACGTAGAGATCGATCGGATCGAGGCAATGCCGCATCTGGAGCTTCGGATCGTAGTTCAGGGCGCCTGCTCCGAAGAATTTGAAGCCGTTGGCGATCCCCCAGTTGATCATGTCACGCACGGCATAATGGTAGAGGTGCAGGTCGAGGGCCACTGCGTATTCGAGCCCGATATATTCGGCGTAGAGAGTCTCTTCCTCGATCATGCACAGGGTGAACGCAACAATCCTTCCATTCTGACGCCAGAGAAAGAAGCGCGCCTTGTCCGGCATCTTCACGCCAAGGCCGACAAAATAGTCTTTCGTCAGCCTGTCGAAACGCAGCTTGGACCGGTGATAGACTTGCAGGTAGAGAGGATAGATCTCGTCTATGACAGCCGAAACGTCGGTCACTATCTCCATCACGATCGGCAGCGTCTTTTTCAGCGGCTCTGAATTTCCGTCTAAGCTTGGCGCGCGTCGCGCTTTTCAACGCCCGCCTCTCGTAATCCTCGAAGCTTTCGTAATCGATGTTAAGCCGAGTCATCGGGAGGCTCGGCGTCCTCACAAAGCCGTTCGAAACAAAGCAGCGGAGCGCTCCACGATACTGCGCCGGGAACTCTTTCAGGACGATAAGGTCTGCCTTCAATGTGCGGGCATGCTCCGGCAGTTCGCGCGCAAGACATTCCATCCGGCGGCGGCGCTTTGGTTCGTCGCCATCGTCGATATGACCTTCTCCGGCGACGCATCCCACCATCAGCGTCCGCAGAACCATGAAGCGAGGCCAAACGCGCCGGATGCTTCCCACCAAAGATGTGAGCCGGGGATGGGCGCCGAGAAGAATGTCCTGATCGACGATGAAAAAGGGCTGGAAAGCTGAGACCGAGCCGTCGCCCTCACGCAAGCCGAAGTACCCATATTTGAACTCCGGGTTGATCGTATCTTCGACGAGTTCGTAATAACGGCGATCTTTTCGCTTGCTGCCGAACGCCTGCGCCCACCGGGGATAGCGGGAAAGGTCCTCGCGTGAGAGAACCTCACTCTGCCGGCTGCGCGAAGACGCGCCGCTTGATGCGTTCGACTTTATGGAGAATCCCATGATCGACGCCAGGGGGAAGGCTTTGCTGAACTTTACTAAAGCTGAACTGCTCGGGGATATCTGAAGAGGATCACGCTTGAATCTTCTCTTTGCGCCTGTTCCTGGCCAAAGACTTCTTTGATTGCGAAAGCGAGCCGCCGCGCCGCCGGCGGGGCGAACTGGCTCTCGAAAAGCCTGTATTCAAACGAAGGCAAGGCCGGCAGACCGTAAAGTGATCCGACGTCCCGGAGAGAGCCGGCAAGCGCCTTTTCCGGGAGAACGGAAACGCCAAGCCCCGCCTCGATCCCGGCAATCAGACCGGCCACGCCTCCGCTTGACAGGACCACGGTCCAGGCGATCCCGTGCTGATCCAGAAGGTTCGTCACCAAGTTCCGCCAGTCGCAAAAACTGGGAAAAAGCACGAGCGGCAAAGGCTTATCTGGAGAATAGCAAAAATCAGCCGAAGCTGCCCAGACGCGCCTATCCTGATCAAGAATGGGACCGTCAGCCTGATCGACCTCGTAATTGAGAATGGCGACATCAACGTCGCCCTCTTCGATCGCCGCCTCGATCTCGGGTCCAAGCGCTATTGTGACTTCCAGCTTCACCTCCGGATGCTTCCGCGCGAAATGCGCCAGCAGCGAAGCCAAGACTTTGGAATCATAATATTCCGGCGCCGCGAGGCGTACGCGCCCGCTGATCTCGGAATCCTCGAATGCAGATTCGGCTTCGCTGTGGAGGGCAAGAATCTTCCTCGCAAACGCGTAGAGAATTTCGCCGTCCTCCGTCAAAGCCACCCGGCGTCCGTCGCGATCCAGGATCTTACGCATGACCTGATCTTCCAAGCGCTTGATGTGGAGGCTTACAGCAGGTTGGGTAAGGTTAACCTTGGCCGCGGCCTTGGTAAAGCTGCCTGTTTCAACGATAGCGACAAGAGTTCGAAGCTGAGCTGTTTCGAATATCATGGTCTCATCGTACTCCCGCGGCGCCTGTTATGAATGTACGGCATCGCGAGCTCAAGCTCAACATCGGCGTCCTATTGAAACTCCTAACGCAGGTTAGCTTTCACAGGCAGTCGCGCAAATTAAAATTTTGAAATGTATAACAAAGCACATCTTATGAATCCACTTCATGCTTCCATTTGCAGGCGAAATGCATTTAGGAGAAAGCTTAGTTTGATTGAAACCATTTCAGCTATTAAGCGCCTGTGAGCGGGCGAGACCGTCAAGACCGGCTTCGCGTCTCAAGCCGCTGGCGGTGCGGCGTCGCGAAGCTCCCGCCGTTATTGCAAACGGATCAGCGACGTGTATCGTACCAAACGGCCCGGATCTTGTCCGCGCTCCAGCGAAATTGCCTATGCGCCCAGCATCCTATGACCCACCCGATTGTCGCCCGCGCTTTTGACAAGGCTGCATCGAGCTACGACGCCGCCGCTCACGCGCAAGCGGAGGTGGCGAAGACGCTGGTGGCAAGCGCCGATTTCGCTCAGCCGCGAAGCATCCTCGACATTGGTTGCGGCACGGGCTTTGTGCTGGCGGAAGCTGCTGCGCGCTGGCCGGAGGGCAAGCTGACGGGCCTTGACGTCGCGCCGGCGATGCTCAGCGAGGCAAAGCGGAAAATACCGCGCCTCGCGACGCTTCGCGCCGACGCGGGCACTTGCGATCTGACCGAGCGCTTCGACCTGATCTTTTCCAGCATGACGCTTCACTGGTTTTCGCACCCGGCGGAGACGCTGCGGCGCTGGCGACGCTGGCTGACCGCTCAGGGGGTGCTTTGCGTGGCGGTCCCGGTCGCTGGGAGCCTCGGCGCGTGGGGAGAGCTGTGCGAACGCGCCGGCGTCGACCACGGCCTTTGGCCTTTTCCGCCCGCCGATTTTGCGGATGGCCTCACGCGCGACCGCGCCTTGAGGCAGCACGCCATGACCTATGGCTCCGTCCTTGAATTCTTTCGCGATCTCAAGAGGTCAGGCGGCAGCACGCCCAGAGACGATCACAGGCCCATTTGTCCCGCCTTGCTTCGGAAGCTGTTTCAGGCGGCCCCGCGCCCGTTCAGGGTCGGTTATAATGTGCTCTATGCGCAGATGGGAGCGTCTGAATCCGCGCTCACAGATGCAAATACACACGCACATATTGAGAGGTGACCGTGTTGACCATTGATGTCCGGGCGTCGACGCTGCTTCTGATCGATTTCCAGGCCAAACTGATGCGGGCCATCGATGACGCGGCCGCCGCCATCACAAACGCGCGGCGTTTGCTCGATGCCGCCGCAATCCTCGGCGTACCGACCTTGTTCACCGAGCAAAACGCAAAAGGCCTCGGTCCGACCGTGACCGAGCTGGCTCCGGCCCCCTCCCTCATCGCACATAAAATGACGTTCGACGCGTGCGGGGAACCGGATTTCCTTCCGCGCCTCGCCGAAGGGCACGCCATCGTGGTGGGAGGCTGCGAAGCGCATGTGTGCGTGCTGCAAACGGTGCTGAGCCTCATCGAAGCTGGCCGGAAGGTCTATGTGGTGCAGGACGCGATCGGATCGCGGCGCGTCGAAAGCAAGGAAGCGGCGGTCCGAAGAATGGAGCGCCACGGGGCCGACGCCGTGACAACCGAGATGGTTCTATTCGAATGGCTTCAGACCGCGAAGCACCCCCAATTTCGCGAGATGGCCGCGCTCGTCAGATAGCTTCTTCACTTTGTATCAGGTTCCGCGCGCCGACAGGATGAAATCCGGCGCGCGATCAGGCTGCGTGGTGACGACCGGCCGCGGCATCACCTCCTGATCGCCGATGAGAGCAATTCGGAACGCTTGCACGAGCGCGGCGAGGACCAGCGTCGCCTCCGCCATCGCGAACTGCGCGCCGACGCAGATACGGGGGCCAGCGCCGAAGGGGAGATAGGCGTACCGCTGGGGTGGCGGCGATGCTCCGGGCAGAAAGCGCGACGGATCGAAGGCGTCGGGTCGCGCCAGAGGCGGCGATGGCGGTGCAGAACCCAGGGCGCGATCATCAGCACCGCGCCGCGCGGAATTTCGAGATCCCCGGCGCGGTCCGGCCCGATTGCAACCCGCATCATCGTAAAGGCAGGCGGATAAAGCCGCAGCGCCTCGCTGACGACGGCGCGGGTCTTAACGAGCGACGCGAGCGCGGCGGGGCCGCCCGCCGGGCCCGAGGTCGAGGCCGGCGGTCTCGGCGGCGATCGCATCCTGCCAGCCGGGCGCGTGCGCAATGAGATAGAGGGACCAGAACAGCGTGATCGCGGTGGTCTCGTGACCGGCGACGATCATGGTCGCGACCTGGTCGCGCAATTGCTCGCGGGTAAAGGCGGCGCCGGTCTCGGGATCGCGCGCAGCCCGCAAAAGGTCGAACAGGTCGCGCGGCGCGCCGTTTTCGCCGGACGCAAGACGCGCGTCGATGATGCGGTTGACCAGCGCCATCCAGCGACGCTGGAAGCGCCAGCGGGCAAAGTCGCGGGGAGCCGGGATCGAGGGGGGCAGCAGCATGTCGAGCAGATGCGGTTGCGACAGGCGCAGGCCGTAGCCGGTCAAGAGGTCGCGCATCTCGGGTCCGAACGCGGCCATCTCGAGCGAGAACATCGACCGGCCGGCGATCTCCAGAGCGGCGAACTGCATCTCGTGCAAGAGGTTGAGAGGCGCGTTGCTGCGCCGGCTCAGCGAGGCGACGGTCTCTTGCGCGACGGCGGCGATGTGGCGGGCGAGCATGGGAATCACGCGCGGCGCCATCGAGGGCGCGATGGTGCGCCGCTGGCGCCGCCAGCTGTCGCCTTCGCTCAGCAGCACTCCGTAGCCGGTGACCGGCCGCAGAATGCGGATGGCCGCCGGCGTGCGGCGATAGTTGCCGGTGTTCTCAACGAGGACCCGATGGATCGCTTCGGGCGTGTTGATGAGCATCCGCGTCCGGCCGAGGAAACGGTTGACGAGGACATCGCGTTCATATGCGGCGTCGGGCCAGATCAACAGCGCATTGGTCCGCGCCGCCCGCAAGAATTGCCGAAGACCCAGCCGCTCCGCCGAATAGACCGGGCGCGGCGGCGTGTAAAAGGCCGCCGAAAGGCTCGTCGCTCTCATTCCGATGCTCCCGAAAGCCGGCGCGGAAAGCCGCCCTCAAAGCTATTTGGTTTGGAGTTGCCTTGGCGGCCTGCTCTAAAGATTTCAATAGATTTCCGGGACGTACATCTCGTCCGGAATCTCTTCACGATAGTAACCGGGATTGTGCACCCGGGTAGGCAGGATCACAGGATCGTGCTGCACCTCTTCGTAAGGGATCTGGCTGAGAAGGTGGTGAATGCAGTTCAGCCGCGCCCGCTTCTTATCGACCGCCTCCACAATCCACCAGGGCGCTTCGGGAATGTGGGTGCGCTCAAACATCTCTTCCTTGGCCTTCGTGTACTGCTCCCACCGCACTCGCGACTGGAGATCCATCGGCGAGAGCTTCCACTGCTTGATGGGATCGTTAATGCGCATCTCGAAGCGGAAATGCTGCTCATCGTCGGTGATCGAGAACCAGTATTTGATAAGCTTGATGCCCGAGCGCACGAGCATCTTCTCGAATTCGGGCACGCTGCGGAAGAACTCCTCCACCTCATCCTCGGTGCAAAAGCCCATGACGCGCTCGACGCCCGCGCGATTGTACCAGCTTCGGTCGAAGAGCACGATCTCGCCCCCCGCGGGAAGATGCGTCGCATAGCGCTGAAAATACCACTGCGAGCGCTCCCGAGCGCTCGGCGCGGGCAATGCGGCGACCCGGCAAACGCGAGGGTTGAGCCTTTGGGTTATGCGTTTGATAACCCCGCCCTTGCCCGCGGCATCGCGCCCTTCAAAGACGACCACAACCTTCAGCTTCTGGTCCACGACCCAGTCCTGCAATTTCACGAGCTCGCGCTGCAGGCGAAAAAGCTCCTTGAAATAAACGTGCCGGTCGATCGCGTAAGATCTCGCCATACTCGCCGGGCGGTTCAATCAGCTTGGACAGGCGCTCATCGTCGAGCTCCATCTCAAGCTCTTCGTCGAAGCTATCCAGCATCTCGGCGTCGATGCGTCTCTGAAGGGCGTCCGAAGATTTCGTATTCTCGTTAGTCATACAGGCGGTCCTGTCCAAATGACCCAACAATGAAATGGGACGATAATAGGCATGAGAGCCTGAGAAGGTAGCTTCCCAGACTTGCAAAGGGTTCGTTTCCCCAGGTGCAAGACCCTGCTCGGCTCGTTGAAGCCGGTCGCGGAGGACAGCGATTACTCCGCCGCCTCCCGCAGGACGCGCCATGATGGACCAGCTTCGGGCGCGGCCGTGCCCCGCCGCCTCATGGTCGAGGAACCCGACCTTCCATTTCAGGCGCGATGCTTTAATATCCTGCCGATACTTCCATTTCCGGCAATAAACACGCGTCCCCTGACCTGAACGGAGATCGGAATGGCCTGCATCGACATTACTCGCCGCCTCTGTTACGCTTCTGCTCTTTGTGTCGCCTTCTCCAGTTGGAGCACAAGCGTCAGACGTCGTAGCGGCGCCCGACAAGACCCAGGTTCTGAAAGTGCATGCGGAGGGAGCACAAATCTATGAATGCAAGATTGACAAGGATGGAAAACTCGTCTGGCAGTTTCGTGAACCCATTGCGGCCTTGATCCTTGATGGCAAGACGATTGGAAGGCACTTCGCGGGTCCCACATGGGAACTGTCGGATGGGAGCGCTGTGACGGGCAAGGTTACGGCCAGCACCGCAGGCGCCACATCGAGAGACATTCCTTGGCTCAGGCTTGAGGCTACCACGCATCGCGGAAATGGCCAGTTGAGCGACATCACGGCGATACAGCGCATTAACACCAAAGGCGGCGCCGTTAAAGGTGATTGCACAGCAGCTGGAATTCTTATCAGCGAGCCTTATTCGAGCGAGTACGTCTTTCTCAAATAAGAAAGTTAAGCGGGGTCATGGCGGCGCTAGAGGACAGCCTCGAGCGCGGTGAGTACGAGGGCGTCGGTCTCACGAATCGACTCTGCGAGCGATCACAGAGAAGCAGATCAGATCGCCTGTCGCGCTGCCCACCCGAAACGCGCTCGCCCGTCAGGATTGCCGCGGACGTCATCAAAGCTTCCGGCCAGCACCTGAAAGTTCGGGTTTCCCGACGGTCCACCTTGTCCCATGAACATATTGCCTGTGTTCTCAAACCAATATCCCGTGTAGAACTGCGTACCATTACTGCGGGCGAAGATAAGCTGCTTGCCCACCTCGTTCCAAGCTCCCTTCACAGGCTCCAGGCCTGCTTCGAACTGGACGGTCCCGCTGACATTCCCGCCGCCGTCGTCCTGCAGATGCAGAGTTCCGTGCCAGCCGTTTGCGTTGATCGCCCAGTCGCCTGTGGGGGTAGTCATCGTCGAACTCCTTCACGTCGTCCTCGCGCAGGCTCTTGCCCGACGCATCAGAAAGGATGTAGGCGAGTCAGCAGATACCTACAGCTCGCAGTCCGAATAATCCGGATTGCGGTTTTCGGTTCCCTGCTCCACCACCGCGCCGCGGCCGCGCACCAGCGCCCAACGCCCGCGTTAGCCGCGTCGCTTGCTCTATCCGGATCGCTCCCGACGCTGCTTTTAGCGGCTAGGAGACATCCGTGTCCGGCCGGTCATCGCCGGCTGAGCGCTGGATATGCCATTTGCCTTTGCTGTCTTCGAATTCGATGTCTTCAGCTTCGCCCGGGACTTTCTGCTCGGCTGCGGCGCGGTTCGCCGCGGCCTCCGCCGCGGCTTTGGTGGGAAAAGTTTCCGAGAACGAGCCTTGCATCCGATAAGCCCAGCCGCCGTCATGTTCGACAATCTCGTAATGCGCCTTCGCCATGCGTTCCTCGGTCTTAAAGGGTTCTGGGCGGGATTAGCCGCCTCAATTAATTGGGGATTGCGCCGCGATTAGTCACGGGGCGCGAATAAAGGAGCGGGAACTATGCTGAAACGATATCGCGGCTCGAAAATCGATATGGATTTTATACGGCATAGCAGTCACTTCAGAAAGCGCTCGTAAAGGCGAGCGAACGAGGGGAAAGCTATGGCAAGCTCCAAAAATACGCACGATGATCCTCATGAGCCGGTTATTCTGTCTATTCAAACGGATGCCGCCGGCCACTTCGTTCTCAAGAGCAGCGATGGATGCAGGGGCGGGACATTTCTCAATCGCTACGCGGCGCTGCGAGAGATAGACAGTCAGATCTGCATGTCAGACCGTGTTACTGTCGTTCTCATCGAGCCTGGGAAAAGTGGACCGCTTCCCAAAACCCCACAGAACTTCCTGACGAAAGGGTCGTCGTGACTAAGCCCCCCTTCAATTCGCCCCTCCTCGCCATGCATCCGGCGAAGGTCTCAAGCGCTGATTAAGACGGATATAGTCGCGGCAATCTTCGGCCTCGATCGCGAATTGAGGATCGCGGGCCTCTTGGCCTATCGACCAAGGCCGCCATGACGGCAGGCCGCAAGAAAGAACGCGACCCTCTGCGAGACGTGTGGGCCAATCTCGCTTTGCAACACCTTCAAGTCCTCCCCGGCTAAGGCGCGCATGAGCACGGGCAAAAGGATCAATTCGCAGAAATACTGGGCCGCCGCTGCGCAGTGATCGGGATTGAACTCCGGATGCGTCCCCGGCTCTTCGGCGTGCGCCACTTCGCACAAGAGCTGGGCGATGGTTTCCCGTCCCCGCTCGCGCGTTATCTTGATCACGCTGCTGCCAAGATCGGGAAAGCGGCTGAGCCTCGGCTATCGCGAGCCGTATCAATCCGATCCACTCGCCCGTCAAAACCTCATGAAGAAGGGCCTCACCGAGATTCGTGAGGCGCTCCTCGAGCGTCGTCCCGGCCGGCGTATGGCTGGCAAGCCGTGCATTTTTGGCGGTAAAGGCGCTGGCGTAGGCCGCGGCGAAAAGCGCTCGCTTGTTGGGATATCGCGCATAGATGGTTGGCTTTCCCGACCGCGCGGCTTCGGCGATCTCCTCGACGCTCGCCCCCTCAAAGCCGCGTTCGAGAAAAACTTTGCGGGCTGCTTCGAGGATGCGCTCATCAACTTCGCCCGCGAGTTCGCGGCGAGGGCGGCCGCAACGCCCGGCCATGCGCGCAGCGGAGCGGATTTTCGTTGCGAGGGACCGTGCCATTGGGATCTTCCTTTTTGAGCAATACTAATCGCATTAGCGGGCTGGCGCATCCCTTCACTTAGGCGCTTCGAGGCCGGCTGTAAAGAGAACGTTACCGTATCGTTTTTTTATTGACCGGGCTCTTCAGGCATCCTAGCTTATCAAAACGAAACGGTATCGTTCCGTTAAATGCCGTGCCTAAGCTCTGGGAGTTTACACATCATGTTGAAGGACATTGGCGAGGACACACGCGACGAGGCGCTCCAGGATGTTGAACTTCCACAGGGCGTTCCCGCGCGCGCCAAAGGCTTAAAAGAGAAGACGAAGGCCCGGTCTCCGTCGGGCGAGGCGCGCCCGGGGATCGAGGGACAAAGGCCCGAGACGCCGGATGGGGAACAGCAACCAGCCGAGGCGAAGAGGCGCGAAAAGCCTCGCAAGAGCTTTCTGCGGCGCCGCCCGATTGCATCCGTCTCTGGCGCAATCCTTGCCGCCGCCGTGATGGGCGCGGGCTATGTCTATTTGGACTACACCGGGCATTTTCAATCGACCGACGACGCCTTCATTGCGGCCCGGCAAATCGCCATCGCCCCGAAAGTACCGGGTTACGTGACGCAAGTTCCCGTCACCGACAACCAGCACGTTCCCAAAGGCGGCGTGATCGCCCGCATCGACGACCGCGATTACCGCGTAGCGCTCGAGCAAGCCGATGCGCAGGTCGCGGCAGCCCAAGCCGCCATCAAAAACATCGACGCGCAAGCTCAACGTCCAGCAGGCGCAGATCAACGCCAGCCATGCTCAGCTGGAGCAGGCGCAGGCAGGGTTGGTTTTCGCGAAGCAGCAGGCGGAGCGTTACGAGCATCTGGCCGGAACGGGCTACGGCACGGTGCAGAATGCCCAGCAATACAGTTCGCAACTGAGACAGCAGCAAGCCGGCGTTCAGAGTTCCGAAGCTGGCCTCAAGGTTCAGGAGCGGCAGATCGAGGCGCTGAGAGCGCAACGCAATAACGCTGAAGCGAGCCTTCAGCAGGCTATCGCGCAACGCGATCAGGCGCAGCTCAACTTGGATTACACCACCGTGACAGCGGCCGAGCCGGGGCGTGTGGTCAATCTCACCGCGCTGCCGGGCGAGTTTGCCCAGGCCGGAACCAACCTCACCATGTTCGTCCCGGATGAAATCTGGGTCACGGCCAATTTCAAGGAAACTCAGCTCGATCACATGCGTCCGGGCCAGCCTGTGACGCTCACGATCGACGCTTATCCGGAGCGCGAGATCCATGGCCATGTCGCGAGTGTGCAGCCCGGCTCGGGCACGGCGTTCTCGCTTCTTCCCGCGCAGAACGCGACCGGCAACTACGTGAAGATCGTGCAGCGCGTACCGGTGAAGATCGTCATCGACAATCCGCCTTCGGATGTCGCGCTTGGCCCCGGTATGTCTGTGGAGCCTTCCGTGCGCGTCGATCTCAAGCCTTCGCTCTATGAGCGTATCGGCGCCTTCTTTGGCTGGAGGCGGTCATGAGCGCGAATGCCGAAGCCCTTCCAGCGGCGGCCGCTCCCCGCCGCCGGAACCACCAACCCTTGGCTGATCGCCGTTGTCGTGGCGCTTGCAGTGTTCATGGAGGTTCTCGACACCACGATCGCCAATGTCGCGCTGCCTTACATCGCCGGCGGCTTGGGCGTCAGCCAGGACGAGGCCTCCTGGGTTGTGACCACCTATCTCGTCGCCAACGCCATCATCATCACGGCGACCAGCTTTTTGCCCCAACGGTTCGGCCGGAAAGCCTTTTTCCTTTTCTCTCTGGGGTTATTCACGCTGAGCTCCATCCTGTGCGGCATCGCCTGGAATCTGCAATCGCTTCTCCTGTTCCGCGTCCTGCAGGGAATTGGCGGCGGCGGCATGGTGCCGGTGGCGCAATCGATTTTGGCGGACTCCTTTCCGCCGCAAAAACGCGGTCAGGCTTTCGCGCTTTTCGGGGTTGCGGTCGTTGTCGCGCCCGTCATTGGCCCGACGCTTGGCGGCTGGATCGCCGACAACTACTCTTGGCAATGGAACTTCCTCATCAACGGCCCGGTCGGGCTCGCGGCGATGGCGCTTGTCTTCGTGCTGGTGAAGGAAGACTGCGCCGGCAAATAAAGACGTCCGCTTCGATTTGATAGGCTTTCTGCTCGTCGCCACCTTCCTGGGATCTCTCGAAGTCGTCTTGGACCGGGGCCTTGTGGAAGACTGGTTCGAGTTCGAACTTCATCATAATCTTCTCGATTATTTGCGTGCTGGCCTTGGTGGCGCTGATACCGTGGGAGGCGGCGCAAAAAAATCCTACCGCCGACGTTCGTATGATCGCGACGCGCCAATTCGGATCAGCCTTTGTGGTGATGCTGTCGACTGGAACGATCCTCTACGCGACGACCCAGTTCATGCCCCAACTCGTGCAGGAGCAGTACGGCTATACGGCGACTTGGGCGGGGCTCGTGCTCTCGCCGGGCGGGCTTTTCACCATGGTCATGATGTTCGTCGTGGGCCAGCTTTCGAGCCGGGTGCAGCCCAAATATCTCATCGCGGCCGGCGCGATCATTATCGCCATCTCGATGTACGGTTTGATCGGCCTCACTCCCGATCTGAACTTCTGGTTTTTCGCCAAGTCGCGCATGCTGCTGGGCCTTGGTTTGCCGCTGATCTTTCTGCCGATCATGGCCGCTTCCTATGACGGCCTGCCCCCTGGCAAAACGGACCAGGCCTCGGCGCTGATGAATGCGGCGCGCAATACCGGCGGATCGATTGGAGTTTCAATCGCCTCGAACGTGCTCGCGCATCGTGAGCAATTTCACCAGAGCGTGCTGACCGGCGACGCCATCCCATCGGGCATAGCCTATCAGGATACGCTTCATCAGGTGACGCAATATTTCGTCGCCCAGGGCAGCTCACTGGCGCAGGCGCATCAACAGGCCATCGCCTGGATCGGCAAGCAAATCCAGGCGCAAGCGGCGCTGCTCGCCTATGTGGACGTCTTCTGGGTGCTGATGCTGATTTCGTTTGCAGCCGTGCCGCTCGCGCTCATGCTGCGGAAAGTCAAGCTGGGAGAGACCACGCCCGTCGCGCATTGACGGAAGGGTCTCCGCTTTTGTCGCCCATAGTTCGACAAGCTCACCATGAGGATGAAGCCGCTGAAATCGCTCGGTCTCATCCTGAGCTTGTCGAAGGATGGAGCCGAACTTCCGCCTTTTCAGAAGCCTATTAGAGACGCTAATTTGCGAAGAGCTTGATCGCAGCCGCGGCTTTGAAGGTTTGATCATTGAATTTCGCCGCTACTTTGTCTCGGGTCGGTACGAGGAACGGCGCCAAGCCAAGGAGCGCCACGAAAAGAATAAGCGAGAGCCCGATGGCGAATTTCCACGGCATGACCGGTCACCAACCAACTAACAGAACTGGACTGCGGAATACTTTGCCTACAGCTTAGGAGCGCGCCTCCCGGCGCAGAAAGCCGTCGAAGAGAGTTGCACATTTTTCTTTATACAGCTTCAACGTATTTTTGAAAATGGTTTCAGTCAAGGCTCAGCAGCGGCCTGCTCTCTTGTGACGCAGAATCGACATTCTCCGGCGCGCGGCGTCCACGAAAATTATTGTGAGCCAGCCCGTTATGGACTCCCCATGTCCCCGCGACGCGGGGTATCGAAAGCGGCCTGCCCGGTGTCGGACGTGTCGCGGCGGGGCTGGAAAGGGCTGCTTTTGAGGCGTTGCATCACACTGATTTGTCTCTCGCTCCTTTTTGCGCTTCCCGCACAAGCGGCGCAGTGCGGGGGAGATTTTCGCGTCTTCATCGACGCGATATCCGGGGAGGCTATAAAAGCGGGCCTTTCGCCTGCCACCGTCGCGAAGGCGTTCGCCGGCGTTTCTCCCGATCGGGCCGTGCTTGCATTCGACCGTCGCCAACAGAGCGTCTTTAACAAAAGCTTTGACACTTATGCCGCGATTGCGGTGACCCGCTCGACGCATCGAGCGCGGCCGGAAGCTCTTACGCAAGAATGCCGCGCTGCTGGCGCGAATCGAGCGCGAGTTCGGCGTGCCGGCGCCTTTGATCGTCGCGATTTGGGGACTTGAGACCAACTATGGGACGGAAGACCTCGGCGCTTTGCGCGTCATCCGCACGCTTGCCACGCTGGCTCATGATTGCCGGCGAACGGAGCTGTTTCAGAGCGAGCTTCTTGCCGCCTTGCAGATTCTTCAGCGCGGCGATCTTTCCTTGCCCGACATGATCGGCGGCTCCGCCGGGGAGATGGGCCAAACTCAGTTTCTACCCAGTTCTTATCTCAAGTACGGCGTTGATTACGACAAAGACGGGCATGTGAATTTGCGGCGCAGCGTGCCGGACGTGCTGGCTTCGACGGCCAATTTCCTGAAAGCGAACGGTTGGCAAGCGGGCGCGCCCTTCGGTGAAGGAACCGCCAATTTCGAGGTGATGCGCACCTGGAACCACGCCTTGCTGTACCGCAAGGCCATCGTGCTTCTGGCCGAACGCATCGGCGAACGCTGAAAGGAACGAGTACAGCCTGAGGAAAGGCGCGGTGACTTACGCCGGTTCGTATCACTCCGGTCCCATGCAGCTATCTTCGGCTTTGGTCCAGGCGGCTGGCTTGGGTTCATGTTTCTCGGGCCTGCCACGTCCGACTGCGCCGTCGGAACGGGCCCGCAGGTAAACGTAAATATCGTCGAGATAGCAGACTACGTTTTTATTTTTGCCGAAGGCCGGCATGACGTAATCGGTCGATGCCGAGACATCGGTGCGGCCTTGCGCGACGATGGAGAGGAAGTGCCCGTAGTCCAGGGTCTTCAGGGAATTTGTCAGGTCCGGCGCGTAGGAAGAACCCGATCCATCCGGGCCGTGACAAACAATGCAATTTGAATTGTAACGAAGATATCCGGAGAAGGTGTACCAATCCACGGCGCCGTCAGGTTCGACCTTGTAAGTCGGGTTACCCTGCTTGTCGTAATATTCGCCATTGGTTTCCTTCGAAGCGGCGGGGTCGCCCGATCCGTCCGCCCAGACATCCCTGTATAGGGATGCACATATCAGGAGCGCGACCCCTGCGGATATAATTCTCAGTTTCATGATGATTCCCCTGAGCTAGGGGTGGCTGCCTAAGAACGGCTACGGCGATTGATTCGCCCTTCAGCACGCCAACACTTCTCAATAGGAGACGTTCCGGCCTTGGTGGAAGACGCGCCGCATAACCATGCTGATTGAGCCTTGTGGCTGAGTTGTTCAGGCTGAAGCAAGCTTGGCCTTGTTCCGTATAAGGTTTCTTACCGCTTCCACGAGTGTGCGATCGCTGAATGGCTTTGCGATCAACTCGACGCTTTGCCGAAATGCGGCCGGCAGATTTCCACGGCCATACCCTGACACAAACAGGAAGGGAACACCTCGCGCAAAAAGAATCGCCGCAACTTCATCCGCCCGTTCGCCCCTCAGGTTGACATCAAGCAGGGCCGCGTCACAGGCGCTTTTTCGAGCCAGGCTTACGGCGCTCGAAAGCGTACCGGCCGATCCCATGACCCTCCACCCCGCGCGCGTTAGGATGGCTTCAATCTGCATGGCGACGAGAAATTCATCCTCAACCACAAGTATTTTTGCGGCAGGTTGCATGACAGGCTCTCCGAAGCATCGACGGTTCAGGCGGTCCGCACAAACAAAACGGTTCATGGATGGAAAGTGTCCTTTAATTATAGCGTCTTAGTGGAGTATGACGCCGCTTTTCGAAAAGGGATCTGGTTAAGGGGGCAAGCGTGAACGTGAGCATAATCGACGCCTCTTTTCAGACGCTCTTTCAACCTATTGTTGAAAACTCGATCGGTCAAGATGCGATCTTAAGGATTGTAAATGCCCAGGTGAGGCTGCGCCGCTGCGGGTATCTTCCGTTCACTAGAGGCGGTCTTGTCATGGCGCGGCGCCGCCGTGACCGCAGGGGCCCGATTAGTTAGCCTGATCCATAACTTAAAGATTAGCAATCCGCCGCCCATTAGACCATCTTTTGAATTGCTCCCTCGCGCTATATATGCGCAACTCCTTCACGCCGCGCCTCGAACCCGCCTTGTCATGGATCCTTTCGACTGGTCAATCTTACGCTCGACCGCCTTTTTCAAATCGGTGTCCGCCGAAGACGCCCTGCTGTTGACGGGAAACCGGAAGCCGCAAGTTTACGACAAAAACACGACCCTGTTCAGGCAGGGCGAGCCTTGCACGGCGTTTTTCGTCGTTCTGAGCGGCTGGGTGAAACTGTACCGCATTACGCGGGACGGGCTTGAGGTTGTGATCAACGTCTTCACCACGGGCGACACCTTTGCAGAGGCCGCGATGTTCTTGGGGGGCAGGTATCCGGCATGCGCCGAAACGGTCACCCGCGCGCGGTTGCTGCGCATCGACGCGTCCGTATTCAGGGCGCGTATCCTCGAAAAACCGGAGCTGGCGCTGTCGATGCTGGAATCAGCGTCCCGTCATCTGAAATCGCTCGTCTGCCAGATCGAGCAAATCAAGGTGCGGTCGGCGCCACAGCGCATCGCCGAATTTCTTATCGGGGCCTTGCCCCAGGGCGAAGGGGGCCCGGCGGCAATCGAGTTTCCATTCGAGAAGAACCTCCTGGCCAACAGGCTTGGCATGAAACCTGAAAGCTTCTCCCGCGCTCTGGCGAAGCTTAAGCCTTTCGGCGTGACCGTCGACAGGGAGACGGTCGTCGTCGCCGATCCTGCGAAGCTTCAGAGCTTCGCCATTTACGCCGAAGATGAGGACCAAGGCTAAGTTACAGCTTATCCGAGGCAAGTGTAGCCGCGAGCGGTCTACGCCACAGCCCTAAGCCGGTCGCGGCCTTCCCACATGAGTTTCGCCTGGGCCTCCGCAGCCTCGATCGTCTCCGCGGAGCCCAGCGCTTTCAGCGCGATGGCCAGCGTGCCCGTCACAGCGGCCTCCCCGTATTCGTCTTTCGTCTCGCCGCGCAGGACAGCGGTGAGCCGGTCGAGATCCATAGCATCCTCCGGGGCCTGGCGTGGATCGCGCATGAGGACCGGCCAGCGCTCTTCCGCGACCGCGCCTTCATGAACGGTCCGAACCTCGCAGGGCTTGTGCGGACGGCGCTCGATCTCCCCGCCTTCGCCACGGAAAACGGCCATGTGAGGCTGCCCGAGAAGAAGCGCGGCCTTCTGGTGGATCGCCATATAGCTTGGATGGAAGATGCCCTGCAGCATCACCGGCGCGGCGAAGGGGTTGATCATGCGCGAGAGCGTGTGGACCGGCGAGCGCAATCCAAGGATCGGCCGCAGGTCGAAAAGGTTAGCCAGGATGGGATTGATCGCCTCAAGGGGCATATAGGCGAAATTGCGCCGGGCAAGATGCGACGCCGCTTCTTCGAAGGTCGACGCGGACGGGATGCCCAAACTCTGAAGAACTTCGCGAGTGTAGATGCGGCCCGCGGTATGGCCGTCCGCGCCGTGCATGAAAATCTTCACGCCGCTTCGGGCGAGCATAAGCGCCGGCAGAATGTACCAGGGGAGCTGGCGGCGCTTGCCCGCGTAGGACGACCAGTCAAGATCGGCCTTCGGCAGCGGCGCAGGAAGCGTCATGGCCGCGCGCGCGGCGCGCACAAAACCTGCGATCTCCTCGGGACTTTCCTCCTTCATCCTGAGAAGCATGAGGAACGCGCCAATCTGCTCCGGCAGGGCGTCCCCGGCGAGGATCATCGCCATCGCCTCTTCCGCTTCCTCAATCGTCAGCGAGCGCGACAGCGTCTTGCCGCGCCCAAGGATCTTGATGAAGCGGGCGAAGGGATGAGGGGGGCGCATCATAAGGGTCTCCGTATGTCGGACGTCGGCAGAGGGTCTCCGGCAGTGATGGCCCATCGTGGGCCGCGACGCAACAGTGCGTGCTCCGCCGCCGAAAGGCGTTCCTGTGGATCGCCGGCGACGGCGAATAGGCATCAGCGATGCATGGTGAAATGAAGGAGCGTCTCGAATCCTTGACCGCTCCCCATGGACGTGAGATTCGGCTCGACGATGTTCGCTTCGAAAGCGGGATGCGGCTTTTTCGCGTGACCAACCGCGAGGGAAAGCGGATTACCGTTCTCGATGTCGATCCGCCAACCGCGCGCAGCGGGCCCAGAGGAGAAAGCGTAAGAACGTGGAACAGCTTCCGATATTCTTCCAGATCAGGGGCAAGCCGGTTGCAGTCGCGGGAGGCGGCATCGCCGCGGCGCGGCGAGCTGAACTCGCGCTGAGAGCCGAGGCGAAGGTCCGCGTCTTCGCCAAGGCGCTGGGCGATGATTTCCGCCCAATCGCTATGCATGAGGGCCTCACCCATATCGCCCGCGCCGTGACGCTCGAAGACATTCGGGATTGCGCGTTGATGTTTTCCGCGCAGGAAGACCCTGCCGCCGACCGCGAGGTTCGCGATCTCGCCAGGCAAGCGCGCGTTCCCATCAATGTCGCGGATGCGCCCGAGCTTTGCGATTTCATCATGCCGTCCATCGTGGATCGCGATCCCCTCGTCATCGCCATCTCGACCGGCGGCGCATCGCCTGTTTTCGCGCGCATGATCCGGGCGCGGCTCGAAAGCGTGATCCCCGCAGCTTACGGCCGGCTCGTTTCGCTTGTCGGCTCCTATCGCGAGCGCCTCAGCGCGGCGCTGAAAGATCAGGCCGCCCGGCGCCGCTTCTGGGAGCGCGTTCTCGAAGGCCGCGTGGCCGACCGCTTTCTTTCGGGCCATGAGGCGGAGGCGCGGGCCGAACTCGAGCGCGCCCTTCTTCGCGCCGCCGATGGCGAAGAAAGCCTGCAGCGTGGCGAAGTGTATATTGTTGGCGCCGGTCCGGGCGACCCGGACCTCCTGACCTTCCGCGCTTTGCGCCTGATGCAGCGCGCCGATGTCGTTCTCTATGACCGCCTCTTACCGCATGGCATCCTCAATCTCGTCCGGCGCGAGGCCGAGCACATCTATGTCGGCAAGCTTCCGGACGATCACATTCTGCCGCAGGAAAAGATCACCGCCCGCCTGATTGACCTGGCGAATCAGGGCAAGCGCGTGCTGCGCCTGAAAGGCGGCGACCCGTTCATGTTCGGGCGCGGCGGCGAAGAGATCGAAGCGCTGGCGGCTGCCGGCATCCCCGTCCAGGTCGTGCCCGGCGTCACGGCCGCAACCGGCTGCGCGGCCTATGCTGGCATTCCGCTCACGCATCGCGATCATGCCCAGGCTTGCGTTTTCGTCACGGGCCACTCACGCGGCGATGGCCTGAACCTCAGTTGGACCGCGCTGATTCAGCCAAGGCAAACCGTCGTCATCTTCATGGGTCTCGGCAAACTCGCCGGTTTGATGAAGGAATTCGTGGCGCATGGCGGCGATCCGAAGCTGCCCGCCGCCATCATCGACAACGGCACAAGGCCGAACCAAAGGGTCGTAACCGGGACGGTTGAAACGATTGCGGATCTCGCCAAAAAGGCGGATCTGCATGGCCCCGCGCTGATCATCCTGGGCACTGTCGTAAGCCTGCGCGGCAAGCTTGTCCCGGATGGCGCGGCGACGGCGGGGGCGGGAGGATCGTTTCAAAGCGCATCCGGACCATCATCGCTTCAATCATTGGTCTGAGACCTCAAAAAGGCGCGTGAAGCGGCGCATGCTCATCCGCATGGCGACAAACTGAGACACTATCTGAGGGAAACAGCAGGTTTTTCAATGAATATCAAGTGGCGTCCCGAGACCTTGGCCGCAACGGCGCTTGGCCGCGAAGACGAGTCAACCGGCGCGATCACGCCCCCTTTGCATCCCTCCACCACTTACCTTCGCGACCCCGATAATCTCTATCGCCGCGGCAGAACCTATGGGAGGCCCGACAACGCCACCTTCGACAGCGCAGCACGGACGCTGACTGCGCTGGAGGGGGGCGCAGAGACGATTTTATTTGCGTCCGGCATGGCGGCCGCCACCAGCCTGTTCCTGGCGCTGAGGCCCGGGGATCACGTGGTCATTCCCCGAATCATGTATTGGGCATTGCGCTCCTGGCTGACAAATTTCGCCGCTGGCTGGGGGCTTGTCGTCGAATCCGTCGATGCCAGCGACGCCCGCGCATTGCGAGCGGCGATAAGGCCGCGCCTGACGCGGCTCGTATGGCTGGAGACGCCCGCAAATCCACTCTGGACCATTTCAGACATCGCCGCCGCCGCCGAAGCCGCTCACTCGGCGGGAGCCCTGCTTGCGGTCGACTCCACCGTCGCCACCCCGGTTCTCACCCGGCCGCTCGCGCTTGGCGCGGATATTGTCATGCATTCGGCGACCAAATATCTGAACGGGCATTCCGACGCCATCATCGGCACGCTGACGGCCGCGCGAACGAACGAGTTCTGGCAGCGGATCAAGATTGTGCAGGCGCAGAATGGCGCCATCCCCGGCACGTTCGAGGCGTGGCTTTTGCAACGAGGCATGCGAACGCTGTTCGCGCGTGTGCGCTGGCAGTGCGCGTCAGCCCAGATGCTCGCGGAACGGCTCTCGGCGCACCCGGCCGTCGCCGAGGTTTTCTATCCGGGGCTGCCAAACTTCAACGGGCACGAAACAGCGCGCCGTCAGATGACAGGCGGCTTTGGCGGGATGCTTTCGATCCGCGTCGCTGGCGGGGAAGCCGCAGCCATCGCCGTCGCCGCCCGCGTAAGTTTGTGGAAGCGCGCCACGTCGCTCGGCGGGGTCGAAAGCCTCATCGAGCATCGCGCGAGCATCGAGGGCGAAGGGTCGCCGGCGCCGCGAGATCTCCTCCGTTTGTCGGTTGGACTTGAAGACGCGCGCGACCTTTACGACGATCTTGCCCAGGCTCTCGACACAAGCTCTTAACCTCCGCGCGACGATACGGCGGGCGCCCGGGCATTTCGCCAAAGCGCGATCCGCTGGCCGGGGCTGCGAATAAAGCATGAAATCAATGCCGGGAGCGTCAGCAATAAAGCGAAATGCGCCGCAGGCCGTTCGCGGTGGAATTTATTTCTATTATTTGCCTTTATCTTGGAAATTTCTGACGACGGAATAGCAGGAAATCGGCTCTTCCGAACAGGATTATACCAAAACGAGTTGACAGACATCGAGCCGATCCGAATATCCTTCTCCGAGGCGCGGCGCATGAAGAATGGGCCGCCCGCAGGCGCAGTGAATAGCGCTTCCAACGATAAGGTTCAGGTCATCATCATGCGTCTTCTCACGACCATTGCGGCCGTTCTCCTGTTTTTCATCCCCCAGTCGATGGCGGGCTCTTTGTCCGAAATCCGTTTGGATTATGCGACCTATAATCCTCTCAGTCTGGTGCTGAAGGATCAAAAGATCCTCGAAAAGGCGTTCGAGAAAGACGGCGTCTCCATCGTTTGGGTGCAGACGCTCGGCTCCAACAAGGCGCTCGAATTTCTGAACGCGTCATCGATCGACTTCGGCTCGACGGCGGGCGCGGCCGCGCTTCTCGCAAAGCTCAACGGCAACCCGATCAAATCCATCTATGTCTATTCACGGCCCGAATGGACAGCGCTCGTGACCCGGAAGGACAGCGGCATCTCCAAGGTGGCCGATCTCAAGGGCAAGCGCGTCGCCGTCACGCGCGGGACCGATCCGCATATCTTTCTCGTCCGGGCGCTGGCCGAAGCGGGCCTGACCGAAAAGGACATCACGGTGGTGCCGCTTCAGCATCCGGACGGCCGCGCTGCTTTGGAGCGCGGCGACGTCGATGCATGGGCAGGCCTCGATCCGATGATGGCCGCGGCGGAGATCAACAGCGGCGCGGTCCTTTTCTACAGAAAGCCGGAGGCGAACACTTGGGGCATCTTGAATGTCCGGGAAGATTTCGCGGCTGAGCACCCCGACGCGGTGAAACGTGTCATAGCGGCCTATGAAGAAGCTCGCGCATGGGCTCTTGCTCATCCCGACGAGTTGAAGAAGCTGTTTGCCGCCTTCACGAAACTGCCCGAGCCCGTTGTCGAGCGCCAGCTCGGCTCACGGACGGAACTAACGCACAGCACAATTGGAGAACCGCAGCGCCAGTCGATCCTTGCCGCAGGGCTTGCATTACAGCAGGCTGGCGTTATCCCAGCCGCAGCGGATGTGAAAGCAGCCCTCGATAGCCTGATCGATAGCCACTATGTGACTGCCAGCAAGTAGTATTCGAGGCTTGTCCGATTATATGGGCCGTTATGACGGTTACAGAGCTTTCAAGGGACGATATCGAAGGTGGGCAGGCGGACGCCGTGCAAACTGCCCCTCCTTCCAGGCCATCGCCGTCTAATCTGCTCATCGGATTGGCGCTCCCCGTCGCTCTCGCCCTCCTTTGGGAAGCCGCAGTCCGCCTGGGGCTGGTAACGGGGCGGCTCATGCCGCCGCCGAGCAAAATCGTCTCGACGCTGGCCGCGCTTGCGCAGAGCGGCGAACTTTGGCTGCACGCCTCCGCCACGTTGAGTCGCGTTCTCGGCGGATTTGCCATCGGCGCCGCCGCCGGCACCGTTCTCGGGGCGCTGACGGGGTCTTCGGATCTGGCACGCCGCCTGCTGGACCCGATGCTTCAGGCCCTGCGCGCAGTGCCCTCCATCGCCTGGGTTCCCCTTTTCATCTTGTGGCTCGGGATCTTCGAGGCGTCCAAACTCGCCCTTATTGGGCTCGGCGTGTTCTTCCCCATCTATCTCGGCGTCGAGGGCGCTGTTCGAAGCGTGGACCGCAAGTTGATCGAGGTTGGCCGCTCCTTCCGCCTCTCGCGTTTCGGGATGATCTCGCGCATTCTCCTGCCCGCCGTCCTTCCGGCCTGGGTCGTCTCCCTACGGTCGGGGCTCGGGCTTGGGTTCATGTTTGTCGTCGCCGCAGAATTCATGGGGGCGAGCGAAGGGCTCGGCTATCTCCTCGTTGACGGGCAGCAACTCGGAAAGGCGGACCAGATCCTCGCGGCCATTGTCGCCTTCGCGCTTCTGGGCAAGGCGGCCGATAGCGTTCTCATTTTCGTCACGAAACCCTTTATCGCGTGGCAAGACGTATCCCGCGCGCGGCTCTGAGACTGGCATGCTGACCATCGACCGGCTTTCAAAAACCTATGCGGACGGCGTGGAGGCGCTGCGAGCGGTCTCGCTTGACGTTTCGGCCGGAACGATCTCGGCGATGATCGGAAGCTCCGGATGCGGAAAGACAACGCTGCTACGGCTCATCGCAGGCCTCGACCGGCCAAGCAGCGGACGCATTCTTGTCGATGACGAACCCATCAGCGCCCCGCATCCAGCCGTTGGCATCGTGTTCCAGGAGCCTCGGCTTTTCCCCTGGCTTTCAGTCGCCGATAACACCGGCTTCGGACTTAAACATCTCAATGCATCGGAGCGCCGCGCAAGAGTGGAAGCGACGCTCGATCGCGTTGGCCTGTCAGAGCACGCGAAGCGTCTGCCGCGCGAGCTATCGGGCGGCCAGCAGCAGCGCGTCGCCCTTGCTCGCGCGCTGATCGCGCGTCCGAAGGCGCTTCTCCTGGACGAGCCTTTCTCGGCGCTCGACGCCTTCACGCGCGCCAGCCTTCACGATCACCTGCTTTCGCTATGGGAAGCCGCAAAGCCGACCGTTCTGATGGTGACCCACGACGTGGACGAAGCCGTCGCGCTTGGGTCTCAGGTGGTGGTGATGTCGCCGAAGCCCGGCCGCATTCACGAGATTATCGATGTGCCGCTTGGACGCCCGCGTGACCGGCGTTCGGAGGCTTTCGACGCCCTGAAACGGCGCGTGCTCGCTTCGCTTGACGGCTCGATGCTTCGGCCAGCCGAAACGACCGCGCCGATCGCCGAAGGCGCCGGGCTTTGGTGGTAGAAGCAGGACGTCAGGCCTACGAGCTCACGAAACTAGATATATAGTTAAATACCCTGTTTTTACAAAACGAACCCAAAGCCTTTTTTAAGCATAGGCAGTCCGGTGTCGTCGTCCCGGAAAGGCGAAGCCTTATCCGGGACCGTAACAGTCGCCAGCGCCTGAAGCGGTCCCCGATAACGCCTTGCGGCGTTTCGGGGATGACGAAGGGGCCTTAACGACCGGTCAGCGCCCTTGAGGCGATCGAGGATGCCCTGAATGTTGTCGAGATGGCTCTGGTCGACATCCTGGCCGTGATCGAGGCGATCCCCGAAGACCGCAGCGCCCGCGCCGCCCATCACGCCGAGCTGCCTCGTCAAATCCGACAGATCCCCCATGGGCCACCTCTTGGCGCTTGCGTTGGCGCCTGCGTTGGCATCTGCGGTATCTGAGCGCCGCCTCCTCCCTGCGGCATCTGCGGCGCCTGTGCAGAGCCGCCTCCGGCGGCGCCGCCCCCAAGGGCTCCGCCAAGCACATCGCGCAAAATCTTGCCGAAGATGTCGCCGCCCGGAACCTGCGGGCGCCGGAGCCGTCTTGTCCACCCGGTCCGCCCGGCATGGGGATCTGGATCGGGCCGCCGCCGCCGATAATGACGGGCTTGATGCTCCCGTTCTGAATTCCCTTCAAAACCTCACGGAAAATCATGCTGAGAAGATCGCCGCCCGGCGCCGCCTGGCCGCCGCCTGTGTTGGCGGGACTTGGAAACGGCGAACCCTGCGGAGCTGGAGCCGTCGCGCCCCCGGTCCCGCCCCTTGTCCAAAAATCTGTCCCAGGATATCGCCGAGCGGGCCGGCGCCTCCGGAGGAGGGCGCGGGAGCAGGAGCAGGCGCCGCCCCTCCCGTCAACACCCGTCCGAAAACCTGGCCAAGGATGTCGCCAAGTCCGCCGCCCGCTCCGAACGGGCTCATGGCGGCCTGCGCGCCGCCGAGAGAGGCGCTTGCGGAAGATCCGCTGCGCATCAGTCCGGAAACGGCGATCCCGGTGAGCGCCGGCAACAACTTGTCCAGGGCGCTCGAACTCACGCCAGAAAATTTCTGCGCCTGATCGACGATCGCCTGGCTCACATCCTGCGAACCGAAGATGAGGGAAAGGGCCTGATTTCCAGCGGCGAGCCCATCTGGGGAAAGCGCCGTTTTCGCATCGTCGAACAGACCGGGAAGATCCTTCTGCTGGCCCATCAGCGCGAACAGATTGCCCAGGCCGTCGACGCCTGATGTCGATTGCTTCAAGCCCGAGGATATGGCCGGAAGAAGCGCCGTAATCGCCGACTGGGTTTGTTCCGGCGTCAGCTCAAGCTCACGCCCCAGTATCGCGATTGCTTCGCCCCCATTCGCGTTTTCCAGAATTTCGTTCAAATTCGCCATCGCCCAAACTCCTGACTCGAGCGGTTTCTCCCAATAACTCCCGCAAATCGTCTACCCGAACGCAATTGGCAAGACGGCTTCCGGCTAAACCTTCAATATTCTAAAGTAGGTACTCATCATCGTCGAGGCTGGTTCAGCTTTGCCTCTGGCCGTAAGCTGCAAGAAACACCTTGATTGCGCCGTCCAGGTTGTGCTCGATTTCCCCGAAGGCCGGCGCAGTGCGATCCCCAAGCATCATGCGCAAATGGATGCCCGTTTTGCAGAGATCGAGAAACTGTCGCGCGGCGAGCTGCGGGTCTTCGACGACAAGCATCCCCTGTTCGGTAAGACGGCGAAGATAAGAAGCGAGTCTGTTGGCTCCTTCGCGCGGCCCGGCCTCATAAAACACCTTGCCGAGCTGCGGAAATTTCGTTGACGCGCCGACGACGATCCGGAGGAAGTCGAGATTGTCGGCGCTCAGCAGCATATCGAGGAAGCTCTCGCCAAGCCGCCGCAGCACGCGGACGACGTCCTGATCGTTCTCATCCAGCGTGAAAAGCGCTTCGGCCTGTTTGCGGCGGTCTTCGATGATGAGCGCTTCGAACAACTTTTCCTTGCTGGGGAAATGCGCGTAAAGCGTGCCCTTCGACACGCCCGCGGCGCGGACGACATCGCCGATGCTGGCGCCGTCGAAGCCGTCTTGCAGAAATACCCGGCGCGCGCCCTCCAGGATACGCCGGCGCTTGGCCGTGTCGCAGGCGGACGCTGCGCCTGAAATCGCGTCGATCGGGTGGGGCGCAAACGCAGCGTCTCTATCTGCTTCAGTCATCGGTCTTCTCAAGTGAGCCGCGGCATCGCACACATATAGGCGCATTCCCTCCCCTCGGCTCGGCCTTCGCCAGTTTTTTCTTCAACAGCGGCCAATCACGTAAATGCTGTTGACCTATGCGCCGCGACAAGAGAACAGCGTCGCTTTGAATTTGCGCCTCTCCGTTTCATGTGCTTCGGTCGGCGGCCATAGAAGTTGAAACTCAGCATCGCTCGGCTTCGGCTCTGAGGTAAATCATGCGGCGAACCCCTATCATTCTTCTTTTCCTCTTTGTTTTCCTCTTTGGGTTTTTGAGTCTTTCCGAAGCCATTGCTGAAGACGGAGCCACGGTGGAAGTTGTCCCGACGGTTCCCCACGCACAAATCGTCAATTCGATTGCCTTCAGCCGGGATGGCGCCCGGCTCGTCTCCGGCGACGTCAATGGAATTCTGAAAATCTGGGATGTCAGGACGCGCAAGCTCATCCGCACATTCGAGAACGGCTACGGAGAGGTCCATGCCGTCGCCTTCTCGCCCTCCGGCAAGGAGGTCTTCGCCGGGCGAGATGGCTGGTCGCTCCAATTGATCGACACGGCCAGCGGGAAGACGATCCAGTCCTTTCGCGGCAGCGACGGAACCATCAAAGCCGCGGCCTTCTCCCCGGATGGCCACCAGCTTGCAACCGGGGGCGCCAACAATGACGCTTATTTGTGGGACGTTCAATCGGGACGACTGCTGTTCCATTTCGAAGGACACGCTTCGGGCGTTTATTCGGCAGCTTTCACGCCCGATGGAAAACAACTTCTCACAGCCAGTTTCGATCAGACCCTTCGCGTTTGGGATACGGCCAAAGGGACACTCCTGCACACTTTGCCCGGAAGCCGGGTTTGGCGCTATTTGAAGAGGCTCACGGGGGGCGGGCCCGATCGCGATGAAGACCTTTTCATCTCGGTCGCCGTTTCTCCCGATGGCGCAAAGGCGCTTTCAGGGAGCTGGGGAAAGGTCAGGAATGTCAAACTGTGGGACCTCGCCACCGGCGAACTTCTCAAGGTCTATGAAGGGCAGCGCGATAGCATCGCCGCCGTAGGTTTTTCCGCCGATGGCGGCCGCATTTTTGCCGCCGGCGAAGACGGAAAGATTGTTATCTGGAATACAGGAGACGGCTCCCTCGTAAGAACCATCGAGTCACAAACGAAAAGCGTTGTGGTCCGCACAGCCGTTATGGCCCCGAATGGTCTGCTCGCGACAGGAAGCGGGCCGGAGCTATGGGATGCGGCGTCGGGCGCCTACCTTGGGGGATTTGGCACGGGGCTACGAAACGGCTTCAGCCTTAAATTTACGCCGGACGCCACCCGGCTTGTGTCCGCCGCCGATAATGGCGCCGCCATATGGGATATTGTGAACGGGCGCCTGATCCGCACCTTCGGCAATCATGGCGGCGAGGTCGCCGCCGTCGATGTCTCCCCCGACGGCAGCCGCGTTCTCACTGGCGCTCGCGATAACACGGCCAAGCTCTGGGACGCCGCGACCGGAGCGCTTCTCCAGACTTTTGCCGGTCCCCCATCGTCAAGCTTGGGGAGACGTCTCCTGGGTCGACGCCGCCGCCCTTTCCCCATCGGGCGATCTTGCCGCCTCGGGCGGAACCGATCATCTGGTGCGGGTCTGGGATGTCAAAACCGGAAGCCAGCTTCATGTTCTGCGAAGCCCTCTGGCTTACATCACGGTTCTTGCCTTCTCCGCCGATGGCAAACGGCTTCTCTGCGGCAGTTGGGACGGCTCGGTTTCCGTTTGGGACCCGGTCACGGGCAAACAGCTTTTCGAATTCGAGACTGAAAACAGACGCCTTTACAACCCAAAACAAAACGATTGGGAACAATCCAACCGGGCGATCTCCTGGGCCGGCTTCTCAGGTGACGGCGCCCGTATCCTCGCAGTGACTCATAGCGGCGCACTCACCGTCTGGGACGCGCATACCGGACGCGAGATCGAGCGCCATCGTTCGGTCTCCGGCTACGCCGTATCATTCGCAGTCTCTCCCGGCGGCAAAAGCATCTATGTCGATGGAGCCTATTCCATAGACGAGAAGGACGCCGCAACCGGGAAGATAATCAGGGAACTCAAAGGCCAGAACATTAGCGGACACATTGTCTTGTCGCCCGATGGCCGAAAACTGGCCTCGGTGACCAGCGACCGCGCCATCCGAATATGGGACACAGACTTAGGCGCGCACACGATCAGTCTGTTCAACGGCATCGACGGAGAGTGGGCGGCGTTTACGCGGCAGGGTTTTTTCAACGCGTCCTCGCCCAAAGCCGAGTCTCTCGTCAGCCTCGTCAAAGGGTTGGAGACGACAAGCATCAGCCAAACTTGGCAATCGCTTTACGCCCCGGATCTCATCCGCGAAGCGCTTGCGGGCGATCCCGATAGCGAGGTGAGCCGCGCCGCCGAAGTCGTGAACCTCGAGAAGGTCGTGGGCAGCGGCCCCGCTCCTCTTGTCGAGCTTGAACCGATCGCAGCGGATCGCGTGCCGGACAATGGCGTCGTCGAAATCGGCGCGCGCATTCGCGATCAAGGAACAGGCGTCGGCAGGATCGAATGGCGCATCAACGGGATAACGGCCGGCGTAACCACGCCTCGGAACGATCGAGGCTCCATTCTTGAAGCGAAGCAAACCCTTGCGCTCGATCCTGGCGAGAATGTCATCGAGGCCGTCGCTTATAACAAACGCAATCTGCTGGCGTCGCTCCCGGGGCGAATGACGCTGACATACAAGTCCGCCGGAGACAGCATCAAATCCAAGCTGCACATTCTGGCGGTCGGGATCAACGACTACGTCGATGAGGGCTGGACGGCGCCCGGCAGGTCCGACACGCTCGCGTTCCCCAAGCTCCACCTTGCTGTTCGCGACGCCACAAGCTTCGCGGAAGAGGCTGCGAAAGCGTCAGGCGGCCTCTACAGCGACGTCCGGGTGAGAACGGTTCTTGACGCCGAGGCGACTCCAGCCGGTCTCGCCCGCGCCATCAATGACATGGCCGCCGAGATCAGTCCTCGCGATACGTTCATTTTCTACGCTGCGGCGCACGGCTATTCGGAGCAGGGGCGCTTTTATCTCATTCCGCAGGATTATCAGGGCGGGGACAATCCCGACGCGCTCGCAAGCCGGGCTATCGGGCAGGAGACGGTTCAGGACTGGGTCGCGAACAAGATCAAGGCAAAGAAGATTATCATCCTCCTCGATACCTGCGAATCCGGCGCGCTTGTCAGCGGCTACATGAAATCCCGCGTCGATGCGCCGGCTTCGGAAGCGGCCTTGGGCAGGCTGAATGAGGCGACCGGGCGGCCCGTCCTGACGGCCGCCGCGGAAGGCAAGCCGGCCTTCGAAGGGTATGAAGGCCATGGCGTCTTCACTTGGGCGCTTCTGGACGCGTTACACCATGGCGACACCAATGGGAATGGCGTTATCGAAGTCTCGGAGCTTGCCGCGCATGTGCAGACGATGGTCCCGAAAATCAGCGCGCAGCTCAATGGAAGGGGCCGTGCGGCGATCGCGGTGCGAGGCTCAACCACTGGGTCGCAATCGGCCCATTTCGGCGGCACGGGCGGAGATTTCCCGCTCGTCAGCCGGCTGCCCTAAAAGGCTCATTTGCTCAGTCCGGCGGCCGATCAACGGAGACCGTCGCTGTACGGCCAATGATCAGCCGAATGTTGTCCGGCACATGATCGAGTTTTATCCGCACGGGAATGCGTTGCGCCAACCGCACCCAGGAAAAAGTTGGATTGACGTTGGCGAGCAGGCTCGAGCCGTTTGTTCTTTCCCTGTCTTCGATTCCGCCCGCCACGCCTTCCACTCGCCCTCTCAAGAGTTGATCCTCGCCCATCAAATGAATGGTGACAGGATCGCCGAGGTGAATCCTCCTGAGCTTGGTTTCTTCAAAGTAGCCTTCGACACGCAGGGTATCGGTGTCGATGAGCGCCAGCACGCCGCGCCCCGCCGTAACGAATGCTCCGGGCCGAAGGTTCATGTTGGTGATCAGGCCGTTGACCTGCGCCTTAACGGCCGATCTCTCAAGGTTCAGCTTCGCGAGGTCGCGGTCGGCCGCCGCGCGCCGCAGCTCGGCGGCCGCCTGCAACTGGGCTGAGCGCGCCGCTTCCACCTTTTGCTGTGAGGCGGCGACCTCGCTCAAATGGGCGTACCGTTCATAATCCGCGCTCGCCTGCTCGGCGGCCGCTTTCTTTCCGTCGACGATTGCTTCTGCCTGCCGCAAAGCGATCTGGAAGCGCTCCGGGTCGACGCGAAACAAGACATCGCCCCGCTTCACCTCCTGATTATCGTTGACCGGGATCTCGGTGACGAGACCCGAAACGTCGGGCGCTACGGCGACAACGTCGGCCCGAACTCGCCCGTCACGCGTCCATGGGGCGTTCATGTAGTAGTCCCAGAGCGCCGATCCAACGACCAGCGCGAGCGCCACCATGCCAAGCGTGACGGCGATGCGAACCAGGATGGGAGAGATGTGGGTCATGTCAAAAGGCTCGCAATCTCCCTGACCGCTCCAAGAAGCACGATATAGAGCGCGATGTCGAACAGGGGCCGGTGCCAAACGTGCCGATAGAACCCCAGTTGCGAAAGAGCGCCCCTTACAACGACGCTGACGAGGAAGGCGGCGACCATCAACACCAGCAGGCGCGGCACGAACACGCCGTAAATGTTCACTTCTTCCATCATCCGGGTTCTGCCTCGGCTGCGGCGAGCCCGGCGCCCTGAAAGGCGGCCGCATTTGCAAACAACCCAAGTCTCAGTCCCACGAGGCCGTGCAGCGCCTCTCGTTGATCAGGCGTGCTCTCGCAATTCAGAAGCGTTCCGATCGCGCGGTCGATGCGTTCTAGCAACTCCGGGCCCGCGTGCTCCGAAGGGCTGCGCAAATAACGTGCGGTGCTGTACAGGACCATCTCAATCGCGTTCTCGGCGCCGGCAGGGACTGCGGCCCGGACGCGCCGGAGTTCAACGATGTTAATCCCGCTGCGCACCTCGGCCAAGAGAATCGGTCCATTCGGCGTCCTCCGGCGGCAGGGCGGCGAGCCTCGGCGCCATGAGACCGACACGGTCGAGCATGAGCGCGGCAAGCTCGAGACCGTGGCCCGTTCCACCGTGCGTCGCGGAATTGGCCAGACTCTCCCGATTGATCCGTCGCAAGCGGCGCGCGCTCCAGGCTGCTCCGACCGACCGCACCAGCCGGACAATAAGCGCGGCGCACCACATGCCGACGATCACCGCAATCGCCGAATTCGCAAACGGCGCAAAGTCGCCAAGCGGACCATTTTGTATGGCGATCATCGTCGCGCCATTGACGGCGACGCCGGTCGCAAATGGCGCTGTCCTCGGTTGCGCCATGAATACGCCGCAGACGATAAGCCACGGCGCCAGAGCGAGCGCCAGCATCTCGAAATTGCTGGCGAGAGGCAACACCGCAAAAAGGTAAAGACCAGCACAGACGGCGCCGACTATCGCCGCATTGGCGAAACTGATGATGAAGGGGGCTGGATCGTCGAAGGCCGCAAACAAGGAGCAGCCGACGGCCGCCATCATGGGCGCAGCAGATCCGTCGGGCCAACCGCTCCCTATCCAGATTGCGCATGTCACAACAACAGCAAGGAATGCGCCGACCGCGGAGAGGAGCGCCATGCCGTGGTCACGATGCCGAACGGACTGGGCTTTGGCCGTGTAACTGAAGGCGAAAGGCGTTTCCAGCGGACGCCCATCCCGCAGAAATTGCTGCAGCAGTCTCACATCCTGTCTCAGATCTATGAAGTCGCGTAGCCTGGCGAGCAGATTCGCCAATACCAGATCATGCCAGTTCGAATTCTTTCCAAGATGCGGCTCCAGTCTTTCGGCGGTCTCGCGCAGTTGCTGTGCCCGGGCCTGTTCGGTGATTTCGGAACGTAGCCAGTCGGAAACCTCCTGAAAGAGGCTACGAAGGCGCAAATCGAGCGCGCCCGAGCGCTCGAGCACGCTGATGCGGTCGGACATCGCCGAGGCGATGGGGAGGAACATGAGCATATGTTGGCGCAGGATTAGCATCGCATTTGCAGACTTTGCCGGGGCAGCCGCCTCGTAAAGAAGCGGCGTGGTCAGCGCATCAAAGGCGATGGCGTCGGAGGCAAGCCTTAACCGTTCAGCCTGGGTGTCGGTCGCGGCGCCGTTACGTTCCAGAATGTCACAGACCCATCCGCGCGCGCTCCGGATCCACCCGTCGAGCCTGTCCGAGATAAGCGGCAGGACCGACTGAGGAAATACGACCGTCGAAACGGCGCTCGCGCACAGAATGCCAAGCGTGATTTCCTGGACGCGGGCGACGGCCGTATCGAAGATCGCCTCGGGGGCATCCACAGAAGGGAACCCCACAATCGCCGCGCTATAACCCGCCAGCATCAGGATGTAACTTCTGGGCGTTCGATCAAGAAGCGAAAAATAGAGACAAAAGCCCACCCAGGAGGCTATGGCGAGCGAGAGCAGCACAGGAGCGTTAACCAGGTTGGGAACGAGCGCGACGCTGACGCATGCGCCAAGCAGTGTGCCGCAAACCCGGTAAAAGGCTTTGGAGCGGGTGGCGCCTGCCAGAACTTGGCTCGTGATGTAGACGGTGCCTAGCGCCCAGTACGGTCTCGGCAGGTCGAGCCACATTGCGAGGTAGAGGGCGATGATCGCCGCCGCAAACGTCTTTATGGCGAAAACCCAATCGCGCCAGCCGGGCATGATTGTCACCGCTCTGTTGTACTTTCTGCTGCGGCTGGGCACGGCGCGGCGCGCCGCAGATGGACTGCTCGATTGAGATTATTCCCGGTAAAGGATGTATCCGCCGATGCGCAGTTGCAAGGATATTGACTGGGGCCTCAAGCAAGTCGGGGCGGACACGAACGGCGAACGGCCCGAGCAGGCCGTACAGGCGGGAAAGTCTGGTATGCCTAGCAGGCTGCTGAAAAGCGATGTTGCCCATGGTTCGACAAGCTCACCATGAGGATCAGCTCGTTGAAGACACTCGACCTCATCCTGAGCTTGTCGAAGGATGAAGCCAAGATTTCATGCTTTTTCAGCATCCTGACAGTTCCGCCGAGTCGCAAGCAGAGTGCGCCCGGAGACCGGGTTCAGAAGCCAAAGAATGAGGAGCTCGGAGAAAATCCCTGTCTTCCCCAAACCGGGCCGGCAGCTTGACGCCTGGACCGGGAGGACGCCTTTTTTGGTCCCTGCGATCGCTTCCTGTCGGCCGCATCTGCCTCAGTTATGGGGATGCTTCGGAAGGCGCCGCCGCCCTGCGGTTCGCCGCTCATATACACGATGAAATCGGTGTCCTTGCCGGTTTCGCCGCTTGTTTCTTCATCGGAGACGATCAGCGAGGACCCGGGCAGCAGCGGCGCGGAAATGTGGTCGAGCGCTTCCTGCGGGATGACGAGCCGCTGCAGCGCGTTTCGGGCGCCAGTGACGTCCGCAGGCGTCGCCTCGCGGCGCCGCTTCGAAGCAGGCTTCGCCTCGGAATAAGGCTCGATGGCGGTCGCGTTCTTGTACATGGACACGACGCTCCAGCGCATGCGGGGGGGCGCCCCGGCGTCACTGAGGGCGGTAAAAACGAAGGTGCCGATCGGCCTCTGTGGGTCGCGAATAGTCACCGGGCCTTCGAACACGGGTTCTCTGCCTCTCCGGATATAAAGACGCTGCGCCTTGCGGCTGATGAAGATTGAAATGGGCCATGCGTTTTGTCTGGCTATTTCCGCCGCCTCGGCAGCGTCGTCCGACAAGGCGGCGGCGCGCCTCGCCTCCTCTTCGGCTTGCGCCGCGGCGTCTCTCTTTGCCTGTGCCTGGAGCTTGGCCCTCTGAAGCTGGAACCGCGCCGTTTGAATCCTGGCGGCCATTGCTGTCCGGGCGGCGTTGTTGTTTTCCGGGCGCCTGGAAACGGTCTCCGGCAGGCGTTCGCTTGCGTTCAACGCCGCTTCCATGCGAGCCAGATTGGCCGCCGACGCCTCGGCCAAACGAACTGCCGACGCAGCCTGGGCAGCTTTATAGGCTGCGGCGGACCGCGCTTTCAGCTCGCGCTTCTTTGCGGCCTCCGCCTCCGCCAGCTTTGCTTCCTTTATAGCCTGGAGGCGCGCCTGCCTCTCCGCTCCGCTTGGCAATCTGGCTGCATTTACCCCGAATGGCGAAACGTCCGGTTCGAGAGCGCGCGCGTGATTGAACATCTCGGGTTGCTCAGTTTCCGCGGGAGCGATGTCCTCGCGAACAATGACGACGCGCATGCCGGGTTTGGTCACCTGGTAAAGCTCCTGCGCGAAGCGGTGAGACAGGCGCGTGCAGCCGTGAGAGGCCGGATAACCCGGCAAGGCCCCTGCATGCATGGCGATGCCCGTCCAGGTCAAGCGCTCCATGAACGGCATGGACGCATCGTCATAGAGGTTTGAGTGGTGCTCCTCCTCTTTCTCCAGAATGCTGTAAATCCCGGCCGGCGTCTCGCGGCCCTTGACGCCTGTCGAAACCGGCGCCTCCATGATTTTTCCCGAGGCGCCGTAGACAGACACCCGCTGCTGCGCCAGCGCTATAATCGCCAGGAGGGGCGCACTGGCGGCGCGGGATTGCGTGGCGCGCTCGCGTTGCTGGGACTGCATCGCATTTGCGGAAGAAGTCCCGTCCAAAGCAATCGCGGCGAAGCCCGCCGTGCAGAGTATGGCCGCTAGGTTCGTGACTCCCATGGCTGGCCTCCACTCCACACAATCCTCTTTGAGAATTCTGTCACATGAGCGCCTGTTTCGACAAGGGTTCCGAATCACAGCCGGGCGTAGCAGGGCTGCGCCCAAAATGGCGTTAACGCCGCGCTAGCGCTTTTTTAACCATCGAATTTGTGTAATTTAGCTGCGCATCGGCTAAATAATAAGTAATTTTCACAAAACAGGCAGAACGCGTCGCTATAAAATCAGGGGGCACAGAAGAGATGATTAGATGCTTACCTATAGGCTATTTTACCAAACGAAACCAATCTTCACCGAATTTTAAGCGACATTCCCGGGATAAAGCGGAGAGCAGCTTGCTGGCTCCCGGATCGGTCCAACCAAGCTGCAGGGAAGCCCGGAAATCTTGCTTGGGACATTACGAGCGTACTTATAGCGTTCGAGGACATAACGCTTTATAGGCGCGATGATGAATTGGAAGCGATTGGAAGTCCGCCTCGGCAATGCCGCAGCCCTGGCGTTCAGGCTCACCGCGGCGGCCTTGCTCGCGCTGTGGCTCGCCGACCGTCTCAAGGTCGCCTTGCCGCTCTGGTCGGTGCTGACGGCGCTCGTCGTGACGCAAATCAGCCTGGGACGCTCGTGGAAAGCGACCTTGGACTACTTCGCCGGGACCATCGGCGGCGTTATCTGGGGCGCGTGCGTCGCCATCCTCGTGCCGCACTCAACCGAGGGCTCGCTGCTCCTGGTCCTCTTCCTTGCGCTAGCGCCCCTCGCCTATGCCGCGGCCCTCTATC
The DNA here is from genome assembly GCA_963819665.1 of uncultured Alphaproteobacteria bacterium. Classification (GTDB taxonomy): domain Bacteria; phylum Pseudomonadota; class Alphaproteobacteria; order Rhizobiales; family Rhodomicrobiaceae; genus Rhodomicrobium. The sequence continues at coordinate 65,732 of CAWFXN010000004.1, forward strand.
CCTCGCTGACCGTCGGTCCGATCACGGCCGCCATCGTGGTTCTGCTCCCGGAAATGTTGCATAATTCGCCGATCAATTCCGCGACGGCGCGTGTGAGCGAGGTGTTGCTGGGCGGCCTTGCGGGCCTTTTCGTTTCCTTCGTGCTGCCGTGGAGCGCGTTCCAGCATACCCGCGAACTGGCTTCGCAGTTGCTGGAACGCATGGCCAATGCGGTTCCCGGGCTGGTTGCGGGCTTTGAGCACGGCCTCGACGATGCGGCGTCTCATCGCCTCCAGGATGGCATCGGCCACCAGCTCAGCGAACTGGCGTCGGTGACGGCAGAGGCCGAGCGCGAACGCCCGCTGCGCATGGCCGCCGATCCCCTCACGGGGCCGCTCTTCCGCACCTTGTTGAGATTACGCCACGACCTTGTGATCCTCGGCAGGGCCGCACGGTCGCCGCTGCCAGCCCCGTTCAGAGCTTCGCTACACGCGTCCCTTTTGGCTGTAGGGAACGAAATGGCAGGCCATTTCCGGGCCTGCGCCGCTGCGTTCATGGCGAGGAAGGGAAGCCCTCCCCGGGCGAACCTCGATGCCGCCCTCACACGCTATACGGCCGAAATCGAGACATTGAGGCAGGCGGGCGAGTTGCGAAAGCTCGCCGGCGACGATGTTGAGCGGTTATACGCCTCCGTTTTCGCATTGGAGCAGACCCGCATGAACCTGGCGGACCTGGATCGTTGCATGGACGAGTGGGCTCACCGGGGATGATGTTCTCTCCTGCGCTGGTTTGGGGGAACCGCTTCAGGGATGAATGCTTTCCCGAGTGATGATATTGAAGGCGAGGACCAGCATGAGTTTTTGCAAAGCGTTCAGGCGAGTCTTTGTGCTGTTCGTTCTTGGCGTCCAGCCCGCCTTCGCCGACCCGATGCTCGCGGATTTCGACTATCCTTTCGAGGTCAGGCGCTTCGACTTCACCTCGCAGAAGCTGCCGCTCAGCATGGCTTATCTCGATGTCGCTCCCCAGGCCGCTGCGAATGGCGATACGGTTGTTCTCCTCCATGGCAAGAATTTCTGCGCCGCAACCTGGGGAGAGACCATAAAGGCCCTGAGCGCGGCCGGTTACCGCGTCGTCGCCCCGGATCAGATCGGCTTCTGCAAGTCGTCGAAGCCGGAGCATTATCAATTCAGCTTTCAGCAACTGGCCTCGAACACGAGGCAGTTGCTGCAGCAGATCGGCGTCGAGCATCCGATTATCATGGGGCATTCGACGGGGGGAATGCTCGCCTTTCGCTATGCGCTCATGTTTCCGCATGAGACGAAGGCGCTGGTCGCCGTCAACCCCATCGGGCTTGAAGACTGGAAAGCGAAGGGCGTGCCGCTCAAGACCATCGATCAGCTTTATCAGGGTGAGCTGAAAACGACCGCGGACAGCATTCGCGACTATGAGAAGAAGACCTATTATGCCGGCGAATGGAAGCCTGGGTACGACAAGTGGGTGAACATGCTCGCCGGCATGTATCAGGGTAAGGATTTCGACCTGTTCGCCTGGGATCAGGCCCACACCTCCGACATGATCATGTCTCAGCCCGTGGTCTATGAGTTCGGCAATATCAGCGTGCCCTCGCTCTTGTTGAGTCGGCGCGAAAGACAACACCGCAATCGGCAAGGCCTGGTCTCCCCCGGAGGTCGCGGCGCGCATCGGACATTATGACGAGCTTGGCCCCGAAACGGCAAGGGCCATCAAGGGGTCGATCCTCGTCATGTTCCCGGACCTCGGACACGCGCCGCAAATCCAGGACCCGCAAGCCTTTCATGAGGCTTTGCTGAAGAACCTGGAGACGCTGCGAAGACCGTAACTCGTCACGCCGAACGATTGACCTTCACTGAAAGATCGGGCCGCTTGTTGAGCGTCTGATAGACGACGCAATAGCGCTCCGTCAGCTTGATGAGCTGCGCGACAGACTCCTCGCTCGCGTCGGTATCGAGATCGAACGCGAGCCGGATGGCTCTGAACCCAACCGCAGCTTCCTTGTCGACGCCCAGCGTGCCCCGGAAATCGAGATCGCCCTCGGCGCGCACGATCCCCTTTCGCAGCGGAATGTCGAGCGCCGTGGCGACCGCCTTCAGCGTCACGCCCGCGCAGGCGACAAGCGCCTCCAGCAACATATCGCCGGAACAGAGTTCGAGGCCGCTGCCCCCCGTCGCCGGATGAAGACCCGCAACCGCCAGCGCGCGCCCGGTCTCGACCTTGCAGGCGATGGCCTGCTCGTCGATCGCGCCTTGCGCCTTCAAGGTGATGACAGCCGCCTGCGGTGTTTCCCGGTAGCGTTCCTTGATCGGAGCCTGCGTAGCCCGCAAAGCGTCTTTGTCCATCTCATCCTCCCTTTTAGCCGCCCAGCCGTTGGGCGCCGATGCGCCTGAACAGGCAAAGTGGAACGAAGGCGGCGATGTTTCAACTGCCGCAGTCGCACTGATTTTCTCCGGCCACGGCGCAAGCTCAAGACATGTTGAAGCCGAAGCCGGCACATGGAACGGGTATAGTGGGGCGTTGCGCAAGCGATCAGAACAATGAGGGACACGGCCTTTGAAACCGCTCGCCTTTCTCCTTTTCCTTTGCCTCGGGCTCTGGACCACGGCCGCCGTTGCGGTGTTGCAGCCCGGCGACCCCGCGCCCGATTTCACGGTACAAGCGGCGCAGGGCGGGAAGGAGTTCACATTTTCCCTCGCCGAAGCCCTGCAGAAGGGACCCGTGGTCCTCTACTTCTATCCGAAATCCTTTACGAGCACCTGCACGCTGGAAGCGCACGAGTTCGCGGAGAATATCGAGAACTTCAAAGCGGCCGGCGCTTCCGTGATCGGCCTTTCCGCCGATCCGATCGAGGTGCAGCGCGAATTTTCGGTAAAGGAATGCCGGGACAAATTTCCGGTGGGCGCCGACCCCGAACGCTCTGTCATCAAAGCCTATGACGCCGCCTTCAACAGAGCGGGAACGGCGCTCGCCAGCCGCATTTCGTATGTCATTTCGCCCGAGGGCGAGATCCTCTACGCCTACGCCGATCCAAACGCGGAAAAGCACATCGAGAATGCCTTGGAGGTCGTGAGGCTATGGCATGACGAACATGAACGCTGAGCTTTGCCGTGGGGGTTGGCCCTTTGGACGCTGCCTTCTTTTCTTTCTCTCTCTCTCTCTGACACTACGCATGCTCAAACTGCAAATCTAGCCATGAGCGTCGAGGGACATGGGCCAGTTGCGGTCTTCGAAGCAGGTCTCGGCCAGACGCGCAAAACCTGGGACGCAGTTGTTCCGGCGCTGGCGCAGTGCCTCACGGTTGTGACCTATGATCGCTTAGGCCTGGGTCAAAGCGCGCCGCCGAAAGATCCAGCCGCGCCAATTCCCGCAACGGACGTCGCGACCCGGCTTGACGCCGCGCTCAAGCAGCGTGGGCTCAACGGGCTTATCTCTTGGTTGGCCATTCCCTCGGCGGTCTTTATGTGGAAGCCTTTGCCCGCGCACATCCCGATGAGGTTTCCGGGATGGTGCTCATTGATGGGACGAGCCCCTTGGAGCCACCCGGCGTCTTTGTTTCGAAACTGCCCCCAAAGCCGGGCAGCGTCGAAGTCGGAGAAAGCACAGGGATGGAGCCCTCCATGAAGGAAATGCTAAAAGGTCCGCCCCTGCCGAATGTCCCTCTCGTGGTGCTGACTGCAACCAACCACGAAATGTCTCCCGATCTTGAAGCGCTTTGGCGGAGGGTCCAAGAGCGGACGGCGTCGCTTTCTTCCAAAGGCCGCTTCGAACTCATCGACAGTGGCCATTACATCCAAATTGATCGTCCTCAAGCCGTCATCGACGCCGTGCTGCGGTTGCCAGGGAGGCGGCGGCTGATAGGATGGCTGCTTGCCGGATCGATAAATGATTGGAGCGCACGAGGAGCGCCGGGCTGAGGCCGTTTTCTGAATCCAACCAGCCTAGCCTCGCAATGCGGCGCTAATGCACGTCCTGAACCGCAACCGGCGCCGACTCCTTCGGCGCTTCCAGATAGGCGGCCAGCGGCTTCGTCAACGCCGCGTTCCCCCGATGGCTTGCCGGGAAAAAGCTATCGTTGATCTGCCCTAAGAAGACTTCGCAGGCGGCGCGAATTTCGAACAGCTCGGTGCGGCCGCCCACGCGATAGCTGCTATCGTGCGCGCGCTGGCTTTGGCGCTCGTCCCTATCGGCCTTCCGGCGGGAGAGAAACCTCGTAAGCAAGCCGCCCCCATTGAACATACGCTGCGCATCCCGCACGAACTCGGCCCGCATCTCCTCGCAAGCCTCCGTCGCGTCCAGAAACTGGTCCACGTCGTGCTGAACCTCTGGCGCAACCTTTCTCAACTCCGCAGCCCAGATCCGGGCGCGGGAAAGCTTCATCAGCATGAGCGCTTCACGCTCCTGGAAGGTTTTGCAGCCGTCGCGAAAACGGCCGAGGCGGGCGGCGATTTCGGCGTGGCCCGCGCCTTTCACATCGACCTTCGGAAGCGCGGTCCTCTCGAAGAACCAAGCGTCTTCGAGAGCCGAACTCAGCGTATCCTTCAGGAAATAGACAACAGTATAGATGTCTTCTTGTTGAGGCGGATTGAGTGTCCAAAGCGCCATGTCGAGCTCTTGTCCCTTCCTGCGTCGAAGGCGATATGCCGGGGCTCCGCGCAGCACGCGCAGAACCCCGAAACGAGCGGCGACTGGCTTTATGAACAGCCGGTGGTGCCGCCGCAGGTATCGCACTTCAGACAAGTTCCGTTGCGAACAAGGGTGAAGTTACCGCAGGTGCCGCAGGCTTCGCCCTCATAACCCTTCGCGCGCGCCTCCGCGAGCAGCTCAGCCTTACCCGGCTTGGCTCCGTGGGAGACCGTCAGATGGGAAGCAGACAACGCGGCACTTGACCCATCGCGCGCGTTTACTTCGGAAGACCCTACCGGACTATGTTCATCGTCCGGACGCAGGGCATAAGCCAGCGCGCCATGTGTTTCATACGAACCGGCGCTACTGATTCGCTCCGTCTTAGGCTGATCCTGAACTATGACAACTTTGTGGTGAAGCCCGCGCGTGAGGCCCTTGCTGACGAAGCGGTCGGCATAGATGACGGGCGCCGAAGCCTTCTGGCCCGGCCTGTCGTCCGCCACGCCGCCGCCCATAACGGTCGAACCGATCTCCGAGGGGTCCACATGGGCTAAATCATTGCGGCCCAAGTAGGAAACGGCCAGTTCGCGGAAGATATAGTCGAGGATCGAGGTCGCGTTCTTGATCGCCTCGTTCCCCTGAACGTAGCCTGCGGGCTCGAAACGCGTAAAGGTGAAGGCTTCGACATATTCTTCCAGCGGCACGCCATATTGCAGCCCAAGACTGATGCCGATGGCGAAGTTATTCATCAAGCTGCGGAAGGCCGCGCCTTCCTTGTGCATGTCGATGAAGATCTCGCCGAGCCGCCCGTCCTCGAACTCGCCCGTGCGGATGTAGACCTTGTGGCCGCCGACCACCGCCTTCTGCGTATAACCCTTGCGGCGGTTCGGAAGCTTCTCGCGCTCGGCCATGAGCCTCACTCGCTCGATGACGCGCTCGACGATGCGTTCCGCGACGATCTGAGCGCGCCGGCCTTGCGGAGCTGTAGCCAGAGCCTCGGCCGCGTCGTCCTGATCCTCATCCACATCGGCTATGAGTTGCGCGGAGAGCGGCTGAGACAGCTTTGAACCATCGCGATAAAGGGCGTTCGCTTTCAGCGCGAGTTTCCAGGAGAGCATGTAGGCTTCACGGCAATCGGCGACGGTCGCCGCGTTCGGCATGTTGATCGTTTTCGAGATGGCGCCCGAGATGAAGGGCTGCGCCGCCGCCAGCATATGGATGTGGCTCTGCCAGGAGAGCGCCCGCTTGCCCTTCTTCCCGCACGGGCTGGCGCAATCGAACACCGGAAGATGCTCGGGTTTGAGGCCAGGAGCGCCTTCGAGCGTCATCGTCCCGCAGACATACTCATTGGCCGCCTCGATCTCGGTTTTCGAGAAGCCGAGCGCCGTGAGGAAGTCGAAGCCGGGCGCGTTCATTCGATCCGAGGTCAGCTTCAGAACGCCGGTGCAGAAATCCTCGCCCAGCGTCCATTTGTTGAAGACGAACTTGATGTCAAAGGCGCTGGCGAGGCCAGCTTCAACGGTCGCGAGCTTCTCCGCGGTGAAGCCCTTCGCCATCAGCGACTTGTGATTGATGTGCGGCGCGTCCTTCAGCGTACCGCGCCCAACGGCATAGGTAATGATCGCGGAGATGGCGCTTTCGCTATAGCCGAGCGTCCGCAAAGCTTCCGGAACGGCACGGTTGATGATCTTGAAATAGCCGCCCGCCCGCGAGCTTCTTGAACTTCACAAGCGCAAAGTCGGGCTCAATGCCTGTCGTATCGCAGTCCATGACAAGACCGATGGTGCCTGTCGGCGCGATCACCGAGACTTGCGCGTTGCGGAAGCCATCGACCTGCCCAAGCGAGATCACCTCATCCCAGATCTCCCGGGCGGCGGCGACCAGATCGGTTTGCGGACACACGCCATCCTTCAATGGGACGGGCGTGGTGGAGAGTTGCTCGTAGCCGCTTGCGCGGCCGTATGCCGCCTTCCGGTGGTTCCGCATGACACGGAGCATGGCGTTGGAGTTCAGGCCATAGCCTGAGAAGGCGCCCAGTTCCTTCGCCATTTCCGCCGAGGTAGCATAGGACACGCCCGTCATGAGAGCCGAAATCGCCGCCGTCAGCGCGCGTCCTTCTTCGGAGTTGTAGCCAAGCCCCGACACCATAAGGAGACCGCCGAGATTGGCGAAGCCAAGCCCAAGCGTGCGGTATTCGTAGGAAAGCTTGGCGATCTCCTTCGACGGAAATTGCGCCATCATCACCGAGATTTCCAGCACCAGCGTCCAGAGCCGGCAGCCATGCGCAAAGGCCTTCACGTCGAGGATGCCGGCCTCGGCATCGCCTTTCGGCCGGAAAGTGACGAGGTTCAGCGACGCGAGATTGCAGGCCGTGTCGTCGAGGAACATGTATTCCGAGCACGGGTTGGAGGCCCGGATCGGCCCGCTCGCCGGACAGGTGTGCCAGTCGTTGATGGTCGTATGGAACTGGATGCCGGGATCGGCGCTGGCCCAGGCCGCTTCCGCGATCCGGTTCATAAGGTCGCGCGCCTTGACCCGCTCCGTAACCTTGTCCATGGTGCGCGCCTTCAGCGCCCACTCGCCGTCATTTTCGACGGCGCGCAGGAACGCATCCTCGACGCGAACGGTATTGTTGGAATTCTGCCCGGCGACCGTGCGATAGGCCTCGCCTTCCCAATCTGTGTCGAAGCTTGGAAATTCGATGGATTTGAAGCCCTGCCGTGCGAACTGGATGACGCGCTGGATGTAGCTGTCCGGCACGAACGCCTTGCGCGCGGCTTTGATCTCGCGTTTCAGCGCGACGTTCTTGGCCGGATCGAAGCAATCGTCGCCTTCGCCCTCGCAATTCACGCACGCCTTCATGATGGCCGTCAGATGCTTGAAGCACGCCTTGGAACCGGCGACCAGAGCGGCGACCTTCTGCTCTTCCTGCACCTTCCAGCTGATGAAATCCTGGATGTCGGGGTGATCCACATCGACGATCACCATCTTGGCTGCTCGCCGCGTGGTGCCGCCGGATTTGATCGCGCCCGCCGCGCGGTCGCCGATCTTCAGGAAGCTCATGAGACCGGACGACTTGCCGCCGCCCGAAAGCTTCTCGCCTTCGCCGCGAACCCGTGAAAAGTTGGAGCCCGTTCCGGAGCCGTATTTAAAGAGACGCGCCTCCCGGACCCAAAGATCCATGATGCCGTTCTCGTTCACGAGGTCATCCTGCACGGACTGGATGAAGCAGGCGTGCGGCTGCGGATGCTCGTAGGCGCTGTTGGAGCGGACCAGTTCGCCTGTCTCGAAATCGACGTAGTAATGCCCCTGCCCCGGACCGTCGATGCCGTAAGCCCAATGCAGGCCAGTGTTGAACCATTGCGGGCTGTTCGGCGCGGCCATCTGCATGGCGAGCATATAGCAAAGCTCATCGTGGAAGGCGCGGGCGTCTTCTTCGCTCGTGAAATAGCCGCCTTTCCAACCCCAATAGGTCCACGCGCCCGCCATGCGGTCGAAAACGTGCCGCGCATCCGTCTCCGAGCCGTAACGCTGGTTTTCGGGCAAGTCGGCAAGCGCCTGCTTGTCGGGGACCGACCGCCAGAGCCACGACGGCACGCGGTTTTCTTCGACGCGCTTCATGCGGGCGGGCACGCCAGCCTTCCGGAAATATTTCTGGGCAAGAATATCGGCCGCGACCTGGCTCCACTGCTCGGGCACGAGAAAGCCCTCAAGCTGAAAAACGACTTTGCCGTCAGGGTTTTTCAGCTCGCTCGTCGCCTGCCTGAAAGCGATGTCCGCATAGGGAGACTGACCTCTTTTTGTGAAGCGCCGTTCGATCCGCATGGAGTTCTCTCTGTTTCAGGCGCGCAAACCGCCTTAGTTGCCCCAAACTCAGACGCAACACCACGCAACTCACGCCACCCTTCTCAGGCTTACCTGCGGTTTCACCCGAAAGGCGCTCACAAAAATCAGGACTGAAGGTACAAGACACGACGGCTCAGACGCGCCGCACAACTTTTGTGAGCCGCCAACATACAGGCAGGCGCGAACGCATCCAGAATGGACGTGCAAAACCGCCAACGGTGCTAGATTTTCTCTCGGTTTTAAGCAGCCTTAACGGCCGGCGGGAAGCTGCCGCCGCGCCCTCCTAGAAGGACGCCCCCGCTGGCGGCATGACCAGACACTAGACGATTCGACTTCGCAATGCTGTCACAATGGGGCCACAGCACCATTCTTTGTGTCATTCACACAAAGCAACCCAACATCTTGTGGCTAATCTGTTCAAAAATGTGGGAGCCACGATGCATAAACTGGGGAAAAACAAACTGCGGGCTTGTCAAATGAAAAAACGCCGCACAGACAGCCCTCCCCGCTGTCTGAAGGGTTTCGCTGTGGGGCTTTACGCGGTTAGAACCGCCGCCACAAAGAATCATCGTGGCGTGGCTCGGCTCGCCCCCCGGCGAGCTAGAATCCTGCCCCCGATAGGTATATACTTATCGGGTCAGTAAGGGGTCCGGATGTGTTTTTATTTCGCTCTATCGCGCTGCGCCTGATCCTTATTGGCTTCGTCTTAGGGGTTTTGGCCTTCTGGTACCTGCAAGGCGTGGGGTCGATTTCCAATATTTTCTCGTCCTCATCCTCCCAGTATGGCTCCGGATATGATGCGGGATACAATGGATACGGCGGTAGGGGGGAGGTAGGCGGATATGGCGGAGGCGCGCCTTACAGGAATTGGGGCCAGCCCGCATATGCCGTGTCCGCTCCCTATCCTCGACAAATAAGAAGGCCGCCGCCGCCTCCGCCGTGCTATTCTCCCTGCGATTACTGAGCTTCCCTGTTCCCTCGCCCCCGTGCGGCGCGCTGGACTTTCGTAAGCAGATGAGGCACGCCTTGAGCGCGGCACGATTTCATACAATTCTTCGTCTCAAAACCGCAGGCGCGCCTTAGGAAACCCGGCATATAGCCCGATTAGCAAAATCTCATTTTGCCAAAAGGGGTCTCCAATGAAGCTTGGGATTTATGTAACTGTTATCGCAGCGCTCGCTATCGCCACCTCGCCCGCTCTCAAGGCGCAGGACATGCCGGAGGCGCAGGACATGCCGAGCCCCGGCAAACCCTGCAAGGCCGACCGCGAGAAGTTCTGTCCTGGCCTCAAACCCGGCGACGGAAAGCTGGGGCCATGCATGAAGCAACACGCAGCGGAGCTTTCGCCCGAATGCACGGCCGCCGCCGAGGCGGGCAAGCAGGCCGCGAAGGCTATTCGAGCGAACTGCAAGGCGGATATCGCGAAATTCTGCGCGGACACTCCAAAAGGGCGCGTCGGCAAATGCCTCGAAAGCCATGAGAGCGAACTTGAACCGGCTTGTGGAGATGCGGTGAAGTCGAGACCCGGCGCCAAGAAAGCGTAAAGCGAAGCGCCGTTACCGGCTGGGCGTCTCCTTCGCAGGCGATTCTCCGGCCGCATCGCCTTTCGGCCTGAAGTTGAGCGCGACCCCATTCATGCAAAAGCGCTGGCCCGTGGGCCGTGGGCCATCCGGGAAGACATGGCCCAGGTGGGCGTCGCACCGCGCGCAGCGGACTTCCGTTCGGCGCATCAGAAAAGACCGGTCCTCGTGCTCGGTCACGGCGTCACCGTTCATCGGCTTATAGAAGCTCGGCCATCCGGTGCCGGACTCGAATTTGGCGCCGGACGCGAAAAGGGGCGCGCCGCAGCACACGCAGGTGAAAACACCCTCGCGCTTCTCGTTGTTGAGAGGGCTTGTGCCCGCACGCTCGGTGCCATGCCCGCGCGTGACCTTGTACTGCTCCGGCGTCAACTGCGCACGCCACTCAGCATCGCTTTTCTCGACTCGCTCCGTCATCTCCCAAACCTCATCGCAATCTCATCGCCTTAGTTATTGGGACTCCCGGCCGAGCTTTTGAAGGATCTTGGGACGGCGGCCGCAACCTTTGAACCTCACATCCAAGTCATCGGCGCAGACGAGGGGCCGCCACTCTAAGCGGTCTCGGGGCTGAACACGCCGCCATTGGCCTCTTCGGGCCTTCTCCTCTCAAGTTCCTGGCTGTACCGACGCAATACGTATGCCTCGCTGACCGTGCCGACGAGGCGGCCCGACTTGACGCTGTCAAGCACCGGCAATATCTCGGACGCCGTCTTTGTGAACATCTGCACGGCGGTATAAATGTTTTCCTGCGCCGTGAGACTATGCGGCTCGTCGTGGATCAAAGCTTCGGCTGTCGTGCTGTCCGACGCCTCGTCATAGGCCGATGAATGGGCCTCAACCGTCTCGATCATGCCGATATACGCGCCCTGACCGTTCAGAACGAACGCGTATTTCGGGCCTCCCAGCGGGAAGCGCTCGCGAAGCTCGGAAATGGTTTCTGACGCCGGCACAAGATGCACGTCTTTGCGCATGAGCTTGCCGACCGTGAGGTCGACGATCCAGCCGACGTCGTGCGCGCCCATAATGCGCAGGCCGCGCACGTGGAACCTCCAGGTCGCAAACGAATAGCCAAAGCTCTGGCGCACGACCACCGAGCAGGCGATGACGCTCGCCATGACGGCCATGGTGAGGGAAAAATTGCCGGTGGTCTCAAGGACAAGCAGCGTCATCGTTATGGGAGCGCCGACAACGCCGCCCGCGACAGCGCCCATTCCAACAAGCGCGTAGGCCAGAGGATTGACCGCCAGTTGAGGAACAAGGGCCGAGAGACCGGTTGCGACCGCTCCGCCGAAGATGGCGCCCAGGAGAAGAGACGAACTGAAAAGACCGCCGCGCATTCCCGACCCTACTGTCAGAGCCGAAGCCGCAATCTTCGCCAGAAGCAACGCTACAAGCGCAGAAAAACCGAAACCTCCCTCAAGCTGGTCGGAAATCGCCCCATGGCCGCTCCCGAGAACCTCGGGAAAGAAAAGCGCGACGAGCCCAACGGCCGCGCCCCCCAGAACCGGCCTCAGAGCACCGGGAACCTTGCGATGGCGCAGCGTATTCTCGACAACCGTCACGGCGCGCATGGTGGCGATGGCGATCGCCGCAGCTCCAAAGCCAAGGAGAAGAAAGAGCAGGTAGTCGTGGCTTTCAACGCTCACGGTAGGCGGTAGGGCGAACATCGGCCGGCCATTTGAGATCGCATGGATCGCGAGATTTGCGCACAGCGCCGCCGACGCCACGGGGGCCAAGGATGGCAGCGTGTAGCTTCCGATCACCAACTCGAAAGCGTAGAAGGCCCCGGTCAGCGGGCTATTGAAGGCCGCCGAGATGGCCGCCGCCGAGCCGCAGCCCACAAGCACGCGCAAATCCTGCCGCCTGAGGCGAATGTTCTTTCCGATTTTCGACGCGAAACCTGATCCGACCTGGGTGTAGGCCGCCTCCAAGCCCGCGCTGCCGCCAAAACCGACGGCGACAATCGTCAAAAGGCCGAGATGGATGCTATCGCGCAAGGACATGCGGCCGCCATAGAGCGCGTTGGCCTCGATCGCGTCGACGATTTCGCGCGGGCGGAAATGGCGGATTGTGGCTGCGATCAATCCGACCAAAATCCCGCCAGCGAGCGGCGCGAAAAATCTCACGCCGGCCGGGATCCCGCTTCCGGCGCTGAGATGAGCGTCGAGCGGCATCCCGAAAATGAGATAGTGCAGCTCCACAACCGCTCCGTCGATGACCGAGACGACGGCCCCAATGACAAAGCCGGCGAGGGCCGCGATCACAATCAAAGCGATCTCGTTCTCCCGGAACCGGGTCAACTCTCTGGCCAACGCCAGGTTGAGGCCTCGCCGCATGGTCTTGAAGCGGCGATGCGCCAATCCACCTGAAGCTGTCGGTACTCGGATGTCGGCAGGCATGGAAGCTATCGTCTTGGGCGCTACTTGATAAGGATATCGGCTAGCGCATTCGGCTGAGAAAAACAAAAGGGCGTGAGAGGGTTCGCAGCGAAGGGACGGCGCCTTCGCAAAACGGTTGATTACGTCCGCCATTGCTCCTTGCATGGTCTTAGGGTCTTGCGCGCGGGCGGCCTCTGTGGCACGGTCGCGTCCTGTTCGCTGCAGTAGCTCAGTGGTAGAGCACCCCCTTGGTAAGGGGGAGGCCGAGAGTTCAATCCTCTCTTGCAGCACCATCCGGCTCCCTAAAAGTACTGAGAAAAACGCTGTTTCGAACGGCGGCGCTCTCTTGCGAAGTGGAACGAAAAGGAACCTATTCCCCCAGAACCCTCCAAAAATTGGGGGAAAATTGGGCGCGACCATCTGCATCTTTCCTCCCCCAAGGCAAAACCTTCGGGTCCTGCACGCAGCTGAACCCGCAGAGGCTTCCGCGCCGCCGCTCCGTTTCCTTTGGTCCCCTATTCGAGGGGTCATGAGGGCGAGCTTGCAAACAGGGCCGCGAACTTGGGATCAGGATCGTCGATCAGCCAGACGCATCGTTCCGGGGCCACCTATCAACGCACGAGGCATCGAGCAAGCGCGTCGCTGATCACGTTTGAGGCTCAGACTATCGCTGAAAAAGCATGGAATCTTGGCTTCATCCTTCGACAGGCTCAGGATGAGGTCTAGTGTTTTCAATGACTTAGCCATCATGGTGAGCTTGCGCGGTTCGGCGGGCTCACGGTGAGGCCATACGCATGATCGCTTTTCAGCATCCTGATGGTTAGGCAAGCACCTTCGCGCAGCGTACAAAGCTGACAGTAGGAGCCCTTCGCGCGATGCACGGATGCTCGGCGTGAGGGTGTGAAGGGGCCTGTTCCGTTGGGAACAGCGGATTTCTGACACTGGTGACAGGATTTTCGAATGACCTGCATCGAAAAGTTCAGGCATCCACCCAACCCACACGAGGAAACAGTCCCATGACCTCTCCCTCCGACGTCTATAAACCGGTCTTCGGTCAACTCGGCTGGCGGGCCGTCATTCTTGCGCTGACAGCCGCTTTGACGATCATTGTCTTGTCAGTCGCGGATAGATTGTCCGCTCCTGCGGAACATCCGCGCGCGGCCGCCGCGATGATTTCCGTTCCAGCCAAAGCCAAATCAGGGGAGCCGGTAACGAAGCCAATCGTACCTGCGATGCCGATTGATCCAGACTCCGCAGCCTTCATAGGAACGGGGGATGGAAGCGCTGGTTATTGGACAAGGCCATGACCTGGCAATGCCGATGAGCCGCGCCGGGCCCGATCCGGCAAGCACGCCTTGCCTTAAAATCAGTTAAGGCCTCGCCTGCCAGTCAGGCGAGACCTCTTATGATGTGACGATCCTTAAGCTCAGGCTCTTGGAGTGACGACAGTTGGAGTAACGTCTGTTGGAAGGCAATGCGGCTGTTGAAAGCCAGTGGGCGCCTTTCCAGCGGGAGCATACTCGATGTTGTCGTTACCGCTGCTGTTGGGGCCTTTTACGCATTGCGAACTGCTCGAAGACGAAGCCGAAGAAACAGGCGAACAAAAATGGGGTTGCAGTCCGGCGTTTTGGCGCATTCTCCATGCGATGGCATGGTCGGTGCACGAGGTATCGCCGCTCACGCCCAATCCGCCAATCACTTGGCCGTCTTTATAGAGAGCGACGCCGCCGCCGAAGGTGATGATTCCGCCTGCAACCTGGTTGAAACCGGTTTGCTGCGGATCAAAGGACGGATTGAAGGGATTCGAGTTGTTCAGTCCATAAAGAGAACCGCCCGGCTGCGTGGGCGCATAAAGGTTTGCAGTCGAGATGGCGAGCTGGCTGTTGCTGAAGCCATTCGCGGTGAATGCCTTGGCCAATCGCAATTGCGCGGCTTCCAGGCCAGGCGTTATTTTCACTGTTGGTGATAACGGAGCAGACCACGCCCCTGCGATCGACGACGGCGGACCACATCAGGTTTGGCTTGAACAATCCGCCATTGCCGTCTTGTACGACCTTGAACAGCTGTTCTTGCACGCTTTTAACAGTGCCAGCGTCAATGGCGCAGGGTCCAAATCCGCTATCGGTGGCGTAAGCCGCCGTAGCCGATAACATCGCAAACGAAGCTCCGGCGATAAGTACTCTTTTCAACATGCTATTCCCCCTCTCGATTGTTCTGAAATCTGTCTAAGCGCCCCAACCAAAAAACAAATACATAAAACAAATCAGCCCGGCCGGGGCCCTGATCGACTCGTACTATTTGCCTGTATTGATTTCAAAAAGAGAAAAGCTGAAGGGTGATCGTTTTTGTTAAGATGTGGTAATTATACAATCCTCTTTTGGTTGCATCGAGGATAAATACTATAAAAAAGTTGTCGACAAAGCTGAGTTATCGAGACAACCGGATTTGGATTAAAGTTGGGATACCAACTAAAGAGCTGATCAGTTCTGATAAATAACTGACGCAGACGGAGGATCTCGTCAGTTCAGCTATATCAGTTGACGCCGGGGCGGGCGGCTAAAATGCAGACCAGTTTAGAGCGTCGTCAGATCTCCGCGGCTGGCGGCCCATTTGCGAAATCGAGCATTGAAGTGCCGGGCGAGACTGCTCTCGCCCTTTTCAAGCATAGCGCAGTTGCAAGAGCCTTACAGGCTCAGCCGCGCGGCCGTTTCAGCTCGCGGACAGCGCCACGCGCGGCGCTGGTCGCCATCGCGGCATACACCTTGAGCGCCTGGCTGACCTCGCGCTGCCGGTCCAGCGGGCTCCATGCGGCGGCGCCTCGCGACTCCATGGCCTCGCGCCGCGCCGCGAGTTCCGCGTCGCTGAGCCGGACATGGATGGCGCGCGCGGGAATGTCGATATCGATGATATCGCCCTGCTCGATGAGAGCGATGGCTCCGCCTTCCGCCGCTTCCGGCGAGACGTGGCCCATGGAAAGGCCCGACGTGCCGCCCGAAAAGCGCCCATCGGTGATCAGCGCGCACTCCTTGCCGAGGCCGATGCTCTTCAGATAGCTCGTCGGATACAGCATCTCCTGCATTCCGGGACCGCCGATGGGGCCTTCATAGCGGATCACCACCACGTCGCCAGCCTTCACCCCGCCGCCGAGAATCTTGTCCACCGCCTCCTCCTGGCTTTCGCACACTACCGCCGGGCCGGAGAATTTAAGGCAGCTCTCGTCAACGCCTGCGGTCTTCACGATGCAGCCGTCTACGGCGATATTGCCGTACAAGACCGCCAAGCCGCCATCCTGCGAGAAGGCGTTTTCCGCCGAGCGGATAACGCCTTTGGCGCGGTCGAGATCGAGCGCGCCGGACCGCTTCGACTGGCTGAAGGCCTCCGTGGTCCGAACGCCCCCCGGCGCCGCGCGGTAAAATTCTTGCACTTTGCCATTTTCGGTCTGGCTGATATCCCAGCCGTCGAGCGCCTCGGCCATGGTTCGGGCATGCACGGTGGCGCACTCGCGGTGGATGAGACCGGCGCGGTCAAGCTGTCCGAGGATCGCCATCACGCCGCCGGCCCGATGCACGTCCTCCAGATGGACGTCGTTTTTGCTGGGCGCCACCTTGCAAAGGCAAGGCGTGTTGCGGGACAGCCGGTCGATGTCGGCCATGGTGAAGGGAACGCCCCCCTCTTCCGCCGCGGCGAGCAAATGCAGAACCGTGTTCGTGGAGCCGCCCATCGCGATGTCGAGCCTCATCGCGTTTTCGAACGCCTCGAAGTTTGCGATTTTGCGGGGCAGCGCGCTCTCATCGCCGCGCTCGTAATAGCGCTTGGCAAGCTCCACGATGCGGCGCCCGGCTTCGAGGAACAGCTCTTTGCGATCCGCATGTGTGGCGACGAGCGAGCCGTTCCCGGGCAGGGACAACCCCAGCGCTTCGGTCAGGCAGTTCATGGAGTTCGCCGTGAACATGCCCGAGCATGAGCCGCAAGTCGGACAGCTTTCCCGCTCATACGCCATCGCTTCCTCGTCGCTGACCGTCTTGTCCGCGCCTTTGATCATGGCGTCGATGAGATCCACGGCGATGGTCTTGCCCTTCAGCGTGACCTTTCCCGCCTCCATCGGGCCGCCAGAGACGAAGATGGCCGGAATGTTGAGCCTGAGCGCCGCCATCAGCATGCCCGGTGTAATCTTGTCGCAATTGGAGATGCACACGAGCGCGTCGGCGCAATGGGCGTTGGCCATGTATTCAACGGAGTCGGCGATCAGCTCGCGGCTCGGCAGCGAGTAGAGCATGCCGCCATGGCCCATCGCGATGCCGTCGTCGACGGCGATGGTGTTGAACTCCTTGGCGACGCCGCCTGCCCTTTCGATCTCGCGGGCGACAAGCTGGCCGAGATCCTTCAAATGCACGTGGCCCGGCACGAACTGCGTGAAGGAATTGGCGATGGCGATGATGGGCTTGCCGAAATCCTCATCCTTCATGCCTGTGGCGCGCCAAAGGCCGCGGGCGCCTGCCATATTGCGGCCATGGGTGGAGGTTCTTGAGCGATATTGGGGCATCGTAAGGGCTCCGAAGGAGAGGCCGCCGCGTCGATCGCGCTGACGGCATGGTATTGCGCGGTAGATACGCGCGGGGACCCGTTGCGTCAATTCGGCGGCGCTAATCCGCCTGACATTTTCATCTTGCAGGTGAAGCGGCCGCGCCAGGAAAAGCGCCCATGCACAAACGCAAAAGGCCGGGCAATGCCCGGCCTCCTGCGGAACGGTGTTGCTCCTTAGTGATGGGGGACTTCGAAGTGAGCCGCCTGGGCGCCGCCGAAGTTGAAATCTCCGTGGTTCAGGTTGAGGTGATCGAAGCTGATGTTGCTGAAGTTGCTGTTGTCGATGTGAGACTCCGCTCCGCCGTGACCGCCGAGGCCCTGGGCCCCGCCGAAGTTGAACCCGCCGCCGTTCGTGTTGACGTCGGAGAGGTGGATGTTGTTGAAGTTGCTGTTTTCGATGCCGGACTCCGCGCCGCCATGGCCGCCGAGGCCCTGGGCGCCGCCGAAGTTGAACCCGCCGCCATTCGTGTTGACGTGGTCGAGGCTGATGCCGTCGAAATTGCTGGCTTCGATGCCCGACTGCACGAGGCCATGAGCGTCGCCGTGACCGCCGACGCCTTGCGCGCCGCCGAGATTGAAAGCGCCGCCATTGGTGTTGACGTCGGCGAGGCTGATGCCGTCGAAATTGCTGTCGAAGACCGCCGACTGCACGCCGCCATGCCCGTCGCCCGCGCCTTGCGCGCCGCCGAGATTGAAGGCGCCGCCGTTGGTGTTGACGTGGGCCACGCTGATGCCGTCGAAATTGCTGTCGAAGACCGCCGACTGCACGCCGGCGACGCCGTCGCCGAGATGACCGGTGAGGGCCTGCGCGCCGCCGAGGTTGAAAGCGCCGCCATTGGTGTTGACGTCGGAGAGGTGGATGTTGTCGAAATTGCTGGCTTCGATGCCGGACTGCACGAGGCCGTGGCCTTCGCCGCCCGGAGCGCCTTCACCGCCGACGCCTTGAGCGCCGCCGAAGTTGAACCCGCCGCCATTGGTGTTGACGCCGTCGAAGCTGATGTTGTTGAAGTTGCTGGTTTCGATGCCCGACTGCGCGCCGCCCGCATGGCCGGTGTCCTGGGCGCCGCCGAAATTAAATCCGCCGCCGTTGGTGTTGATGCCGTCGAAGCTGATGCCGTCGAAGTTGCTGCCGCTGATGGTTGAGGTCGTGCTCATTGGGAAGTTTCCTTGCTCTGGGGTTTGATGGAGAAGATGTCCGCCTTCGAGAGCAAACATCTCACAGAGCCGGGAGCGCCGCTGTTTCGCACGGAACATCGGTGAAAGATCTGGAGGGGATCGCAAAAAGGATAGGCGCTTCGATCTATTACGATCCCGGATAAGGCTTCGCCTTTCCGGGACGACGGCGCACACCAGGCCAAGCCTGCTGAAACACACGGCCTCATGGTGAGGAGACCCTGCGGGATGGCTCTTCACTTCCAGCCGTTAGTCCCGCGCGCCGGGGCAAGGATGGGGAAAACTAAGAGACACCTAGAGCAGCGGAAGCCTCCAGGGCTTGTCTTCGGTCCATTTACGTGCCGTCCTTTCGCCAGCCTGGAGGCGCCGGAAGGAAGATCTATGCAAAGAAAAGCCCATTACCGTCATGCCGCAACCCTTCAGCCAGGGTATTATTTGTTGAGTGTCAGGACAAACGAGGATGGAAAAGCCGGTTCGCTCTTCTTTGAACGTGAAGGCGGGACCTTGAAAGAGACGGAAGTTCAGTTCAAAGAACGCGGGATCATGCTTCTCTGCCTCCGCGCGCCTACGACTATCGGCACGGGCGAGAAAGATGGAACAGTCCTCGACTATACAAAACTTGGAGCCGCGCGAACCGCCTTTACGAAGATCGTCAACAGGACCCGGCTGAAGCACAGAATCCCGATGCTCGATGAAGCGGGCTATATTTGTATTTTGAGCGGCATCGAAGATCCTGCGAAGCTCCCTCGAATGCGAAAGGAGGCTATCGCGCAGAAGACCATGCTCCGCTTCCGGCTGGATGACGACTCCGTCGTCAACCCACGGCTTTTCGACAATCCCTTCGCGATACTTCCCGCGCCGGAAACGCCTTGGCGTCCTTCCGTTACATCACAAGGCAAAGTCGGCGTCGCATTGCATCTTTATTACACCGATCTATGGCCTGAATTCGCAATCTTCCTGAATATTATCAAGAGACCTTTCGACTTATGGATCACGCATTGCGGAATGGATGATGCGCTCCACGAACGGATCATAAAGACCTTCCCGCAGGCCCAGCTCGTTCAAGTCGAAAACCGCGGGCGAGACATTTGGCCCTTCGTGTCCCTTTTAAACGCTGGCGCTTTCAACCTCTGCGACGCCATCTGCAAAATTCACAGTAAAAAGACCTTGCACGGCTCCGGATCGGAAGAAGCCCTGCTTGGAAACAGGTGGCGGCGCCGTGTCTTGTATGACCTTCTGGCTTTCGGGCGCGCGGACATGATCGCGGGCAAGTTCGACCATGATCCAGGTCTTGGAATGCTCGGGCCGTGGTCGCTCCGGATTCCTAATGACCGTTGCAATCTCAGGACGGCTTGGGGCTCGGAGAGATCACGGGAGAAAACGCTGGAAATCGCCCAGCGGATGGGCGCTCCGATGAGCGACCGCGACCTCGGTTTTTTCGCCGGCTCGATGTTCTGGGCGAAGCGCGCGGCCTTGGAGCCTTTGCGGCGGCTCGGCTTGCGCCGGGAAGATTTCCCCGACGAGCAAGGTCAGGTGGACGGCACAACGCATCATGCGCTGGAAAGGCTTTTTTCGCGATCGGCTCAAAAGGCGGGATTCACCATAGCGGATGTCCCCGCCGTCACAGTCGAAAAAAGCCTGGCTTCGACGAGCAAGGACGATCCATTCCCGGCTTCCATCCGGGCAGGCTGAAAGCGAGCTGCTTTTAATAAAACGGCCAGGAACAAGACGTCCGGCAGATCATTGAACGCACCGGGGGCGCCTCGAAGCGGGAGGACGCTCATGGCGATTATGGAGACCCTCAACGTCAACGGAAAAGCGGTCTCGATCACGATCGACGACCCGGATATGCCCCTTCTCTACGCCTTGCGAGGCAATCTCGGGCTGCATGGCCCGCGTTTCGGCTGCGGCCTTGGCCAGTGCGGAGCCTGCACTGTTCACGTCGATGGCAAGGCCGTTCGCTCCTGCTCCGTCGCGCTTTCGGCATTGAAGCCGAATGCCGAGATCGTAACGCTGGAAGGCCTTGGCGCGCCGGCGAAGCTGCATCCGGTGCAAAGGGCGTTCATCGAAGAACAGGCCGCGCAATGCGGCTATTGTATCAACGGCATGATCATGGAGTTGGTCGCGTTCCTCGCCACGAACGGAGCGCCCGACGAGACAGCAGTAAAAGCCGCGCTTGCCAATAATCTCTGCCGCTGCGGCACCCATGCGCGGATCGTGCGCGCGGTGTTGCGCGCCTCCCGCGCAATGTCATCCACCGCCAATGCAAGGAGGCCCTTATGAGCACGGCTTTTCTTGCGTCCCGCCGCGAGGCGCTCAAAGGCGGCGTTCTCGTTGTAAGCTTTTCCTTGCTTGGTCTGCCCGCGCCTTCGATTGCGCAGACCGCGCCGGCAGTCGGCAAGCCGCTCGCGTTGAACGAGGTCGACACATTCCTCGCCATCAATGCAAAAGGCATGGTCACCGTTTACTCCGGCAAGGTCGATCTTGGCACCGGCGTGCAAACGGCCTTGACCCAGATCGTCGCCGACGAACTCGATGCGCCCCTCGCATCCGTAACCGTCATTCAGGGCGACACCGCCTTGACGCCCGATCAGGGACCTACATGGGGCAGCCTTTCCATCCAAGTTGGCGGGACACAGATCAGAAATGCGGCCGCAGCCGCGCGCCACGCGCTTCTTGAGCTCGCTCATGCAAAGCTCGGCGTCACGCCGGACGACATGACGATCAGCGACGGCGTCATCAGCGGCGGCGGCAAGAGCGTGAGCTTCGGCGATCTGATCGGCGGCAAGTCCTTCTCGCTCGCAGTCGACCACAAGGCGCCCCCAAAAACAAAAGACGCCAAAGATTTCAAACTGGTCGGTTCTCCGATACCCCGCCTCGACATTCCGGCGAAGGTCACGGGCGCCTTCACCTACATGCAGGATTTCAGCGTCCCCGGTATGCTGCATGGGCGGGTCGTGCGGCCGCCCGCCATCGGCGCTCACCTTGAAAGCGTCGACGAGCAGTCTGTCAGCGGCATCCCCGGCGGCGTCAAGGTTGTCCGCGAAGGAAACTTCCTCGCCATCGTGGCCGAGAATGAATGGGCTGCCATCAAAGGCGCGAAGAAGCTCATGGCCACATGGTCGCAATGGGAAGGACTGCCTGAAAAGGAGAAGCTCTTCGACCACGTCCGCGCAACAAAGGTCGTGAAAGACGAGGTGACGGGCTCCGCTGGCGACTTCGCCGCGGCGATGAGCAAGGACGGCCTGAAACATATCAGCGCCACCTACGATTTCGCCATCCATACGCACGGGTCCATCGGCCCGTCTTGCGCCATTGCCGAATTCAAGGACGGCAAGCTGACATCGTGGTCCGCGTCGCAGGCGACCCACACTCTGCAGAAGCAGCTTGCAACCATGTTCGGGCTGCCGCTCGAAGATGTGCGCTGCATTTATGTGGAAGGGTCCGGCTGCTACGGCCGTAACGGGCATGAGGACGCGGCGGCCGATGCGGCGCTTCTCGCGAAGGCTGTCGGCAAGCCCGTTCGCGTACAATGGTCGCGCGCCGACGAGCATGGCTGGGACCCCAAAGGCCCGCCGACGCTTATCGATCTGCGCGCCGCGATAGATGGCTCGAAGACGGTGACGGCGTGGGAGTCGCGAGTTCTTCATTCCGCAGCAAACGCCGAATAATTTCAAGGTGCCGCTGATCGCCGCGACTTTGAGCGGGTTTCCGATCAGAGGACGCCGTCGCGCCGGGAAACATCTTCCAGAATTCGAACATCCCTTACAAATTCGCGAACATCAAAACGGTATGCCACAGGCTCGAATCCACGCCCTTCCGGCCATCCTGGATTCGGACTCCCGGGCGCATGCAGAACACGTTCGCCAACGAATGCTTCATCGACGAGCTGGCGGCGGCGGCTGATGCGGACCCAATCGCGTTCCGGCTTGCCTATCTCGATCCCGCCGACAA
Source organism: uncultured Alphaproteobacteria bacterium (assembly GCA_963819665.1). GTDB lineage: Bacteria > Pseudomonadota > Alphaproteobacteria > Rhizobiales > Rhodomicrobiaceae > Rhodomicrobium. The sequence continues at coordinate 87,882 of CAWFXN010000004.1, forward strand.
GCGAGGCATAGAAGCGCTCAACCGGGTGGCGGCGCTTGCCAATTGGGAGACGCGCCCCTCACCCAAGGCGGCAAGAAGCGGCGATATCCTGTCGGGGCGCGGGGTCAGCTATGTCAAATATGAGCTGGTGCGGACCTATATCGCCGCCGTGGCCGAGGTTGAGGTTGACCGCTCGACGGGGGCGGTTCGCGTCACGCGCTTTCATGTGGCGCATGATTGCGGTCAGATCATCAATCCAGACGGGTTGAGAAACCAGATCGAAGGCAACGTCATTCAGACGGTAAGCCGCGCCCTGATCGAGGATCTTCAGTTCGACCGCTCCAAGGTGACAAGCATCGATTGGGTGACTTATCCCATTCTCACTTTCCCGCAGGCGCCTGACATCAATATTGAGCTTATCGATCACCCGAATGAAAAGCCCTGGGGCGCGGGCGAACCTTCGGCGGCGGTCATTCCGTCAGCGATTTCAAATGCGATCTTCGACGCGGCGGGGGTCAGGATGCGCTCTGTGCCGTTTACGCCGGAAAAGGTGAAACTTTCGTTAGGCGGCGCCGCGTAAGCGTCGCGGCGTGCTTTAGAAACCGTTCTGTCTCCGACGCACAAACGCAAAAAAGGCCGGGCAAGCCCGGCCTTTGGCGGAACGTTGTTCGCTCCTTAGTGATGGGGGACTTCGAAGTGAGCCGCCTGGGCGCCGCCGAAGTTGAAATCGCCGTGGTTCAGGTTGAGGTGATCGAAGCT
>CAWFXN010000005.1:0-119580 GCA_963819665.1 uncultured Alphaproteobacteria bacterium
CATCCGCGATATACGGGTCGTTGGCAACAAGCGGATCGAGCCCGAAACCGTAAAATCCTATCTCACATTCACCGCCGGGCAGCGCTACGACTCGTTCAAGGCTGATGAGAGCCTGAGGGCTCTTTTTGCGACGGGGCTCTTTCAGGATGTCCGCATCAACCTGGAAGGCGGAGTCGTCGTTATAGCCGTCATTGAAAATCCTCTGATCAATCGCGTTGCATTCGAGGGAAACACCGAGGTCAAGGGCGATACTCTTTCTCAAGAGGTCCAGCTCAAGGCGCGCTCGATGTATACTCGCGCCCGCGTCCAGGCTGACGTTCAACGTATTCTCGATGTTTACCGGCGGCAGGGTTACTACGCGACCCAGGTCGACGCCCAGATCATCGAACTCGACAACAACCGAATCGATGTTGTTTTCGAAATCCGCGAAGGCCCGGAAACCAAGGTGGTCGGGATCAACTTCATCGGCAATCAGGCATTCTCCGATACGGAGTTGCGCGGTGTCATCACGACGACGGAGTTGAGCTTTCTGGACTTCCTGAAGCCGACGTCCGTTTACGACCCCGATCGCTTCAACCTCGATCGCGAGCTTCTGCGCCGTTATTACATCAAGAACGGCTACGCGGATATGCGGGTTGTCTCGGCTGTCGCGGACGTCGATCGCGAAGGCAAAGGCTTCTTCCTCACATTCACGGTGGACGAAGGACAGCTCTACTACTTCGGCGGCGTCGACATCGAATCGACGCTCCCGACCTTCAACGCAGAATCTGTGCGTGGCCGTCTGCTCGCCAATCCCGGCGACATCTATAACGCGGAGCTTATCGATAAGACCGCGGAAGCGCTCACAGTCGCCGTCGCCGAGCAGGGCTATGCCTTCGGCCAGGTCCGCCCAAGAGTTGATCGCGATCCGGTGAAGCGCACCATCTCGGTTGTCTTCGTGGTTGAACAAGGGCCTCGCGTCTACATTGAGCGCATCAATATTGTCGGCAACTACCGCACCGAAGACTATGTGATCCGGCGCGAGTTTCGTGTCGCCGAGGGCGACGCCTACAACAAGATCATGGTGGATCAGGCTCGCCAGCGTCTGATCAACCTTGGGTTCTTCAAAGACGTAAAAATCAATAAGGAGCCAGGCTCTGCTCCGGACCGCGTCGTTCTCAACGTGGCGGTCGAAGAACAATCGACGGGTGAGCTGTCGTTCGCGGCGGGCTACTCGTCGGCTGAAGGCATCATTGGCGAAGTATCCTATAGCGAGCGAAATCTCCTCGGCACCGGCCAGTATCTGCAGGTTAAGGTGACGGGAAGCTTCGTGAGCGGCGGCGCGGATGTGAGCTGGACCGAGCCGCGCTTCCTTGACCGGAACATGTCCTTTGGCGTCGATGTCTTCGCCCGGAATGCGAACTACACGGCCTCGTCCGGCTATACCGATGCAGGTTATGAGGATTTGAGGACCGGCGGCAGCCTCCGGCTCGGCTTCGCGCTTCTCGATAACCTCTGGCTGAATACAAACTACACCTTCATCTTCGAGGACATCTATAATCTGGAGACGACCGCGCCGCTTGCTGTGCGGGAAGTCGCCGGCACCGCAATCACCTCTTCGGTTGGCTACTCGCTCATCTACGATACGCGTAACAACCGCAAGAATCCCTCGCGCGGCTTCTACTTCGCCTTTAACCAAGACCTCGCAGGCGTAGGCGGCACCGTCGACTACTTGCGCTCCGTCGCGGAGGGCAGGGCGTATTATCCGATCACGAAGGAAATCACGCTCGTGGGCCGCGCCATCGGCGGTAACATCATGGGCTGGAATGGCCAGGATGTCAGGACGGTCGACGACTTCTTCAAAGGCGGCGAGACGATCCGTGGCTTCGCCCCGTCCGGCATCGGCCCGCGCGATCCTATAACGGGCGATCCGCTCGGCGGTAAGACCTTCTGGGCGTCCACAGCGGAGGTCAGGTTCCCGCTGCCCTTCGTGCCTGACGATCTCGGCTTCGGCGGCGCCATTTTCGCGGACGCCGGCACGCTCTACGGCACGGACGCGCAGAAATTGGCGAACGCCTATCTGATGAAGCATGGCGGGAGCTGCGCCGCGGCCGGGTTTGCTTACGCCTGTAATCTGGTCGATGACTCGGATGCGATCCGCGCATCGGTCGGCGCGAGCTTGATCTGGAATTCTCCGATCGGGCCGCTTCGCGCAGACTTCGGCTATGCCCTCCTGAAGGAGAATTTCGATCAAACTCAGGTGTTTAGATTTGGCGCTGCGACCAAATTCTAAGAGACCATTGGTCGTGGCGGACATCCAATATCTGGTTTAAGACGGTGCTAGGCGAGCAAAAGCTCGCTTAGCCTTTTCATTGCGTAGCGAATTATGGATCATCCTGGCTTTTGGGCTCCAGCGGGGCCATTCTCTCTTTCGAAGCTTGCCTCTTACGCTGGCGTCGAGATCCCGGAGGTCTCGACGGCGGAGGCGGGACGGTCGATCCGCTCGGTCAAGGCGCTCGACGCCGCGGGCGGCTCGGATGTTTCCTTCTTCGATAACCGCAAATATCTCGCCGCGCTGAAGGAAACCCAAGCGGCGGCCGTTTTTGTCTCCGCCCAGTACGCAAGCCGCGTTCCGGCGACATCGGTTCCGCTGATCTCCCGCGACCCTTACCGTGCATTTGCCAAGTCGCTGGAGATGTTCTTTCCGGATGCGGGACATCCAAAAGTGGGCGGCGGCGCGACGGCCATCGACGAAACCGCGCGGATCGAGGACGGGGCATTCGTCGAGGCGGGCGCCATCATTGGGCCGCAAGCGCAGATCGGGCGCGGCTCGCGGATAGCGGCGGGGGCGGTGATCGGCTACCGCGTAGCCGTGGGCCGCGATTGCTTCGTGGGTCCCGGCGCATCGGTCACGCACGCTTTGATAGGCAACCGCGTCATCATTCACGCAGGCGCTCGGCTGGGCCAGGACGGTTTCGGCTTTGCAATGGGCCCGTCGGGACATTACAAAGTGCGCCAGGTCGGACGTGTGATCGTCCAGGACGACGTCGAGATCGGCGCCAACACGACGATCGATCGCGGCGCGCTGAAGGACACCATTATCGGCGAGGGCACAAAGATCGACAACCTCGTCCAAATCGCCCATAACGTGGTTATTGGCCGTCATTGTGTGATCGCTGCGCAAACAGGCATATCGGGCAGTACGATTCTGGAAGACTTCGTGGCTATGGGCGGGCAGTGTGGGACGGTCGGGCATATCCGCATCGGCGCAGGAGCCCAGGTAGGCGCACAGAGCGGGGTCGCCTCCGATATTCCGCCCAGGGAACGGTGGGGCGGCTACCCCGCGAAGCCGATGAGCGCGTGGGCGAGGGAAATCGCGCTTCTCAAGCGGCTGGCCAAGCGCAAGGCGGCGGCTGATGGCCCGGGCGACTCCAACGATTAGAAACTAGGGTTATGTGGCAGAAAACCGAGACCAATACAGAAGGCGAGGCGCAGGCTGGGAAAAAGGAACTCGGCACTGTCGATATCGTGCGCATCCTGAAACTGCTGCCGCATCGCTACCCATTCCTGCTCGTCGACAAGATTGTGGATATGGACGGCGATAGTTCGGCGGTCGGCATCAAGAACGTCACGATCAACGAGCCGTTTTTCCAGGGCCACTTCCCGAACTTCCCGGTCATGCCGGGCGTGCTCCTGATCGAAGGGATGGCTCAGACCGCGGGCGCGCTCTGTGTCGCGAACCTCGCCGCTTCCTACGAGCCGCAGCTCGTTTACTTCATGTCGATCGACCGCGCGCGTTTCCGCCGCCCTGTTCTGCCCGGCGATACGGTGCACTATCACATGACCAAAAGGCGCAATCGCGGGCGTGTCTGGCGTTTCGAAGGGAAGGCGAAGGTCAACGGCCAGCTCGTCGCAGAAGCCGAGATCAGCGCGATGATCGTCGATTCGGGGCAGGAGTCCTCCCGCTCCCAAGAGAACGGATAATCGATCCATGACCGAGATGATGGTGCATTCGGCGGCGGCTATAGACCGGGGGGCGATACTGGAAGAAGGCGTGGAGGTTGGGCCGTTCGCGGTCATCGGCCCTCACGTCACGCTCCGCAAGAACGCGAAGATCCACTCCCACGCCGTTGTCACAGGCAGGACGGAGATCGGCGAGGGCTGCGAAATCCACCCCTTCGCGGTCGTCGGCGGCCCTCCGCAGGATATGAAATACCGGGGCGAACGCAGCGAACTGGTTGTCGGCCCATTCACGACCATTCGTGAGCACGTCACCATGAATGGCGGCACCGAAGGCGGCGGCCACGTGACCCGCATCGGCAGCCACGGCCTGTTCCTTGCCGGCGCCCATGTCGCGCATGATTGCCAGATCGGCAATCATGTCATCCTCGTCAATAACGCGACGCTCGCCGGGCACGTTTCCATTGAAGATCACGCCATCCTCGGTGGCCTTTGCGCGGTGCATCAGTTTGTGCGCATCGGCGCTTATGCCTTCGTCGGCGGAATGTCGGGCGTCGAGAGCGACGTTATTCCGTTCGGCATGGTGCTTGGCAACCGCGCCAGCCTCGCGGGTCTCAATTATGTCGGCCTCAAGCGGCAGGGCTTCGATCGCGAGCAGATTCACACGTTGCGCAAGGCTTACGGGCTCTTGTTTTCCCAGCAGGGAACGCTGCAGGAGCGGCTCGATGACGTGGAGAAGATGTTCCCTGGAGACGCGCCGGTGCAGCGCATCGTCGCTTTCATGCGGGCGAAGACAGACCGTTCCTTCTGCGTTCCACGCAACCAGGCATGATGACCCTCGCCACGCGAGAAGGTCAGGACCAAAAGTGGGTTGAACGCTCGCCGCAAGCGTCCCGAATCGGGATCATCGCCGGGGGCGGCTCTCTCCCCGTGGCCGTCGCGGAGGCCGCTCGAGCAAGCGGATATAGCCCTTTCATTATTGGGCTCACAGGAAATGCATCCACCGGCATCGAACGCTTTCCTCATGCGTATGCCGGGATCGGCCAAGTGGGGCTTACTCTTCGCACGCTTCGCGCGGAGGGATGCCAGCGCATCGTGCTGGTCGGGAGCCTGCGGCGCCCCAATCTTTTCCGGCTGAAGCTCGATACAGGCTTTTTTCGTCATCTTCCGCAGCTTCTGCGCCTCTTCAAAGGAGGCGATGACGCCGTGCTGAGGCGCGTCGCCCGTTTTTTCGAGGGACAAGGATTTGAAGTGGCGGGCGTTCACGAGGTGGCGCCCCGGCTCCTCGCTCCGCCCGGCGCTTTTTCTGCGGTATCGCCGGATGCGGCCACGATGGAGGACATCAGGCTCGGCTTCCGCGTGGCGCGGGCGCTCGGTTCCCTCGACATAGGGCAGGGCGCCGTCGTCGCACGGCAATACGTGCTTGCGGTCGAAGCGGCGGAAGGCACGGATGCGATGCTCCGCCGCTGCCGTGACCTGAACAACTGGGGTTTCAAGTCGCGCAAAGGCGTCCTCGTGAAAGCGCCAAAACCCGGCCAGGATTTGCGTCTCGACATGCCGGTCATCGGGCCTCGCACAGTAGAACTTGCTGCAGAGGCCGGGCTCGCGGGAATTGCCGTCGCAGCGGGGGCGGTTTTACTGGCGGATCAGCAGGAGCTTGTGGAAAAAGCCGATAGATTCGGCCTTTTCCTCTATGGCGCCTCATCCGCGGAGGTGATGGAAGGGTAAGCAAAACTTCCTGGTTTGCCAACGGTTCGAACCCCTCACCCGGCCGCTTCGCGGCCACCCTCTCCCGCAAGGGGAGAGGGTTTATGCAGCGTCCCCTCTCCCAGCCGCATCCGCTTGCGGATGCGGCTTTCTGAAGTGGCAATCTCGCCAAGGCGAGATTGCGCGGGAGAGGGACAGGGTGAGGGGGCTCTGTTGAGCGGGGAAAGACTGGCGAGGGATGTCTCAAACAAAACGCATCTTCATTGTGGCAGGCGAACATTCCGGCGACGTGCTCGGCGGCAAGCTGATCGAGGCGCTGAAGGCGAAAGCTGGCGCGGACGCCTTCGCATTCGCGGGCGTCGGCGGCGAGCACATGGAAGCGGCCGGGCTTCGCTCGATTTTTCCGCTCTCCGATGTCGCGGTCATGGGACCTGCCGCAATTCTTGCCCGCCTGCCGAAGCTCGTCCGGCGCGTCTATCGCGCCGTGGATGCGGCGCTGGCCTTCAATCCCGACGCGGTCGTCATCATCGACAGCCCCGAGTTCACGCACCCAATCGCAAAACGCATCCGCCAGCGCCGCCCCTCGATCCCCATCATCGACTATGTGAGCCCAAGCGTCTGGGCTTGGCGGCCGGGGCGCGCCCGCAAGATGCGGCCCTATGTCGATCATCTTCTCGCTCTCCTGCCGTTTGAGCCGGCGGCTCATGCGCGTCTGGGCGGCCCAGCCTGTGCCTATGTTGGCCATCCCCTCATTGAACGGGCCTCCTGGATCGACGGACTGGACACTGAGGCTCTCCGTTCCCGGCTTGGCTTAAGGTCTGAGCTGCCCGTCCTCCTCGTGCTGCCGGGCAGCCGCTCGTCGGAGGTTTCGCGCCTTATGGCGCCGTTCGGGGAAACGCTCCGGGCTTTGCGCGAAAAGGCTGGCCCCTTCGAGGTCATCATACCGGCGGTATCCTCGGTGCGTGCGCTGATCGAGCAGGCGCTCCCGGCGTGGCCGCAACAGCCGCATCTTGTCGAAGGGGAAAGCGACAAGTTCACCGCCTTCAAACTGGCGCAGGCCGCGCTCGCAGCCTCCGGCACGGTCACGCTCGAACTCGGCGTCGCGGGCGCGCCGATGGTTGTCGCCTATCGGGTCGACCCGGTCGCGGCGCGGCTGCGGTTCCTCCTGAAGGCGCCTTCGGTGGTGCTGGCGAACCTTGTGCTTGGCGCGAACGCATTTCCGGAGTTCATCCAGGAAGATTGCACGCCCGCCAAGCTCAGCGCCGCGCTGGCGCCTCTCTTAAAGGACACGCCTGAGCGGGCCAGCCAGATCGCCGCGCTCGCTAAAATCCGCGAGAAAATGTTCCTGCCGGAAGGAACGCCGAGCGGCAAGGCGGCCGAAATCGTCCTCTCAACTCTCAGTGACGACAAGTCCGCGGCGCGAGCAGCGGCATAAAGCAAGGCTACGGCAATGCGCATCCTTCAAATCATGACGAGCAAGGCTAATGGCGGCGCGGAAACCTATGCCTGCGACGTCATCACCACCCTGCATGAAGCGGGCATCGATCAATGCGTGGTCATGCAGGAGGAGGCGTCGCGGTTCGCGGAGTTGAAGGCGCTGGGGATCAGAATGGCGCCCGCGCCCTTGCGCGTTCCCTTTGCGCCTGCGCAGCGCTTTATGATCCGCGGTCTTATGGCGCGCGAAAAACCGACAATCGTGCAGACCTGGATGCGGCGCGCTGCAAGCCTTGTCCCAAAGGCGCCCGTGCCTGTGATCGGCTGGTTTGGCGGCTATTACGATCCGAACCACTTTCAGAGCTGCGAGCGTTTGGTGGGAGTAACCCGCGATATCGTCGCTCACATGGTCAAGAACGGCGTTCCGGCGGATCGGGCGCACTACATCCCGACATTTCCGGTGATCGCGCCCTTGCCGCCGCTCAATCGGGCGATGCTGAATACGCCGCCCGGCGCAAAGGTGCTGCTCACGCTCTCGCGCCTGCATCAAAAGAAGGGCCTCGATACGTTCCTCCACGCCGTCAAGGATTTGCCAGACTGCGTGGCTTGGCTCGCGGGCGACGGGCCGCTGCAGAGCCAGTTGGAGAAGCTCGCGGCGGATTTGGGGATTGCGGAGCGGGTTCGCTTTCTTGGATGGCGCACAGACCGGTCCGCGCTTTTGCGCGCCGCAGACATCTGCGTTCTGCCGTCACGATATGAGCCTTTCGGCAACGTGATCCTTGAGGCGTGGGCCGCCGGAACGGCGTTTGTCGCCTGCGCCAGCGCGGGACCTGCCGCCCACGTTGTCGACGGGGTCAATGGTTTGCTCACGCCGATCGACGACGTTGCAGCGTTGAGAGACGCCTTGGCGCGCGTCCTTTCCGATGAGAGCCTGAGACAAAGCCTCATCGCGAACGGCTTCGAGAGCTACAGCCAGGGCTTCACGCCGGAAGCCGTGACGGCCCAATGGATCGCATTCTATAAGAGCGTAGAGCAGAATGTGGGCCTGACCGCGCTGAAAGACAGGAACAAATCCGCAGCCTAGCCTCCATCCCGGAAACGCCGCAGCCGCGTTATCCGGGATCGTAACACATTAAGAGCATCTGCCCTTTTTGCGATCCCGGCTCGCGCTTTGCTTGGCCGGGATGACAAGTCGTTGCGCTGCATGCCTGGAGCGTGGCCTCACCGAACGCCACAATCTTGGCCTCAAGGTTTCTTACGAAGCCGCCAGGAAAGCGGCATTCGCCAAGGGGGGATGATGTCTGTTCGTTATGGAGTTTTGCGGGGCAAGCCGGGGCAGATTCTGCATCACAGGCCGGATGATCCAGCCCCCCATCTCGAAGTTCTGATCGAAACGCCGGGTGGACCATGGCGGCTCGCCATCAACGTCCGCTCCGACGATCAGACGAATTTGTGCTTCCACACAGAACCGAACTTTAAGCATCCCATCCTGGACAATTTGCCGGCGCTCCCTGTAGGGCTTACCCGGCCGGCGCGGGAAGACCGTCTTTTGCGGCTGGACTATGTGCGCGGCAATTTCTTCGATAGCAGCGCGATGCGGATTGCGGGCGAAGGCTCTATCGGCGATCCCGACGCGCTCGATACGCTCTTGAGCAAGGCGTTGGCGAGCGTGAGTAGCGCCGATGGCGCCGAGCTTTTCGCGTTCGGCAACCCTTGGGGCCCGGAGCCGGACAAACCGGATAAGTATTTCGGGTTTTTGCCCGGACGCGGCCTTCACGATATCCATATGAACCAGGGAAGCCCCGCGCCTCACGATCGCGACGATGGCGTGTGGCAGGATGGCGGCCTCATCCTGCGTTTCCCGAATGGCGGCGCGACGGCCTTCTTCTTCGCCTTCCAGAGCCAGAGCTGGAAAACCGACGACATCACCGGAAGACCTTTAAAGCCTTGAAGGCTTCAAAGCCGATGAACCAGCCTCGTGCTTGAGAACACATCCCGGCGAGCCATATCTCGTGAAGTTCCGGGAATGGAGTTTCGATGGCGTATCTGGACGAGGAGCAGCGCCGCCGCGCGCGCTTGCGCAATATCGCGCAGTCTTTCGCCCTTGTCGGCGGGATTGGCGTTATCACCGCGCTTTCGGCCTACACGCTGTTTGGGCAGACCGGCGTCGCATGGGCGCTTGTCTTTGTCGGTGTGTTTTCGCTCATCGGCCCGCGCGTCGCGCCGGATGCCATGATGCGGATGTTCAATGCGAGGCCCATTGATCCTTCACGCGGCGCGGACATTGTTCGTCTCGTGCAATTGCTTTCTGAGCGCGCTGGTTTGAAGGCTGCGCCGCGTCTTTACGTGGTTCCAAGCCAGACGATGAATGCGTTCGCGGTTGGCACGCCGTCCCGCTATTCTCTTGGCGTCACGGAAGGCCTTCTGCGCGGCCTTAACTCGCGCGAACTGGCGGGCGTGCTCGCTCATGAAATCACCCATGTCCGCAACAACGACATCTGGGTGATGAGCCTCGCCGACATCCTGAGCCGGTTCACCCGCAGCATGTCGTTCTTCGCGATATTCCTGTTCTTCCTGAGCGTGCCCGTAACGGTTTTCAGGGGCACGCCTGTGCCATGGGTGGCCATCATGCTCCTCTATTTTGCGCCGACCTTTTCGAGCCTGTTGCAACTCGCGCTGTCGCGGTCTCGCGAATTCGACGCCGACCTTGGCGGCGCATCGCTCACAGGCGATCCCGAAGGTCTCGCCTTGGCGCTCGGCAAGCTCGAACGCTATCAGGGGCGGCTTTGGGAAGACATCTTCATGCCGGGGCGGCGCATCCCCATCCCTTCGGTCCTGCGAACGCATCCGCAAACGTCGGAGCGCATCGCGCGGCTCATGGCGCTGAAGAAAACCGAGACTGCGCCGCTCCTGTTCCGGAACCCTTGGGGGCATGTGGCGGGGATCGCTCCCTTCCCGTCGCAGCCACGATATCATTGGAATGGGTTCTGGTTTTGAAGAGCCGCGCAGTCTGAATTGCGAAAGTAAATCGGAGGCGAAACGCTGTCCGGCCGAGCGGACTTTTCTGCTGCGTCCGCGGCTGTGGCAGCCGCGGATACAAGCTTCGGCCCTTATCGAAGGCCCCCGCTCACAACAATACGCTCACCCGTGAGCCACGCTGAGTCTTCCGAGGCGAGAAAGACTGCGGCGGAAGCGATATCGCGCGGCTGCCCCGCGCGGCCAAGCGGGGTCTGCGCGATTGCTCCTTTCTCGAAATCGGAGCCGGCAAGACCGGCGCTGTGCGTACCTTCGGTTTCGACGAATCCGGGGTTCAGCGCGTTGACCCGGATCTTCTTCGGCCCGAGTTCACGGGCGAGCACCCCTGTGATGGCGTCCACCGCGCCCTTTGTGCCGGCGTAAACGGCAAAGTTCGCGGGCAACAGGCTTGTGACGACCGAACTGATGTTGATGATGCTGGCGCCCTCGCCGAGATGCTTGGCGGCGGCCTTGGTGGTGAGAAGGAGGCCGAGCACGTTGATGTCGAATTGTTTATGGAAGTGATCTTCGGCAATGGCCTCAAGCGATGCAGCTTCGTAGACGCCCGAGTTGTTAACGAGGATGTCGAGGCGGCCGTAAGTCTTGATGGCGGCGTCGATAATGCCTTGCGCGTCTGCAGCCTTCGAAACGTCGCCTCTAACCGCGACGGCCTTGCCGCCATGTTCTGTGACATGGGCGACGACCGCGTCCGCGCCCGACTTACCGGATGCATAATTGACGACCACCGCTGCGCCTTCGGCGGCCAGCGCTTTTGCAATTGCCGCTCCGATGCCTTTTGATGCGCCCGTAACGACAGCGACCTTGCCCTTAAGCTTGCTCATGCGTGTTTCCTTTGAGGGAAGTGAAGCCGCGCCCTTCAAGAAGCCGCGGCGCCTTATAGTTCATGAATTTGGAACTACTGAATGGGCGTACAAGTCAGGGGCAACCATAAGCGTTTCACATTCCCGTCAATTGCGCTCGGTATGTCGCGGGGCGGTTCGCCTTGAGGAAAAGAGGACAAAACAACCATGGCCATCGAAGACCAAGTGGACTTTCCACGATTCAGCACTGTTTCGACGGCGCTTAGAGACGCGGAAGACCAAATGCTGAATGCCATCAAAAACCGCGATAAAGGCAAGATCGTAGAGGCGAAGCTTGTCCTGATGGCTGCGCTTGATGAGTATAGAAAGGCGGCAGGCGGTATTGGCGAAGCCGAGAATAGTTAGGCGCTTCCTTATCGCCCGGCCTCAATTTCTCGCATCAGCGATTTGAGTGAGGCGAGATCCCTCCGGCGAAACGAGATAGACGTTGGCCCCTAACCGGCGAGCAATCGGCCCGGTTTGATCCAACGGCATCAAGGAAAACGCAGTCGAAAGCGCGTCCGCCGTTGTGGCCAAGGGCGCCACGACCGAAACGCTGAGATATCGGCTGCTCGTAGCGCCTGTAGCTGGGTCAAAGATGTGATTGAAACGGCCTGCGCTATCGAACTGGGCGCCGTAGCCGCCCGACGTCGAGACCGCCTGATTGACGATTTCGACCTGTTCCGCAACATGGCCCGGGGCGCGCGGATCTTCCAGTCCAACGATCCAGGGTTCGCCAGACGGGCGCGGGCCTATGGCGCGGATCTCGCCCATGTCGACGAGAGAGCGGTCGATCCCGCGCTGACGCAGCAGATCCACGATACGGTCGGTGATATAGCCTTGGGCGATGCCATTGAGCGTGATGCACATGCCAGCCATCGCAAAGGAGATGCGGGCGGGATCAATATTAAGGGCTTGATGCCCAACGCGCTTGAGCGCCGCCTCGATGGCTGCCTTGGATGGGCCCGAGGGATCGGGGTCCGGCGCCGAAAAATGCGTGGCATAGAGTTGCCAGAGCGGCTGGACCGTGACGTCGAACGCGCCGCCCGTTAACCTGCTGAACTCATTCGACCGGCCGAGCAGTTCGACAAGCTCGACGGGGGGATCATCCAGCCGCCCTTCGCGATTAAGCCCGCAGAGCGCCGAATCCTCGCGGTAAAGGCTGAAAATGCGCTCGAGACGGGAGACCTCGGCGATGCAGGTTTCGATCATCCTGTCTGCTGCATCGGGATCGGGATGATTGAGCTGCAGCATCGCGTCGGCGCCGAGCGCTACTCCCCTCCAAATCCTCAGATGGCGCCCGGCATCCTCGGAAGTGGTAAACGCCCCGGCGCCGTAAGCAGCCGGAAACAGCGCCATACCGGCCGCAGCCCCGCTGATGGAAATGAAGCGCCGGCGCGAAAGTTTTGCTTTATCTGGGGATATGGGCATCGCTCTCCGTGCGATCATGGGCGCTCTCGCTGTCACGATTCAAACCGTCATTGCTCGCCGACGGGCCTGGGTCCGCTGACGCAAGAATATAGGACTTGGGCATTTCCTCGAAGCGGACGAGACGGCCGCCCTGTTCCTTTGCAAATGCCTCCGCGGCCTCTCTGGAGGAAAAGGGCACGGCCTCGTTCTGATCCATGCCACCGCGCTGTCGGCTCTCAATGACGTAGATCGCCTTTCGCGCTTCGATCCAAGTTCCAGGCTCGGGGTGTTCCCAGTTCTTGGCCTTGGCCATGTCGTTGACGTAGATCGCGGCGATGTCCTTCGGCGTTTCCAGCAGCATCGTATAGGCGAAAGCGTCATGCACCGAGGCGAACCAGCGCGCATCGGGCAGGCTGCGCAGGAAGATTTGCGCCTTTGGGCCCGGATGCTCAGCGAGGCCCATGCCGCAGAATACGGCGACGGCGTCCTTCGAAAACTCCTGAGGGTCTGGCGTCTTGGCGGATTCCTTCTGACATGCCGCAAGCGCAAGCATTACAGAGGGGATGCTCAATGCCCGCCGCCAGCTCACACTTCCCTCCTGCTAAAGAGAAATGCCGCCCAGGCGAGAGGAATGATGATCCAGGCCGCGAGCGCCGCTGCAAGCACGGGCGTGCCGAAATAAACTTGCTTTGAGAGGCCCGCCATGCCCGCGAACTGGCTCAGCTCCGAGAAGCCGGTGAAATTCAGAAGCCTGTAAACGTCGGTAGGATTAGCTATCAACAACACGTTCAAGACTTCAGCGGTCATCACCTTGCCCTGGTCGGCGGCCAAGAGTCCGAGGAGCGCCATGTCGTAAATGAGCGCGAACAGCAGCCATAAGCCGATTGCAATCCCTCCCGCCGTGCGCGGGTCCCGCACCGAGGCGCTTGCGACGTAGCCAAGTGCGATGAAGACCATGCCGAGGCCAATGCTTGAGAGGATCATCACGGCGAAAGCACCCCAGGCCGCCGGCTCGGCGGCCTCCGTTCCAAGCGCAAGCGCTGCGCCTCCAGCCCCATATCCGGCGACCGTCGCAACGGCGAGGATCGCGGTTGCTCCCAGAAACTTGCCCGCAACCACGGCGCTGCGAGACACGGGGTAGGATAAAAGCAGCGCCATGGTGCCGCGCTCGAATTCGCCGGAGATGGCGTCATAGGAAATCAGGAGGGCGATGAGAGGCACGAGAAAAATCGTGAGGCTCGACAAGCCCACCACCGTCGCCTCCAGCGGGCTCGCCCCAACCGTGCCTGCCGGCGCGCTGCCAAGCAGCGTCAGCGTCAGTGCAAGCGCGGTCATCAGCAAGGTTGTCGCGATGACCCAGCGGTTGCGCAAGCCCGTCGCGGATTTCCTTCAAGGCGATGATGGCTGCGGCCCTCATTCGGCGGCCTCCGCGTAAAGGAAATGCGCGTATATGTCGTCGAGAGTGGGATCGATGATTTCAATGTCTGATACTGGCAGGCTTGTGTTCGCCACCTGTTTTAGCGCGGTTATCTTTTCGTTCTCGCGGCAGCAAAGTTCGAAGGTTCGCTCGCTCACACGGCGCCATTCAAGGCCGGCGCCAGCGATGCGCGGGAAAAAGGTGACCTGATCGCTATCGACGGTGACCTTGATCCGTACCGGCTGTTGCGCCTGCTGCCGAAGTTCGGCCAGGGTGCCGTCGGCGACCTTACGGCCCTGGTTCATGACCACGACCCGGTCCGTCTGCGTTTCAAGTTCCGTCAATGCGTGCGAGGACAGGAGAACCGTGGCGCCGTTCACGCTGAGTTCTTGTACGATGGTGTAGAACGTTTGCCTTAGCGCGGGATCCAGGCCGGTCGTAGGCTCGTCGAGTAATAGGACGCGAGGATTTCCAATCAAGGCCTGCGCAAGCGCTAAGCGCTGCCGCATGCCCTTGGAATAGGTAGCGATGCGCCGGTGGGCGGCATACGCAATTCCCGTCCGCTTTAGAATTTCCTGGTTGGCGGACACGGGCTGGTGTTTGAGCCGGGCATAGAAGGCCAGCAGCTCTTCGCCTGTCATCGACGGCTGCAGCGCAACATGCTCCGGCAGATAACCGATCTTGCTCCTGGTTTCTACCGCGGCGTGCGCGGAGGGATCCTTGCCCAGCACGCTGACCGTGCCCGCGCTGACCCCGATGAGCCCGAGCATCATCTTTATCAGCGTGCTCTTGCCGGCTCCGTTGTGCCCGACAAGCGCAACACGCTCACCTTCCCTTAGTTCGAGGCTGACGCCCTTTACAGCGGCAAGGCCGCCATAGCTCTTAGAAACCTCGCGAAGGCAGACGGTGATCGCGCTCATCGCCACTCTCCGCCTGCGAGCTTGGGCGCCCCGCTGAAAGCATTTGCGGCTTTAATGGCAGGCGGCTTCATCAGCGGCGCTTTATCGATGACACCGCCAGGATGGAGGCCAGGGAATTGCGATTGCGCCCAGCGCACAACCTGGGTGGCCGGGCTATTGAGAAGCAGCTTGGCGGCGGGGTAGCGCCATATGATCTGGTCGATGATATCGTTCGGCCTATAGGCCTCGTCGGCGATGCCATCGCCATTGAGATCGAAGGCTGGGTTGTCGCTCCAATAATTCCCGCGGCCCTTCTCAGACCAGTTCAAAAAGCGGGTGCCCACATACATGACCTGGGTTTGGTTACCGATAAAGGCATTGTCCGACATGGCGTTGCCTTCCGAACCTGCCGTGAAATGGATGCCGAGACTGGCAGCCCTCGAACCAATTGCCGTGAAACTTGTTCTTGTTGGCGTTATAGATAAAGAGGCATTTTTCGGCGCCGCGCACTGCATTGCCGGAAATGTCCGAGCCGTTCGCGAAGTTAAAAAGAAGCCCGTGATCGCGGTCACCATCCGACACATTGTTCCGGATTTTGAGGCGGGCCGAATACATAATCACATAGCCGGCGTGATTGCCGATGGAGATATTATCGCTAACCTCGCTATCGTTGGTGTACATATAGTGGATGGCAAATCTCACGCCGTGCAGGCGATTGCGGGCGAACACATTGTTGCGGCTGCCGTTTGTGAAAATTCCGTCGCGTCCGCCTGTGATGTCGTTGTCCTCAACCTTGGTTCCCGGCGCGTTCCACAAGTACACGCCATTGCCGCAATCGTTGATATGCGGGAGAACGCGGCCGGCGATCCGGTTGCGCCTTACCACGAGCATCGTGTGCTCCGTGCACATAGACGCCGACGAGATTGTCCTCGATCACGCTATCCTCGACTGTCCCGCCGCTTGCCGTCTCGCTCAGGAACACGCCAGCATGCATTTGGTCGAGGGCCATGCCGGAGCCGGTAATCCGTAAGTGACGGATTGACACGCCCGGCGCTGTGATCTCAATCGTACGCCCCACGCCATGCCCATCGACAATCGCGCCGTCTTCTCCTTCGATCGTGAGCGCCTTCTCAATCAGAACGGGCCCATCATAGAGTCCCGCGCTTGAGTTTCAATACATCTCCCGCGGCGGCGTCCATTATGGCGCGCGCCAGTTCGCTACGCCCCGGGGCGACCTCGGTTACCGCAGCACTGGCTGGCGGCGCGCTAAGAGGGATGCTGGCGGCGAAGGCCGCCGCCAGCAATCCAGGTGTTGAAAGCTTAAGAATTGTTTTCACACGCTTCTCGGCTCTACGATCATGCGCCCCGACATTTCCATATGCAGGGCATGGCAGAACCACTGACAATAGTACCAGTGCACTCCGGGCCTATCGGCAGTGAACGTCACGGACGACGTCTGGTGAGGTGAGATTTCCATCGCGATCCCATACCGGACGATTGTGAAGCCGTGGGTGAGG
This sequence comes from uncultured Alphaproteobacteria bacterium, assembly GCA_963819665.1. Lineage (GTDB taxonomy): Bacteria > Pseudomonadota > Alphaproteobacteria > Rhizobiales > Rhodomicrobiaceae > Rhodomicrobium. Next base: position 16,199 of record CAWFXN010000005.1, read on the forward strand.
TCTTCCACATCGTCGAGATTGGTGATGGTGACGGTGACTTCATCCCCCTCCTTGACCGTGAACATGTCCAGACTATAAGCCGGCGCGGTCGAGGTCATGTAGACGCGGACCTTGTTGCCGTCGCGAATGACATGCTGCGCTTCATCGAGCTTGACCCCGTCCTTCTCGGCCTGGCGCCTTATGTCGTCCCACATGGGGTCGTCGCGCTTCCAGATCATGATCGGGTTCACCTTGGAGCGGTGAACGAGGAGGCAGTCATGCGGCTCGGCGAAACTTGGGCCGTCGTGAACGAGTTTCATCTCGTCTCCGGAGATGTCGATGAGCTGGTCGTTCTCCGGATGCAGCGGCCCCACCGGCAAGAACCTGTCCTTGGAGAACTTGTTCAACGACAACAGCCACTTGCCGTCGGCTTCCTTAGTCTCGCCCATGCTGCTGTGGTTGTGCCCGGGCTGATAGTGCACGTCAAGCTTCTGAACGATCGGATCGACCTTCTCGCCCTTATAGGCCCGGCGCGCCTTATCGATATTCCACTTGCATATCTGGCTGTCGAGGAAGGTGGTCGTATAGGCGTTGCCCCTGCCGTCGAACGCAGTGTGTAGCGGGCCAAGGCCGACCTCTGGCTCGGCCACAATAACGTCGCGCGGCTTGATTTTGTCGTCGAACAGATCGTCGAACAGCCCCACATCGAGCAGCGCCACATGCGGCGCCAACTTGCCGGCGATCGCAAGATGGATGCCGTCCGGCGCCATGTTGCAGCCATGCGGGTTGTTCGACATGGGGACATACCTTGTATAGGGCTGTCCGTGACGCCCGTCGACGACCTTCACGCCACTAATCGTCTTGTAGTCGCCTTTGCGGATTGCCTCCTCGATGCGCTTGATACTGAAGATGACGGCCCAGTCCTGCTCCGCGGAGTACATTCCTGCCGGTAACACGGCTTTCTCCGAGTTGTAGCAGGTCGAGAACGCGTATTTTCCTTGATAGTCGGCATCGCAATTGTCGAGATTGCCGTCGACCAGGACTTGCCAGGCGACCTCCATCTTGTCGCCGTCGATGGCCGTGAACACCGACCAATATTTCTCCGGCTCGTCGAGGATCTTTGCCGTCGTTCGGGATCGGGATGCAGTGTTCGCTATTGGCGAATACGTAGCCCGTGCGCGGGACTTTCTGCGGTCGCATACCGTGGACGTCGGATGCATTGGGGATTTCGATGATCTTGTCGCATTTCATCACGTCGCAGCGGATGCGGGCGACGCGGCAGTTGGCCTTGTCGTTCACGAATATATAGCGGCCGTCATAGGTGCCGTCCGTGAACGACATATGCGGATGGTGCAAATCGCCGTTCATGAAGGTTCCGCCGCGATTGGCGAGGAACTTGCGGGTCTCCGGCCTCAAGCCTTCGGTGAGGATCTTGAGGCTCTCATTGGTCAAACCCCACCCGGTCGCGCTGCAGCGATTGAACACCGGAATGCGCATGAACTCTCTCATCGAGGGGAGCCCGAGGATGCGCACCTCGCCTGTCTGGCCGCTGCTGTTAAAGGCGTAATATTCGTCGAGGTCGCCAGGCTTCACCTCGGTGCTGTGGGCGGCAGACCTTGTTTGCGCCTTGGCGGTGGCCACAAACTCGGCGGCGGTCATGCCGCCAACCGTGCCCACAACGCCGGCTGCCCCGGCAATCGTCGCGGTTCCTAGTAAGCCGCGTCGGCTTATACCCTTATCATTCTCTTCGGACATGGTCTTCCTCCCTTTCCTGGCCGGGCGATACCGACGCCGGTTCAGTCCTGCTGCTGGCGGCGGGCAATCTCGGATGCGCGGACGTGCGATTTGTCCGGCAACATGCTTGGCGATGCCGTCGCCATTCGCTTTTCTCGCTTCAACCGCCGCTGGATCATAACGGGACACTTGTAGGCGTGGTGATAGAGCATCTGGCAGTGCATGCACTGGATGCATTCGTTGGGATTGATGTGTCCTTCGGGGTGGATGGCCTGCACGGGGCATTCATTCCCGCAGCGCTGGCAGGGATTGCCGCATTCCCGGTAGCGCCTGAGCCAGTCGAACATGCGCATGCGCGCCGGAATCGCGAGAGCTGCTCCGAGCGGGCAAACATAGCGGCAATAAAACCGCTCGATGAAGAGTCCCGGAGCGAGCACTGCGAGTGCGAACAGCACGAATGGCCAATGCCGCGCGAAGTGGAGGATAATTGCGGTCTTGAACGGCTCAACCTCCGCCGCTTCCTCGCCAAGGGAGAGAGAATAGAGCGATAGGCCGAACAGAAGCATAAAGATCATGTACTTGATCGGCCACAGGCGTTGATGCACCCCAAAGGGAACCTGGATTTGCGGCAGGCGCAGAGCCTTGGCGACGCGGTTCAAGAGTTCCTGCAGCGCGCCGAACGGGCAAAGCCATCCGCAAAAAGCGCCGCGCCCCCAGAATAACATCGATGCCGCGACCCCGAACCATAGAATAAAGATTAGCGGATCGATGAGGAAGTAATCCCAGCGGAAATCTGTGCGAAGCGCATTTACGAAGGTGAGGACATTGACAACGGATAGCTGCGCGTGGACGTACCATCCGATCCAAAACAGCGTGAAGGTCAAAAAACCAAGTCTCACGCGATCGTAAAGCACCGGCCGGCGCACGAGGAAATCTTGGAAGAAAAAGATGGTGGTGAGGAAGAGGAGCGCGGCGCACAGGATGACGATATCAACCACCCGGTTGCGCCACACGCGGACCCAAAGCGGCTCTGGAGCAGGTTCGGCCGCCTCAATTGCGGCAGACGGCGCCGCTTGTTTGCCATTGGCGGATGCGCCCGCCTCCGGCACAGCAACCGTGACGGCCGGCTTCTCCACGGTCAGATATTTGTCTGGAAGCGCGTAGTTGAGATCGTAGGTCAGAAACGCCTTGTCCCTGCCCCCAATAGCCCTTTGTACGAGAAGTTTGAGGCGCCAGGGCGCTGCGGGATCGAAGCTCTCGGTCGCCGGAATGGTAAAAAGGGCAATCTCGGGAAATTCCGGCGCGTCCCTCCGCCATGATATCACCGAGCCGCACATGATCGCGGTCATGGAAGCGGATGCTATTCTCGCCCTGGACCAATTGAATCCGGTCGAAGATGCCGCCCCGGACATAGCCCGAGCCCTTGAATGAGTAGCGGCCTTTACCCGCGACGATGATGGCCTGCTGGCCCGGTTTAAGCCGCTGCTTAAGCTGGTTATAGCCGACATCGCCAAGCAGGCTTCGGCCTATCGAGGGGACTGTGGCGAGAGCGGCATAAAGGTCGATGAAGCTGTCGCTTGCAGGCCCTTGCTCGGGTTGTTCGGCGGCGGCCGCATTCCCGGATTTGGCGAAAGCGTCGTTGATCTCGCCGAGAGTGATCGACATGCGGCCGATGGAGCCGTCCGCCAAAAGCGCATTCCAATCCTCGGACTGGTTGTAGGCGTCGTTGATCTTCTTAACGGCGGCTGGCGCCGCAGGGGCCAGCGCGGCGAGCGCAGTGCCGAGCCCTCTGGAGCGCGCAATGCGAATGGCCGAGCGCATGAGGCTATCCGCGATCACCATGACGGTAACCGTCGCGCCGCTTATGATGTCGACGGGCGGGGCAGCGTTGTTGACAGGAGGTGTCTCAAGGAAATTGTGCCCAATGTAACCTTCGAGGAAGGCGGTGATTTTGGCGGGCGGGATCCCGACCAATACGATAGGTTCGTGATGCTCGGCAAGTTGCAGGCCTACGATCTTGCCATTGAGATCGATCCCCACCACGATATTGATCGGTTTGCCCGAATAGCCGGTCGAGTTCACAACGTCGGCGTTGAGGTAAACATAACCGAGGAGGCGATCTCCCCCGAAAGCGGCGGCTGCAGGCGGGTTGCCTTCGACGGGGCCGAACCGGTTGGCGCCGGGAAAAATTTGCCCCGGCTCGAATTTTTTGAGGAACTCCGGTAATCGGCTCTCCGCGGCGCTCACCGGGCGCACGTCAATACCCGCGAGCACCACTATCAGCGTGAACGCTCCGAGGAGCCGGAACATTGCTACGACGCAGCTCACGATCGCCTTTCTGTAAATGAATAGATACTTACAACCCACGGCGGTCGATCGCCTGCAGTGCTCAAATTTCTAGGATTTCGTCAAAACGGTCTTTGCTGTAGCGCAAATAAGCTCTAAAATTTCTCGACTACACTGGTCCGTGATGTAACCAGACGCCAAAACCGAAAAGGTTAAGCTTAGCAAAACGGACAAACACATGGCCAAGCTGAAAACAATGCCACCGCTCCTCGGTTCCGCGGACGAGCTAATGGCGATGTCGCATGCGCTTGAGAAGGAAGCCGCCTCCCGCTATCGCGATCTCGCCGCGCGGATGCGTTTGCGGCAAGAACAAAAGCTCGCCGGGTTGTTTGAATTCCTGGCGTCCATTGAGGAGAAACACGCAGCGCATATCGCCGCGCGTGCATTGGAGGCCATGGGCAAACCGGTTGATCCTGCGCGCATCTCTTGGGAAATGCCCGAGAATTTCGACGAGGAAGAAGGCAGTTCGCGTGTGCTCACTCCTTACAGGGCGTTGGCGATTGCTGTGAGGAACGAAGAGCGGGCATTCGCCTTCTATAGCTACGTCGCCGCGCAGGCCCGCGAGGAGTTGATGCGCAAGCTTGCCGAAGAGCTTGCGAAAGACGAGTTGGAGCACGCTTTTCTTCTTCGGCGCGAGCGAAGGAAGGCCTATCGCGAGAAGGGCAGGCCGGAAGCCTCCCAACTCCCAGCGAGCGCTGAAGAACTCTATGCTCTTGGCGCCGAAGCGGAATGGCAAGCCGCGGCCTATCATCAGGCTCTCGATGAAATCCTCTCCATCCGGGATGCAGAGCCTTCTAATTTTGGTGTTGTCGCCTCAGATGAGGCGAGTTGCGCGCGGGATTTGGCGAGCCGGATTGGATTGCAGCTTAAGGAGAGCAGCCCTCCGGATGATGCAGAAATTGAGCAAGGCATGAGGCTTCTCGAGGAAGTTTTCGACCGCTATGCCGATATTGCCGAGCGTTCGAAGGATGAAAAGGTGGTGCAAGCGGCTCAAATGCTCGCCGAGCGGGCGGTGCGACGGTTGAGCCTTGTTCACGGATCGCGAGCGAACTCACTTCTCGAAGGGCAGCGGGGTTGATCGCAGCGGGCCGATGACGCGCGCCGCCTTACGGCGCGTTCCCGATAACGAATATGAGGAGATCAATGGCCGGACAACATTCTACCGGCAAATCATCGCCGATCTGGTCCGCAAAGGAAAAAGCTTTGACGGGCCGGCTCGACAGAACGCTCATTGCGGGCCTCGACGCCTTCGAGGGCTTATCCGAGGAGGATTTCCGTTACCTCCTGAGCCATGCTCGCGTGCGCCGTTGCGAAAAGAACGAAATAGTGTTCCGGCAGGGCACGCAGGCAGATGCTTTTTTCGTATTGCTTGACGGCCATGTGAAGGCTTTTCAGACGACATCCGAAGGGCAGCAGGTCATTCTTCGCTTCGTGATCCCAGGCGAGATATTCGGCTTCGCCGTGGCCATTGGACTGCGCGAATATCCTGGGACGGCGATCGCCCTTACCGAATGCGTCGTGCTTGTCTGGGAACAAGCCTTTTGGCATGCCCTGATATCGCGCTGTCCCTGCGTCACACAGAATGTGCTGCGGACTGTCGGCCACCGGCTGATTGAGCAACAAACCCGTGTGCGCGAATTGGCCACAAAGCGCGCCGAGGCGCGCATCGCTCATGTGCTGTTGCGTTGCGTCAAAGACGCCGGGAATGAGGTCGCGGGCGGTGTCGAGATCGCCTTCCCTATCACTCGCCAGGACCTCGCCGAGATAACGGGCACTACTCTCTTCACCGTAAGCCGGGCGATAAGCGCCTGGGACAGGCCGGCCTTGTCGAGGCTGGACGCCAACATATTCTCGTGCGGGATACCTTGGGGCTTGCACAGATTGCAAGAGGCGCCGTCGCCGCTGCAAGCAAGAAGTAGCGCCTTCACGCCGGCTCCAGATCTCTCCTTCCCATTTCACGACCAGAAGCGGCCAAGAGACTTGAGCCGGCGCCACTCTTCTTGTGCATGCGTCCAGGCTTCGGCCGCCTTTTCTTCGTGCGTACCGAGCACGATGCCGGCTGCAATGGCGCAGTCCGGCCCTTCGCCATGCTCGGTCGCGATGGCGCGGATCTGCTCGGCCATCCCGACGTCGTTCACATAGCCAAACACGTCCTGCAACGTCTTCAGTTGCTTCACGAAGGGCTTGACCTCTTTGCTCGAAAAAAGCGGCGCGAAGAACTCGGTCATATACCGAAGCTTCTTCAGGGAGCGGCGCATCTTATGCTTCTCGTCAGGGTCGAGACGATCGATGGCGCGGCCGCGACTCGCCACCTTCTTCCAGCGCCTTTGCAGGGCCTTCCTCGCGTAGTCTTCGATGGAGCGCCGCTGAAGGGACGGGTCTGTTTCGAGCATGGCCGGCCAAAGGACCAGGCTCAAGAGCAGTCGCGACCACCGCTCGCTTCGAAGGCTCTGACGCGCCGACTCCTGCTTGGCCGCGCGGTGAGCCTGGAGCGCGCGCAAAAGCGCATCAAACCCTTGCTGATCCGGAACGGCGCCTGCAACGGGAGCGTATATGTCTTCGATGAGAACGTCCGCGTCCCTGAGTTCCCCCACAGCGCGGGCTATTGCGCGGGCGTCGTCTTCGAGCTGATGAAAGGCTGGCGTATCCAGGAGCGGCTCCAAGGCCCGGTGCGCGGCGCGAAGACGGGTCAGGCCCACGCGCAACTGATGCGACGCCCTCGGCTATATCCGTTTCGAGCGTCACGGTCCTGTTCCAGATAATTTGCTCTCGCGCCGAGCGGAAAATTTCGGCGAAAGCTGCGCCGCAAGTCTGGCCGGGTTTTATACTTGCTGGCTTGGCCTTCGCCGGCGCCAAATCAGGGATCGCCTCAGGCATTTTAAGGAGAAGGCGATAACCCCGTTCCGCCTTGCTCATCGGCGACAAATGCACGGCCTGATCGGCGAAAAGCTCCTGGGTGATTCCGAGGAGCGCCTTTGGATCGCCCTCGATGAGCTCGAACTCCGCCTCGCGGATCGGCTCCTTTCTTCTTTTGGCGCGCGCCTCGCCTCGATCCAAAGCAAGCTCAACGACGCCGCCTCCCGTCTCCAGTTTGTAGGAGGTCCGCGTTATGACAGTTTCGAAAGCCCGCATCAGAGAGGAGCCGTTCAGCGCCCCGGAAAGCTTGCGGCGCAGGCCTTTGTCGCTGATGAGCTTGAGATCGGGCTCGGGACCGGCGACTGGCGCCTCAACCTCTATCGGGTTGGAAAGCCCATCCTTGAATCGGGCGTCCGCTTTGACGGTCTGGACGAAACCCGCGCCATCATTGCGGACCCGCAGCGCCATCCCAAGATCACGGAGCCGAAGATCGGGCGTATCATAGTAGACGGACTTCAGGACTTTCTCCGACCGCTCGAGCTGGGGGTCGGATAGCCTGGGATGGGCGATAAGACGCTTGAAATCATCCTCGGACAAGGCGAGCTTGAGTTCGAATTCACGGTTCGCGAGCATGGTGGCACTGCCGATGGGGCCTCCAGGATAACATATCTGATTGAATTGGGGGCGCCAAATCCCCGAGAAGACCGGGAATAATGGCCGAACAGGCGCGCAGCGCCGCTTCCTATCAGAGTTTGAAACGCACGGGTAAGAGTTCGCAGGCCAGCGCGACAAAGCATTTCACTTTGGCCTGCGGCAGCCTTCCCTGGCGGTGCAGCACATTCACCGGAACGCCCGGACCCTCGAAGTCCTCAAGCACCAGCCGAAGCCTTCCTTCCGCGATGGCGTCCTTGACCTGATAGGACAGCACGCGCGCGAGTCCGATTCCGGCGATAGCGGCATCGACGGCGGCTTCCGCAGTATTGACGCTGAGACGGGAATGGATGCGCACGCGCTGCGCCCTCTTAGGCCCTGAGAAGGACCAGCGGGCGCCCGTTTCAAGACCTGAAAAGACGATGCAATCGTGCTTGCTTACGTCGCGAGGGACGGTAGGCTCGCCCCGGGCCTGAAGATAAGCAGGGCTTGCGCAAACGACGTTGCGGACGGTTCCGGCCTGACGGGCGACCATGGCCGAGTCTGGAAGAGCTCCGATGCGGACCCCCACGTCGATGCTTTCATCGACGAGATCGATCACGCGGTCAGCAAGCACCATTTTCACCGAGACGCCGGGATATTGCCGCAAATAGTGCAACACCACAGGCAGGACATGCAGCCGCCCGAAGACCACAGGAGCTGTGAGCGCCAGCTCGCCGCATGGCGCATCATCCTTGCCTGCAAGCCGGGCCTCCGCGGCCTCCAGCTCGCTCAGGATACTTCGGCAGGTTTCGAGATAGTCGCGGCCCGCATCTGTCAATGCGAGCTGTCGCGTGGTGCGGACCATCAGCGGCGCGCCCACATGCTTCTCAAGGGCCGCCAGTTGCCTGCTCAGCGTCGTGAGCGGAACGCCAAGCTTCCGGCTCGCCGCGGACAAGCTGCCCGCTTCGGCGACGGAGGCGAAGATTTGCATGGCTCGCAGCCGGTCCATCGCATCCTTCCATTTTGCGGGAGAAACCTTGCCAAACTTAACGGCTAATTCTCGAAGCGCGAAAGGATTATGATCGCATGTTGCGCGAGAGCACATCGGAGGAAAGATATGCCAAGGCTCTACGACCTCGAATTGTCCGGCAATTGCTACAAGGTGCGCTTGCTGTGCGCGCTGCTTGGCGTTCCGGTCGAGATTGCGCCCGTCGATTTCATGGCCGGCGAGCATAAGCGCAGCCCCCTCATTGAGAAAAATCCGTTCGGCGAAATTCCCATTTTTGAGGATGGCGAAGTGACGCTGCGCGATAGTCAGGCGATCCTTATCTATGTCGCCCGCAAATGGGGAGACGAGTCTCTGGCTTCCGACCGACGCCGCCTCCATGGCCAAGGTGGCGGAATGGCTGTTTGCGGCGGAGAACGAAATCGCTCGCGGACCGAACGACGCCCGCCTTCATGATAAATTTGGCTATGCGCTCGATCTTAAGCTCGCACGGGAAAAAGCCCACCGCATCCTTTCGCTGATGGAAACGCGTCTCGCAAAATCGCAATGGCTTGCGCTGGACCGGCCCACGATCGCCGATATCGCCTGCATGCCCTACGTGGCGATTTCAAATGAGGGCGGCGTGCCGCTGACGCCCTATCCGGCGGTTCGCGCCTGGGTGGAGCGCGTCAAAGCGCTGCCCCGATTTATCCCGATGCCCGGACAGGAACAGGAATGAAGAACTCCGCCACGACGGCGCCAGCTTCGGATGTCGCGTTCACGCCGTCCGTCAAGGCGGCGCAAGAGCGCCGCGGCTCGCGCCGGATGTTTGAGCGCATGGAGGCGCATGGCGGCTGGTCCACGACGATCACGCCCGATCTCGCGGCCTTTATCGCAAACATGCGGTCGTTCTACTTCGCTACGGCGAGCAAGGACGGGCAGCCCTATGTGCAGCACCGGGGCGGCCCCGCCGGATTTCTGCGTGTGCTCGACGAAAAGCGCCTCGCTTTCGCGGACTTCACGGGCAACCGGCAATATATCACGACGGGAAACCTCGCCGAGAACCCGCGCGCCTTTATCTTTCTCATGGACTATGCGCGCAGGCGCCGCGTCAAACTCTGGGGAACGGCTGAAGTCATCGAGGACGATCCCGAATTGATCCGCTCGCTCTTTCCGGAGGGCTACCGCGCCGAGCCATTGCAAGCGATCATTTTCACGCTGACGGCCTTCGACCGCAATTGCGCGCAGCACATTCCTCAGTTGCTTCCGGCTGAGGATGTGGGAGCCGCCATCGAAGCCCTCAACGGCCGCATCGAGGCCCTGCAAGCCGAGTTGGATAAATTGCGTTCCGGACAATTGACTACATAGCGCGCGTTAGAAACGGCGAATCTTATGGATTCAACTCCATGCCACACAAGGCGCACACTGTATCTATCGTTGGCCTTGTATGGGTTTCCAACGCCTGAGAGACACAAGCTGCGCTCCCGCCCACGACAGGGGAGCGCGATGCGCGAGTCTCAAGACTTCACGACGATCCGAACAAACATTAGGCTGGCGCACGCTCACCTTCTCGTCTTGTCGCGGCAGCTTGATTCCTGGAGAGAATTCAACCGAGCGGCAAAAGCGCACCTCGCGAGCGCGAGGAGATGGCAAGGCGCGGCGGCGGACGATGCCTCCAGTAACGCCGAGAGTTAGCCAGTCTGCGTTTCCTTCCCGCTCTCCCGGTCCAGCGCCGCCAGGAAGGCTTGGGCCTCTTCCCGCCGTTCGAAGATATGGGGCGCGATGTTGCGTTGCGAGAAGGCTTCGCCCAGCTTGGCGCGCAAAAAGGCGCTGGTCGCATACCGCGTAATATCCGTGAAGTAATGGGCGAGGAAATACCGGTCCATTTCGGCGTAGGCGTCGTACATTTCCTGATTGATCCGGAAGCGGTCGTAGTTGATGACGACGCCGACACGCCTGCCGGCGGCGCGGCAGCGCTCTTCGCAGATATTCCAGATCGCCTTTACGTCCTCGGCGACGCGCACATACATGCCCTCAAAATTGAGGAAGAGGATATTGCGCTCGGCATCGTAGGTCACCCGTTCCGGCAAGGACAGGTTGAGCAACTCGTCCTCCAGGTTCATAGGGCCTGCGCTGAAAATGCGGGGGTCCATGATCGCGTACTCGCCGATGATCGGCTCGAAATCCATGTGGGCCAGGATGTCCCGGGCGACGTCGATGCCGGGGGCGACCTCGATCAGCGCCAGGCCTCCTCGCACCCGCCGGAACACGCAGCGCTCGGTGACGTAATAGACCGGCTTGCCACGGTCATAAGCATATTGGCCGTTGAAGGTGATCTGGCCGACCTTCTTCAGGAACTTCCTCTGCCTGCCCTCTTCGAGGATGCGAAGTTTGCCGTCCTCCACCGCCACCTTGAGGCCATTGCCAGTGAAGGCGCCAGCGAAGACGACAAGCCGCGCATTCTGGCTGATGTTGATGAAGCCCCCCGCGCCCGTGAGCCTGCCGCCGAACCGGCTGACGTTCACATTCCCGGCTTCGTCGCATTCGGCCATGCCGAGGCAGGTCATGTCGAGGCCGCCGCCATCGTAGAAGTCGAATTGCTGGGCTTCGTCGATCACCGCATCCATGTTCACGGCAGTGCCGAAATCTGCGCCGCCCGAGGGAATGCCGCCGATCACGCCCGACTCCACCGTCAGCGTCAACAGATGAGAAATGCGCTCCTCGTTGGCGACCGCTGCGACGCCCGACGGCATGCCTATCCCTAAGTTGATGATGCCGTTGGGCGGCAGCTCGAATGCGGCGCGGCGCGCGATGATCTTGCGCTCGTCAAGGGCGGACGACACCAGGCTTGCGCGCGGGGCGCGAAATCTGCCTGCATAGGCCGGATTGTACTGGGTCGCGACTGTCTGCCTGTGCTCATGCGGCTCGGCCACCACGATACAGTCGACGAGGATGCCGGGGACTTTCACCTCGCGCGGCGAAAGCGACCCGCGCTCCGCGATGCGCTCCACCTGCGCGATGACGATGCCGTTGCTGTTCTTGGCCGCCATCGCCATTGCGAGGTTGTTGAGGGTCAGGGCCTCGCGCTCCATGGTGATGTTGCCGAAGGTATCGGCCGTGCTGCCGCGGATGAAGGCCACGTTGACGCGGCCCACATGATAGAACAGCCATTCCTCGCCATGGACCTCCACGAGATCGACGATGTCCTTGGTGGTCACCTCATTGACCCGGCCGCCGCCGTAGCGCGGATCGACAAAGGTGTGCAGCCCGACCTTGGAAAATGAGCCCGGCTTGCCACTGGCAAGGCCGCGAAACAGCTGGCAGATGATGCCCTGGGGCAGATTGTAGGCTTGAATTTTGTTATCCAGCGCGAGCTTGCCAACCTTCGGCATCATGGCCCAGTGGCCTGCGACGACGCGTTTCAGAAGCCCTTCATGCCCAAGATGGTTGAGGCCCCGATCCTTGCCGTCGCCTTGGCTGGCGCCTGCGAAGAGTGTGAGGTTGCGAGGCGTGCCCGTTGCGAGGAAGCGCCGTTCCAGCGCCGCAAGGAGCGCTTCGGCGAAACCGATCTGGACAAAGCCGGTGCTGGATAGCGTATCGTCGTCACGGATCAGGGCGATTGCCTCGTCGGCTGTCACGATCTTGCTGCGCACGGAGTCCTCGCCGCTTGGTGTTCCACCAGATAGAGGTCGACGGGAACCAGCTTTGGCGCCCGCCGCCTCGCTTGATATTGTAGCTCTGCCTGAGCAGCTTAGGCCATGACATAATTTGCGAGTTCCACCAGGGTCTCGCCGGAGGCGTCCGGCTGAACGCCGAGTTCCTCCAGAGGCGATTACCTCCCACAGAGGAGAAAGGATTTGTGAGCCCAAGCGGTAATCAAGATTAGGCGCGCTATTCTGTATCGGAGGAAGCTCCAGCCTCATGAAGCGGACGAAACATCACCAGCGCATCCACAAATCCAAGTCTCGGGTGGTGGAACGCCAGCGGCAGACGGCCTACGATCTCAAAGCCGAAGGATCGCCAGAGCGCCACGGCGCGCGTGTTGGCGCCGACGACAAAGTTGAACTGCATACCGCGATAGCCGCGCAGCCGCGCGTAATCCAGTGAGTGCTGACACATGGCGCGAGCAACGCCGCGCCCCGCCCTAGCGGCGTCCGTCATGTAGCCGCAGTTGCAAATGTGCTTGCCGCCACCGGGCTGATTGGCGCGAATGTAATAGGCGCCGACGATCTCGCCGTCTTCCTCCGCGACGAAGGTTTCCCGGTCGTTCCCAAGCCAATAGGCAAGAGCATCGGTTTCCGTCATGCCCCGATCCAGGGCATAGGTTTCGCCAGCACGGATCGTCGGACCGATGATGCGCCAAATCGACGGGGCATCGCTCATGAGCGCGGGGCGGATGTGCATCCCGCCAGCATCCTATACAAGCGCAATGGCCGCAATGGGTCAGGCACGGGTACAACCAATAGACAAGCTCAAGCAATTCGGCTCAAATTCTTATTACTGGGATTACAAGAAATCTTCCTATATTTTTTCCACGGTTACTCCGCGTGGAACGGCAATTCAGGCTGCCCAGGATGTCTCACTACCTTGACTCACCCGTGGCGCGGATGCGGCCCGCGGAAGTTGACGTGAGATCGAGGCGAGAGGGGTGAAGAGTTTGGACAAGCAAGACAGCGTCACCGCAAATCCGCCCGCCGAACTGCCGCGGCGCAAGTTCTTGATCGGAGCCGGCATCGCCGGATTGCTCGGCGCCGGCTCCCGTAGCGTCAGCGCGCAAACGGAAGCCGCCGCGAGCGAGGCGATGCCAGGCTGGCGCCGGCAATGGCGGATTCGGCGCTTAAAGACTACGACCCCGCCTATCTGGAGCATGTTATCAAACCTTTCCTCCGCGAAAGCTTCTATCAATCCGAGACGCCGGACCTTCCCACCATCGGCCAGGCGTTCAGCAAGCAATTTGCGCTTCCCTACGATCTTTGGGGGCTTCTTTACGACGACTGGGCGCCAAGCTTCGAGAAGGACGGGCTTTCGGTCTTCATTCAAGGGCTCGACCAGCGCGGACCCGACAACCGCCGCAAGCGCATTTATATTTCCGCGGTCACGGCCGACCTCTATCCCGATGTATGCGGGACAAGGTCAGAGCCTTCTTCGATCAGCTTTTCGCGCGACAAGAACTGCCGGCAAGCCGCTGATGCGGCGCTATCTCGACAGCTATCCCGATCTGTTCTGGGACCTGCACCTTGGCGTCAAGGGCGATGGCATTCCTGACCATGTCCGCCAGATCGGCCAAAGCTTCAATACCGTTCTCGGCTTCCGCGACCCTTCGCTTGGGATCGTCTACGAGAATTACATGAAAGTGCGGCAGTTGCGGACACCGTTGAAGGAGTGGATCTCCGAAAAAACGGACGAGGTCATGAGCGGGAAAATAAAAGACCCGGAAAAGACCTTCGTTTACTACTGGTCGAAGAACGGCAAGGGCGGCGAAGACTTCCGGCCCAAGGATGTCGTCTTCGAATGCTTTCATAACTTCAACGCCCTCAGCCAGTGGGGCGATATGGTCTATAATATCATGCTCAAGCTGGAGAAGAGCTCCGGCGATCCTGCCGTGAAGGCGTGGTTCAAGAAGACCATGGAAAGCGACCACGATCGGGTGGACTGCGGGAGCCTTCACCCCTCTGCAGCGTCTCGTCATGGAACTGTTCCGGGTGATCTCTCCGAACCCCGGCAGCATCTCCAGTCTTCATGAACTGATGCCAGTTCATGCGGCAGATCGCTACGCTTACGCCATCACAGCCCATGTGCCTGCGAATCTGAGCCCGGTCCAGTGGGAGAATCCGCTCGAATTCAACCCCGATCGCTATATCGATGCGCCTACGAGCGATCAACCAGGGGAAAGCAAATCGAAAGCGCTGGGGTTCGCGAAGTGCCCCTTCGGCAAAAGTTCGTTTGCGGTCAACGACGGCCGGAACGCCGAAATCACCAACAGCGGCTTTGGCACGGTGTTCGGGGTTGTCGACGGCAAGCCGCTCGCCGTATGCGACCATGCAGGTTTTGCGCCTTTCGGCTTCGGATACCGGCGTTGCCCCGGCGAGCAGCTTAACATCGCGGTTTTCAGCGATCTCTTGCGCAAGGTGTGGACCGATAAGATCGAGTTCGAACGGCTCGATCTGGCCAGCCCCGCCAAGATCCCCGCCGGGCCGTTGATCGTCGTCGATGACAATATCGGGTTCAGCCGGCAGAGTTAGCGGCAATCGCGGCGGATCTTTCGCCGGGGCGCCCGCCTTCCAGCATAAAAATCAGCGTCGTCAAGAGCTTGCGGGTCGAAATCGTCGCTATGGACAGGCGCGCGCGACAGGTCCATGTTAACCACGATGCAAGCGGCGCCCCTTTCGAACATCGCGGAATTCACGGTCTCGGAGCTGTCATCGGCCATCAAGCGGACGGTCGAGGACGCGTTCGGACTGGTCCGGCTTCGCGGCGAAGTCTCCGGTTATCGCGGGCCGCATAGCTCGGGCCACGCCTATCTCTCCCTGAAGGACGACAGCGCCCGCATCGACGCGGTGATCTGGCGGAGCGCATTCGCGAAGCTGAAGTTCAAACCCGAGGAAGGGCTTGAGGTCATCGTCACGGGCCGCATCACAACCTTTCCTGGCAAGTCGAACTATCAGATTGTCATCGAGCAGCTGGAGCCGGCGGGCGCGGGCGCGCTCATGGCGCTGCTTGAGGAGCGGAAGAAGAAATTCGCCGCCGAGGGCCTGTTCGATCAGGAGAGGAAGCGGGCGCTGCCGTTCTGGCCGCAGGTGGTCGGCATCGTTACGTCGCCGACCGGAGCGGTGATCCGCGACATGCTGCATGGCTTCACGGAGCGCTGTCCGACTCGCGTTTTGCTCTGGCCGGTCCGCGTTCAGGGCGAGACCTGCGGAGCGGAGGTGGCCGCCGCCATTCGCGGATTCAACGCGCTTTCAGGTGAGCGGGCGCTGCAACGCCCGGACTTGCTGATCGTCGCGCGCGGCGGGGGAAGCCTCGAAGACCTTTGGGGGTTCAATGAGGAGGCCGTGGTCCGCGCCGCGGCGGAAAGCACGATCCCGCTCATATCGGCGGTGGGCCACGAAACCGACTGGACCTTGATCGACCTTGTGGCCGATGCGCGCGCGCCGACGCCGACGAAAGCCGCCGAATGGGCGGTCCCGAAGCATTCCGATCTCGTTCTGCGGCTGTCCGAATGCGCCGACCGCGCCCGGCGATGCGTGCGGCGGCATCTCGAAAAGCTGCGCGCGGAGTTTCGCGGCGCCGAACGCGGACTGCCGCGCCCGCAAGCGTTATTGGCCGTGCCGCGCCAGCGCTTCGACGCCGCAGGCGGTCGCCTCGGCCTATCACTTCGCCATTTCAGCGAGCGTTCGCGCGCCCGTCTCGAATACCATTCCGTTCGCCTGACTCCGCGCCATGTCCGGCTGGCCCTGGAAAGGGCGGCGGAGCGCGTCAACCGCGCGCGCGACAGCGCCAAAAGGTGTTTTCGTGAAAGCATCGTCAAGAAGCGCGAGCGTCTGAACGATCGTGGGGCGAGGCTCAACCCCCGCTTGCTTGCCGGACCTTCGGCCCGGCAGCGCGAACGGCTGGACTCGCTCTCGGCGCGGGCGGCGAAAGGCGCGCGGCACATGCTGAACCTTAAGGCCTTCGAGCTGACATCGCTCTCTCAGCTTTTGCGCAGCCTCAGCCACAAAAGCGTGCTGGACAGAGGCTTTGCGCTGGTGAGGGGCGCGGGCTCCAAGGTGATACGCCGCGCTGCAGCTTTGGAAATGACTGCCACCCTTGACATTGAATTTGCCGATGGTCACGTTTCGGCTCATTATTTGGGACCGGATGCCGAGGCAGGCGAGCCTGTCTTGCGCCGAAGGAATGCCGCTCAGGCTCCGCGACGGACGGTTCCGGTCAACAAGGATGACGGCAGTCAAGGCAGTCTACTTTAAGGCATAGGCAGAGAATGAATCGCATCGAGCGTTCCTCCGCATTTGGGCAAGAGGCTAAAATTCGCTATCTCGATGGGGAATTCCAGGTGCTGAAGAACGGCGCTTATGTCCGGTGCGCGGTCACGGGCGAGCCGATACGCATCGAAGAGCTTCGCTATTGGAGCGTACCCTACCAGGAGCCCTATGCGAACGCGCAAGTCTCGCTCCGCCGTCATCTGGAGAGGGAGCGGCTTAAGTAGGAACGAGCGGCTTCCGGAATGACAATGAAGTCATCAGCCGTGAGAGGCGCGCCTCGCCGCCGTCCGCGAACGCGACGTCGATTGGCAGGGCCAGGGCGGATCGGAAAAGCTCCCCGAGCGCGCCGTTTTCGCCTCTGAGCCTGGCATGATCCTTTTCTGTCGTAACGAGACCCGCATTGAGCGCCTTTGCTTCGGTGAGGAGGGAGAGCGCATCGGCGTCCGAAAAGGCGTGGTGATCGGGGAAGCTTCTGGTTTTCACGACAGCGATGCCCGCCTCCCGCAAAGTGTCGAAGAACTTGGCGGGCCTGCCGATCCCGCAAAAGGCGAGGAAAGGCCGGCGCGCGAAGTTCGTCCCTGACGGCCGGGACAATTCTGGCGCCGAACACCGGCAATGGCGCCGAACGAAATTGCTGGCTCCTTTGCTCTATCAGCTCCGCCACGTTTGTCCGGTCCTGCGCGCCGAGAATGACGACGGCGTCGGCCATGGCGAGCTGAAAGGCAAGTCGAGCGCGCAATGGACCGAGCGGGAAGACACGCCCGCAGCCGATGCCGGCTCCTCCGTCCACCACGGCGATGCTAAGGTCTTTCTTCAAGCGAAGGATTCTGAAAGCCGTCATCCATAATGATGGCATCCACGCCCAGCGTCTCAAGCAACTTCGCGCCCGCCGGCCGGTCACGGCTCACGACGGTTGGAGCGGATCGCGCTAAAAGCAGCGGCTCGTCGCCAACGCGGTCCGCGCTGTTCGTTGCGCTGTCGATAAGATACGGGCCGCGTTCGCTTCCGCCATAGCCGCGCGTGAGAAAGCCGGGCTTGCGCCCCGCCTCGCGCAGCATCGAAGCAAGCTTCAGCGCAACCGGAGTCTTGCCCGCGCCGCCCATCGTGAAATTGCCGACGCAAAGGACGGGCAGTGTGCTGCGGTAAGGGCGGGCGGTTCGAAAACGCCTTTCGACGAGGCCGCCATACATTGCCGCGACAGGCCAAAGCGCCCATGCGGCAGGCGGAATGCGCTCGCCGTACCACCAGGATGGCGGCTCAAGCCGCATGTCTGGGCATTGTTTCCCGCAGTGGTAATGCGGGCTCGGGAAGGTAAGGCTTAAGCGCCTCGATGGTTTTTTCGAGCGCGCCGCCGAGCGTGCCGATGGCAGCCGCGGCCCGGCGTTTCATCTCTGCGGCCTCGACTGGATCGTCGAACAGAGCCCTCAGCGCAGCCGCCATGTCGTCGGCGCCCCCGACAAGCCGAAGCCCTTCGTAGCGCTGCAACACGGTGTAGGTTTCGGTGAAGTTGAACGTGTGCGGCCCGCTCAAGATCCCGGAGCCGAGCTTGATCGCCTCGATCGGGTTCTGCCCGCCGTGATGGACGAGCGAACCGCCGATAAACGACAGCGGCGCAAGGGAGTAGAAAAGGCCAAGCTCCCCGATCGTATCCGCGAGATAAATCTGGGTGTTTTCGCCGACCGTCTCGCGAGCGGAGCGCCTTGCGACGGGCAGCCGCCGCTCGCCAAGAAGCGCCGCTATGGCTTCGCCGCGATCCGGGTGCCGGGGCGCCATGACGGTCAAAAGCGACGGCATCGCGCTGTGCAGCATCTCATGCACCCGCGCGATCACCTCGTCTTCGCCCGGATGCGTGCTTGCGGCCAGAAATATGGGCCGGTCGGCAAGGCTGCGCCGCAGCTCTTCCAGCTGAGCCGCGTCGACGGGCGGCGGCGGGGCATCGTATTTCAGATTGCCGATGATGTCGGCTTTGCGGACGCCGAGGCCCGTGAGGCGTTTCGCGAACCGCCAGTTCTGCGTCAGAACCAGGTCGAACCGCGAGAAGACCGGCTTCGCAAGGCTCGACAGGCGCGACCAGCGCTTATAGGAGCGCTGCGACATGCGCGCGTTCAGAAGCACGAGCGGAACCTTGCCGTTACTGGCCTCGACAATCAGGTTCGGCCAGATTTCGGATTCCGCAAACAGGCCGAGATCGGGGCGCCAGTGCTCGACGAAACGCCGGCAGAAGCGCGGGCTGTCCAGCGGAAGAAATTGATGGATTGCGCCCTCCGGGAGCCGGGTCGCCGCGATTTTCGCCGAGGTTGCGGTGATCGTCGTGAGCAGCAAATTCAGCGCCGGGTGGCGGCGCTTCAACTCGTGCATGAGGGGCAGGATCGAGTTCGTCTCCCCGACGCTCGCCGCGTGAAACCAGAACAGCCGGCCTTCCGGCCTGGGCGCGCTTGCGAAGCCGAGCCGCTCCGGAAGGCGCTCCGGCACTTCCTTTCCCCGCGCCGCCCGCTTTCTCAGGATGGTCATGGCTGCGGGTCGCGCCAGCGCCGTCGCCCCGCGATAGACGGACAGCAAGGCGCCGGACGTATGCTGTTTCACGGCCTTTGGCGCGGTCTTGCGATAATCGCTTCCGGCGAGTTCATAAGCACGCGCCGTCGCCGCGTTCATGGCCGCTTCCACCTCTTGGCGGAACGCCTCCATGGCGCTCTCATCCACGTCGCGCGGCACATGGATCGGCTGGCCCGCCACCATCGCGAGGTTGGAGAACGGCAGATTGATGGTGAAGCGGCTCCAGGTCGGCAGCGTGATGAAGCGGTCCGTCGCGATGGCGAGCGGCACGATCGGCCGCCCCGACATCCGTGCGAGCGTGATGATACCCATGCCTGCGACGCGCGCAGGCCCCGGCGGAACGTCCGTCGTCAAGGCGACCGTGACATTGGACTTGAGCAACTTCAATGCCGCCCGGAGCGCGCCGGCGCCGCCGCGGTCCTTGCCCAACTCGCCCGCGCCCGCGCCCCGGATGAGGCCCATGTCGAAATGCAGGAGCGCCCGGCCGATCATCTCGCCATCGGCATGTTTGGCGACCATGTTGTGCACCGGCACGGTCTTGGGCTTGATCAGCGGCAGGAGCAGGAATTGGCCATGCCACATGGCCACGATCATCGGGTGGAGTTTTTTGAGATAGGAATCGGTGTCGGCCGGTTCGCGGATAATGTTGGAGGTGGAATGCACCGTGCGGATGTGACGGGCAGCCAGCTTGCCTGCCGTATCCAGAAAAAACTCCGACTGCTGAAGGCGGCGGCCCCAACCGCGTTTCTTGGGAGCAGGTGTGTTCATCGAGCGCCGGATCTTCTCATAGGAGCGGCCGCGAGCCTGTTGAGGGATCGCGTCAGGTTGTGGTCTAGCATAGTAGAAGCGATCAACTCTGCGCCTTTGATCGAGTCCTATCAAAGGCGGGATGATCTTGCGCAACAGGCGCGCCGTCTAACGCATCACTCATACGCTCGGCCAAAATGTGATGCAATTTTGGGGCGGCTGCAAGAAATCCGGGGACTTTTGCCTCTATCGAGTTGAACGTAAGCGGAAATCCACAGGCATCTGTGACTATCCCCCCCGCTTCGGACACGAGAAGCGCGCCGGCGGCGACGTCCCACTCCCATTTTGGCTTTGTCGCGAAGGTGGCGTCCGCGTCGCCCCTCGCGATAAGGGCCATGCGATAGATGATGGAGTTCGCCCCGACAAACGTCACGGGGGGCCAGGGGCGCCGCCAGCGGTTGGGCTTCAAGAGCAACTCAGGAACGGCGAGCCTTGCCCCTGCCAAAGCGCCTTGCTTGCTGGCGTGGAGCCGCCGGCCATTCAGAAACGCGCCCGCGCCGATGCGCGCTTCAAAGACTTCCCCGCGAACAGGATTGACCACGGCGGCGAGGACCGGGACGTGGTCTTCGACCAGGGCCAGCGCGATCACCCAATCGTTGCCGCCCTGAATGAAGGCGCGGGTGCCGTCTATCGGGTCGACAATCCAGACGCGCCGGGCGCGCAAGCGATCCTTATGCTCCGCGCTTTCTTCGGAGAACCAGCCATAGGCGGGGCGCGCGCCTCTAAGCCGCTCCGCAAGCAGAGCATCCACGGCGTGGTCTGCTTCCGTCACCTCCGAGCCGTCGGCCTTGCGCTGCTTTTGGATGGATCGGCCCCAATAGCTCAGCGCGAGCTTTCCGGCCTCTTGAGCGGCATCGCGGATAAGATCGAAGTCTTGTGTGTAATCGTCCTTCATGCCAGCTAAATGTCAGCGGAACGAAGACAGCGCAACAGGAATGACATCGAGGACCAGGGCAAAAAACACAATCGCGCCAAATCCATGATTGCTCCGAAAGCGATCGAGGCAGTTCTGGCCGTCGTTGATGTCGAGAGTTGCGATCTGCCAGATGAGATGCGCGCCTGCGAAGATCATCCCGGCGAAAAACCATGTCCCGGCCCCGATGATCCATCCCGATAAGGCCACGCCGCCCCAGGCTATGCCATAAAACAGGCCGAGCCAGCGGTGTGTATGCTCGCCGAATTTCAGGGCCGTCGATTTCATCCCGATAACCTCGTCGTCCTCCTTGTCCTGATGGGCGTAGATCGTGTCGTATCCGATTGTCCAGGCGACGGCGGCCCCGTACAGAATGACCGGCGCAATGGCGAGAGACCCGAAAATCGCGGCCCAGCCCATGAGTGCGCCCCATGAAAAGGCGAGGCCGAGGAACGCCTGCGGCCAGAAGGTGACGCGCTTCATCAAGGGATAGATCAGCACAATGCCGATTGAAGCGAAGCCGAGGCAAATCGCAAAAAGGTTGAATTGGACGAGCACCGCAAGGCCGACGAGGCAAAGGCCGACGATGAGCGCCATGGCCGATGTTACTGAAATCTGCCCGCTGGCGAGCGGGCGCGCTTGTGTCCGGGCGACCTTCGCGTCGATATCGCGGTCGAGAATATCGTTGTAGATGCATCCGGCGCTGCGCATGGCGAAGGCGCCGATTGCAAAGAGAAGGAGCAAGAGAGGGTCGGGCAAGATATGGATCGCCCGGGACGACAGAGCCACCGACCACCAGCACGGCCAGAGCAGGAGCCAGACGCCGATTGGCCGATCCGCCCGCATAAGCCGAAGCCAGGGCCTGAGCTTTTGCGGGGCGAAGCGGTCCACCCAGTTCTTGCGCGGCGCGTCGGGGATAGGGGTGGCTGCGGCAGCAGCCTTGGTGTCAGCGTTGCTTTCCGCTTTAGGCAAGATAGCCGGCATGTCTCGCTCGTTCGCACATGGTGTGTTCAGAACCCCGCCACGCGAATAACGCAAATACTATGCTAAAATTTAAGGACCGTCTTATGTCATCACCACAAAATGGCTGCGCACGCAATGGCTGAGCAAAGGCTCTTTGTCGCAAATGATCTTGACGCCGCCCGCGAGATGACGCTCAGCCATGCGCAAACCCATTATCTTCTGCACGTGCTGAGACTTTCCGAGGGGGCGCATCTTCTCGTTTTTGACGGCAGGAACGGAGAATGGCGCGCGCAGATCGTCGCTGCAAAAAAGAGCGGTTGCGCCATCCGGCTGATCGAAAAGGTCCGGGAGCAAACCGCTGCTCAGGACATTCACTATGCGTTTGCGCCGCTGAAACAAGGCAGGCTGGATTATATGGTGCAAAAGGCCGTCGAAATGGGCGCCTCGCTTCTCCAGCCGGTCATGACCGCTCACACGGCCGTCTCCAAGCTCAATGTCGAGCGCATGAAGGCGAACGCGATCGAAGCCGCCGAGCAATGCGGGATTCTGACTCTCCCCGAAATTCGGCCTCCGCTCAAGCTTGGGGCTTTCCTCAAATCTTGCGAAAAAGACAGAACCATTGTCTTTTGCGACGAGCGCGCCGAAACTTCGTCGCCGCTCAAGGCTTTGGAGAAACTGAAGGGGCGGAGCGTCACGGCGCTGATTGGCCCCGAGGGCGGTTTTTCTTTAAGCGAGCGCGAGGACCTGCTTTCCCAAAAGTTCGTGTGTCCCATATCCCTTGGACCGAGGGTCATGCGCGCCGATACTGCGGCCGTGGCGGTCCTGGCGCTCCTGAACGCGGTTCTCGGCGATTGGGCGCATATGAAAAGCCTACAATCCTGATATACATTCCCGTGCAGGCTCACCTGCAACTCAAGCGGCGGAAGATGGGATCATGATGCTAGCCAGCGGCGACAAATCCAGAGCGCCTGTCATCCAGGGCCGTGACGATCTCGTGGCGCATATCGAGCAAGGGGCAAAGCCTAAGCCAGAATGGCGGATCGGCACCGAGCACGAGAAGATTCCCTTCCATCGCGACGGCCTGCGGCCCGTTCCCTACGAGGGGCCGGCGGGCATATCGGCATTGCTGTGTGGCATGGCGGAGCGCTTCGGCTGGCGTCCCGTTTACGACAATGACAAGGTGATCGCGCTGGAGGAGCCATCGAGCGAGCTCGGTGGCTCCATCACGCTGGAGCCCGGAGGGCAGTTCGAGCTGTCGGGCGCGCCCCTGAAAACGGTCTTTCAGACCTGCGACGAGGTGAGCCGCCATTTGCGCCAGGTGGCCGAGATTGCGGACCCGCTGGGGATGTCGTTCCTCGCCCTGGGCTTTTCGCCGCTGTGGACGCTGGCTGAAACGCCGCACATGCCGAAAAGCCGCTACGCCATCATGTCCTCCTACATGCCGAAGGTGGGCACGCTCGGCCTCGACATGATGTATCGCACCGCCACCGTGCAGGTGAATCTGGACTTCGCCGATGAGGCGGACATGGTGAAGAAGCTGCGCGTGTCGCTGGCCCTTCAGCCCATCGCCACGGCGATGTTTGCAAACTCGCCGTTCACAGAGGGCAAGCCGAACGGATATTTGAGCTATCGCAGCGCCATCTGGCTCGACACGGACAATGCGCGCGCGGGGATGCTGCCCTTCGCCTTCGAGGACGGGATGGGCTTCGAGCGTTATGTCGATTACGCGCTCGACGTTCCGATGTACTTCGTGCGCCGGAATAAGCAATACATCGATACGGCGGGCGAATCCTTCCGGGTCTTCCTGGAAGGCAGGCTGCCGCAATTGCCGGGCGAGAAACCGACCATCGCGGACTGGGCCGATCATCTGACGACGATCTTCCCCGAGGTGCGGCTCAAGCGCTTCCTCGAAATGCGTGGCGCGGACAGCGGGCCCTGGCGCAACCTCTGCGCCTTGCCCGCGCTTTGGGCCGGGCTTCTTTATGAGCAATCGAGCCTCGACGCCGCCTACGATCTCGTCAAGGATTGGACGGCAGGTGAGCGCGAGCAGCTTCGCAACGACGTTCCGCGGCTTGCCCTGCGGACGCCCTTCCGTAAAGGGACCGTGCAGGACATCGCGCGCCAGGTGCTGGACATTGCCTCGGCAGGGCTGAAGGCGCGCGGCCACACCAACCTTTTCGATGACGAGACCACATTCCTGAAGCCGCTCAGGGAATTCGTGGAAAGCGGCCGGTCCGCCGCCGACGAACTCCTCGCGCGCTATCACGGCCAGTGGGGCGGCGATGTAAGGCCGGTCTTCACCGAAAGCGCTTTTTGAGCAGGCTCCGCTATCCAGAAAGGGGAATCCAGGCCATCCTTCGACAAGCTCAGGATGAGGTGGAGCGATTTCCAACGGCTCAACCCTCATGGCGAGCCTGTCGAACCATGGGCCTCATTGCAGGCCTGTCAGCCTTAGAGCGACGTGCCGTAGGTGTCGCAACTCGTGACATCGCCGCTCTTTAGCCCGGCCAGCAGCCAGCGCTTGCGCTGCTCCGCCGACCCGTGCGTAAAGGCGTCGGGCACTACGTAACCCTGGCTGCGCCGCTGAAGCGTGTCATCGCCGATGGCGGTTGCGGTTTGCAGCGCCGCCTCGATATCCCCAGGCTCAAGAGAATTCCACTTTTTCTGAGAATGGTTGGCCCAAACGCCAGCCAGGCAATCGGCTTGCAGCTCGACCCGGACCTGCAACTGATTGCTTTGCGCTTCTCCTGAGCGCGCCTGTAAAGCCTGCACTCTCGGCAGGATGCCGAGCTGGTTCTGGACGTGATGGCCGATCTCATGCGCGATGACGTAAGCCTGGGAGAACTGGCAGGCCTTGCTGCCGGCATCGCAACCGCGCAGGCGGGTCTCGATCTCCTTGAAGAAGGCGGTGTCGAGATAGACGGTTTGGTCATTCGGGCAATAGAAGGGGCCGACGGCCGCCTGCGCCATGCCGCATGCGGAGCGCGTTGCGCCGGAATACATCACGAGCTTCGGCGGCTGATAGGATTTGCCCGTCGCTTTAAAGATTGCAGACCATTGGTCTTCGGTGTCGCCCAGGACGGCGGCGACAAACTGGCTAGCCTCGTCATTTCCGGCCGGCTTGCCCTGCTGAGCCGAAGACGGCAGATGCCGGGAGACCATCTCCGCCCCGCCGATGAGGAGCGCTGGGTTTATTCCCAAGCCCCAGGCGATGAGCCCGAGTATAGCCATCGTCCCGATGCCGAGACCGGTTGCGCGGACTACCTGGCCACGGCGGTCTTCAACATTGCTGCTCTTTCGGAAATCGTCCCAGCGCATCGATTTTCATCCAATTCAAAGTTGTTGTCTTTATAGGGAGCGTCGGCGCGCGTTCAATGCCCCAGGCAAAGTTCCAATCGATTTTCATTGGAGCGGCCTCGCCAGCGGCTCCAATGATCCAGCCGGGTGAAAGTATCTAAGCCGAAAGCTTAAGCGCGGAGGAGATTTCCGACAGCGTAGCCTTTTCGGCATCGGTGACTTGGGTGCCCCCGAAACCGAGGAATCCGCCTTCGGCGTCGGCCTTGGCCACTCTCTCGCTGATATTGTAGAACCACTTTTTCACGGCCTCGGCGTCTTGCGGAGCCTTCGCTTCAAGAAGAGCCGCAACCTGCTTCAGGGTATCGATACATTTCGCTTTCAACTCCGCCGCCTTGGCGCCGGAGAGCTTTTCGCGAAAGCCATCCTTGGCGAAGGTGCGCCCCTCGGAGGTCTCGAAATCCGCCTCGATGGCTTTAACGAGTTCGTCGGAATCGCCTTTCCCCTCAATCAAAGCTCTGCTCGCGGCGAAGCTTTCCTTCAAGACGCCCAAAAGACCGCTTGGTTCGGCCGCCGTGACGGCAAGCCCTGACATCATGGAGCCCTGGAGCAGCGTCTTCCACTCGTCGGGCGTGAAGTTCGATTTGTTCGCCATCTTGAATACACCTTCCTATTCGCTACGCTACGGACGTTGGAACGATGAACTAAGGATGATTGCATTTTAACAGAACAATGCGAGGACGCTCGCAGCGCCCCAAACATAGCAAAAAAATGGATAACTCCCAACGACACTTTTGATCTGATCCTATTACTTCAAACCGGATGCTTGGCGGAGAACATGCCGGTCAGTCCTGAACGGACCTGTGATCCAAGATCGACTTGAGTTCTTGGCGATATGCTCGCGCTGAAGCTTTCGCGGAAAGGCGCGCTTAAAATTTGAGCTCACGAAATCTGCTCAGTCAGTCGCGACATCTCAAATTGATACAGGAGGAGTCAAATGAAGCGCCAACGGATCGCCCGCCACCGTCAGTTGGGCGCCGTCGCCGCCGCCGCCACCGTCCCGGAAAGGCGAAGCCTTATCCGGGATCGTAACACGTTGGAGCGTTTGGCTTTATGAGATCCCGGCTCGCGCGCCGCTTGGCCGGGATGACGAATTGCGGCGGCAGCGCCCGGCCTTGCACCGGCGCGCTTTCTCCACGAGGCGCCGATTCCTGTCAGGCCTTGCTTTCGGTCTTCGACAGAGCGTCGAGCTTGGCCCGCAAGCCATCGATCACGGGCTTCGCAATGGGGGCGACGCCAGGGATCTCCAGAACTTTATTGAAAAGGTCCTCGAGCGAAGGGCGAAGCTGTCCAACGAGCACCGCGAAGGTGGTTTTCGAGTCGGCGGGAAGCTTTGCGGCGAGGGTCCGAATCTTGTCGAACTCGATTGCGCTCTTCTCCAATTGCGGAAGGGCCGCTTGAGCGGAAGCGGTATCGCGGACGCCTTGCAACGCCGTCTTCACTCCATCGAGCGCTTTCTGGACCGAGAATCTCAGATCGACCCCGTCCACTGACAGATTTTGCGTAAGCTGCATGGCGGGGGGCTTCGTTTGCTCAACGACCTGGGCCGGACGATTGCCAAGGTACCATGCCGACGCCAAGACGATGGTGGCCAGCGCTGCGAGAACCCAGCGCCAGTTGAACGATTGCGGGGCTTCCGCCGCCGGAAGAGGCCTTGGAACAGGGGCCCGCTCGGCTTGGGATGGCCGCGTTGGAGGCGCTTCGAACCCAGGCACGCCGGCTTTGCCAAGAAGCTCTCCCAATTCGGGAGGAAGAGCCTCGGAAATGTTTTCCTTCTGGGCCGCGAGCATTCGCGCCAAGCCCGATGCGTCGAGGCCCTCGGTGGCCTGCTCCTTGTGGAGCGTCCCAAACACCGCTGGGGTCAGCATCCCGATCAACGACGAAGCCGTCTCTTCGCCAAGACCGCTGAACTTGCTCAGCGCGCCGGTAAGCGCGGACAGCGTAGAGCCGCCCAGCAGAGACTCGAGAGCGCCGATGCCGCCCTTAACGAAGGACTCATGGCCGGGGCCGCCAATCTCGGCTTCGAGGCTGTCAAGGACGCTCGGATCTTGCTTTTCGATCGCGTTGGAAAGCCTTTGAGCGCCCAAGGGCGTGGACGCGACACCGGCAAGGGCGCGCAAGAGCACGGGCGCCAAGGCGGTTATGGCCTTGCCAACAAGAGTGCGGTCAATTCCAAGAGCGGAAGAAATCCTGCCGATCAACGCCGGGGTCAGGTACTGAGAGACAAGTGAAACGAAATTGATGCTCATGAAATACTCCCTGACTTACGCTACCGACAGAAAGACACGAGTTCCAAGAGGAAGTTAAGAGTCCAGCGATGCCGAAAGACGATGAGAACGTTCGCTTCCGCTGGGGTAGAATTTGATCGCTATGAAGAGATCTCCTTGGGGGAGGAGTGACCTAAACGATAACATAATTCAGGAGAGGAGTCTTCATATACGAGCCCCTGCAACCTGTATGATGTCCAAGTTTCAGCGAAAGGTGAGTATCGGCTGTTTCAATCAGGCCCGACATGGCGAACATTGGCATTATACTTGCCGCCGCGCTTACGCCGCGCGCAGGCGCCGAATGGTGAAGGATTCGTCGCCTTCCAGGCCGCGCCTCAATGGTTAATCGCGGGATGGTTAACAGGAGCGCGCCGGAATTATTTCCGGCCATGTTTTACTTAAAAAGTCGTTTATAAGGCGCGAGCTGAGGCGCGTCTCGCCTCTGGTCTGGACGCGAACAAATCCCTATAACCAATTGAAAACGAAGAGACTTTTATCCTTAACAAATTGCCCATTAAATTAAATTTAATGCCGGAATTTTTGTCTTTACTGGGACGCGCAAAAGTCCGTTAAATATGTTGAGGCTTTGTTTGTTAACCGCAACTGCGCCGCCCGCAGCCGCGGCGGCGCAAGCGTCATCCTGTTTTTTATGATTAAAATCAATAGCTTAGCGCCGTTAACCTCTCAGCAAGGCGCTTTTTCATAAGATCCAGGCTCGATCGTTGCGGAGTGAATGCAAGCTGATCCGAGGTTGAATAAGATGTCGCCCTTTGCATGGACCATAAAAAGTCAGTTCGCCTGTAAGCCGGGTTCTGCGCCCCGGGCGTCGATCAGACCTTGGCGCGCAGCGCGGTCGATGAGAGCTTCGACAACGGTCCCGACACATAGCACCACGCGGGCGGCGCGAGGTCCGGAAGCATCGCCGCCTCGCCTCTCCGGAATGCGATACCGGGCGAAGCGGGCCGCAGCGGGGGAAGCCAGCGCCCGATGCCGCCATCCGGGCCGGTCTTCCACGGCTATCGGCATGATCTCGAAAATGGCGCGCCAATCATTCCAGCGATGGAAGCCCGCAAGGTTGTCGGCTCCCATGAGCCAGACAAAACGCACGCGCGGCAAACGCTCGGACAACCAGGCAAGCGTCTGCGCCGTGTAAGCGGCGCCAAGCGCGGCCTCGAAGGCCGTGACCTTGATGCGGGGGTGACGCGCAACGCCCCTCGACAGGCGAATCCGCTCGGCAAGCGGCGCAAGGTCCGCATGGTCCTTGAGCGGATTGCCGGGCGTGACGATCCACCAGACTTGTGAGAGGTTCAGCCGCTTCAGCGCGGTTTCGCTGATGAGCCGGTGTGCGCGGTGCGGGGGATTGAACGAGCCGCCAAGAAGCCCGATCCGCATTCCGTCTGCTGCCGGCGGAGGCCGCAAATCAGAATCCCAAAGCCAGCCCGGCATCATCATATCGGCCGCGTCTGTCCATCGCCGCGCACGACGTATTTGAAGGTGGTAAGCTGCTCCACGCCAACCGGCCCGCGCGCATGGAAGCGCCCCGTGGCGATGCCGATCTCCGCCCCCATGCCGAATTCGCCGCCATCGGCAAATTGCGTGGACGCGTTGTGCACGACGATGGCGCTATCGACCTCGCGCAGAAAGGTCTCAGCCGTGGCGGCATCCTCGGTGACGATAGAGTCCGTGTGCTGCGAACCGTATTTCGAGATGTGCTCAATTGCTCCGCGTACGCCCGGCACGACTTTCACGGAGATGATCGCATCGAGATACTCGGTCGCCCAATCCGCTTCCGTGGCGGGAAGAGCGCGCGGATCGGCGGCGCGTGTCGCGTCATCGCCCCGAACCTCGCAACCGGCATCGAGCAGGGTCGTCACGAGCGGCTGCAACAGCCGGTCCGCCGCCGGCTTCGTCCACAAGGAGCGTCTCGGCCGCGCCGCAAATCCCGGTGCGCCGCAGCTTGGCGTTGAGCACGATGGCGCGCGCCTTCTCAAAGTCCGCCGCCTTGTCCGCATAGACATGGCAAATGCCTTCCAGATGAGCGAATACGGGGACGCGCGCCTCCTTCTGCACGCGTTCAACGAGGCTTTTGCCGCCACGAGGGACGATGACGTCGATGGCTCCGCCAAGCCCCTCAAGGAGATGGCCCACCGCGTCGCGATCCGTTGTCGCCACGAGCTGGATGGCTGTTTCGGGCAGCCCCGCAGCCTTCAGGCCCTCGACGAGGCAGGCGTGAATGGCGCGGTTGCTTTCGAAGCATTCCGAGCCGCCGCGCAGGACCACGGCATTGCCGGATTTGAGGCAGAGGCCGCCCGCGTCGGCTGTGACGTTGGGGCGGCTTTCATAGATGATGCCGATGACGCCCAAGGGGACGCGCACGCGAGAAATTTTCAGGCCGTTGGGCCGCTCCCAGGCCGCGATGACCTCGCCCACGGGATCGGGCAGGGCGGCGATCTCGTCCAGCCCGCGCGCCATGGCTTCGATGCGCGCTTCGGTGAGCGTCAGGCGCTCGATAAAGGATTCAGGCCGGCCCGCCTCCCGCGCCGCCTTGCGGTCGGCGGCATTGGTGTTCAGGATCTCCGCAATGTGCGCCCGCAAGCTCGAAGCCGCCGCGCGGAGCGCCTCGTTCCTTTGGCTTGTTGGCGCGAGCGCCAATAGATTCGCGGCGGCTTTCGCCTTCTGCCCGACAGCAAGCAGGTCCGTCTTCGAAAGGCGCTGATCGAGCGTGTAATCGGCAATGGAGGTCATTTTGTCGGCCAATCAGATAGACTTTTAAACGAGGTCGCGATGAAGCGCCATGTCGTCGCGATGAATAAGGGCGGCGCGGCCAGCATAGCCAAGGGTGGCGACGATTTCCATGGAATTGCGGCCCGCGATCAGGGCCGTTTCCTCGGCGGTATAGGCGATCAGCCCGCGGCCGACCTCCCGTCCCGATCCATCGCGGATGATGACGGCTTCGCCGCGCTCGAACTGGCCGCTGACGCTTTTGACGCCGGCGGGAAGCAGGCTTCGGCCCGCCTGAAGCGCAGCGCGCGCGCCATCGTCGATCACGACGACGCCTTTCGGCTCCAGCGTGCCCGCGATCCAGCGCTTGCGCGCCGTGACGGGATTGGCGGCTGCGAGAAACCAGGTGCAGGGCGCCCCCTCGCCAAGCGCGCGAAGCGGATGCAACTCCTTGCCGGAAGCGATGACCATGTGCGTGCCAGCCGCAACCGCAATCTTGGCGGCGGTCAGCTTCGTGATCATCCCGCCCCGGGACAGAACCGTGCCTGCGTCGCCCGCCATGGCTTCGATTTCGGGCGTGATCGCAGTCACCACATCAAGCCGCGTGGCATTGGGATCTTGCGCGGGCGGCGCCGTATAAAGCCCGTCGATGTCGGACAAAAGAACGAGGCAATCGGCCGTCATCATGGTGGCGACACGAGCGGCGAGCCTGTCGTTGTCGCCATAGCGGATCTCCGATGTCGCAACCGTGTCATTCTCATTGACGACCGGGATCGCCCCGAGCTTGAGAAGAGTCTCGATGGTGTTGCGCGCGTTGAGATAGCGCCGCCTCTCTTCGGTGTCGCCAAGCGTAACGAGGATTTGCGCCGTCGTGAGCCCACGTTCGCGGAAAACGGTTTGATAGGCATGCGCCAGGTTGATCTGCCCGACCGAGGCCGCGGCCTGCGCTTCTTCAAGCCGAAGCGGCCCTGGATTGAGGCCGAGCGCGCGCCGCCCGAGCGCGATAGCCCCCGAGGACACGAGGATCACGTCGCGCCCCTCGGCTTTGAGCGCCGCGACATCGTCGCCGATCGCCTCCAGCCAGGATTGCTTCAGCGCGCCTGTCGGCCGGTCGGTCAACAGGGCCGAGCCAATCTTGACGGTGATGCGCCGCGCGTTGCGCCATTCCGGACGCGCGGAGTGGGTGATTGCAAAGGTCATGATGCGTTGAGGAACGCCGATTTTGGCGAGCCGTCAAGCCACCTGCTGCGGGCGCTTGGCGGCCGCCTTCGCAGCGAAGGAAAGGGGCAGCGCGGTCGTGAACTTGATTTGCTCCATGGCAAAGCTCGAGCTTACATCGGTGAGATCGATCTGCGAGATGAAAGCTTTGTAAAACCGGTCGTAGCTTGCAATGTCGGGGACGGCCACCCGGAGCAGATAATCGACCTGGCCGCTCATGCGATAGGCTTCGACGATCTCCGGAAAGCTCGCGACCACGGTGTTGAAGCGTTCGAGCCATGCAGCATTATGCTGATTTGTCGTAATGGCCACGAATACGGTCACGCCTGCGCTGACGCTTTGCGGGTCGAGGAGCGCAACGCGGCGCTGGATGACGCCATCCTGCTCCAGTTTCTGAATGCGGCGCCAGCAGGGCGTCGTGGACAATCCAACCTTTTTCCCGATTTCCGCGACAGGCAGGGTGCTATCCTCCTGGAGGATCGTCAGTATTTTTATGTCCATTGTGTCGAGCATCGGCGTGTCCGGAAAATCTTTTTTTGGAGCGCGCGCCACATACGCGGAAGGTGCCTATTTTAGAGGCATTTGCGGTTGATGTATAGAAAAAAATACCCTTTTTGGGTTGTTATATAACAACCGAGAGCCCATCCTCGGCCAGGATGCAGCGGCTGGCGTCGATCTTATCGGCGGCAGCCAGCATTTCAGGGCTCATATGGGTCAGCAGATAGCGCTTTGCCCTGATGGTCTCGAACTTCTCGGCAAGCGTCAGATAGTCGAGATGCACAGAGGTCTTTGTGCTGAACGTTGTGCATTCAATGAGATAAAGATCGGCTTCGCGGCCGATTTCGGTCACCCCTTCGCACCAGCCGCTGTCCCCGGAGAAGGCAAAGCGTTTGGCGCCATCGCTTATGCTCAAGGCAAGCGATGGCGAACCCGAATAATGATCGACTTCCTGAGCCGATATCTGAATGCCTCGCCATGAACTTGTGTGACCGGGTTCAAGCTCGCGGTAGAGAATTTCGAAATCCTTGGGAAAGCTGGAAAGCGAAGGATAGAGCGCTTCGAAAAGATCGGTCATGCGCCGTGCGATACCGGGGGGGCCTAGTATTTCGACCGGCTTCGGCCCCCGTTCCACGAACATCCTGTCCAGAAGAAGGAAAGGCACGCCGCCAAAGTGATCGCCATGGCAATGGCTGATCACGATAGCATCGATAGAGGCCATTTCTATGTCTGCGCGCTTCAGGGCCAGCGGCGAGTTCGCGCCGCAGTCCAGCATAAGCCGGCCTTGGGCCGTATCGAGGAGGTAGCAGCTATGATAGCGGCCACCCGAGCTAAATGCGTCGCTGCATCCTATGACCGTGAGCCTCATGGTGCCTCATGCTTTGTGAGAGGGCCGGGACGACACCTGCGCATACCATCGTTTGAAGTGCAAGGCTTCGTCCGGAATGGTGAGGCGGGCAGGCTTCATGAAATCGGTTGCTATCATGGCGGTGATGTCCGCGACGGAAAAATCTTCTCCCGCAAGATATGGGACGGCGCTCAATCTCTCGTCCAAAATTCGAATGATCTCGGCCACTCGCGGCTTGTTCGCTTCGGCCCAGGCAGGGATTTGGGGGATTTCGAGATGAGCCATGGCCGGATGCGTGTGCCGGAAGTACTGAGCCACGGGCTGGAAGAAATTGAGTTCGGCGCGCCGGTTCCACATCTCGATCATGCCGATCTCGATCGGCGTTTTGCCGAAAAGGGGAGGGTCCGGCTGAACGGCTTCGAAATAACGGCAGATCGCCATGCTCTCCGAGATGGCGGAGCCGTCGTTCAGGATTAGAACC
This sequence comes from uncultured Alphaproteobacteria bacterium, assembly GCA_963819665.1. Classification (GTDB taxonomy): domain Bacteria; phylum Pseudomonadota; class Alphaproteobacteria; order Rhizobiales; family Rhodomicrobiaceae; genus Rhodomicrobium. The sequence continues at coordinate 49,333 of CAWFXN010000005.1, forward strand.
GGCACGCGCTGGAGAGGATTGACCTCGGCGAAATCCGCGGATTTGTGCGCGCCGCTCATGATATCGACCTGCTCGAAAGGGACATGAATCCCTTTCTCAGCCAGGAAAACCCGTACCCGGCGCGGATTCGGCGCCCGCCTTTCATCCAGGATTTTCATCGCTAACCACATCGCAAGAATTTCACGAGCGCATGGAACTAAGGCTACGTTTAAGAACGTCAATGTTCCATCAACCGTAAATTAGCACTTTTGAGTAATCATCTCCTTACTGGCGCGTTTGAGGACGCAAAGTGCGCCACGTCTCTCCAGAAGTGGATCTCGGGTTGATGAGTATTGCTGGCTCTGTAAACTGGCGCGAATTCGCTCTGCAAGGCAGCAAAAGGCAAAAAGCCCTCGCCAAGCATGCCCCTGAGGCCACCGCCACGGTCAATCGGGATTTCGCTTACGAACTTCTTCTGATGTTCGTGCGTAACGAAAGGGTGGCGGCCCTGACCGTGCCCATTCTCGCGATCGTCGTCGCCGTCACGATGCTGAGCTGGGGGAATCCACGCCAGCTTTTCTTGTGGCTCGCCACCATCTTCATTTCGGAAGGCATCCTGCTTGCGCTGTGCCGCATGTTTCGCAAGCAGCCTCGGGAAACCGTCGATCTTTACCAGTGGCAGCGGAACCTTGCCGCAGCCGAGTTCCTCTATGGCGTGTGCTGGGCGGCTATCGCCTTTACCGAATTCCATCACAACAACGAAGCCGCCTATTTCTTCCTTTTCGCGGCTTTGACTGTGGTGACGGCGATCAGGATGCTGTTCGCCGCTTCGGTCATGCCGATCCTTCATGCGGGCACGGCGCCGGTGACGGGCGCCCTTGCGCTGCGGTTCCTCATGACGGGAGACGCCTTCTATTGGCTCATGGCGGTTGTCGCCATCGGCATCCACTTCTATTTCATCTTTCTTGTGAAGAATTTGCAGCGCACGGCTCTTTCGATGCTGGATTACCGCGCGGAGAAAGACCGCCTCATCGATGAGCTTGGCCAAGCCAAAACGGCTTCCGATGAGGCTCGCATCAAGGCGGAAGCAGCCAATTTAGCGAAATCGAAGTTTCTAGCTAATATGAGTCATGAACTTCGGACCCCGCTGAACGCCATTATGGGCTTCTCCGAGATGATCAAGGATGAGGTTCTTGGTCCCGTTGGGAACGCAACGTACAAGTCCTACGCCAACGACATTCATGAGTCCGGAAACCATCTTCTGAAGCTCATCAATGAGATACTCGATCTTTCCAGGATCGAGGCAGGCCGCTACGAGCTTTCCGAGAAGGTGCTCGATTTCGGCAATATCCCACTGGAAACCATCCGGATTTTGCGGCTCGATGCACAGGCCAAGAAGCTGCGCGTCGTGACCGATTTCAAGCCGGAAATGCTGCGCGTCTTCGCCGATGAGCGCGCGCTCCGGCAGATTTGCCTGAACCTGATTTCGAATGCGATCAAATTCACGCCGGAGAGCGGTGTCATCGCTGTTCGGACCGGCATCCTGCCCGGCGGCGAAGCCATTCTGGCCGTTCGCGACAACGGCCCCGGCATTCCCGAGGAGGAAATTGCGCGGGTGTTAAGCGCCTTCGGGCAAGGGTCTCTAGCGCTCAAAATGCGCGACGGAGGAACAGGCTTAGGGCTGCCGATCGTCACCGGACTTGCCGAGTTGCATGGCGGCCGCTTCGAGCTGCGCAGCAAGGTCGGCGTGGGCACGGAAGCTTCCGTGATCCTGCCGAAGACGCGCGTCGTCCCGAACGCCCTTCAACCGCGCAAACAGGTCGAGAACGTCATGCCCTTTCCAGTGCGGGCCGCGTGAGCCCGCATGGAGAGCGTGATTTCAATGGCCGTCGAAGGCCACGAGCGCGTGTGAGCGGACCTGATGATCGGCTTCGAGCCGCTTCATCCCGCCAAGCTCCGGAAGGTCGATAACAAAGGCGGCGCCGACGACCACGCCGCCCACCCGCCGTATGAGCTTCACCGCCGCTTCCACCGTGCCGCCGGTTGCAATCAGATCGTCAACGATGAGGACGCGCTCGCCTGGCTGGATGGCGTCTTCATGCATTTCGATGATGTCCGTGCCGTATTCGAGCTGGTAGTCCTGCCCGATGGCGCGCCAAGGAAGCTTGCCTTTCTTGCGGATCGGAATGAAGCCCGTGTTGAGCCTGTCCGCCACCGCGCCGCCTACGATGAAACCGCGCGCCTCGATTCCAGCCACGGCGTCGACCTTCATGTCCTCGAAGGGCGCGGCGAGCCTTCTGATCGAAGCGCGGAAGCCCTTGGCGTGGCCGATCAGCGTGGTGATGTCCCGGAACATGATGCCGGCCTTCGGATAGTCCGGAATGGTGCGAATGAGCTCTTTCAGGTCGAGATTATCGTAGGTCATGAACGGTCCTTCCGCGCGAAGGGGCGCGCGTTCACGCGGCCCGCCAAGCGCTTAGCAATGCATCCCAGGCTTTTCAACAGGATTTCTGGGATTCGAAGCCGCGGTTTTTGATTTCGGCGGGAACAGGGAGGCGCCCAGCCTCGTTATAAGTTCGTTGTCTAAAGAGGAGCCCCGCATGTCTCACGAAGCAATCATTGCAGCCTTGCTGGCTCTTGCCGCATACGGAACAGCAACCCAAAACACCCCTGTCAAAGCCGGTGAAGTAAAAAGCGGAACACAAAAGGGTTAGCGGTCTGACACACAGGTTGGCAACTTCGTGAAGTCGCTTGCATCAAGCTCTTCGTGCGCACGCCTGGAGGTAGATGCGATTACAATCCACAGTCGCGGCGACCGTTAGATGTCGGGTGACGCCTCCCGGACATGCTGGCCGGCCTTTCTTAAACCCTTCCTTTCCTTGACAATGAATGGGCTCGATCGCTTACCTGACGGTATGCCGATAAGAGGCTCGTGTTTTACTGGACCAGCAATTATTCTCGTTGAGCCGCAGCTTGGCGAGAACATCGGCGCTGCGGCCCGCGCCATGGCGAATTTCGGACTCCGGGAATTGCGGATCGTTAAGCCCCGCGATGGCTGGCCGAACGAGGCGGCGCGCGCGTCGGCTGCGCTCGCCGTCGAGGTCATCGATGGGGCGGCCCTGTTTGATTCAGTCGCCGCCGCCATCGCAGATCTGAATTATGTCGCCGCAACCACCGCCCGGAGCCGTTTTCTGGCGAAGCCGGTGCTTGCGCCGGATGGCGCGGCGGCGGCGCTGTTCGAGCGTCATGAGGCGAGGCTCAAATGCGGTATCCTTTTCGGGAAAGAGCGGACCGGGCTTGAGAATGCGGACGTGGCTCTTGCCGATGTAATCGTCACCGCGCCTGTCGATCCCGAATTTGCGTCGCTGAACTTGGCGCAATCCGTTCTCCTGTTCGCGTATGAATGGCGCAAGCTCGTCAACCCCGAGTCGCTCGGCCGCCAATTGCCCGATGCGCCGCAAGGGGCAGGCCAGCGCTTCAAGGCGAGCCGTCCCGCCGAACGCCATGAGCTTCTTGGCTTTTTCGAGCATCTCGAACGCGAACTCGATGTGTGCGGATTTCTTTTCCCCCCTGAGAAACGTGACACGATGGTCAACAACATCAGGACCATGTTCACTCGCATGGCGCCCACCGAGCAGGAGGTGCGCACCTTAAGGGGCATCATCAAAAACCTGCGCCGCGGCCCCTGGACGGGCACAGGGTCGCCCTGAAACCGATGCAACCTAGTCATTCTCTCGCCGGGTTTATCTGCTTTTCCATAATCCCCATGAATTGTGGGCATCGGCGCTTCCGGCCCACGCTATCGTTCATTCTTGGGACTAAGGGCGGGTATGATTCTACGATCCTTTTGTTTGGCTGTTTCGCTCCTGTGTGCATCCGTCGCCGCTGCGCAGACGTTAGAGGCAAGTGGCGAGGTGAGCGATAAGACACTGAAAACGCTAAAAGCGCTCGCTTGGCAGTCGCTGCCCTCCAGGATTACTCAAAGCGACAAAATTGTCGTCGAGATCGATAAATCCGATCCATCGAAAATCGTCATTCCTGATGCCGATGCGAGGGAGATCATCCGGGAAGCGCACCTCACGGCGCGCGCGCGAAAGTGCGAACTGCAAGACCTTGTGATCGCGAACCGGGATGCGCTTCTTCTGCGGGAGAGGAAAACCGGCCGCTGGACGGAAAGCCAGCTTCAGTACATCAACACCCTGCACCTTTTTACCGTCCAGCTTTTGCTGGGAAAGGTGGAAGATGTCGATGCGAAGTCCAACGCGGCCGTCCCTTCTCCGGTAGTCTGCAACGAGAAGGAAAAACGGGAAATATCGAGCGCCGTCGAGGCGAACGAGAGGTTGCTCGGCAAATCTTGATGTCGATTGGGTTTGCAAGAGAGCTTGCGGCGCCGGTGACGAAGGCGCAGTAAGGAATACGCAAAGCCAAATAAACTTCTAAACCGGGGCGGGCAGGGCGGCAGTGCGAGGAACGGCGCTTTTTTGTGTTATTTTTTTATCCGCAATAGCCGTAATGACCGGCCCGGCACGCGCCGCCGAGACCGCCGCTCTTGTGATCGAGGCTGACAGACCTGCCGTCACGGTGACGCCCTCCGAGGCGCTTGGGGGCGGTCTCGACGGACATCACCACGAAGAGAGCGGCCTGACATTCAAGCCCCAGACGCTGAAGGAACTCAAGGAGGCGCCCTTTTACAGTCTGGCCTATCGCCTGCGCACTGAACTTGGGGGAGAGGTCTGGCACTGGAACGAGCAGGGAGTATGGAGTGACCCGGACCACGCCCAGGGCTACTGGACATCCAGCGCCACGTCCGAAAAGCCGATCCAGGTTTCCAACGGCTACAGGCTTCCGCGCCGGGGCAATACAAAGGATCAGGCCAATCATGACGGCTACTCCCGCCTTTCGGACGGCGATCCGGAAAGCTTCTGGAAGAGCAACCCCTACCTTGACGCATTTTACACCGGAGAGGACAACGCGCTCTATCCCCAGTGGGTTCTTATCAATTTCCGGAAAGACGTACCCGTCAACGCGTTGCGTATCCTTTGGGCCGAGCCCTACGCAGTCGACTACGACGTTCAGTATTGGGAGGGCGAACCCGCCGAATACTACAAGGATATGCTGCGCGGCCGCTGGCGCATGTTTCCTCGCGGCGAGGTCAAGGGGGCAGTTGGCGGCGACGCCTTGCTTCGCCTCAGCGATGCTCCAATCAAGTCGGCCTATATTCGCATCCTTCTGAAGAAGGCTTCGGGAACGGCTCCGGCGGCGTCCGGCGATGTGCGCGACCGTCTCGGCTTCGCCATCCGCGAGCTATATGCGGGCGTCATCGATGCGAATGGCGCTCTTGCGGACGCCATGACGCATGCCCCCGACGGGAAGAAGCAGAGCGAAGTCGTGACGTCCTCGACCGATCCCTGGCATCGCGCGGCAGACCGCGACCCGGATATCGAGCAGCCCGGCATCGATCGCTTAATAGCGGCCGGCCTGGCGCGCGGAAGGCCGATTTTGATGCCGGCCGGACTCCTCTACGACACGCCCGGCAATGTGGCGGCGGAGGTGCGTTTCCTGAAAGAGCGCGGCTACGATGTCAGGCAGATGGAACTCGGCGAGGAACCCGACGGCCAGAACATCTCGCCCGAGCATTATGGCGCGCTGTTCGTGCAGTTTGCCGACGCCATCCGCAAGGAGAATCCTGGCCTCGTCTTGGGCGGACCTGGCTTCCAGTCCGAGGTGGATGGCTGGAACAGTATACCGGATAACGAGGGCAAGACATCATGGATGGGCCGTTTCCTGTCCTATCTGAAAAGCCGCCAGCGAGTGGCCGATTTCGGCTTTTTCTCTTTCGAGTGGTATCCCTTCGATGATCTTTGCCAGGAAATGCCGCCGAAACAACTCGTTCGTCACCCCGCGCTCCTCGCTCAGACGCTTCGGCGGCTCGAGCAGGACGGCGTGCCCAAGGACATCCCCTGGATCATCACCGAGTATGGCTACTCTTCCTTCGCGGGGCAGGCGGAGGTGGAACTGCCGGCTGCGCTCCTGAATGCGGAGATCGTGCTGCAGTGGTTCATGGCAGGCGTTAAAGCGGCCTATCTTTATGGCATGGAGCCGGGCGAGCCCATCCTCGATGGGGCAAGGTGCGAAACCTGGGGCAATCTCATGATGCTTGAGCAGAGGCCGGAAGGGCAGGCGAGTTGGAAATTGCCGACCTATTATGGGGCGCAGCTCTTGACGAAGGAGTTCTTCGGGGCCGCCGATGGCGAGCACATGCTTTATCCGGTGCACATTGGCGCGCCGAAGGATCAGCCGCCCACGCTCGCGGCTTATGCGGTTCGCCGCCCCGATGACCTTTGGGCCTTGCTGGTTCTCAACAAGGACCCTGCTCGGACGCAAAAATCTCGGCTCTGTTTGAAAGTGGCGGCTCAGCTCAAAGCAACTGGGTCGGGCCTCACGTGATCGTCCAATATTCGCCCGTCCCAGTATCGGTGGAAAGCAAACAAGGACGACGGCCAGCCTGCGTTTTCGAACCCTCCAGCCGAGAACCGAACCGAGAGCGCCAAGCCGCTTTCCGTGGTCTTGCCGCCGATGTCGATCACGGTCATCCGCGCTCCGCGAGGCAAGGAAACGGCTCTGAAAACCGAAGCTGCAAATTGACGGGCCGGTTATAGGAATCGCCATAAGTCACTGACGTCCCGCCGCTGGCCGTATAAAAATTATTTGCTTGCTTAGTTATGGCCTTTTTACCAAACGAACCCAATCTTAACCGGTCATATACCCTTTAACAGGGAGACAGTCCTCGCCTTCGCAAGCTTGTCCAAATCCACAAGCTCCCGCAATAGCGCTTCGAGCGACGAGAGCGGCAGCATGTTCGGCCCATCGGACGGAGCGCGATCGGGGTCCTGATGCGTTTCGATAAAGACGGCGGCGACGCCAACCGCCACGGCCGCGCGCGCCAGCACCGGCACGAAGCGGCGCTCGCCGCCGCTGGCCGCGCCCTGCCCGCCGGGCTGTTGCACGGAGTGTGTGGCGTCGAAGACAACGGGGCACCCTGTTTCAGCAAGGATTGGAAGCGCGCGCATGTCAGATACGAGCGTGTTGTAGCCGAAGCTGACGCCGCGCTCCGTCACGATCACGTTGGCGTTGCCGGTCGAAAGCACCTTGGCGACCACATTCTTCATGTCCCAAGGCGCCAGAAACTGCCCTTTCTTGATCTTCACCACGCGCCCGGTTTCGGCGGCTGCGATGAGCAGATCGGTCTGCCTGCACAGGAACGCCGGGATCTGCAGCACGTCAACCGCTTCCGCCGCGGGGGCGCATTGCGAGGCGTCGTGAACGTCGGTGACGACCGGAAGGCCAAGCGTTTCTCGAATCTCCGCGAAGACCGGCAGCGCCGCTTTGAGCCCGACGCCGCGGGCGCTCTTGCCGCTTGTGCGATTCGCCTTGTCGAACGATGTCTTGAAGACAAGGCCGACGCCAAGGCGCGCGGCGATCTCTTTTAGCGCGGACGCCATTTCGAGGGCGTGCGCCCGGCTCTCGAGCTGGCACGGACCGGCGAAAAGCGCGAGCGGCAGAGCATTGCCGATGCGAACGGCGCCGGCCTCCACGATGGGGTTGGGTTCGACGGGCATTCTAAACGAGCCTGCTCTGGGTGACAGCGGCGCCCACGAAAGATGAGAAAAGCGGATGGGGATCAAAGGGGCGCGACTTTAGTTCTGGATGAAACTGCACGCCGATGAACCAGGGATGGCCCGGTATCTCGATGATTTCCGGCAGCTTCTTGTCCGGCGACATGCCTGAGAACCGCAAACCGGCCTTCTCCAGCCGGTCGCGGTAGGTGATGTTGACCTCGTAGCGATGCCGGTGGCGCTCGCTGATGCGCTCGCGGCTGTAGATGCGCGCGACCTGACTGCCCTCCGCGAGCACAGCCTCATAGGCGCCGAGCCGCATCGTGCCGCCCTTGTCGCAGGCAGCGTTCCGCTGTAGAGCTGTTTCGCCGTGGAGCCACTCGGTCATCAAGCCGACGACCGGCTCGGCGGCGGGGCCGAACTCGGTCGAACTCGCGCCATTTATGCCCGCAACGTGCCGCGCCATCTCGATCACCGCCATCTGCATGCCGAAACAGATGCCGAGATACGGCACTTTCTTCACCCGCGCGTAGCGGGCGGCCTCGATCTTTCCCTCGGCGCCGCGCTCGCCAAAGCCGCCGGGCACGATGATGCCGTGAATGTTTTCGAGATGCGCGCTAGGATCGCCTTTCTCGAACAGCTCGGCATCGAGCCAATTGATGTTAACGCGAACGCCCTGGCTGATGCCTCCATGCGTCAGCGCCTCGATCAGCGACTTATAGGCGTCCTTCAGGTTTGTGTATTTCCCGACGATTGCGATTGAAACCTCTCCGTCGGGATGCTCGATGCGATGGGAGATTTCGCGCCAGACTTCCAAAGAAGGCTGAGGCGCATCGCCGATGCCAAACGCCGCCAGCACCTCCCGGTCGAGGCCCTCCTCGTGATAGGCAAGCGGAACATCGTAAATGTTGTGAACGTCCAGCGCCTGGATCACGGCGCTTTCGCGCACGTTACAAAAAAGCGCGATCTTGGCCCTGTCGGATTTCGGGATTGGATGCTCGGAGCGGCAGAGAAGGATGTCCGGCTGGATGCCGATAGACCGGAGCTCTTTCACGGAATGCTGCGTGGGCTTTGTCTTCAGCTCCCCCGCTGCACGGATAAAGGGCAGGAGCGTCAGGTGAATGAAGATTGCTCTTCCGCGCGGCAGCTCGTTGCCGAGCTGCCGGATCGCCTCGAAGAAAGGAAGCCCTTCGATATCGCCGACGGTGCCGCCGATTTCGACCAGCACGAAGTCGGCTTCTTCGTTGCCCGTCAGGATGAAATCCTTGATGGCGTTCGTCACGTGGGGAACGACCTGCACGGTGCCGCCGAGATAATCTCCGCGCCGCTCGGCAGAGAGCACGTTCTGGTAAATCCGGCCCGTCGTGATGTTGTCGTCGCGGCGCGCGGATACGCCGGTGAAACGCTCGTAATGACCAAGATCGAGATCGGTTTCCGCGCCGTCGTCGGTAACAAAAACCTCCCCATGCTGATAGGGGCTCATCGTCCCGGGATCGACATTGAGGTAGGGATCGAGCTTGCGAAGCCGCACGGAATAGCCTCTTGCCTTCAGCAACGCGCCGAGCGCCGCCGATGCCAAACCCTTACCTAACGAGGAAACCACGCCGCCGGTAATAAAGATGTATCGCGCCATGGACTCGAAAGGTAATGCTTTGCTCGACCCAGCGAAAGGGTAAGCTCTCGGTTTTCAACGGTGGCATCGGCCGCAGGCGAGCGACCGGTCTTTCCGCATGTGCGCTTATTGCGACTGTGGAAGCTGTGGCAGCGCTGGGGTGGCTGGGGCCGGCGCGGGAGCTGCCGGGCTGGACGATTGGGACGGAGCCGTTTCCGGCTTGAGCTTCGGCAGCTTGAGCTGGGGAAGGCTGCTCGGCGCATTCTCTACAGGCGCCCCCTCCGAGGCTGGTGTGCTCTCCCCGGCAGGCGCTTTTGCCGGGGCGCCGACCACAGCCGACGACGGCTGAGCCCGATGCCCCAGCATGCCAAGCCCAATCGCCGCCAGGAAGAAAATCGCGGCGAGAATCGCGGTCGTCCTCGTCAGGAAATTAGCCGCGCCACGACCGGTCACCAAGCCGCCTCCACCGCCTCCCATGCCGAGTGCGCCACCCTCAGACCTTTGGAGAAGGATGAGCACGATCATCGAGATCGCGGCCGTGATGTAAACGACAAGAAGGATGGTGCCCATAGACTTTCTACCGGTCGAAATTGGGGGAAGTTGCCGTCATACATGACCGGTTTCGGCGGCAAGTCAAGCCGTCAAAACCGGGTTGACCGCTAGCGTGAGCTTGCGGAGCTGGCTTCGGCTGGCCGCTTCGCCTTCTCGGGCGCCTTGGCCGCCTTGGGTTTGGGCGGCTTGGCGGGAGCGCTTTCACTGCGATCCTTCGCGCCGGATGCGGCATCGGCGGGCTTTGCGCCATTATCCTCGTCTTCGTCCTCAAGGTGCTTCAGATGCACGAGGGAACCCGGCGCGGAACAGCGGAACTTCATCTGCTCATCGAGATCGATATATTGCCGGACGAGGCCGAGATCGCCCGGCGAAAGGTGACCGGCTGCCCAGGCCGGTCCGTTTTCCATGAGCTTATCCACATCGAGCGCCCTCAAATTCTGCAACTCCTGGGCGAGTTTTGCACAGGCGCTCTTGTCCAGGGGGGATGCGCCTGCACAAACCGAGAGAAGAGCAGGAGCGCTTAAGGCAAGCGCACATGCCGCAAAACGAGATAACCGGGAATGAGAGGGCGCCGATGGGTTCATATCAAGCCTTCCCGGATTTCGCGGAACGCTGCTCCGAGGCCGCCTTGGCGGCGGCGATGATCGCAAGGAAGGAAGGCGCGGTCAAACTGGCGCCGCCGACGAGAACGCCGTCGACCTCGTCGCTCTCGAAGATCGATGCGGCGTTCGCGGCTGTGACGGATCCGCCGTAAAGCACGCGCCAACGCTTGCCAGCGCTTTCAGGGAAGCGTTTGTGGAGTTCACTTCGCACGACCTCATGAATGGCGGTTATATCCGGTGTCGTGGGGGATAAACCGGTGCCGATCGCCCATACGGGTTCATAGGCGATGATAACGGTGTCAGGCGTGCTCTCTGCCGGCACGCTCCCCGCGAGTTGCCGGGCGCACACGTCGGCGGCAAGCCCCGCGACACGCTCGTCCTTGGTCTCGCCGATGCAGATGACGACTTTCAGTCCCGTCTTCAGCGCCGCTAAGGCTTTTGTGTGCACATCACTGTTCGTCTCGCCATGGCCGGCCCGCCTCTCACTGTGACCGACGATCACGGCCGTGGCCCCGGCGTCCTTCAAAATCGGCGCTGAGAGGTCGCCCGTGAACGCTCCCTTTGGCTGAGCATGACAGTCCTGTGCGCCAATTTCCACCGGCGATCCCTTGGCCAGCGATGCCGCTTGATGCAAAAGCGTCGCGGGCGGAAAGATCGCGACATCCGGCCCCGCAGAGGTAATCCCGTCCCTGATCGATTCGATTTCCTTGAGGTCCGCCTGCAATCCGTTCATTTTCCAGTTGCCTGCGACGTAAGGTTTCGGTTCCGTCATCTCATCTCCCTGACCGGGGCGGCTTCGCCCACGAATTTGTTGAAGCATCCTATCAGCGCATTGCGCGCACGTCTTTATTCTCTAAATTACCCCAACGCGGACCCTGCAAGAAATGGCCGCCGGAATCAAGGCCGGCTTTATCTTAAGCGTGTAAGGACACCCACCTCCTATGATGCATATGCTTCGGAAAGCAGCTGCTTTCATCATGTTCGCTATCCTCATTGGCGCGTTTGCGATCAGCATGGGCGGAAACAATTATTTCGACCGTTACAGGCAGCAGACAGTCGCGAAAGTCGGATCCGAGGCTATCACTCCCGAACAATTCCGCCGCTCCTATCAAAGGGTGATCGAGAATCTAAGTCAAAGGGCCGGACGCCGCATCCCCGCTCAGGAAGCGAAAGCATTCGGTTTGCCCAACCGGGTTCTGCAGGGGCTCATCCAGGATGCAGCGGTCGATCTTGAATGCTCAGAAACTTGGGCTTGGATTGTCTGAGGCAGGTCTGCGGCAGGCGATCACCAATACGCCGATGTTCCAGGATCCTCCCGGGACCTTCAGCCCGAAGAAATATGAACAGTTTTTGCAGCAGATCGGCTATGCCGCCCCATTCTTCGAGCAGGAATACAAGGGCGATCTGATCCGGCGGCAGATTCAGGGCATTTTTGACAAGAGCGGCGTCACGTCGAAAGCTTTGCTGGAAGCCTATAACCGATACAGCAATGAGCAGCGGACGCTTGCTTACTTTACCCTCCGAGCCGACGCGGCAGGCGCGATCGAGGCTCCCACCGAAGAGATGCTGAAGAGTTACTATGATGAGCGCAAGGCGCAGTTCATGGCGCCGGAACTGCGAAAAGCCACCGTACTCGCCATCACGCCGCAGTCTGTCGCGAACCAAATCACCGTCTCCGAAGACGAACTCAAGGCGGAATACGCAGCCAAGGCCGCGAATTACGCTATTCCCGAGCGCCGGAAGATCGAACTCATTCCTTTCAAGACAAAAGCGGCCGCCGCTGCCGCCTACCAGGAGCTGAAAGCCGGGAAGGACTTCCTCGACGTGGCCAAGGAGGCGGGCTTCAAACAGCCTGAACTCGATATCGGGCTTGTGTCCAAGAAGGAGTTCTCCCAGAAATTCGCCACGAGCCCCGCCATCCTCGATGAGGCCTTCACAACAGACAAAGGGTGGGTCAGCAGGCCAGTCGATGGCCCGCTCTCCACGGTGATCATGCGCGTTCTGGAAGTCATCCCTGGCCAGGAGAAGACCTTCGATGAGGTCAAGGAGCAAATCCGCGCCGACCTTGTGAAGGCTCGCGCCACGGCAGAAAATGCCAGGCTCATCAAGGCTTTTGAAGAGGACCGCGCCACCGGAATAGTGCTTGCTGACAGCGCAAAGAAGCTTAATCTTCCACTCGATGTCGTCACGTTTGACCGCACGGGCAAAGGCGCGGATGGCAAGGCCATCGAGTTGCCTGGCATTCCGATCGCAACGCTGGTCGAAGCAGCATTCAAGTCCGATGTCGGCGTCGAAAACGAAGCTCTGCGCCTGCCAAGCGGAGGCTATGCCTGGTATGAAGTGCAGGATATCGTGAAGCCCAGACAGAAGCCGCTCGATGAGGTGAAGGCTGATGTGGAGGCCGCTTGGCGCAGAGAGCAGATCCAAACCAGGCTGGCCGAGAAGGCTCGCGATCTCGTGGCGCGCCTCAACCACGGCGAGCCGATCGCCGATGTCGCGAAAGGTGTTGGCGCCGAGGTCAAGACAAGCCAGCCTTTGAAGCGCGAGGGATCGGAAGAGGGGATTCCGCCGGCCGCGATCGCGCAGGCTTTTACGCTCAACGAGCATGGAGCGGGGTCAGCCTCGGAAGGCGAGTCCCGTGTCATATTCGAGGTCGAGAAAATAACGCTGCCTGCGCCGCTGAACGAGATTCAGGCTCGCGGGCTGGAGCAGCAGCTCGGGAGACAAATCGCTGAGGATAATTACTCGGGATATCTGGGCGGCATCATGAAGACGGCCGGCGTCTCTGTTGACCAGAAGAGCTTCTCCGCCGTGTCAGGGGGCTCCTATGAAGGCGGTGAATAGATTTCGATGGCGTCTCTCTTTGCGTTGATTGAGCCAAGAGACACGCAACTTCACGAGATCGCAAATCCAATGAAGGTTGACCCTTCGTCTTCCGAGTTCTCCGCACGCTATGGCGCCGGTGAGGCCCAGCTTGTTTCAACACGCCTTGTCGCGGACCTTGAGACGCCAGTTGCGGCGATGCTGAAACTCGCAGCGGATCGCCCTTATTCCTTTCTCCTTGAATCTGTCGAGGGCGGCGCGGTGCGCGGCCGCTACTCCATCATCGGCCTCGACCCCGACATTCTGTGGCGCGCGCACGGAAATCGCGCGGAAATCAACGCTTCACCCCTCGAGGACATGTCGGCGTATCGCCCATGCGAGGGAGGCGCCTTGAGCGCCTTGCGAGCGCTTCTAAAGGCATCCCGCGTCGATGTCCCTGAGCATCTGCCGCCGATGTCTGCGGGTATCTTTGGCTATCTGGGTTATGACACGGTGCGCCTCGTTGAGCGCCTGCCCACGGAAAAGCCTGATCCCATCGGCGTGCCCGATGCGCTTCTCATGCGGCCTACGATCATGGTCATCTTCGACGCCGTGAAGGACGAGATGACAATCGTCACCACCGTCCGGCCGCAAAAGACTATCTCCGCTAAAACAGCGTATTCGCGCGCCATCGACCGGCTGACGCAGATCCAGGATACTCTCGAAACGAAAAGCGCACACGCTTCCTCCGTCAACGAGTTCGAAGCCGTGTTCGCGTCGGCGACATCGAACATGGCGCCGGAAGACTACATGGGCATGGTTTCGCGAGCGAAGGACTACATCGGCGCAGGCGACATTTTCCAGGTCGTGCTTTCGCAGCGGTTCGCCACGAGGTTCGATCTGCAGCCCTTTGCCCTTTACCGCGCCTTGCGGCGGATCAATCCTGCGCCGTTCCTTTATTTCCTGAACTTCGGGAACTTCGCTGTTGCAGGCTCCAGCCCAGAAATCCTGGTGCGGGTCCGCGAGGGTGAGATTACAATCCGGCCGATCGCGGGCACGCGGCCCAGAGGCGCGACGCCGGAAGAGGATAAGCGTCTCGCCGCCGAGCTTCTCGCCGACACGAAGGAGCGCGCCGAGCATTTGATGCTGCTCGATCTCGGCCGCAACGATGTGGGCCGTGTCGCGGAAACGTCTTCGGTGCGCGTCACCGACAGCTTCTTCCTCGAGTACTACAGCCAGGTCATGCACATCGTCTCCAACGTGGCGGGGCGGCTCGATGCGAAACACGACTCTATCGATGCCCTTATGGCCGGCTTTCCGGCAGGCACCGTATCGGGCGCGCCGAAAGTGCGCGCCATGGAGATCATCGACGAACTCGAGCCCGAAAAACGCGGGATCTATGCGGGCTGCATCGGATACTTCGCCGCGAACGGGGAAATGGATACCTGCATTGCGCTTCGCACCGCCATTGTGAAAGATGGCATGATGTACGTTCAGGCCGGCGCAGGCATTGTCGCAGATTCTCGTTCCCGCATCTGAGCAGGCGGAATGCGAGAACAAGGCGCGTGCGCTGTTCCGGGCTGCGGAAGAAGCGGTGCGGTTTGCCGGACGAGCGGGCCGGGGACAGTAGCGCCGGAGTAGGATTGTCCAATGAAGACGGTGACACTCTTTCGCCACGCCAAGTCCGGTGAGAAGGCCAATCCGCTCATCCGCGATTTCGATCGCCCCTTGTCGAATCGCGGTCTCAAAGCCGCGCCGAAAATGGGCGCGGCGATGCGCGAACGGCATTTGCGCCCCACTCTGATTTTGTGCTCGCCTTCGGTGCGCACGCTCCAGACGCTGACGCTTGCCTCGACCGAAGCGTGGGATAATCCGCCAAAGGTTCGCCTCGACAAAAGGTTATACGAGGCAAGCGCGCAAACCATTCTCGAGGTTCTAAAAGAGGTTTCGGAGGATGCGGACCACGTCATGGTCGTCGGCCACAACCCCGGCATGCAAGACTTTGCAGTCATGCTTTCGGTCAGCGGCAGAGAGCGGCAGCAACTCAAGGACAAATTGCCGACAGCTTCTGTTGTGACTCTGGAGTTTGACGAAGAGCTTTGGAAGGATTTGCAGCCGGCGACCGGACATGTCGTGCTGTACATGTCGCCGAAAACACTTCCGCCTGCGGGCCGAGGACAAGAACAGTGATTACGATCATCGATAATTACGACAGCTTCACCTACAATCTCGTCCATTATTTTGGCGATCTTGGCGTCGATGCGCGCGTCTATCGCAACGACGAGAAAACGGCGGCAGCGGTGCTGGAGGAGAAGCCCGACGCGATCGTTATGTCGCCGGGTCCGTGCACGCCGGACGAGGCCGGTATCTGCCTTGCCCTCGTGAAGGAGAACAAGGGGCGCATTCCGCTACTGGGCGTTTGCCTGGGCCACCAAACTATCGGGCAGGCATTCGGAGGGCGCGTGATCCGCGCTCCGGTGCTGATGCATGGCAAGCTCTCGAAAATCCACCACGAGGGAACGAGCCTCTTCCGAGGGTTGCCGAACGCCTTCGAGGCGACGCGCTACCATTCGCTGATTGTTGAGGCGGATACTCTTCCGGCCTGCCTTACGGTAACGGCGCGCACATCCGATGGCCTCATCATGGCGCTCGAGCATCGCAGCGAGCCGACGTTCGGCGTTCAGTTTCATCCCGAAAGCATCGCGAGCGCGAACGGTCACGCGATCCTGGCGAACTTCCTCACGCTGGCAGGCGTGCGCTGGTCGCCGCGAAAACAGGGACTCGTTCCGCCTGCGCTTGAGCATGCCTCCGGGCAGGCGGCCGTGGCTTGAGCCAGACGATGCAAAATACGCCCAAGGCCGTTCTCGCGGCTGTATTTCGGCCTCATTTCGAGAAAGCTGCGTCAGGATTCCTGCCTTTCCGAGGAGGAGGCGCGAGAGGCGTTCACCTGCATCATGCAGGGTGCTGTTTCCGACATTGAACTGGCCGGATTTCTCATGGCGTTGAAGGCGCGCGGGGAGACGGTCGACGAAATCGCGGGCGCAGTCGCTGCCATGAAGACGCTCATGACGCCTGTGACTGCTCCCGAAGGGGCCATCGACATTGTCGGGACGGGCGGCGACGCGAAGGGTACGTTCAATATTTCAACGGCGGCCTCGTTTGTTCTGGCCGGCGCGGGCGTTCCGGTGGCGAAGCACGGGAACCGGGCGGTGTCCTCGAAATCCGGCGCGGCGGATGTGCTCGAAATGCTGGGCGTCACGATCAAGATGCCTTCAGAGCGCATCGCGCAATGTTTCGAGCGTGCCGGCGTCGCCTTTCTCTGGGCGCCGACCCACCACCCGGCAATGCGCCATGCGGCCTCGGTGCGCCAGGGCCTCAAGCTTCGGACGATTTTCAATCTTCTCGGGCCGCTTCTCAATCCAGCGGGGACGAAACGGCAGTTGATCGGCGCCTATTCGGATGCGTGGCTCATGCCGATGGCGGAGGTGCTAAAGCGGGGTGGGGCGGAACATGTATGGGCCGTTCACGGAGCCGATGGCATGGATGAGCTGTCCACGACTGGCGTCAGCCGCGTGGTCGAACTAAAGGGCGGCAGGTTCTCTTCCTTTGAGGTTCATCCAAGCGACGCGGGTTTGCCTGCAGCGCGCCTGTCCGATCTGGAGGGTGGATCGCCCAAGGACAGCGCCATTGCTATGCGGGACCTTCTGCGCGGGAAGCCTGGACCATTTCGGGACATCGTTCTCCTGAATGCGGCCGCCGCCTTTATCATCGCGGGAAAGGCCGCTTCTCTCAAAGAGGGCGCGCGCCTTGCCGCCGCATCGATCGACGGAGGCGGGGCCCAGAAAGCGCTCGATGCCCTGATCTTGGCGAGCACGGATGCCGCCGCTGCGCAACCAGAATTAGCAGTCGATGCAAAGTAATGTTAAATTGCAATCTTCGAGTGCTCGCTATGAAAAACGCTTGAGCGATGGCGGTGTTCTGCGATCTGATGGGCGCCACAGCCCGTTCCTGAGAGCATTAGAAAAAACGGTGGCGCTATGAGCATTCTCGACCGCATTGTCGCCTATAAAAAGGAAGAAGTCGCAGCCGCCAAGGCAAGAACGCCTTTGGCCGAGCTTGAGGAGAGGGCTTCCGCCGCGCCGTGTTTGCGCGACTTCTTTGGCGCCCTGTCGAGAAAATGCGCCCGCGCCGAACCGGGCCTCATCGCGGAAGTGAAAAAGGCAAGCCCCTCCCGCGGGCTGATCCGCCCAGATTTCGATCCCGCGGCAATAGCCAAGGCCTATGAGCGCGGAGGAGCGGCCTGTCTTTCGGTTCTGACAGACGGCCCGTCCTTCCAAGGCTCGCCCGAAGCGCTGGTCGCGGCGCGAAAGGCGACGCGCCTGCCGGTTCTTCGCAAAGATTTTATGGTCGATCCCTATCAGGTCGCGGAGGCCCGCGCCATGGGCGCCGACTGCATTCTTATCATCATGGCATGCACTTCCGACGGGCTTTCAAGCGAGCTTTTCTCGACCGCTCGAGCCATGGATATGTCGGTGCTTGTCGAGGTTCACAATCAGGAGGAACTCGAGCGCGCGCTTATGCTGAACGCCTGGCTGATCGGGATCAACAACCGCGATCTCAACACGTTCGAGACGCATCTCGAAACAACCGAAGAGCTGGCGCTGCTGGTCCCGCCAGGCCGCATTATTGTTTCAGAGAGCGGGATCTTCACGCCGTCCGACATCACGCGGCTGACGCGGGCCGGCGCCAGCGCATTCCTCGTTGGCGAAAGCTTGATGCGGCAACCGGATATCGAAGGTGCGACACGCGCGCTTCTCTCGTCCGCAATTGAGCGGGAAAGGCAGGTCGCCAACGCATGAGCGAGCTGTCCCATATCAACGCCAAGGGCGAGGCGTCCATGGTCGATGTGGCCGGCAAGGCGGTCACGGAAAGAGTTGCCGTGGCCGAAGGCTATGTGGTGATGGAGCGCGGCACGCTGCGCCTGATTGAAGAGGGGGATGCGCCAAAAGGCGATGTGCTCGCCGCGGCTCGCATAGCAGGCATCATGGCGGCGAAACGTACGTCCGACTTCATTCCGCTCTGCCATCCCCTGGCCCTGACAAAGGTGCAAGTTGATTTCGAATTGTCACCTGCGCTGCCGGGCGTGCGTGTCGAGGCGATGGCAAAGGCCATTGGCCAGACGGGCGTGGAGATGGAAGCGTTGACGGCGGTGTCGGTGGCTTGCCTCACGCTCTATGACATGCTGAAAGCGCGGGACAAGGGGATGCGTATCGAGGGCATGCGCCTCTTGTCCAAGACGGGCGGCAAATCTGGCGACTACCACGCTCCTCCTTTGGATCGCAAGGGGCCGTCATGACCTTGATGCCAGTGGCCGAGGCGCAGGCCGCCATTGTGAGAGGCGTCGATCCTCTGGACGCCGAAACGGTCTCGATCTTCGAGGCAGCTGGCCGCATCCTCGCGCAAGACCTGAGCGCGAAACTAACGCAACCGCCGTTCGCCGCGTCGGCCATGGACGGCTATGCCGTTCGCGGAGCCGATATCGCGTCTCTTCCCTCGCGTTTGAAGGTGATCGGCAGATCCGTCGCGGGGCGTGGTTTCGACGGCGAGGTTCGAGCGGGCGAGGCGGTCCGCATCTTCACCGGTGCGCCGGTCCCGGCAGGAGCCGACACCATCGTCATCCAGGAAAACACCAAAGCCGCGGACGATGGGGCGGTCGAGATCCTGGAATCGGCTCCTCTCGGGCAGCACATCCGCCCGAGAGGCTACGACTTCTCCGAGGGCGATACTTTGCTCGCCTCTGGGATGGAACTCGCCAGCCGCGAACTCATGCTGGCTGCCGCCATGAACAACGCCACGGTGGCGGTAAGGCGAAGGCCGATTATTGCCGTCCTGGCGAATGGGGATGAACTCGTGCCGCCGGGACAATCGCCCGGCTCGGGGCAAATCATTTCCTCGATTCCTGCGGGCATGAAGGCCGCCATCGCAGCCTGGGGCGGCGAATCTCTCCTTCTCGATCTTGCGCAAGACAGTAAGGAGAGCCTCGCGGCTCGCGTTCGGGACGCGCAAGAGGCTGATGTTCTCCTGACAATTGGCGGCGCGTCGGTGGGCGAGCATGATCTGGTTCGCGGTGCGCTCGAAGACATGGGCGCTCGGTTCGAGGTGCTGAAGGTGGCCATGCGCCCAGGCAAGCCTGTCATGTTTGGCTTCTTGGACAAGCAGCGCATTCTAAGCATGCCCGGCAACCCCGCCTCCGCAATCATCTGCGCCCGCGTTTTTTTGAAGCCGCTGCTCGACCGTTTTCTCGGGCGCGCGCGCCGCGATGAACCCCGCATCGTTCGGCTTGCCGTCCCGCTGGACGCGAATGGTGAGCGTGAGCACTATATGCGAGCCAAGCTTTCCGAGGATGGGGTCGCGCCCATCGGGGATCAGGACAGTTCCCTCATGAGCGTTTTCGCAAACGCCGATTGTCTTCTCGTCCGGCCCGCTCGTGGCCCGGCGCTTCCCGCAGGGGCGCTTGTGCGAGTTATCCCGCTCGATTTTTGACCGCGCCACTGTTGAGGCGTTTTGCTCTTGCGGAACGCAAAGAGAACGCTTATTGCTGTTCTTGGTTTGTACAAGCCAGATCCGGCGCTATACGGGGTTGTCATGCTGACGCCAAAGCAAAAGCAACTACTTCTCTTCATCAACGAGCGCATCGAGGCGACCGGCGTTCCGCCGTCGTTTGACGAGATGAAAGAAGCGCTGGATTTGAAGTCGAAATCAGGCATTCACCGCCTTATCATGGCGCTTGAGGAACGCGGTTTTATAAGGCGGCTTCCCCATCGCGCTCGTGCGCTCGAGGTCACGAAGCTGCCCGAGCGCGGGCGCAGCAATGTATTCGATTCCGAAAGGCGTCGCGGCGGCTTTATGCCGACGGTCATAGAAGGGACAAGGCGTTCTTCATTCGAGGAAAGCCCCCAGGCGGCATTCATCCGCGACCGTGAAGACGGCGGCATCCAGGTTCCGGTCATGGGGCGGATCGCGGCGGGCGTCCCCCGTTCTGCTATCGAGGATCACAGCCACGTGCTCGTTATGCCGCCCGAGTTTCTTTCTCAGGGGGAGCATTTCGCGCTCGAGGTTCGCGGCGATTCAATGATCGACGCGGGTATTCAGGAGGGCGATACCGTCATCCTGAAACGAACCCCGACGGCGGAAAGCGGGGAGATCGTGGTGGCGCTCATTGACGAGGAGGAAGCCACGCTCAAGCGCCTGCGCAAAAAGGGCCAATCAATTGCCCTCGAACCCGCGAATCCGGCATTCGAGACCCGCATTTTCGGACCGGACCGGGTGAAGATCCAAGGTAAGCTTGTGGCGCTTCTGCGCCGCTACTAAAAGAGAGCGGCCGCAACCCCCTCACCAAACAACGTCCCAAGTATTATATAAGGGAGCGACGTCCGAGTTGCATCCCGGGCGGAGAAGCATTCAATAACATTGCAGGTTGGGAGCGAGGAAGCGCCGAATGTCTGATAAGCACAGAATATCGGAAAAGCGCCCTGAGGCTGAAAAGCGAGAGAAGACGGAAAAGGCGGTCAGTCCGGCGTCTGCCGAGAAGCCATTGCCCGGTTTGCAGTCGCCGGAGGAATTCGTCTCTAACATAATGCGTTCCGTCGAAGCGACCGGCCAACTCATCTCGAAGCTTGTCGAGGGCAAGGATAAGCGTAGCGGCGCGTTCACGGTCGCGAGCGGCATGGCGGACTCCGGGAAATTGTTCGCTCCCATTGTCCAGTATTGGATGAACGATCCAAAAGCCTATGCCGAGGCCCAGGCAAAGCTCAATGCTGATATGATCGACTTGTGGGGCCGTACTTATAAGCGCTTTCTTGGCGAAAAAGTCGAACCAATGGTCGCGTCTTCGGCGCACGATCCCCGGTTCGCAGACAAGGGATGGACAGACAATGCCTTCTTCGATTTCCTGAAGCAGGCCTATTTGCTGGCGGGCAAATGGGCCGAAGACATGGTTCACAATGCGACGACGGTGGATGCCCACGTCAAACACCGCGCGGAGTTTTATCTGAACCAGATTGTGAGCGCGCTCTCGCCCTCGAATTTCCCCTTTACAAACCCCGAAGTGATCCGCGCCACAGTATCGACGAATGCCCAAAATCTCGCCGAAGGCATGACTCATCTCCTGGAAGACCTCGGCCGTTCCGGTGAGCTTCTCCGGATTCGGCAGACGGACATGTCAGCCTTCGAGGTGGGCAGAAACCTCGCGGTGACGCCTGGGAAGGTGGTCTATCAGAACGAGTTGTTGCAACTCATTCAGTATTCGCCGACGACCGAAACAGTGCACGAAGTCCCGATGCTCATCGTGCCGCCGTGGATCAACAAGTTCTACATTCTTGACCTCACGCCCCCGAAGTCCTTCATAAAGTGGCTGGTCGATCAGGGCTTCACCGTTTTTGTGATCTCGTGGGTGAACCCGGATGGGCGGCTGGGGTCAAAGACCTTTGAGAATTACATGCTCGAAGGTGTTATTGCCGCCGTGGACGCTACGCTGCGTATCACGGGCCAGCCCCACACTAACACGCTCGGCTACTGCGTGGGTGGAACTCTGCTCGCGTGCACGCTCGCCTATATGGCCGCGATTGACGACAATCGCATCAATTCTGCGACACTTTTCACGGCCCAGACCGACTTCACGAAAGCCGGCGAACTTCTCGTTTTCATCGATGAGGAGCAACTGAAGGCGCTCGAGGATCTGATGGCGGAAAAAGGATACCTCGATGGAGCGCGGATGGCGGCAACGTTCAACGCGATGCGACCGAAAGATTTGATCTGGCCTTACGTCGTCAACAATTATTTGCTCGGCAAGCAGCCCTTCCCGTTCGATCTCTTGTTCTGGAATGCGGACTCGACGCGAATGCCGGCTGCCAATCACAGCTTCTACCTGCGTGAGTTTTACATGAAAAACACGCTCGCGCAGGGCCTTCTGAAGCTCGGCGGGGTGACACTCGACCTTAGCAAGATAACGGTTCCCATCTACGATGTGGCCGCGAAGGAGGATCACATCGCCCCGGCCCAGTCGGTTTTAAATGGCGCCAAGCTTTTTAGTGGCCCGGTCCGCTTCGTTCTGGCCGGTTCCGGGCATATTGCGGGTGTGATCAACCCGCCTGCCAAGCAAAAATACCAGTATTGGATTCTTGAGGAAGGCGACGCAAAAACCTTGCCCACGATTGATGGATTTATTGCGAAAGCGAAAGAACATCCGGGCTCGTGGTGGCCGGACTTTAAGAAGTGGCTCTCTTCGCAGTCAGGCGCGCAAATTACCCCGCCCCAGCCAGGCGGCGGCGTTTTCAAACCGATTGAGGATGCTCCCGGCTCCTACGTGCGCAAATAAGCATCCCTTAATAAGGCAAGCGGCCTAACCCTGCAACTTGTGGCCGATGAACTCCTTGATTTTTCGAGCGAGATCATCGGCTCCCATGTCCCTGAAATCCTGATCCGCGCCAGGAATCACGGCCATCGTCACAGTTTTGAGGTTTATGTACTCCGGTTCGGCGGCCTTGACTTCGGCCAGGACCGGATCTGCATCGCCTACCGCAATCAGCACGGGAACCTTAATGCTCTGCAACAGGTTCGTCGTTTTGAACTTGGCATTTGCGCCGTAGTAATTTGCGAAAGTCCCCGCCGTCACCTGCGGCTTCGCGCATGTCAGGAATCCCGGCACGTCGACAAACAGATTACCACGCGCGCTGGCCACGAGTTCTTCGGCCTTCGCGAGCTCTTGACGCAAGGATTGCCCGAAACGCGCGCTGTACTCTGCCTCGGCCTTCTCTTCGCTCTGCATTAAGGGCGACATCAGCACGGCGCGCTTCACGGTCTTGTCCAAGCGGTTGATGGCATAAAGCGCAACCTGATTGGCGCCACGGCCGTGGCCAGCGAGCGTGATGGATGTCGCGCCCTTATCCTTCAGCCACTGGACCCAGCTTGCGATCTCGTCGATTGCGTCCTCGTGGCGGTGATCCTGTTCGGTCGCGCAATCGAACATGCCGTGGCGCTTATCCATGCCGAGCCCGAGGGTTATGGCGAGTGAGCTGATCCCCTGATCGCGCAGGCTATCCTGGAGCGCCGCCATCAGCTCCATCCGGTCATGGCCAAGCGTGTCGTGCACCAAAAGAACGACTTCGTTCTTGAGCGACTTGCCCGAGGCGACCTCAACATTTGCCGACAGCTCGAGACCGAGATACTCCAAGGTAACTTGCTCGGCGGCGCATCTCACGGTTGCTGCCGCAATCGAAAGCGCCGTCACGGCGGAGACAATTAAGGCGCGCATGATTCCTTCCGGTTAAGCCTCTAGCGAACTCTCCCTAATCGGGCTTATGGACCAAATCTGGGCCAAAGGCGATGAGCACGGCCTCATTGATGGTGATAAAATGGCGCCAAGGTTCTATTTTTTTCGTCTCTTTCTTCGCTGCGCCTTCATGTTCCGTGCGGGAGCAGGCACGGAGTCTTTATTCGTCGGCGGAGCGTTTGGCGCGGACGGATCTCGCTGCTGACCCGTGAGATCGAGGGGCGTCGCTCTGCTGCGATAGCTTGCAGAGCCCTTCGCCCAGATGTTGATAGCCTCGACTGCGCCTGCGAACGCCATTGCGAAATAAATATATCCGCGCGGAATGTGAATCTCGAAGCCGTCTGAGACAAGCGCGACGCCGATCAAGATCAAGAAGGACAAGCCGAGCATCTTCGTCGTCGGATGGCGCTTGATGAATGCTCCAACCGGCTCGGCCGCCGCGTACATGACGCCGATGGAGATGCAGATCGCGGCGACCATGATTTCAATGTCGCGCGCAAGCCCGACAGCCGTGATGATGGAATCGAGTGAGAAGACGAGATCCATGACGGCGATCTGGGATATGACTGCGCCAAAGCTCGCCTTTGGACGGCCTGTGCTGGAGGGATCTTCTCTTCCTTCTATTTCGCTATGAATTTCCTGTGTGGCTTTCACCATTAGAAAGAGGCCGCCAGCAATCAAGATCAGGTCGCGCCAGGAGAAATCCCGTCCCGCAGCGCTGAAGACGGGGTAGGTGAGATGGGTGATCCAGCTGATGGCCGACAAAAGGGCAAGGCGCAGGCCGAGCGCCAAGCCTAGGCCGATCGCTCTGGCGCGCCGCGCTTCTCTTTGAGGAAGGGCGTGTGTCAGGATGGACAGAACGACAATATTGTCGACACCAAGCACGACCTCCAGGGCGTCAGCGTGATGAGG
This sequence comes from uncultured Alphaproteobacteria bacterium, assembly GCA_963819665.1. GTDB lineage: Bacteria > Pseudomonadota > Alphaproteobacteria > Rhizobiales > Rhodomicrobiaceae > Rhodomicrobium. The sequence goes on from CAWFXN010000005.1 coordinate 73,738, forward strand.
CTGGCCCACGCGGCTGGATCGAAGAGTAATTCCATGTAAAGCCCTGCCGCGACGCGGCCTTCATTTCGAGGAGATTTCTCACTTCACGGGATCAAAATGGCGGTCGCCTTCAGCCCTCGCGCTTACGCCGATTGCGATGACATAGATCGCCGCTACTGCAAATATAGCCTGCACGGTGGGAGTACCAGGAAAACCGCGAAGGATCGCACTGACAGCGGCCGCGCCCCAGGCTAAAACTACGGCGAAGGTCACAAGCCGCAGCCGCTTCACTCGCAGCGGGTGAACCCAATAGAGCGGTATGAAAGTAAAGACAGCGCAGATTGTGATGATCGAGGCGGAAACTGTAGCGTGGAGGTCAAGCACGAAGCAATAAAGCACGACGACATTCCAGATGGCGGGGAAGCCGACGAAATACCCATCGGCGGTCTTACTCTCGGTGTCGGAGAAGTGGTAAAGCGACACGAGCATGATAATCGCCGCTAATGGCAGCCGCAGGCCTTCCGGCACAATTTCGGCGCGCGCAAGCATGAAGGCGGGCACCGTAACGTAAGTCACGTAATCAACGAGGTGGTCGAGTTCTTCTCCGGAGAAACGAGGCAAAACACGCTTGACGTCCACCATGCGTGCGAGCGGACCGTCAACGCCATCCACGATCAGGGCCGCGCCGAGCCAAGCAAAGGAAGTTGTCCATTGGCCATCGCACGCGGATAGAAGCGAGAAAAGACCGAGAACACCACCAGTCGCGGTCAAAACATGAACCGCTACCGCGCCAACCAGCCTGAGATGATTTCTTGAGCGCAAGCTCATCTAACAGAACTCGCGCTGGGCTCCAGTTCAAAATTTGTGTGTCAAAGTGCCCTTGATCTGCATGTCACTTTCGGGCGCATGCTGATCGAGTTGAAGAGCTTCTGAGCCACTCTTGGGGCCGTATAAGAGCTCAAGGCCGAAATCAAGCTTCGGGAGGGTGCCGAGAGTCCCGAGCCCCGGAATTGTTACATCCGTCCCCTTGGATTTTCCGGCCGTCATGGGATCGCTAAGATCGAACTGAGGCGTCTGCCCGGAAATGCCAGGCTGGATGAATTGCGAGGGCGGATTAGCCTGCATGCTTGCAGACGGAGGCGATACAGGCTCCGTTGAAAATGCTGCGGCCGCCGTGATCTGCTGAGTAAGCGACAAGGCGATGCCGCACGCCAGTGCCGCTCCCTTCAACTTTCTCTGCCTGCCCATGACTCTCTCCCGCCTAACGCCCTTAAGATGATTGTGAACCTCTCTGAATGCAAGTTTGTTGATTCATGGCTTAAGTGCTTTAGATTTCTGATGTTTTTTACAGGGTCTTGTGAATCCGTTGCGGAAACGCATCAGTTCGGAGGACGCTTGCCTTATTTTGGTCTTGAATGCCCATCGCTAGAGACGGTCTGATCGCGCAGCCAATTAAGGTAAGAGGCCGCCACCCGGCTAGGCTCGAATACGATAAGGGCAGGAACGGTATAAGGGTGCTTTGCCGCCAACGCTTCGAGCACTTGAGGCTCGAGTTCCTTTCTTGTCTTGACGAGCATTGCAACCTCGCTTCCCTTCTCGACGGCGTCTTCCCACCGGTAGATAGAGACCATACCTGGAAAGATATTGACACAGGCGGCTAGTTTCTCCTCGACGAGTTCCCCACCCACTTTCTGAGCATCCTTTTCGGTCGGGAATGTGGTATATAAGACGATCATCTCGGCGCCCTGGTGCATGATTTTCCCTCGAATGTGCTGTATCTGCGCTCTGTCCGATTTTCGGGACGTCCAAGCTCAGGAGTTACCATGGCCGAGGTGAGCCCGGCTCATACCCAGACGGCCGTCTTCGCTGATAAGGTCCGTCTTGGCTTCGTTGCAAGCCCCGCGCCAGAAGCGCAGGCGGCGTTGAAGCGGCTGTCAAAGCGCTACGGTGCGTCCGACCCCGCCTCCGCCAGCGTGATCATCGCGTTGGGTGGCGACGGGCTCATGTTGCAGACGCTGCATCGTTTCATGTGGACCGAGGTTCCCATCTACGGCATGCATCGGGGCTCGGTCGGGTTCCTTATGAATGAATATAAAGAGGATGACCTCGTCGAGCGCGTGTCCAATGCGAAGCTGAGCATCATTCATCCGCTGAAGATGCAGGCGGAGAATGCGGCCGGGGAGCAGCTGAACGCGCTTGCGGTCAACGAGGTGCATCTCTTCCGTCAGACGGCGCAAAGCGCGCGGCTGGCAATCACCGTTGATGGGAAAGAGCGGCTCACCGAACTCATTTGCGACGGCGTCCTTGTCTCGACGCCTGCAGGCAGCACCGCCTATAACCTCTCGGTCGGAGGGCCCATCTTGCCCCTGAAGGCGCGCCTCCTTGCCCTGACGCCGATAAGCCCGTTCCGCCCAAGGCGCTGGCGCGGAGCGCTCCTCTCGAACAAAGCGCAGGTCAGGATTTCTGTTCTGGAAGCTGAAAAGCGCCCGGTCAGCGCCGTCGCCGATCATGCCGAGTTCCGGGACGTGCTCAAGGTCCTTGTTCGCGAGGAACGGAGCATCGGCCTTAAGCTTCTCTTCGATCCAGGTCACGCCTTGGAAGAGCGCATCCTCGCAGAGCAGTTTCGTTTTTAGCCCCGTGGTTGACCGGACGGCCCGGCGCCCCTTAAATCCAGCTAGGTTTCAGGACCGCAAAGGCCGACAAAAATGCCGACAGTCATTGCAGCCATTCTGGTCTCATTCACTTTGTGCAGCTTCGCATCCACGTGCCGGGCCGAGCAGGCTCGCACCGTCGTAATCCTGGACGCGACTGCGCAAATGGCCGCGAATCTGGGCCAGAAGCGGAAGTTCGACTGGGCAAAATCCGGCATTAGCAGCGCCGCGAGCCGGATGGAACCGGACGGCTCCTTCGCGTTCTGGGCTTTCGGCACACTTCCAAAGAAGAAATGCGAAGATATCAGCGAGCTGGTTCCGCTTCAGGCCGCAGGCGGCAGCTTGCGCACGCTGGACAAGGCGCTGGCCGCGCTTCAGCCGAAAGCTGCGCGGGCCCCGGCAATGGATGCCTTGCAGGCGGCGCTCAAGTCGGCCGGCCCAGCCGACGGAAAGCCCGTCTCCGCCGTTCTCGTCGCCGGAACCGGGGACGATTGTATTGGCGACATTTGTGGCGCCGCAGGACGGCTTCATGGTCTTTATCCTCATGCGAAGCTGACGGTTCTTGGCATGAGCATGAGCGAGCAGGCGTCTGCAAACTTCACCTGCGCGGCGAAAGCGATGGGTGGCGCATTCATAGGCGTGAAGTCCGGGGCTGATCTCGAACGCCACCTTCGGGAGGCGTTTGGTACGGCGCAAACGGCCGCGCAGCCAAAGGCGGCGCCGGTAACACCCACGAATCCCGGTCGTGTGGAAACTGCTGTCAATCCGCCCGAGGCGCCCGCGGCATCCCCGGCGGCGCCTCCTGCGGATCAGCCCGCTGAGAAGGATCAACCTGCGGAGAAGGAGGTGGAAGTGACCCCGCCCCCGCAACCCGAACCAAACGTCGTGCTTTCAGCTTCCCTCGTATCGGGCATGCCGCCGCTTGAGGCGGGTGTCACCTGGGAGATTTACAAAACCCTGATTACGCCCACCGGACAGGTTCGGACCGCCGAGGCGCCCCTTTGGGTTGGCGGCGGGGGGCTGGCCAAAGCGAAACTCCCCGAAGGCCGGTATAGCGTGAAGGTGGCCTATGGCCTCGCAACGGGCAGCGGAGAGTTCACGCTTGGCGCTGAAAAGGTCGAAAAGACGATCGCGCTCGCTGCTGGCACTATCGTAGCCGAGGCGCAGCAGACGCCCAATGGGCCGCCTGTTGGAGACGCATTTTTCATCGTCTCAAAGCCGAAGACGCCGGCTCGCGAGGAACTCGGCCGCTCAAGCGGGGCTCCCGCGTTGTTTCATCTCAACGAAGGAGACTATGTGCTGTCTGCTTTTGCGGGCGCCGCCACGCTTGACGCTTCCGTGAAGGTCATCGCCGGCAAGGTTTCAGTAGTCCGGATGCCGTTGAACATCGGCGCTCTTGAGATCAAGACCTTCGCTAAAGAGGGTTCGCCCGAACTCGTGGCCGCATGGCATCGGCTTTCTCCGGCTGCTTCGGACGTGAAGAACGCCGCGCTCCCTGTTCTCAGGGTCTTTGGATACTCCAATAAGTTGCAACTCCCCGCAGGCAGCTATCGGCTGGAATCGGTCTACGGCAATGCGCGCGTGGAAAGCATCGTCACCGTGAAGGCCGGACAGCTGACATCGCAAGATGTCATCCTGAATGCTGGGGAGGCGCAACTAAGTCTCCCATCCAGCAAAAGCGATAAGGTTTGCGCTGTCTACGAAGCCGGAGCGGATCGCAAGGGCGGCCCGGTTGGACGCGCCGCAGGCTCCGACATCCGCTTCATCCTCAAAGCTGGGCGCTACGAAGTGGAATGCAGGGGAAAAGACGAAAATGCTCCAGCCAAGCAGACTGAGATCAGCGTGGTCGCTGGTCAGGTGCTGTCGGCGAAAATTCAGGAGTAGGAGGAGGCTTCGCCTCATTTTAATCGAAGCCCTTTTCTAGATTGCCCCTCGGCTGGTGATATAAACTCGTTTCGCCTTGGGGGACATCGATGCGCGGAGTAAGGTTGGCGCCCCTTGTTCGCGCTGTTTTTCTCGGGGCCGCGCTTTCCTGTTGGGTGGCAGAGCATCCGGTAACCACGGCCCAGGCAGGATCGAAGTCGATCAAAGAGGAAATACCCGCCGACGGCGAGGACGTTCCTGTCGAGGGCGATGGCGCCGGCATCCCTGTCGAGCCAGGCGCGGAAGAGCAAGCTCAAGCGAGGCCTATTCCACCAAGCTCCGGTCCTCCCGCTCCAGTCACCCTCACCGCGTATCTGAGTGAAGGCAGCGCGCCAATGACATCCGGCATCGTATGGCGCATTTTCGCCGGGCGCGCAGAGAACGACGGAAACTACAAGCTTCTCAAGATGTTGCGCGATGCGAGACCGACGATCGAACTGAAGCCCGGCGAGTATCTCGTCAACATCGCTTACGGCCGCGCGAACCTGACGAGGAAAATTGGCGTTTGGCCGGAAAAAACCGCCAATGAAGACTTTGTCGTGAACGCAGGCGGCCTTCGGCTCACGGCGACACTTGCGCGCACGCCCATCACGCAGGAGCACCTTCTGAAATTCGAAATCTTCTCCGATACGCAGGATCAGTCCGGGAACCGGCAAAAGATCCTGGCGGAACTGCGTCCCGGCGTTGTTATGCGCTTGAACAGCGGCGTGTATCACATCGTGAGCACCTATGGAGATGCGAATTCGGCGATCGCGACCGATGTTGTCATCGAGCCGGGCAAGATCACAGAGGCAGGGATTGATCACGATGCGGGAAAAGTGACGTTCAAGCTCGTTCAGCGATCTGGAGGAGAAGCCGTCGCGGATACAAGATGGACCATCTATAACGCGGGTGGCGACGTGATCAAGGAAAGTGCGGGCGCATTCCCGACGCACATCCTCGCCGCAGGAGATTACAGGGTCGCCGCGCAGCACGGCGAGAGGCAGTTCGCTGGCGCTTTCACCGTCGCCTCTGGAGACAGCAAACTCGTCGAAGTTCTTATGCAGTAGCTCACGCTAGTCGGCTTCGTCCCTGAACTGGCTGATGACGAAAATACAAAGGCATATGCTGCAGATCAGGTACATCATTATGGTTGCCGACCAAGCCAAGTACCGCTCGGAAATTCCGTTTTCGTAGGCTGGTACGGTGAGGAGGGTCTGCTCCAGATTTTGAGTGGAAGCAACCGTCAGATAATGGCTTGCCGTAAGGCAAAGTCCCAAAAAAATGGCGCCCGCGACTGTGAGAAGGGCACCCCGGCGCCGGAAGAGGAACCAGAGCACGATACCCGCAACCTGTGCAGAAACTCCAACGCTGACAAGAGTAAGAAACCACGAAAAAGATAGGCCGCGGCCGGCGATGGCTGCGATGCCGAAATAATTCGTTGCGGCGATGGTCGCGCCGAAAACAGCTGCTGCTAGGGGAAGACGCGAAGGATAGGCGCTTCTGCGCGCGCCGACGAGGAGAAGCGCAGCCGTGGTCCCCGCAAAAGCTATAGCGGCCGAAGACGCAAGCAGTATGGGATTGTAAGCAAGATTTAGAGGGACTTCGAGAGAGAGCAGTCCAACGAATTGCATCACCCAAAGAGATCCGCCAAGGGACACCGATGCCATAAGCAGCCGCCCTCGTCTTTCTCCCCGGCTCAGCGAGCCGAGATTCGACATCATGACACAAGCCGTGAAAGCCCCAAGGATTGCGATTGTCGTCGAGAGGATCACAAAGCCGGGGTCGTGAGCGATCATGAGGCGAGCGGCTGGGTTTTAACTTCTTCCGGCTGCAAAAAATGCTGCCGACATTACCTTAGCCATGCCACGATAACCCAATTGTGGCCAAACGCCTTTTTTCTGTCATACGGATCAGGATCGCGGGCTTGGCTGAATGACCGAGGCGCGGCTCAGGCTTGCCGATCCGACCGGGGAAGTATCATCGCGCCGTTGCGGCCAAGCAATGTCGCCGCGAAGCCACGACACCAAAAGCCCCACCCATTCCTTTGCGGCCATATCCAGCCGCCGCAATCCGTCGGAGGGTTTGTCGAAAATCCGCCAGAGATCCTGGGGGCCATTGGTGCGAAAATCTCCCGGGCGCGGAATGACGTGAAACCCTTGTGCTTCAAACAGCGCTTTTGCTCTTGGCATATGAAATGCGGAGGTGACGAGAACCCAACGCTGATTGAGGCGGGGGCGCATGAGCTCGGCGGTGAAGGCCGCGTTCTCAAACGTATTGCGTGAACGATTCTCCAGCCGCAGCCGGGGCGGCGTGATGTTGAAGCCCTCGAAGAACCTTTGGGCGAGTTGGGCCTCTGGCTCCTGCTTACTGCTTGAGAAAATGTCGCCATTTCCTCCGGAGAAGATGACCGGCAGATCCGGGTATTGCTGCGCAAGGCGAACTGCTTCGATCATGCGATCAGCGGCGTCATTCAGGATGACTCGCCCTTTGCCGAAATTCTGGGCGCCTGCCGTCGCGCCGCCAAGGACAATGATGCCGGCTGCTCCGTCGACAGGTTCCGACATCCCGATCTGAGCGCGCGTTTCAAGAGGGACAAGCAACCAGTTGGCCAGCGGCGAAAAACCCGCGATCAAGTACAGCGCGACGCCGCAGAAGAGCACCGGCAGCCCTGCGCGCTTGCCTCGGGCAACCAAAAGGAAGCCGGCTACGAGCACGATTGCGATCAGGGTGGACGGTTGCAAAAACGCCCAGACAACCTTGGACAGATAAAACATCGTCGCTTAACGCAACAAACTGTTCAGGGAATCGAGAGGGATGGCCTTTTCGAGATTGTTGAATTGGCCGAAGGCCAGGATTTCCTCGGCCTTGAGCCGGAGCATCCCGAGCAATGACCGCATGAGCGCCGAGCCAAGAGCGACGCAGGACGCGCCTGCCCTGGAGAAAGTTTTTAAATCCGGCGCCGGCGTAAGACCGATCGTAATGCATAACGGCCCGTCGATCTGCGCCGAAAGCCGTTCGACAATCTGGATGTGCTGAGCGCCAGGTACGGATATGCAGTCGGCGCCCGCGGCGAAGTAAGCCTCTGCGCGTTCGACGGCTGTCTCGAAGGGAGAGTGCGGCGGTGGCTCAAGGAGAAAAGCCTCGGTCCTTGCGGTGATGACGGCAGGAACCCTTGTTTCGAGCGCTGACGCTTTTGCGGTCCTGATCGCCGCCGTCATCTCCTGTATCGACGCGATTCCGTGTGATCCGCCTCGGCCGCCGTCACCAATGACAACTCCAACACAGCCCGCCGAGACCACGGCCGCAACGGCTTCGCCGATTTCTTCAATCGAACGCCCTGCGATGCCTTCCAGATCCGCGTTGACGGGCACGGCGAAGTTGCGCGTGATGCTCTCTGCGGCTGCTACGAGCGCCTCGAGCGGCAGCCGGTCATTGGGCATCAAGCCTTGAGTCCAGGCTATCGAATCTGGAGACATTCCGATCAAGTCGAACCCGGCGTCAGCCATGACCCGGGCGGACACCACGTCCCAGATCTCGGGAAGTATAAACGCCTCGCGCGCTTGCAAACGCTTGCGGAAGCGGCGCACCTTTTCCTTTTGTTCTTTGAGCTTGTTATTGTCAAAACTAGCCGCCTGATCCGAAACAGCAAACTGGTCTGTAGTCATGAAGCGCGACGACTCTAACTTGAGGTTGAACGGCAGCTTCGACTGGCGCAGTCCGCCAATCCTGTCTTGACTCTTTCGTTAGAATGCTCCCGTGGCCGCCGCAAGAAAAAAGCGCTGCTCGTCCAAAGGCCGCTTGAGCGCTGTCGCCGCTAACGCTGACGAGACGCTTCCGGGCGCAGGCGGCGGGCGTCTACGAAACCCACGAGGCCAAGATAACGGACGTGACACCACTCGCCATTGCAATCGCCAATGGGCGCAATCCCGACGGCATAGTATGGAATTTCGCCGACGATATCCGCGTCGGAGCCTCCAAAGCTGAAGACCTTCAAATTCGCCTCGCCATCGATGCCGTACCTGGGAGAGGAAACTTCATCTGAACGGGCCAGAAAGCGGCTTCGAACATATCCCCTCGCGCCATTATGATCGATCAGGCACCACTGGCGCATGCATGTCTCAAGCCTTGCAATATTCTTCGCGTCTTGGGAAAGATTTCCGACCGCCAACGCCGTGTCCGTAGGCGATTCTCGAATAGGAAGGCTTTCTTCAGCCCCAAGTCCAATCACGCGATATGAGGCCGTGGCGACGGGCGGGGGAGACGGCCTTTGCAGGCTGGCTTCGGCCAGGGACTCATGGGTGGCAGGCATGGCTTTCTCAAGCTGTTCGACAAGGAGAACATCATAAATCCAGCCCCGGATACCCCTATATTCGACGGCGCACCAACCTCTCGCGCAGGGCTGGTAAGAAGTCAGTACGGCATCTTTCGGGACGGAGGCGACGATGGGCGACTCGCTTGAGGGCGCGACGCGAAGATGCGCGGCCTTGGACGCCGTCCATGTCTTGGAAGCCTGCTCCTTCGCCATCGCAGGGAAGGCCGTTACAGCCGCGAGCCCCACGAAAGCGAGGAGGCTGAACACAGAGAACTTCGTCACGGCCGGATTCTCCAAAGGCTACGCAACAAAAAGCTAGAGAACGCATTACCGGCTGCACGCGCCGGTCACGCTTTTGCGTGGAAGCTTATGCTTGGAAATTGGCTTTTCCACTCTACATTTGCTATCGGGTTTCTGTGGCTGAAAAGTGGAGCAGGGAGACGATGCTTCTTCAGCAGGCCTGCCTACGTGGCGGGATATTAGTCCTTGTGCTTTCACTGCAAGCAGGTTTGCTTCGAGCAGAAGAAGTGGAACCCAGGGCCGTTTTTACGCCGCCCGGTTCTCCGCTCGGAGCGGTTGCTCCCCAAGCGCGGCAAGCGCCACCCGATACGAGCGGGCTTCAGTCTCAGGCCTTGCTTGCCTCTATCGACAAAATTTTGAAGCGCGCCGCCGCGGAGCGCGAGGGCGCCAAAGACTTGCCCACACGCGACAAGTTCCTGTTCGATCCAGTTTGGACGGAAACGCGCGAGGAGCGCGAAAAGGAAGTCCGGGAGCTTCTCGACAGCGCGCTCGCCGTCGTAACGGATGCCCCAATCCTGAAGCTTCAAGAAGACATCCGGAAACAGCAGGACAAAATCGCCGCGAACCGTGACCGGATAGCAACCTTGCGTGAGAAGCGGCTGGAAGCCCCGCAACATGGGCTGCTTCCGACCTTTTTCACTGAAACGAAAGAGTCCGTCGACAAGTCGATTACGGCCCTTGAGGCGGATATCAAACAGCGTGAAACTGACATCCTTCGCATCAAGCAGGAGATCGGCAAAGGGCTTGCCGGCGCGGGCGTGACGCTTTCGCAGGACCAGCTCGATCTTCTTCTCGACGGCGTGCTCGGTAGCGACCTCTTGAAGCTCATGACGGCTTTCGAGGTAGCCAAGATCGCGGACCAAAGGCTTGGAACGCTTGTGAGGCAGTCAAACGAGGACCTGAAATCCGCGCGGCGCTATTTCGGCATGCACGCGGCGCTTTTCGCGATGCTGGTTCAGGGCCAGGAAATGCTGATCGAACGCATCGACAAAGTTTACCTCGCGCGCTTAAGGGAAATTACGGGCAGCATCGAGCAGACAGGCGCGAAAACGCGAGAGCTGCTGCAGTCAGCCAGCAGGGACGATCAGCGCAAGGCGCTCGAAGCGAATTTGAAGGCGCAAGAGGTTTCGCGACGCGTGTCCATTTTCTATCGCGACTATTTGCAGGCACAGAGGCGGCTTCTGGCGCAGGCGCGAGACAGGGCGCTTTTCGATTTGCGTGTCGCGGATAATACTTATGAAACTGTCGAGGAAAGTTTCCAGTTAAAGGCGCTCATGGATGAAGCGCGGATGTCATTTGAATCTGTGCAAAAACTGGATCCTCCCGGATTCGAGCAAATTTTCCGCAATGACAATTTAAGACGCGAATTCGAGAATCTGACGCAGAAACTCGGTCCCTCCTCCTGACGAATGCACTCTCGCGAACTTGCCTGCGAGCTGTCGCCCTGAATCAACAGGTTGGTGGTAATTCGGGCGGGCGCCGTTGTTTGGCCTTCGAGAGAGGCTAAATCCGGGTCTATAATAGTGCTTCCCTTTCCAAGACGGGTGTCCACGATGAGGATCGTTCTTGCGCTTTTATTCCTCGGAGCGGTCTCATGCGAGGCGCTCGCCAACGAGGCCGACTGCGCCTACGATCCGAAACTCTCGCATCTTTCGAGGATCGTGGCTGCCAACTCGAAGAATGGCCCCATTTACGGGACGGCTCTCAACGACGTTTCGAACAAGTCACAGAGCCGGACTTTGAACCTTCGAGAGCACGAGATCGTGCTGACATTTGACGATGGGCCGCTTGGCGCGAACACGCAAGAGGTGCTCGACACGCTGCAAAAGCATTGCGTGAAGGCGACATTCTTCTCCGTTGGGCGAATGGCGCAGGAAAATCCAAAACTCCTTAAGGAGTTAGACCGCAGGGGCCATACCATCGGCTCGCACACATGGTCCCATCCGCGCGCCATTCACCTGATGCCGGCGGATGACGCGAAACTTGAGATCGAGAAGGGCTTTGCCGCCGTCAGCCAGGCGCTCGGTAAGCCGATTGCGCCGTTCTTCCGGTTCCCGGGCTTGAGGGACTCTCCCGAAACGGCTGCCTATCTCGCCAGCCGCAACATCAGCATCTGGTCTGTGGACGTGATTTCGGGTGATACGGAACCTGGAGCAACTTCTGCCCGCATCACGAGTAATGTGATAAGCCGCGTCAAGCAGGTCGGCAAAGGGATCATTCTGTTCCACGACATCAAGAAGCCGACGGCCGACGCGCTGGACGGCATTCTCACGCAGCTCGAAAAAGATGGTTACAAGGTCGTCCACGTTGTTTCGAATACGAACTACCAGCCGAATCCGGAATTGATTGCTCGAGCCGACGCATTCCGCACGGCGCCTGAAAAAGCGACGATAACCGGGACATGGGCTGCATCCGCGAAGCCTGAAAAGGAAGAGATCAAGGATGGCAGCGTAGACGTCATGCGCACCGAATGGCTGGATCTGAAGCAAGCCAGCGAGAAGCTGGCCACTCAGAATGGCAACCAGAGTGGCAACAACAGCGTAACCAGCGCGCACGCGGATAAGGATAGCTGGACGCCCAAAGGGCAGGTCCATTAAGCACAGGGGCCTTCTCGGCAGTACGTAGCGAGGCTCCATCACAGAGCGAATCCTGGGGGCGTTTTTCGCGGAAGACTTGTTGGCGGCTTTTTTGTTCTCCTATTGTCGCGCCTGAGCAAGGGCGGCAACGGCATTTCATGAAACAAGACGAAGCTCTCCAGATCCTGAAAACCGGCGCGAGCGCGTTTCTGACAGGCGAGCCGGGAAGCGGCAAAAGCTATGTCGCGTCTCGCTTCGTCGGCTATTTGCGGCGCGAGGGCGCGCCGGTCGCCGTGACCGCGTCGACCGGTATCGCGGCGGCGCAACTCGGCGGCATGACGGTCCATGCCTGGAGCGGGATCGGCGCGCGGTCACACGTCACGCGCTCGGACATGGACGCGATCGCGAAAAGCCGTCGCGTCACCGACAGGATCAGGAAGACGCGCGTTCTCATCATCGATGAGGTTTCTATGTTGTCGGGGCAGACCTTGTCCGCAGTCAGCCAGGTTTGTCAGTTCGTCCGCAAATCCAGCGATCCCTTCGGCGGGTTGCAGGCCGTTTTCGTCGGCGACTTCTTCCAGCTTCCGCCCGTCGTCCGCCGGGACGAGTACGCAGGCGCTGAAATGGAAAGTCAGGACGAAGAGGACCGCTCGCCCTTCGCCTATGCCTCGCGCGCATGGCGGGACCTCGACCCCGCAATCTGCTACCTGACCGAACAGCACCGCCAGACGGATTCGGAGTTCTCGCTGCTTCTCGGCGCGATCCGCTCCAATCGCTTTGGCCAGCAGCATCGCGATCTTCTCGCAAGCCGCAAGCTCAAGATGGACAGCCTGCCCGGAAGCGTCACCCGGCTCTTCACGCACAATATGGATGTGGACCGCATCAATCAGGCGGAACTCGTGAAGCTGCCGGGCGAGATCAGAAGCTTCCATATGAGTTCGACGGGCGACAAGCTTTTGACCGACGGCTTAAAGCGCGGCTGCCTTTCGCCAGAACGGCTCGACTTGAAGACCGGCGCCATCGTGATGTTCACAAAGAACGATCCGGAAGGCCGCTTCGTCAACGGCACGCTTGGCGTCGTGACGGAATTTGCGCGGGAGGACGGCTTTCCAGTCATCACCACGAAAGGCGGCTCGACCGTCGTCGCGAGGCCGGCTGAATGGAAAGTCGCGGAAGACGAGGCGTTCAAGGCCGGGATCGAGCAGGTTCCGCTGCGCCTCGCCTGGGCGATCACCGTGCATAAGAGCCAGGGCATGTCGCTTGACGCGGCCGTGATGGATTTGTCGAACGCCTTCGAGTATGGCCAGGGCTATGTCGCCCTTTCGCGCGTTCGAAGCTTGAGCGGGCTGCATCTCCTCGGCTGGAATGAGCGCGCGCTCCGCGTTCACCCCGAGGCCTTGATGAAGGACGGCGACTTCCGTCGTTCTTCGGAGTCGGAACAGGAGCGGTTGGCCGCGACAGGAAGCGCTAAAACAGAAGCGCTTCATCAGGCTCATTTGCGGGACATGAAAGGTCTTCCGGCAGCACATGCAAAAGCGGCGGCGGCCTCCACGAATGGGCGGGTCGCGAACGCCTACAAAAAATGGACCGCCGAAGAAGACGCAGACATATCAGCGCGCCACAAACGCGGGGAGGCGGTGAAGGCCATGGCCGCCGCGCTCGGCCGGCAGGAGGGTGGCGTTCGCGCGCGCCTTGTAAAGCTCGGCCTAATTTTGAAGTGATTCGGCCGCGCTTGTCTTGTGATCGCTCCAAGGAAAGATAGTCGGCGCCTGGCGCCGTTGCGACGGCTTCGCGATGCTTGCGAAGAAGGGGCAACGCGGGATAGGCAATTAGTCTAATTATGAAACGCCACCCCGAAACTGCGACACGACGTTTAGATTACATAAACAACAAATCACGTATGAAAGCGGCGGAACAGACATCACGACGGACGCGTTTCCCCATCCAAGATTTTTGGCCGGCCCGATCGGCCATTTGGCTGGCTGTCCTGAAGTAGCAACGATGGTGCCTGAGACCATATTTGCGATCAGACTGGGGGAAGAGTCGTGAGGTTTTCTTACGCTTCGATTGCCGCGCTCATGGGCGCGATGTTGATTTTGAGCATTGCCTTCGCGGTGATGAATATTTCGGCTGCTCACTCGGCGGCGCTGCCGGGCGCGTTTTAAGGTGGGGTGGAACCGCTCGTTTTGTCGAAGAGAATTCTGCGTTCGGATCATAAAGGCGGTTTCCTGTTTCACCCGGGCGTAGGAGCGGATTACCGGTCTTGCAGGATGACAGAGGCGATATTTTCTGTTCTTTAGAGCGCCATCGCTCAAAGACCAGCACCCGCCCCTTTTCCAGCACCTGAATGCAACCCATCATCTCCGTTTCAAACGTCACGAAAACCTATGCCTCCGGGCTGCAAGCGCTGAAAGGCGTAAGCCTTGACATCTATCGTGGCGAGATTTTCGCCCTGCTCGGGCCGAACGGCGCGGGCAAGACGACGCTGATCGGCATCATTTGCGGCATCGTCAACGCCTCCGGCGGTACGGTCACGGTCGATGGTTACGACAATGTGCGGGACTACCGCGCGGCTCGCGAGAAGATCGGGCTCGTGCCGCAGGAATTGACGACGGACACTTTTGAATCGGTTTGGAGCACCGTTTCCTTCAGCCGCGGCTTGTTCGGGAAGCCGCCGAACCCCGCTTACATTGAGAAAGTGCTGAAGGACCTGTCCCTTTATGATCGGCGGAAAAGCCGGATTCTCACTCTTTCGGGCGGGATGAAGCGGCGCGTGATGATTGCGAAAGCGCTCGCGCATGAGCCGCAAATCCTGTTCCTCGACGAGCCGACCGCGGGCGTGGATGTCGAACTCCGCAAGGGCATGTGGCAGCTCATCCGGGAACTCTCCGCTTCCGGCGTCACCGTCATCCTCACCACGCACTACATCGAGGAGGCGGAGGAGATGGCGGGGCGGATCGCCGTCATCAACAACGGTGAATTGATCCTCGTAGAGAAGAAGGACGAACTGATCCGCAAGCTCGGGCAGAAACAGCTCACGCTCGACTTGCAGCATAAGGTCGATGCGCTGCCGCCGGAGCTTGCGGCTCATCATTTGGCGCTCATTTCGGATGGCCACCAGCTCGTCTATACCTATGACACCCATGCCGAGCGAACTGGAATCACTACGCTGTTGAACGACCTCAACAAGGCCGGGATCCGGTTCAAGGATCTGAACACGAAGCAGCGTTCTCTCGAAGATATTTTTGTTGGCCTTGTGAGCGGAAAATGAACTGGCGCGGCGTCCTCGCAATCTACACGTTCGAGATGGCGCGCATGCGCCGCACGCTGATGCAAAGCGTCATATCGCCCGTCATTTCGACCGCGCTCTATTTCGTCGTCTTCGGCTCGGCGATCGGCTCGCGCATCACCGACATCCAGGGCGTGAGCTACGGCGCGTTCATCGTGCCGGGGCTCATCATGCTGATGCTGCTCACGAACAGCGTCGCGAACGCATCTTTCGGCATTTACTTCCCGCGCTTCGTCGGCACGATCTACGAGATCCTGTCGGCGCCCATCTCCTCGACCGAAATCGTCATGGGCTATGTCGGCGCGGCGGCGACCAAGTCGATCATTCTTGGTCTGATCATTCTCGCCACCGCGGGCTTCTTTGTGCCGCTTCAGATCGCGCATCCGTTCTGGATGCTCACGTTCCTGCTGCTCACGGCGTTCACCTTCAGCCTGTTCGGGTTTCTGATCGGCATCTGGGCCGACAATTTCGAGAAGCTGCAGATCATTCCGCTGCTCGTGGTGACGCCTCTGACCTTTCTCGGGGGAACCTTTTACTCCATCCACGTGCTGCCGCCTTTCTGGCAGAAGGTGACGCTGTTCAACCCGGTCGTCTATCTCGTCAGCGGCTTCCGCTGGAGCTTTTTCAATATCGCCGATGTGAGTGTGGGTCTCAGCCTCGGCATGACGGCGTTCTTCCTCGTGCTGTGCATGCTCGCCGTGTGGCGCATCTTCAGGACCGGCTATCGGCTGAAAACGTGATGCGCCGAACGCCGCACAATCCCGCGCCGCGCTGTGGGAGCTTTTTGAGCCTGTCGCTTTGATCTTAATCATTCCGCCCGGGCAGCTTGTGCTGCACAATAAATATCATGATTACGTTGGAAGATTGCATCGCATTCTGCGGGCTGAACGAGGAAGTGGTGCTTGTCATCGCGGAACACGAGCACGTTCCCGAAATTGTGGCCGCCAGCCTTGCCAGTTCCCTGTTGAGCTTGGAGAACGGCGCCGAAAAAGTCCGGAACATGATCGTCAAGAGTGTCCGGCGAGCCCAAGTTCATGGCGATCGTCAGCACGTCTTGAGGCTCCTGCACGTGCTGCGCCACTTCCTCAAGGAGTATCGCCACGCGATCCCATCTCACCGTCCGTGGAGCGCGGCTTTGTGAGTGCTCAGCGCCGCCGCTGCCTCAAGGCGAGCCAGCCCCAGGACAGGATGGAAAGGCTGAACACGGCGGGCAGAATGAGCATCGCGTTTTGCAGCCCGGCCCCCGGATCGTCGGTCCGGTAACCCCAGTCGGCAAGGCGCCCGACAATGACCGGGCTCCAGAAATCGCCCAACAGGTGAATGACGAAAATCGATGTCGCCATCGCGCGCGCCCGCAAGCTCACGGGCACGCTTTCGATAAGCAGCGTATTGATTGGGCCGGTCGGCAGGAAGGCGAGGAACATCGCGGCGCCGAGGCAAGCCATCGAAACCACCGTGCTGTCGCTCAGGAACGCCGCCGTGGCTGCCAGAACCGTCATCGCCGCAGACACCGTAAGCAGATAGGCGTAACCCGCGCGCGATTTTTTGCGCCATGCGCTGGCGGCGAAGCCGCCGATGAGCGTGCCGAGCAGCCCTGCGATGACGAGCATTCCGCCGAAAAATTGATCCGCGAAGGAAAGTTCGAGCCCGTGAACCCGGTTCAGGAACGTCGGACCCCACGCCGCGAATGCGCCAAGCCCGAAGGTGTAGGCCGTCAAGCCGATCAGGACGAGGACGTAGTTCTCGATGCGGAACAGTTCGCTGAAACCGCCGAGACCCGATTTTGAGAAACCTCTGCTTGCAAGGTCGCCTTCGCCGGTCTTCTTGCGCGCCGGTTCGGCAAGGGGCAGAAGCGCGAGCGCAAGGATCAGTCCCGGCGCGCCCGCCCAGAAAAAGCCGGTGCGCCAGCCGCCATGCCCGAGCGCGAAACCGCCAAGCAAATAGCCGAGCGCCGAGCCCACGGGTGTCGCGCTATAGAAGATCGTCAGCGCGTTGTTGCGCCGCTCCGCCGTGAACAGATCCGAAATCCAGGTCGGCGCCAGAACCGCGTAGCTGGCTTCCCCGAGCCCCACGAGACTGCGGCAGAGAAGCAGCGTCCAGTAATCGTGGGCAAAGCCGCTGAGGATCGTGCCTGCGCTCCAGAAGGTCGCGCCGAAGACGATAAGGCCCCTGCGCGGCCAGCGGTCTCCCAGATAGCCAAAGACGGGCGACGTGGCGAAATAGCCGATCATGAAGGCGGAGGTCAGCCATCCGATCTCGCCGTCGCTGAGCTGAAGGTCCGCCTTGATGGGCGGGACGACCGACGCCAGGACATACCGGTCGAGATAGTTGAACAGGTTGAGCCCGGTGAGAAGCGCAAGTCCAAGATAGGGGCGGCCTGTCTCTGTTTTCATGTCCGGCTGGGCGAAGCTTTTCAGATCAACCCGCCTTTAATCGGGATCGATTAAAGGCGGAAAAGTTGATCGATTTTAAAGTGCTAGAGCAGCTTCTGCGCGTCCAATCGGACGCGGGCTGCTCTAGGCTCCATAGCCGATTTTTGCCTTCGCGTAACGCCAAAGGCAGCCTCCATTTCGTCAATTTCCCACTGAGGCGTTTTCGCTCTTTTTCCTCTCCTCTGATGGATCTTCGCCGAAATCGCCTTAACGGCAGGTTAACGCGGCTTCAGCCCGCTTTGACCCCTGATAAATATGGGAAAAAAGACCGTTCGCGACGCCGTCTCAGCGCCTGCGCGCTGTGTTTCGGCCCGCGCGCACGGTTAACAGTCGCAGGTCCAAAAATATATTTAACGGACTTTTGCGCGTCCCAGTAAAGAAAAAAATTCCGGCATTAAATTTAATTTAATGGGAGGTCATTGTTATGGTAAAACTATTTATTTTCAATGACTTATCATATTTACTTCCGGCCAGGAAGCAGGCTCGGCGCGAAGCAATCGTGGCCTTGAATTAAGTACTTTTTAAGCAAAGTGTGAGGGAAGTAATTCCGGCTTACATCTGTTAACCATGCAGCGATTTACCATCACCGGCTGGCCTGGGCGGCAACGATCCATTTATATATTGGCCGGGGCTTTGCGCCGTAATCGCGGAGCCGGTGCGGCTCGGCCATCTTGCCTCCGTCGATGGTGGGATAGGCGCCGCTGAAATCACGACGCCCTTGCGCAACCTGAAAAGTGCAAAGCCGGCGTTATCGCGGCTGAGAGGCTTAATAGCGGCGCAAACAAATGCTATATTCCCCTCATGACGAAGCGTTTTGAGCAAGCCGTCGCCGAGATCAGAAAGCTGCCGGACGAAAGGCAGGATCAGGTTGCCGAGCTGTTGATTGAACTGGCGAACGAGGAGGGTAGTCCGCCGCGCCTGACGCCCGAACAAATCGAGGGCGTTCGCCTCGCCCTAAGGCAGGCCGAGTTGCGCCAGTTTGCCGGGGACGAAAGCATCGAGCGCCTGTTGTACCGGCCCTGGAAATGAGGCTGCGGCTAACGCTTGCAGCGGAGTTTGATTTGGAGCACATCCGGGACACGATTATCTCGGAAAATCCGGCAGCGGCTGAAAAGGTCCAGCGAGCGATTGCGAAGGCCATCGAGCTTTTGCAATCGTTTCCGTATCTTGGGCGGCCGGGCGCTCTCAAGGAGACACGGGAGAAAACGGTAAAGTCTCTTCCTTATATTGTCGTCTATCGCGTCCGCGAGGAGGAACTGATTATCCTCCGCATTTTCCACGGGGCGCAGAACCGGCCTTGAGGCGCCTTCAGTAAAACGCTACCTCTCTCCCCATGTCCGACGATACGATTCTCGCTCCGCCGCCGATCGAGCCGATCAAGCTGAAGGATGCGCTTGAAGAGCGCTATTTTGCCTACGCGCTCTCCACCATCACCCAACGCGCGCTGCCCGATGTGCGCGACGGGCTGAAGCCGGTGCACCGCCGCCTGCTCTACGCCATGCGGCGGTGGTGACCTGACTTCAAGGAAATTCCATTGGAGAACCTTTTCACCCGCATAGAACCTAGCCGAATCATATACTATTTATTTCCGATATGGCGAATCACTTTACTGCCAAGGTTAGACAGTTTTTTAAGTTTGCGTATGCCCGTATTAAGTGAAATTGGTCGAGGGCACTTGGGCGCGTTCATCAGACGCCAGTCAGGGAAACGTAAGAACAAGACATGTCTTCGCGCTCCCACTCATTCCTCGCTGCTGCAGAAGTCGTACTTCGAAACTCTCGGAGACCTCTATCATCGCAAGAAATTGTCGCCGATGCGCGTGCTTTGGGCTTAATCGCGACGAGTGGAACGACGCCCCATAAGACGATGAACGCGCGTATTTCGGAGGACATAGTTCGGAATGCCTCATCTTCGATTTTCATGCGTACCTATCACGGTCAGTTCGCTCTTAGAGAGTGGGAAGATCGAATATCAGAATTCAGTACCAAACGCCGCCACATTCTCCCAATGGATGAAGATATCCTGGTCATACCGAAGCAGAAATTCGACAAACTCATAAAGCCATCAAAATCTTATTTCAGCAATATCGACCCGCTGCGACTTCTAGGTGCTGCCACTTCTCTGAAGAGGCAAGATATAGAGGAAGACAACAATTACGTCCAAATAATATCGTTGTTTCATGTCAAATTCTGTGACTTATTTCTAACCTATAATAGAACCAGAAGGCTTCCAGAAAAGAGATTGCATCATACCCGCTCAGTAAATTTCGGTGGGCACCTACAAGATAGCGATCGGGGCACCCTATTTGAGCGCGATCCTGAAAAGGTGCATTTAGTCTTCATGCGCGAGCTGCATGAAGAACTTGCATTTGAGCAAGTGTTTGATGAGATAAAGTATATCGGATCTATATACTCAAATATCGACGATTTCTCTTCTAGGCATGTAGGGGTGTGCTTTCGAATTGTCCCTTCATCAACAAATTTCAAGAGCAACGAGCCTGGTTTCTTGAACGATATAAGGTTTGTTCATGAAAAAGAAATTTTAAATTGTAAACATGAGTATGATGAGTGGACGCAATTGGTTTTGAAGAGAACTCGTAGATTAAAGTAATGAGTACTATGGTTGATAATCCAATTATACAGGGTATAGTTTCTAATGCTGTGTATAGTATTGCTGTGCTAGCAGCGTTTTCAATTAGAGGAAAAATCTCGACTCTTTTTACAAAGAGGATCGTATCTCCAACTTTAATGTTTGCTTGCTATTGTGGCGTGTCCTCTCTCCCACTTCTTGGAACACTATTTTTTGATGGTCTGTCTGCTTTGTTATTTTGCTTGAGTAGCTACCTTATTCTCTTGGTCGTTGCATGGAGATTAATTGACCAGTTTTCTCGCGCCGGAATTTATGCTGCTTTTGAGAAAACAACTGAAGGTATCGACTTCTCTCGCTCTCTTCGGCTCGCTAATGCTCGACTCGACTTTCTGGGAGTTGGAGCCGATAAGTTGACCAGAACTGAAGAGTTCGAGGAAGCTCTCATCAGGATTAGCCGAGGGGGAGCGCCGGTAAGGTTGCTGTTATCACCACCAGAAAACCCACTTCTGGCAAAAGCCGCAAGTCGCGCCGGACTGAGCCCAAGGATATACTCGGACAGAGTTAAAGAAAGTCTAAAGAGACTGGCGCTTTTGAATAAACGTGGAGGTTATCATCTTGAGGTGCGATTCTATAAGGCCGACTCTGAAAAGGATTATCAACAGTTCCGGCTAATGTTCATCGATGATTGCATATGCCTCCTGAGTCATACAATTTGGGGTAAAAGTGATGGTTCCGACAATCCCCAAATTATTCTCGTAGCGAAATCTGGGGAGCGTAACAGAAAGATTTATTCGGCATTCGCTGAGTATTTCGATCGTCTTTGGAATGATCCAAGTACAGTTCATGCTGACCTTGCGAAATATGCCAGATAGACCTTGGTTATGTCCTGAAAATATCGGTTGTGGCCAAAAGCTCGCTCCCAGCGATTTGGACATCATTAGAGCAGCGCTGCAAGAGCAGGGTTATTCTACAGGGGGAGTGCTTGATTACGCTTTATGGCGTGCCAGCGCACCTGGCCCTTCGATTGTCGCCTCTATCGACCGCATTGTTCGTTTTTGCAGAAGTTTGAGTTTATACGCGGAGGCTGCGGTAAGGCACTGCGCAAATGATATATTTGTTTCCGGATGTTTGCCGCAATTCATGAATGTCACAATTGGAGTTTCGAAAGGAGATTTCATAGCAGGTGATCACATCTCGCTAACGACGGAGCTATTTCGGGTGTCCAATAAACTAGGTCTAAGCGTTGGCAAGTTGCACACCTTTTTTGATCAACAGACGACACTTACTATTTGTCTCTCCGGGATTGATCAGGAGCGACGACAGGTCTTAACAGATGAAAGTGGAGGAGTTTATGTGCTTGGGATGCTGGGCGGCCTTAAGGCTCATTACCTTGAGCAAATTGGTTATCATGAAATCGATGGATCCAGTATCGAAAGGGCGTTGCTAAAAGATAATTCAGAAATTTGCCCGTTATTGGATAACTTTTCTATTATAGCGGGCGACATCAGTGGGTTTGGGCTTCTTGTCACTTTGGAGTGTTTACTTCGTGAACAGCATGCTATTGCTTCTATAGACCTAGGTAGCGTGCCTGTTGTTCACTGCTTGGTTGAACAGATAGATGTTGACGCCCTCGACGGCTCTCATGGGTACAAACTAGAAAATGTGTCTTACCGGGGAAGTGAAGTCTTGGGTCGACTGACTGAAATCAATGGACCGCTTGTTTGCTTGGTTGGTTCGCATGAGAGCTAAGGCCCAAAGTTGGTGACGGCGTGAATTGGTGAAGGCGGCATATCGTGGGGGTGTTCGACGCCTCCACTCTCCACTGAAGGAGCGATATGCCTTGCCCAACGATAGCGTTATCAAGCCGATTCAGCCAGGGACGTTCGATGACCAGCTCACCGACGATTCTGCGCAACGGTGCGCGCACGCTGTTGACCCAGGCCATCGAGGCGGAGGTCTCGGAGTTCCTGGCGAAGCATGCCGATCTCAAGACCCCCGACGGCTATCAGCGCGTCGTGCGTCATGGGCGCCTGCCCGAGCGCGAGGTCATGACGGGTATCGGTCCGGTCGCCGCGCGCCAGCCGCGTGTGCGCGATCGTGAGGCGGCTGCCGGCGATCCCAATCGCATTCGCTTCACGCCTGCGATCCTTCCGCCGTACGCACGGCGCTCAAAGAGTTTGGAGATGCTGATCCCGATCCTTTATCTGAAGGGCATCTCGACCGGTGACTTCGAAGAGGCGCTGGCCGCGCTGCTCGGCAAGGATGCGCCCGGCCTGTCGGCGTCGACCGTCGCGCGGTTGAAGGAGGGGTGGACCGGGGAACACGAACGCTGGCAGAAGCGCGATCTCTCGGCCAGGCGCTATGTCTATGTGTGGGCGGACGGCATCCACCTGCAGGCGCGGCTCGAGGATGAGAAGCAGTGCATTCTTGTCATCATTGGCGCGACGCCCGAAGGCAAGAAGGAGTTGATCGGTTTCACCGACGGGGCACGCGAGAGCGCCCATGACTGGCGTGAACTGCTCCTTGGTTTAAAGCGGCGGGGCTTGACCATGGCGCCGGAACTGGCCGTCGCCGACGGAGGCTTGGGATTCTGGAAGGCCCTCGGCGAGGTCTGGCCCACCACGCGCGAACAGCGCTGCTGGGTGCACAAGACGGCCAATGTGCTGAACAAGCTCCCGAAAAGCCAGCACCCAAAGGCGAAACGCGCGCTGCAGGACATTTGGATGGCGGAGACCAGAAACGATGCCGAGGCCTCATTCAACTCTTTCATCGAGACTTATGAGCTCAAATACGAAAAGGCCGCGGGCTGCCTGAAGAGGGATCGCGATGCGCTGCTGGCCTATTATGACTTCCCTGCCGAGCATTGGAAGCACTTGCGGACCTCGAACCCGATCGAGAGCACCTTCGCGACGGTGCGCCATAGGACGATCCGCTCAAAGGGCTGCCTCTCGAACAAAACGGCGCTCGCCATGGTCTTCAAGCTGGTCGAGGGCGCTCAGAAAAGCTGGCGCAGGCTCGACGGCCATAACCAGTTGCCAAAGATCATCGAGGGTGTGAAATTCATCGATGGACTTGAGATCGCCGCAAGTTGATGGCGCCTCAAGCCAAATTCGCCGCCGCCTGACCCGACAGGCCATCACCAAAAATTGGCGATAGCTCTCGCATGACGAGGATCAATTCACTTTAACCGTTGCTAAAACAGGTTTACAGCCTGTGTCACGGATCGGCGAATGGACGCGAAAAAGCTAGCAAGTGCAGTACCATGCTCTGTACACGGACGGTTTCAGCCGTTTCATAACGGTCACTTGAGCTATGTACGCTCAGCTCTGGAAGTTTGTGAGTTTATTTATATAGGGATAACGCAGGTTGAAAGGGGCATGATGAAATCATTTGATGCCGCGCGCCATCGCTCGCAGCTCCATGCCAACCCACTAAGTTTTTTCGAGCGCCAGAGCCTGATACACAGCGTTTTAATAGATGAAGGGATCTCTTCTGAGCAGTTTACTATTCTACCATTTCCTATTGAAAGAGATGAAATTCTGACGGAGTATTTTCCGATACCAGGGCGGAGCTATCGCCAATTTTTGGTGATGGCCTGAGCGGTCAGGCGGCGGCGAATTTGGCTTGAGGTGCCTTCAACTTGGCGGCGATCTCAAGTCCGTCGATGAATTTCACACCCTGGATGATCTTTGGCAACTGGTTATGGCCGTCGAGCCTGCGCCAGCTTTTCTGAGCGCCCTCGACCAGCTTGAAGACCATGGCGAGCGCCGTTTTGTTCGAGAGGCAGCCCTTCGAGCGGATCGTCCTATGGCGCACCGTCGCGAAGGTGCTCTCGATCGGGTTCGAGGTCCGCAAGTGCTTCCAATTCTCGGCAGGGAAGTCATAATAGGCCAGCAGCGCATCGCGATCCCTCTTCAGGCAGCCCGCGGCCTTTTCGTATTTGAGCTCATAAGTCTCGATGAAAGCGTCGAATGAGGCCTCGGCATCGTTTCTGGTCTCCGCCATCCAAATGTCCTGCAGCGCGCGTTTCGCCTTTGGCTGCTGGCTTTTCGGGAGCTTATTCAGCACATTGGCGGCCTTGTGCACCCAGCAGCGCTGTTCGCGCGTGGTGGGCCAGACCTCGCCGAGGGCCTTCCAGAATCCCAAGCCTCCGTCGGCGACGGCCAGTTCCGGCGCCATGGTCAAGCCCCGCCGCTTTAAACCAAGGAGCAGTTCGCGCCAGTCATGGGCGCTCTCGCGCGCCCCGTCGGTGAAACCGATCAACTCCTTCTTGCCTTCGGGCGTCGCGCCAATGATGACAAGAATGCACTGCTTCTCGTCCTCGAGCCGCGCCTGCAGGTGGATGCCGTCCGCCCACACATAGACATAGCGCCTGGCCGAGAGATCGCGCTTCTGCCAGCGTTCGTGTTCCCCGGTCCACCCCTCCTTCAACCGCGCGACGGTCGATGCCGACAGGCCGGGCGCATCCTTGCCGAGCAGCGCGGCCAGCGCCTCTTCGAAGTCACCGGTCGAGATGCCCTTCAGATAAAGGCTGTTTGACGACACTTCATTCTGAATGGAACGAAGTTAAGATAAAGATTTTAGAGAGAGCGGGATACTCAGTGGAGGTGATAGCTGATCCTGACAGATTTGCGAAACGGAGGACGTCCGGCAGCAATATTAGGGCTGCAATTAGGGCGGGAGATGATTCCTGGCCAGATTATGTTCCCTCCAAAACAGCTGAATTAATTCGAGGAAAGCTATGGTCACGCTTCGACGCTTTGACGGCTGGTGATTATTTGCCCAAAACCGGACCCCGCTCTTGAGGGCGTGACCCGGACCCGCTACCTGTCTCCCCATGTCCGACGATACGATTCTCGCTCCGCCGCCCATCGAGCCGATCAAGCTGAAGGATGCGCTTGAAGAGCGCTACCTCGCCTACGCGCTCTCCACCATCACGCAACGCGCGCTGCCCGATGTGCGCGACGGGCTGAAGCCGGTGCACCGCCGCCTGCTCTACGCCATGCGCCAGCTCAAGCTCGACCCCACGGGCGGCTTCAAGAAATGCGCGCGCGTCGTCGGCGACGTGATCGGTAAATATCACCCGCATGGCGACCAGTCCGTTTACGACGCGCTCGTGCGCCTCGCGCAGGATTTCGCGCAGCGCTATCCGCTGGTCGACGGCCAGGGCAATTTCGGCAATATCGACGGCGATAACGCGGCGGCGATGCGCTACACCGAGGCCAAGCTGACGCCCATCGCGGCGGCGCTGCTCGACGGCATCGACGAGGACACGGTCGATTTCCGCGAGACCTATGACGGCGAGGAGGAGGAGCCGGTCGTGCTCCCCGCGAGCTTCCCGAACCTGCTCGCGAACGGCTCCAGCGGCATCGCGGTCGGCATGGCGACGAGCATTCCGCCGCATAATCTGGAGGAGGTGTGCGACGCGGCGCTGTACCTCGTCAAGAGTCCGCGCGCGAGCGTGGAGACGCTCTTGAGTTTCCTCAACGGGCCGGACTTTCCGACGGGCGGCATTCTTGTGGACGATCAGGCCGCGCTTGTCGAAGCCTACAAGACCGGGCGCGGCTCCTTCCGCCTGCGCGCGCGCTGGCATGTCGAGGACACGGGCCGCGGCACATACCAGATCGTCGTCACCGAAATTCCCTATGGCGTGCAGAAGTCGCGGCTCATCGAGAAGATGGCCGATCTGCTGCAAGCCAAGAAGCTGCCGCTGCTCGGCGATGTGGACGACGAGTCCGCCGAGGATATCCGCATCGTCATCGAGCCGAAATCGCGCAATGTGGATGCGGCGCTGCTCATGGAGCAGCTTTTCAAGCTGACGGAGCTTGAGGCGCGCGTGCCGCTCAACATGACGGTGCTGTCGAAGGGGCAGATCCCGCAGGTGCTGGGCCTGGGCCAAGTGCTGCAGGAATGGCTCGACCACCGCAAAGTCGTGCTGCGCCGCCGCTCCGAGCACCGGCTGAAGCAGATCGAGCACCGGCTCGAAGTGCTCGACGGCTTGCTGATCGCCTATCTCAATCTCGACGAGGTGATCCGCATCATCCGCAACGAGGACGAACCGAAGCCGGTGATGATCGCGCGGTTCAACCTCACCGATGTGCAGGCCGAGGCGATCCTCAATATGCGGCTCAGGTCTCTGCGCAAGCTCGAAGAGATCGAGATCAAGACCGAGCACGGCAAACTCTCGGAGGAGAGGAAGGCGCTGATCGAACTGTTGGGCTCGGACGACAAGCAGTGGGACAGGATCTCGGCCGAGATCAGGGACATCAAGAAGCGGTTCGGCAAGGGCACGCCAAACGGCAAGCGCAAGACCGAGTTCGCCTCGCTGCCGCAGATCGACGTTTCGGTGGAAGATGCGCTGATCGAGAAGGAGCCGGTGACCATCGTCCTGTCGGAGAAGGGCTGGATTCGCGCTCTGAAGGGGCACGAGGCCGATCTCTCGAAGCTGAGTTTCAAGACCGACGACACGCTGAAATACGCGATCAAGGCGCAGACGACCGATAAGCTTGTGCTTTTCGCCACCAATGGGAAGTTCTACACGCTCGATGTCAACGCGCTTCCAGGCGGCCGCGGCCAGGGCGAACCGGTGCGGCTGATGATCGATTTCGAAGAGGCCGACGACATCCTGGAAGGGTTTCGTTCACAAGCCTGGGCGGAAGCTGCTGGTGGCCTCGAAGGTCGGCAACGGCTTTATCGTGCCGGAGGAGGAAGTCGTCGCCCAGACGCGCAAGGGCAAGCAGATCCTGAATCTGGCCGAGGGCGAGCGAGCCGCGCTCTGCCGGCCGGCTGAAGGCGATTCCGTTGCGGTTCTGGGCGAAAATCGCCGTTTCCTCATCTTCCCCCTCGCCGAGCTGAACGAAATGACGCGCGGCCGCGGCGTCCGCCTTCAGAAATACAAAGATTGCGGCCTCTCCGACGTCCAAGTGTTCGACAGCGCTTCGGGCCTGAAAGTGGGCGAGGCGTCGGGGCGGGTGAAAATCGTGACCGAGATTGCCGATTATCGCGGCGCGCGCGCTCAGGCCGGGTCGACCGCGCCGAAAAGCTTGCCGAAAAGCAATCGCTTCGGCTGGCTTGGCTTCGAAAAGGAGTAGCAGCTCGCAAACAACGCAAATTGGCCACTCTTCTTGGAGAGTTTCGCTTTGAGGGCGATTCGCTTTTTTGATCGGCCTCGCCTTATGTGAGGGTTTTGCGAAGTAAGAGCGGGCGCGAATGGTGAGTAGCAGGCTGGCTGCGGTTTTGGCGGCGCTCTGCGCAGTTTTCTGCGCGGGGCCTGCGCGCGCCGTGGACGTGGACTTCTCTCTGAAAGACGATTTGCCCCCGTCAGCATGGATCGTTGAGCTTGGCGGCTATGGCGTGCTGGAGCCCACTTACCTCGGGTCCAAATATTACAACATCGGTTTCAAGCCGCTGCTCGGCTTCCGGCAAGCAGGCGACCGGGAGTGGCTTTCCTTCCCCAACGACGCCTTCGATTACAACCTTTACGAAGCGGCGGACTTCCGCGCGGGTCCGGCCGGCAACCTCACCTTGCAAAGCCGGCTTCACGGCCAGGACATCGATCTGCGCCTCGGAAAGGCTGACGTGGATCTGCAAGGCGGCGCATTCGCGGAGTATTACCCCGTAAACTCTATTCGCACGCGGGCGGAGCTTCTCCAAGGCGTCACGGGCAATATGGGATTTGCCGTCAACCTTTCCGCCGATTACATCTGGCGGCCCGCCGCTGACTGGACGCTCACCTTCGGCCCGCGCGCGCAGGTTGTTAACGATCAGTACGCGTCGGACTATTTTTCAACCCAGATCGCTTTCCGGAACAATAATGTCTATGTGCCGTACCGCGCCGAAGGAGGCGTTTTGACCTCCGGAGCGGAGTTCACCGGCAAATATGATTGGACGGCGCAGGTCACGACGAAGTTTTACATCGATTACAACCAGCTCGTGGGCGACGCCGCCGATAGCCCGCGCGTGGCCTTGAAGGGAAGCAGCGAACAGGTCGTCCTCGGCGTCGGCGCAACCTACAAATTCGCCGTCCAGCCGTAAATTGCAAAGCGGCCGCCGCCGCGCGTGCCGCCATCCCGTTTGATGGATGCCAAAATGCAACTTGCTTCGAACTTTGCGCCGCAGGATCGAAAATAGCGCAAGCCAAATCGGCGTTGTTCCTTCATCTTCTCCGCGATCAACATTGCACAAGGCAAGTGGCTATGGTTGGACTACGGCGAGCTGCTGCGTGTATTGCGTTTCTCGGATTATCCGTTGGAGCCGCACAAGCCACCGGCCTGTGGGGCGACAATCCTGTTTCACTGAAAGACGGCCCTGGCGGCTCCTATTGGGTGGTGACCGTCGGCGGATATGGCGCAGCCGAGCCGGCGTTCCCGGGGGCGAAAAGCTATATGGGAACCGGCCGGCTGATCTTCGACTTCTATCGCGCCGGCGACAGGGAGTGGCTGACGCTTCCGAACGACGCCGCCAGCTTCACGCTTTATGAAGCAGGCAATTTCCGCGCCGGTATCGCGGGTGACTTCATCCCCGGCCGCTTTCAAAACAGCGGCGATGCTGTCCACGGACTTCACGATGTCGACTACACGGTCGAGGTCGGCGGATTTCTTGAATTCTACCCCGTACCGTTCGTTCGCACGCGCGCCGAGCTGCTTCAAGGCGTGACGGGAGCGGACGGTTTTACGGCGAACCTCATGGCGGACTTCATCTACAGGCCGGACCCTCAGTGGCTGCTCACGGTGGGACCAAGGCTGAAATTCGTCGACGATCAATATAACGCGGCCTTCTTCTCGATCAGTCCGCTCGATTCTTTCCGGTCGAGTTTCTCCGGCTTGCCCTTCTTGCGGCCCTTTACAGCGGCAGGCGGCCTCTACTCCGCGGGCGTCGATGCGACCGTTCGCTATAACCTGACCGAGCGCGTCTCGCTCAGGGCCTTCGCCGAGTGGAACAGGCTTCAGGGAGACGCCGCGGACAATCCTCTCGTGCAGCTTCGGGGCACCGAGGACCAGTGGCAGGTGGGCGTCGGCGCGGCCTACAAGTTCAACTTCGCATTCTGATTAGCGTCCTTAACTTTGGGGTCTCGCTTCCCGGCATCGGGGCGAGGCCCTTTTTCTTTGGCTGCGCCTCGTGGCGCGGCGGGGGCGCCTTCCTGTAGGAAACCTGATCGCGGTATGATGAGTTGTCCTCTCGAAACGGGATGAGGCGCCTATGATCCGCGCAGGCATTGGCGGGTGGACTTATGAGCCGTGGCGCGGGACGTTTTACCCGCCCAAGCTGCCGCATGCGCAGGAACTGGCCTTTGCAAGCCGGGCGCTCCCGGCCATCGAGGTCAACGGCACCTTCTACCGCACGCAAAAGCCAGACACCTTCCGCAAATGGGCCGAGGAGACGCCGGACGGCTTCGTGTTCTCGGTGAAGGCTCCGCGCTATGCGGTGAACAAGCGCGTGCTCGCCGAGGCCGGCCCTTCGATCGAGCGCTTCGCCGAAAGCGGGCTCGAACAGCTGGGCGGCAAGCTCGGCCCGATCCTGTGGCAGTTCGCGCCCACGAAGAAGTTCGACGCGGCGGATTTCGCGGCCTTCCTCGCGTTGTTGCCGCGTGAGGCGAAGAGGCGTGCGGCTGCGCCACGTTCTCGAGGTTCGTCACGCGAGCTTCAAGACGCCGGCGTTCTTCGAACTCGCCGCCAAGGCGGGCGCCGCAATCGTGGTCGCGGACTCCGAAGACTACCCGCTGATCGAGGAGCAGACCGCCGACTTCACCTATGCGCGGCTGATGAGGTCCCGCGCGGAGGTGGAGACGGGTTATCCGGCGGATGAGCTGGACGCGTGGCGGAAGCGGGCGCAGGGCTGGGCCAAAGGCGGCCGCGACGTCTTCGTCTATTTCATCAACGGCGCAAAGGAGCGCGCGCCTGCGGCGGCTGCGGCTTTCCTGGCGGGATTATGAGATTGAAATGTCCCTGACTGAGCGCAATCCTGACAGCGTGAATAAAGGGTTGAAATTGGTTTTGTTTTGTAAAAAGGCTATAAGTAAGCATATAAGTAGTTTTGTTTGACGCAAAAGCGTCTTGTCCGACGCCGCTCGCAATCTGTTGTTGGTATCCACAAATTCGAAAATAGGCTGGCGTGCATCCGACGGCTGCCGTGATCAACCGATCGCCTCAATCCGATCAATGAAAACCTGGACGAGACGATATTGCGCATTTAATGCACAGATGTCTTCCCAGACGCGGGCGAGAAACTCATCAAGCTCGCGAAATTTCATGTTCCCGACCTTCAGATGAATAACACTCGGCCCGCTCGTGGAAAGGAGAACGCGGTCCGCAAAGTCTGCATCTTTGGAGACGATGACGAGGCCGTGCCCGGTGGCATAGGTCCAGATATCTTTGTCCGAAAGACTTGGATCGATATCGGCGACGAACTCGCACTTCTCGCGATTCCACACAGTTAAGTGACGAGGTAAATTCGCGTCGATGAGATACCGCGGCATCACGCGATTTCTTTGAGGCTATACCTGTGGCTCATCAAGCTGCTTGCAAAATCGTGCGTCTTACGACAAACCGCGTTCATGTCCTGGGCGTGGCTCAGCCATCGGAAATCTGACGCAAGATATCGCTCGCGGCTTTCGCCGCGCGCCGAGCTATTCGCAGCATTTTGTGCTGGACGGTAATGCGCCGAGGCCAGGAATAGTCGGCTTTCGAACGTTTGCAAATCCGCAGGATCGATGGTGAGCGGTCTTGCGGCGGTGTTGGGTCGATATCGACGAGCACGTAAGGTCGCTCTCCTCCCCGCATCGCCACGGGCATAGGAACCGAACAGCGCAAGGTGCTGCACGCCTTTGGCCTGCAACGCAGCCTTGCCTCCTGCGAGCGCCTTTGGAAGCTCACTCCTGTTCATCTATCCGGCTTTCAAGTGGTGCGATCAGCGTTGCCTCGTAGACCTTAGCATATTGCAGGGCGGTCTCCATATCGCCTGCCCTCAGCGCGGCGCGGACGCGCTCCAGTTTCTGGGCTCCCTCCAGCGTTAAGCCGGGAGACCAGCCCATTTCATCCTTGATGATATCCACCGCGACTTCGGCAAAGTACTTACCTTCGCGAACGAACCTGATTTTTGTTGTGGTGGAGGTCATTGCGGAAATCATCACAAATCTTCGGGACTTAGGCCGGTTCGCTTTCCGATGCGAGCAAGCATAACAGGCCCGATTTCTTGGTCATCGTGAAAGGCGAAGGTTATGTCCGACCATCCCGCCCGGCACAGCGTCCGGTGCGAGCCTGATTGACGTTTGACTTCCCAGCCGAGCCGAAGCAGCGCAGCAAGTACGCGCCGGGCTTTGACCGCTGCGAACTGGCGTCAACTGCTAGCCGGTCTGAATAGTTATTTGAGCGGCTCGATCCCCTTCAACTCCGGTCCGCAAGGACCGTTCTTCGCCAAGGCAATGCCTACCGTTACCTCAAAGAGCGCACACCATCCTGAAATCACCCTCCCATGAGCCCCATCGGCATCCAGCACAAGCTTTTTCTTCCCATTCCAATTCGGTAACAGGTTCGAAGCGATGTGTCTTCCGGTGGCATTCGTCGCAAAGCGCGACCAACTCAAATAACAATTCGTCAAACACATGCGCATAACTGAGATGGTGTACCTCTGTTGCGCGCGCATCCAAGCAACCTTCGCAAAGTCCTTGAGCTCGTTTAAAAACCTTTGAACGCCTATTTTTCCACTCTTCTGAGAAAAGGTATGCCTGGTACTTAGCGTTATAACCAGACTTATCCTTTTTATGCCTTTTGATGTGATGTTGATAGATGATCCTAAGTTCATTCTGTCTTTCGCTCATAGGCAACTGCGATAAATTCATTTGCTGGCGGCGGTAGTTTATCAAAGCTAGCCTGCTTAAGTGGGTTACCTTGATATTGACCACACATCAAACATTGACGTCTGATTTGTTTGCTTCCGCCCGCGACCACGACTGTGACGATTGATGTTTGATCGTGCTTACAGTCTTTTGCCCAAAATTCTTGGAGGTCTTTCGCCAACGCGTCCGTGCGATCCAGAACAAAGACCTGACCTGTTTCCTCGTCAATTTGCCTAAGCTGCATTATATTCGCTCAAATTCTCGGAATAGAAATTCACACTTGGAAGCGACAGTGTTCTAACCCACTCATTCCGCAGCTCTAGCCGCGGCGCTCGGCGCGCGCTTCGCCGGGCGGCGCTTCAGCATCTCCGCCAGAAACTTCCCGGTATAGCTCTCCGGCGCCTTCGCGATATCCTCCGGCCGCCCTTCGGCCACCACGCGCCCGCCGCCGTCCCCGCCCTCCGGCCCAAGGTCGATCACCCAGTCGGCGGTCTTGATCACCTCGAGATTGTGCTCGATCACGGCCACGGTGTTGCCCGCGTCCACAAGCTGGTGCAGCACCTCCAGAAGCTTCGCCACATCGTGGAAGTGCAGGCCGGTCGTCGGCTCGTCGAGGATATACAGCGTCTTGCCGGTCGCGCGCCGCGACAGCTCCTTCGACAGCTTCACGCGCTGCGCCTCGCCGCCGGACAGCGTCGTCGCCTGCTGGCCGACCTTGATGTAGCCGAGGCCGACGCGCTGCAGCGTCTCCATCTTGTCGCGCACGGCGGGCACGGCCTTGAAGAACTCGGCCGCCTCGTCCACCGTCATCTCCAGCACGTCGGCGATGGACTTGCCCTTGAACTTGATCTCCAGCGTCTCGCGATTGTAGCGGTGGCCCTTGCAGACGTCGCAGGTGACGTAGACGTCGGGCAGGAAGTGCATCTCGATCTTGATGACGCCGTCGCCCTGGCAGGCCTCGCAGCGCCCGCCCTTCACGTTGAAGGAGAAGCGGCCGGGCAGGTAGCCGCGCGCCTTGGCTTCGGGGAGGCCCGCATACCAGTCGCGGATCGGGCCGAAAGCGCCGGTGTAGGTGGCGGGGTTCGAGCGCGGCGTGCGGCCGATAGGCGACTGGTCGATGTCGATGACCTTGTCGAGAAATTCGATGCCGTCGAGCGCGTCGAAGGGCGCAGGCGTCTCGCCGCCGCCTTGGAGCCTGCGTTGCGTGGCCTTCCAGATCGTCTCGATCAGGAGCGTGGACTTGCCGCCGCCCGACACGCCCGTCACGGCGGTGAAGCAGCCGAGCGGGATGGAGGCTGTGACGTTCTTCAGATTGTTGCCGCGCGCGCCGCGCACCGTGAGCTGGCGCCGTTTGTCGATCTTCCGCCGCGCCGTGGGCAACGGGATCGCGCGCTGGCCGGTGAGATATTGCCCCGTCAGGCTTTCCGCGTGCGCCATGATCTCTTTCGGCGTTCCTTCCGCGATGATCTCGCCGCCATGCACGCCCGCGCCCGGGCCGATGTCGATCACATGGTCCGCCTGGAGGATCGCGTCCTCGTCATGCTCCACGACGAGCACCGAATTGCCGAGGTCGCGCAGGTGCTTCAGCGTTTCGAGGAGGCGCGCATTGTCGCGCTGATGCAGCCCGATGGACGGCTCGTCCAGCACGTACAGCACGCCGGTCAGCCCGGAGCCGATCTGCGAGGCGAGCCGGATGCGCTGGCTTTCGCCGCCGGACAGCGTGCCGGAATTGCGGCTGAGCGCGAGATAGTCGAGGCCGACGTCGTTCAGGAAGCGCAGGCGCTCGCGGATTTCCTTCAGGATGCGCGTGGCGATCTCGTTCTGCTTCGCGGAGAGCTTGTCCGGCAGCTCGTTGAACCACGCATTCGCCGCGCGGATCGACAGCCGCGACGCCTGGCCGATATGCTTGCCGTCGATCTTCACCGCCAGAGCCTGCGGCTTCAGCCGGAAGCCCGCGCATTCCTCGCACGGCGCGTCGGACTGGTAGCGCGACAGCTCCTCGCGCACCCATTGGCTGTCCGTCTCCTTCCAGCGCCGCTCGATATTGGTGATGACGCCTTCGAAGGGTTTCCGCGTCGTGTAAGTGCGCATCCCGTCGTCATAGGTGAACGCGATGGGCTCGCCGCCCGAGCCGAACAGGATCACGTCCTGCACCTTCTTCGGCAGCTTGCTCCACGGCGTCTCCATCGGGACGTCGAAGTGGTTCGCGATGGCTTCCAGCGTCTGCGTGTAATAGGGCGAGGTGTTGCCGGTGCGCGCCCAGGGCACGATCGCGCCCTTGCGCAGGCTCAGCGACTGGTCGGGCACGACAAGCGCAGACTCGAATTTCAGCTCGGTGCCGAGGCCATCGCATTTCGGGCACGCGCCGAACGGGTTGTTGAACGAGAACAGCCTGGGCTCGATCTCGTCGATGGTGAAGCCCGAGACAGGGCAGGCGAAGCGTTGCGAGAAGGTGATGCGCTCTGGTTCTGGGGTCTTTTTTCGGCTTTGTGGGCCGCGCAGGCTTCCCCTCTCCTTCGACAGGCTCAGGATGCGGGGAAGCCTCATCCTGAGGAGCGCCATCGGCGCGTCTCGAAGGATGAGCGTTCGCCGCCTTAGGCGCATCCGCAAACTCGACAATCGCGATGCCGTCCGCCAGCTCCAGCGCCGTCTCGAAGCTGTCCGCAAGCCGCGCCGCGATGTCGGCCCGCACCACGATGCGGTCCACCACCACGTCGATGTCGTGCTTGATCTTCTTGTCGAGCGCGGGCGCATCCGCGATCTCGTAGAATTTGCCGTCTACCTTCACGCGCTGGAAGCCGCGCTTCTGCAGGTCGGCGAACTCCTTGCGATACTCGCCCTTGCGGCCGCGGATCATCGGCGCGAGCAGGTAAAGCCGCGCGCCTTCGGGCAGCGCCAGCACGCGGTCCACCATCTGGCTCACGATCTGGCTTTCGATGGGAAGCCCCGTCGCGGGCGAATAGGGCACGCCGACGCGCGCCCAGAGGAGCCGCATATAGTCGTAAATCTCGGTGACGGTGCCGACGGTCGAGCGCGGATTGCGGCTCGTCGTCTTCTGCTCGATGGAAATGGCCGGCGAAAGCCCGTCGATCAGGTCCACATCGGGCTTCTGCATCATCTCCAGGAACTGGCGCGCATAGGCCGACAGGCTCTCGACATAGCGGCGCTGGCCCTCGGCGTAGATCGTATCGAAGGCGAGGCTCGACTTGCCCGAGCCGGACAGCCCGGTGATGATCACGAGCTTCTCGCGCGGAATGTCGAGCGAAATGTTCTTGAGATTGTGCTCGCGCGCGCCGCGCACCGCGATATGTGTTTGTGTCAAAAGCTTACCCGCCCCACTTTTCGCCGGGGTTCCATACGCACCCTTACCTTAGGGCGATCATGGCGAAATTAAAGCCCGGGACGCGGGTTACGCCCAGCTATTCGCCATTCGCCGCCGCATCCGATCTTTGGCGAAAGCGAAACTAAACGCTATATTATTTCACAAGGTTGGGTAGAATTCGCTAGCAGAGGACACCGGCATGCCGTTGCCAGATCCCCTTATCACCGTCGATCCAAAGCGTCAGGGCGGCATTCCTGTATTCTCCGGCACGCGGGTCCCGGTTCAAACTCTGTTCGACCACCTCGAAGCGGGCGATCCGTTGGACGTCTTCCTGGGTGATTTCCCAAATGTCACCCGCGAACACGCGACCGCCGTTCTGAAGGCGTCGAAGGCCGCGGTCATTCTCCGTGCAATAGAGCAGGAGCCGTATGAGGCCACCGCAGATGAGCTTGCGGCGTTGGATGAGGCCTTGGAGCAGATTAAGAGCGGCAAACGGGCGAGCGACGGCGAAGTGGAGGCGGTCTATGCACGCTTCCGCAAATGAAGATTGTCTACAGCCCCCGCGCCGTCTCCGATCTGACCGCTATTGCCGATTACCTCACCGAACGCAGTCTTCAAGGCGCGCTGGCCGTCGGCGGCGCATTCGCGAGGTAATTGGTCGCTTGGCTGAGTTTCCGGGCATGGGCCGCGAACTGACGCAGCGACCGGGCGTGCGCGTCATGCCGCTGGGACGTTATCCTTATTTGATCTTTTATACCGTTCTCGAAAATGAGCTTTTCGTTCTGCATGTCCGCCATGCATCGCGAAGGCCCCTGGAGCACGATGAATGTGTAGCTCCGTTTCTCCGAACGGCGAGCCTACCTATATAAGACAAAGCCGCGGCGTTGGTTGGGTGTCCTTGAAGGGGGGGGTAGACTCTTTGCCGACGCACACACTTCCTTCCGCAGACCCATTGAGAAAGACCTGAATTGATACCCGCCCGGAAGCTCATTCCGCTGATCGTCGCTTGCGGCCTGTTCATGGAGAACCTGGATTCCACGGTGCTCTCAACCTCGCTGCCGGCCATCGCGGCGAGCCTCCATGAAGACCCGATTTCGCTGAAGCTGGCGCTGACGAGCTATCTCCTGAGCCTCGCGGTCTTCATCCCGATCAGCGGCTGGGTCGCCGACAAATATGGCGCGCGCACCGTCTTCATGGCGGCGATTGCGGTGTTCACGGCGGGCTCGATTTTGTGCGGGCAGTCGAACAGCCTGGCGGAATTTGTGCTGTTCCGCATCGTGCAGGGCCTCGGCGGCGCAATGATGGTGCCGGTAGGCCGCCTCGTGATCCTGAGAACCGTGCCGAAGCATGAGCTCATCTCGGCGCTGGCCTGGCTTACCATTCCGGCGCTGCTCGGCCCTGTCATCGGGCCGCCGCTCGGCGGCTTCATCACCACTTATTTCAACTGGCGCTGGATCTTCTATGTGAATGTGCCCATCGGCGCGCTCGGCCTTATCCTGACCTGGAAGTTCATCACCAACGTCATGGAGGCGGACACGCCGCCGCTCGACAAGACCGGCTTCGCGCTCTCGGGTCTGGGTCTCTCGTCTTTCGTGTTCGGGCTGGCGGTGCTGGGCGAGAACACAGGCTCGCTCGGGTTCGGCTTTCTTTTGACGGCGGCCGGCCTTGCGATATGCGCCCTCTATGTCTGGCACGCGCGGCGCACCGAAAACCCTGTCATCGACTTGGCCCTGCTCCGCATCCCGACCTTCCGGGCGGGCGTGATCGGAGCCTCCTTCTTCCGCATCGGCGTTGGCGCCGTGCCCTTTCTCTTACCGCTGATGCTGCAGTTGAGCTTCGGCCTGTCGCCCTTTCAGTCCGGCACGATCACATTCGCCGCCTCGGCGGGAGCGATCCTCATGAAAGCAACCGCGGCGCCGATCATCAGACGGTTCGGGTTCCGCAATGTCCTGATCGTCAACGCGCTCATCAGTTCCGCTTTTCTCGCGGCTACGGGCTTCTTCACGGCCGCGACAGCCCATGCCGTCATCATCGCCACGCTTCTCGCGGGCGGCTTTTTCCGCTCGCTCGAATTCACGGCCATCAATGCGCTCTCCTATGCGGACATCCAGCAACACGACATGAGCCGGGCCACGAGCTTCGCGAGCGTCGCGCAGCAGGTTTCACTCTCGCTTGGGGTCGCTTTCGGCGCTTTGATCCTGCAGGGCGCGCGCGGCTTTCACGGGGAAACGGCGATCACGCAATCCGACTTCGCTCTCGCCTTCTGGATCGTGTCCGCCATCAGCGCGCTCTCCGTCATCTCCTTCTTGCGTCTTCCTGCCGGAGCAGGAGAGGAAATGGCTGGAGCGCCGCCCCGCTCCGCCGCCGTCACGGCGCCGGCGAGCGGGGCCAATCCGCGCGCGGAGGCAACCGTTCCCTGATGGGGGCGCTGCGACGGCTGAGGCGCGCGGGCGCCAAAGGCACACTAAATGTTAACGCAGTTATGCAATCTTTGATTGTGGCGCTTCAAATCTTCTCCCCGAATTGAAGATGCCTATGGCGAGACAGGCGTCTCCTTCCGGCTTTACCCCTTAATGCCCGGAGGGAGACGCTGCTCGTGCGAGCCGGCGCCCGCGAAATCGACGCGCGAGATGCCTGCTCTGTGGTAGTTCCGTTTGGGTCTTGTGTAATGCAAAATGGCCAAGCCCAACGCCGCGCCAGCGAGAAGAAGCGCAAGCCCCAGATATCCAAGGATAAGTGAAAGCATATCCTTCAAGCTCTTTATTCGTCTTAGGGTTCTATTCATGCCTCAACAAGACAGTCTTTGCATCTCAAGGTTGTGTTTACTATGAATTCGGGGATTTAAGGAAAACATTGATCGAAAAATCAAGCAGGGCGGAGCGCTTCTGCATCCAGTGTCCGCCGCGATGCGCGCCGTTGCGAGCGAACGCTGTTTGTGATGCAGATCCAGCGCTTGCGCCGGCTCATTCGATACACAAATGGACCTTCAGGCCGCGCAGCTGTTTTCGGCGCTTAGAGATTTAGGAAAGGCCCCTCATGATCGAGCTTTATTACTGGACGACGCCCAACGGCCATAAGATCACGATATTTCTCGAAGAAACCGGGCTTCCTTATACGATCAGCGCCCGTGAAGATCGGCGCGGGCGAGCAATTCAAGCCCGAGTTTCTGGCCATATCGCCGAACAATCGCATCCCGGCCATCATCGACCGCGACCCGCAAGGGGGCGGCGCGCCGATCCCGGTCTTTGAATCCGGCGCGATCCTGCTTTATCTCGCCGAAAAGACGGGGCGTTTCATCCCCTCCGACTTGCGCGGGCGCGTCGAGGCGCTTGAGTGGCTTTTCTGGCAGGTGGGCGGGCTTGGGCCGATGGCTGGCCAGAACCACCATTTCAGCCAGTACGCGCCGGAGAAGATACCCTACGCCATCGACCGCTATGTGAAGGAGACCAACCGCCTCTACGGCGTTCTCAATAAGCGTTTGGCGGACAGGCCGTTTTTGGCGGGCGACTACTCCATCGCCGACATGGCCTCCTATCCCTGGATCGTGCCCCATGAACGGCAAGGGCAGAACCTCGACGATTTCCCGAACCTGAAGCGCTGGTTCAAGGAGATCGAGGCGCGCCCCGCAATCGTCCGCGCTTACGAGCGCGCCAAGGAAATCAATACGGAGCCGACCGTGTCCGAAGAGGCGAAAAATGTCCTCTTCGGCCAGACTGCCGCGATCGTGAAAAGCTAAGTAGAGTTGCTCGGGATCGCCAACATTTCGACCTCGAGGTTCTCAGGATTGTACAGCAATAGTCCTTAGTGAATTTTGACGCTCGAGGCCGAGTGCGGAAGAGGCGGGTCTCGAAAATTGCTTAATCAGCCATGCCCGCTTTCAGATCTTTTAGCGGGCGATTGCGGGGAAGGGCCAGCTTCGCCGAAGGTGGGCTACGTGTGGACGGCTCCAGGCTGTCAAGGGATTCTCGCACGGTGCAGCATCGGTCGGGGCAGCCATGTGTTCGGCCTATTCATGCGGCTCACAAGGCCGCTGGCCATAATGCCTTCCGCGGATCGGGTCCCGGTCAAAAGCTCGCATTCGACAATGCCGTGGCCCAAGTGGAGTGTCCCGATCGCCGGATCGACCAATCCTGCATTACATGCTGTCTGCCCTTTCCAACCGTTCCTACAGCGCCACCGCGGCGCTATTTCCTTCGGCCCGGCAGGCTATCTCAGCGTGACTGGCTCCTTGTAACGCTCGCCCTTGGCCGTCATGGCCCAAACCATCCTCCCACCCCGGGGATAGCATCCAGCCGTTTGTCGGGGAGCCTTGCGGCGCCGGGATCGGAAACCAAAAAGCCGCCCCCTATTCGTGAAGCAGCGTTTGCCAGTTTGAAGGCACCGCTCTGGCCGGTCCCGGCACCGGTTGATCCAACGGGTGCGCGTGAGGGGGGTGAAGCTTCGGGCCGGTGAAGAATTCTTCAGTACGATAGTCGTAAAACCACCGCTCGCCCGGCTCGAAGCTTGTGATTACCGGGTGCCCCGTAGCGGCGTTATGTTTCGATGCATGCTGATTTGGTGAACTATCGCAGCAGCCGATGTGACCGCATTCCGCACACCTGCGAAGATGCAACCACCATTGGCCCAGAGCCAAGCATTCGACGCAACCTGTTCCGCTTGGCTTGACCGCTGGATTGATACCATCTCTCTCGGACTTCATAGTCTCCTCTCTGACTTCCGTTTGCTTCAGTTATCTCTCATCGACGTGCGGACCAAAGGGGCGCTATTCATTTGCGACTGCCCTCTGATTGAACATCGCCGCAAGAAATGACTCGGAATTGCGCAATTCTTCATCCGATATGCCGAGCGGCCGGTCATCTGAAGGCGTTACTCATTTACTGCTCGAACGGGGCTCATGAAATTTAGCGCATTTGGCCGGACCTAGAGGGAATGTTTGGCCAAGAACGCAAGAATAAGACTCGCGATGTCGTCGTTCTTCTCGTCCAAGCCAAAATGGCCGGCGTCGAGCAGGTGGATTTCGGCGTTCGGCAGATCGCGCTTGAACGCCTCCGCACCGGGGGCGATGAACGAGGGATCGTTCCGTCCCCAGACCACCAAAGTCGGGGGCTTGTGCTCACGCAACCAAGCTTGCCAGGCCGGGTAAGAGGCGACGTTTGTCCGGTAGTCGTACAGCAGACCGGCCTGGATCTCGCGTTGGCCGGGTCTCGACAGGTGGGCGTACTCGTCCGTCCAGGTGTCCGGGTTATAGCGTTCGGGATGCGAGGTGCCGAGCGTGTGACGCTGTTCCGTCGCCGTGAGCGACACGAACGCGTCGAACACTTCAGGGTGCGCTTTCGGATCGGCCCAATATTGCGCAATGCCGGCCCACTTGGTGCCCAGGCCTTCCTTATAGACATTGGCATTCTGGATGATAAGCGCCCGCAGTCGCTTCGGATGCGCCGAGATGATGCGAAAGCCGACCGGCCCGCCATAGTCATGAAGGAAGAAGATGTATTTGTCGATCTCGAGCTGTTCGAGAAGGTCGTTGATCGTCCTGGCCAAATTGTCAAAGGTGTACGCGTACGATGATGGTGGCGGGGCGTCACTCTGACCAAATCCTGGAAAATCCGGTGCTATCAGATGATAGCGTGTTGCGAGCAATGGGATGAGCGTATCGAACTCGCGCGAGGAAGAGGGGAAACCGTGGAGAAGCACGATGGTCGGCGCGTCCTTCGGGCCAGCTTCGCGATAGAAAACCCCGATACCATCAGCCGTCATGCGATGATAGGTCGTTGTCGCGGAAGTCGAACTCCAGCGAACTAGCCCGCGTGGGATGACCAACGATTAACGGCGCCGCAGCTGTCGGGGAGTTTCCAGTTGTCATAATTTCGCTCCGTGCCCGGCTCGAAGCGCCGTGATGATCGGGTGACCCGTAGCGGGCTGGCGCCGTTTAGCCGTAAGCGACGCCCGGATTACTTTGCCCGACTTCGATAATATAACCATCAGGATCGCGAATGTAGCAGCGCGTCTCGCCGTACTTGGGCTTCGGCTCCGTGATGAACTCGGCTCCCCGGCTTCGCCACAGTTCATAGCACGCTTGAATATCAGCAACGCGGATATTCATAAAGCTGCTGACTTTATCGGGGTCGGGGGGGACGCTGAGCGTTACCGTTGGTTTGTCGGGCGTTGGACCGCCCCCGGGGTTGACGAGGAGCCACGTGTTCGCGATCTGGATGTACCCCGGCGCGCCGATGTTGTCGCCTCTGCTCAGAATGCGACCTCCGAAGACCGTTTCGTAAAATCGAAGCGATCGCTCGACGTCGGCGACGGTGAGAAAGTGTGCGACGGTAAATCCATCCACCGGCGGCATCTGATAGGTTTTCTGGTCGACTTGTACTTCGCTCATAAACGCCTCCAATTCGGAAATGGCAACCACGCCGGCCAGCAACACGCCGGGCAGCGTGTTAGTTCCAATTCCGCAGGCTTTGACACATTAACTCAAAGCCATCGCTATGCGCGAGGCCGGTTTAAAAAAGACCGTGTTACGTGCGGTTGCCGCGCTTTTCGCCTAACATCACGCGGTGCGGCTCTCCGGCCCAAATCGTTACAAGCGTAGGCCGGCGGGGCTGATCGTCGCCGGTTTCCTTTTGCAAATCCGGTTGGCGCTGCCGCTGGCGTGTTCGGCGGCGCGGGCGGACGCCAGCTTTGCCTCCGGCTTCCCGGCTTCATCCGGCGTGACGTCGCATTGCTGGCCCAATGGCACACTGTTTAGGGTGCGGCGACACCGCACAATGCGTCGATCGAATATTTTCCCGGACCAGTGATGTACAACAGCGCGAAGCCTCCCATAATGCTGAGATTTTTGTAAAAGCCATCCATGCTGTCGACTTGAGCCGGACCTGTTAATGTCCAATAGCGATGCCCAATAAGCGCAGTTCCCAGCGTATATAAAACCAAAAGTAAAGCCGAAGGACGGGTGAACGCGCCAACAGCGGCCGCGAACGCAACCGGAAGCTCCATGAAGGTCGCTACGGCAGCAGCCAATACTGGCGTCGGAACGCCAAGCTGCACCATTTGACTTACCGTGCCCGAAAAGTCTCTCAGCTTTCTCCAGCCGAAAATCAGAAATAGTGTCGCGAGAAGAAGACGGGCCGCAAGAATGAGCCCATCGTTGATGCCGTTTATCATCACGCTACCCTCGCTCGCCGTTTTCTTGCCGTTAAGACCGCGAACTAGCGCACCGGCGGCACAAACCGGGCATTGGATTGCTGCGTAGTCCTGACACACTGATGGTGTCACGCGGACGTGCTTATTCATCAGGCCCAGGATCAGGGCATCGAGGCTGTAAGGCCCGGCGCCCGCCGAGACAATTATTATCAACATAAAGGCATAAAGCGTCTCCGGCAAATAGAGCCAATCGTCGATGCGATCCGCTTCATCGATCGGCTTCAAGAGTTCAATTCGCTGCCGCCCGGACGTGGCGATGGCGACGAGGATGATGACAAGCAGGCCAAGCGCGGCCAGCGGCGCCAAAAGCCCGACAACGACGGCGCCGCCGGCGGTGAATTCGACCAACGGCACCCACCATTGATTGAAGCCCACTGCTAGAACGCCGAGCGCCTTGAGTTCATCGACGAACGAACGGTGGCGCTCTACGTTGAACAGCTTGTGATATCCCGACAGCATAAAGAATGCCCCAACCGCGATCCGGTTCAGGGTGATCGCAAGGTCGGTCCATCCGATGCCAACGAACAGTAGATCCATCATGGTCTATCTTCGCCGCGATTTGAAATCACACGCCGAGCAGCCCGGACGGGGTCGCAAGAACCATGGATTTGTCCCTGCAAGTCTGAGGAGCATCCGGCGTTTCGTTGTGTGGTTGGGAAGCCACGATACCCCACTCCCCAAGTGTAATCCCTTTTTAGCCGTCTGCTAGTATCAGAAGGGCCGATGCCGAGGCGGGAAGTCAACACCCATCATGGTCGAATTGGTTGCCAGTGGCGGCGGCCGTATGTTTACGGCAAGTGGCGATATCCGCTCTGGGTCAAGGGCGGGATTGCTTCGGCCATTTCGGAGGCGACCGCATTGGGATCCTCTAGCCGACTTGACGCGCTTCAGGTCACGAGGAAGCCGAGAGGTCCGTTCCCGACCCATAGCCCCCATTTATTGCCACCGCGGCTTACGTTAGCAATAGGGTTGCGATGCACATCTTTGCTTGGGGGCTACTGCGTTAGCTTTGCGACAGCCGGAGAACTCAGGTCCAGGGTGACCAGATAAACGGCGCCGTCGTCCGGATCACGCTCGGTGCTGAAGCCCAGCTCACGGCACATCTGCAACATGCCGGTGTTTTCGCAAAGAACGCTTCCGTAAAGGGTCTTCAGCCCCTCGCTTTTCGCGTAAATGATGAGGTGCCGCATGAGTATCCAGCCAAGTCCATGCCCTTTCAGATCGGAGCGGATCAGGATCGCGTATTCGCCCTTTTCGTAATCCGGGTCGGCAAAGAAGCGGGCGCCTCCAAGCATCTCCTGGTCGCCCTTGCCGTCAGGGCGAAGAGCGACGAACGCCATTTCCCGCGCGTAATCGATCTGCGTCATGCGCGCCAGAAACTCGTGCGAAAACTCCCGAACGGGCATGAACATGCGCAGACGAATGTCCTCCGGGGCCATCCGCGGCATGAACTGCGCATAGAACCGCTCATCTTCGGGCCGAATGGGACGGAGGAACACCTCGCTTCCATCTGCGAGCCGGTAGGTTTTCTCCCACTGGGTGGGATATGGCCTGATAGCGGATGGAACGGGCGGATGAATGGCCGGATCTTCGACCTTGATCCGCGCGTCGAGCCCAATCATGCCCTTATCGTCGACGAGGAGCGGATTGATATCGAG
Organism: uncultured Alphaproteobacteria bacterium; assembly: GCA_963819665.1. GTDB lineage: Bacteria > Pseudomonadota > Alphaproteobacteria > Rhizobiales > Rhodomicrobiaceae > Rhodomicrobium. Next base: position 117,790 of record CAWFXN010000005.1, read on the forward strand.
TTCACGAATGGCGCGGTGCTGCACGGCAAGCGAACTCAGCCTCACAAGGCAAAGCGCAAGCCCGTTCAAGTCGACAGGCGGCTGGTTCCGGTATCCTTTCAGCAATTTGTAAATCCGGGTCGACTTAATGAGCTCCGTCGCAAGCTTGAGATCGAGAGGCGTGAGCGACATGGCGCTGTCGCCAATCGCTTCCACGCCCGTTCCGCCCGCTCCGAACAGGATGACCGGCCCGAAAGTAGGGTCGATCGAGATGCCAAGGATCAGCTCATACGCGTCCTTGCGGTGGATCATGGGCTGGACGGTGACGCCTTCGATGAGCGCGCCGGGGTGAGCCGCTTTGATCTGGCTCAGCATCCGCCGTGTGGCTTTCTCCACCTCCTCCGGAGATGTGAGATCCAGGCGGATGCCTCCAATATCGGACTTGTGGGTCAGGTTCGGCGACAGGATCTTCACGACAACCGAGGCGTAGCCGCGCAGGAGGTCCGCCGCCGCTCGGGCCGCTTCTTCCGGCGTTGCGGCCACCGTTGTCGGAACTGTCGGAATGCCATAGGCGCTCAGCACCGCCTTCGCCTCGGGCTCCGTCATCATGCTGCGGCCTTGAGCAAGCGCGCGGCCGATGGCGGCGTCAACGGCGGCCGGATCGACATGGTTCTCCGGCGTGACCGGCGGCGTTTGCATCAGCTCTGTTTGGGCCCGCACGTAGCGAGCGATCTGCATGATGCCCTCGATCGCTTCCGTGGGCGTTTCGAAGTCGGGGATGTTGGCCTTGGCGAAAAGCGGGCGCACTTCCTCCACCGCGCTCTTCGCAAGCCACGTCGCAACCACGGGCTTTTTACGGCCAAGGCGGCGTTGCTTTTCGACGGCTTCGACCGTGGCTTTCGCCGCATCGACCGAAGACGCAAGCGCCGTCGGGCAGTTTATAACCAGCACCACGTCCGTATTCGGATCCTGCATGACGGCTTCCATGGCCGCCGCGTAACGGTCCGGCCCGGCGTCGCCGATGATGTCGACCGGGTTGCCATGCGACCATGTCGGGGGAAGCGCCTTGTTCAGGGCGTCGATCGTTTTCGGCTCGAGGTCTGCGAGCGTGCCTCTCAAATCGGCGAGCGTGTCGGCGGCGACGACGCCCGCGCCGCCTCCGTTCGTCACGATGGCGATGCGGCTTCCCGGTATGCATCGGACGCGCGCGAGCACTTCGCCTGCGTCGAACATCTCGTCCAGATCGACAACGCGCAAGATTCCGGCGCGGCGGAGAGCCGCTGTGTAGACGTTATCGGAGCCTGCAAGCGCCCCTGTGTGCGAGGCTACGGCCTTCGCCCCTTCGGGATGCCGGCCGGCCTTGATCGCGATCACCGGCTTGGCGCGCGAGCACCGTCTCGCCGCGGACATGAACTTGGCCGCGTCCTTGACGGACTTGATATAGAGGAACACAGCCCTGTTTGTGACATCGCCTGCGAGATAGTCGAGCATGTCGCCAAGGTCGACGTCGGCCGAATCTCCGATCGAGACCACATGGCTGAAGCCGACCCCTTCGACGGCGGCCCAGTCAAGCATCGCCAAGGTGATGGCGCCTGATTGCGACACGAGCGCAATGTCCCCAGGCTTCCCCAGGATATGGGCGAAGCTTGCGTCGAGTTTCAGGCTCGGGATCTGGATGCCAAGGCAGTTCGGACCGATGATGCGCAAGAGATAAGGCTTCGCCGCAGCCAGCATGCGCTGGGCCAGATCGCCCTTGACGCCGGCCGTAATGACGACGGCCGCCTTGCAGCCTTTGCGGCCGAGCTCATCGAT
>CAWFXN010000006.1:0-78947 GCA_963819665.1 uncultured Alphaproteobacteria bacterium
TTTTCTGCTAGCTTGCCCAACAACACACTGAAGTTTTCCATATCGGACCAACCCTGAGCGATAATCACATGCCCTTTTTCGGCAGCCCCGGATTTTGGAGGGCGAGGCTCAAGTGTTGTATTGGCTATCTCAAGGCGGTGTAGAAGTGTGCCGAACCATGATACGCACTCAAATACATTACACATGCTAAATCTACACTTAATAGAGACCAGGTGAACGGCAAATTATAAAGGTAGTTAATGAGAGAACTTTTGATTAATACTTGAACGCACAAATCATATTTTATTCAAAAGAACACGAAGAGCGTGCTCTCTATGCGCCACTGGGAGCAAATCCGGCGCCGTCGCAGCTCGAAAGCCCACCGCCAAGCAGGCTGCTGAAAAAGGCGGAAATCCAGATCCAAAGAACCTTGATAAAGGGCGCAAAAATGCTTTCCTGTCCCACAAACACAAAGCCTCAGCTTCTATCCAACGATAGGAAGGGAAACCCCAAATGCAGGCAACTCTCACCCTCAGGATGACGGGCGCGCTCGTTGCGGCCGGGCTCAGTAATCCCAACGCTTGCGATGGCGCACGGCCCGAGCCGCCAGAAAGTCGCCGAGTCCGTGGAAATCAACGCGCCGGCGGACAAAGTCTGGGCGAAGATCGGAAATTTTCAGGACATGTCCTGGCATCCGGCGGTGGAGAACACGGAGGGCCAGGGCGGCAGTGAGAAGGGCGCCACGCGGAAGCCGCCTTTGAAGGGCGGCGGCGTGATCGAGGAGACCCTCGAAAAGCATGACAATGCGAAAATGTCCTACAATTACCGCATCATGAACGTCGATATGAAGGTCTTGCCCGTCACAAACTATTCGTCCTGGCTGACCGTCGAGCCGGAGGAGGGCGGAAAGAGCAAGGTGGAGTGGAAGGGCGCCTTCTATCGCGGCTATCCTAATAACGATCCACCGGCCGACCTTAATGATGAAGCCGCGATCAAGGCTGTGACAGGGGTGTATCGGGCCGGGCTCGATGCGCTCGAAATCGCTGGAAGCCGGCGGTTCGTGAGGTTGAAGCGCTTCGCCTGCCTCCTCCTCGGAAGCGTCATCTGCGCCGCGGCGCCCATAACAGGCCGCGCCTTCTCTGCGGAGGAAGCCTTCGTCACAAACCAGAACGACAACACCGTCGCCGTCGTCGATCTGGAGAGCATGACGGTTGCCGCCAAGCTTGCGATTGCCGGTAATCCCGTTGGGGTGGCCGTCTCCCGCGACGGGAGCCGGGTGTATGTAACGAGTTCGGAAGGCAAGACGCTGTCCGTGATAGACGCCGCGGAGCGAAAGGTCGTGAAGACCATCAGCCTCAAGGGCGGCCCCTTTGGGGTGGCGGTGCATCCTTCCGGGCGGCCGGTTTATGTTACGGACTGGTTCGAGCATCGCATTTGGGTCATTTCGCCCAACTCCGGCGAAGTCACGGCCGAAGTCGCTGTCGGAAATTCGCCTTCCGGCATCGCCGTCACGGGCGACGGAGGCGCCATCGTCACCGCCGACCGCGACAGCGATCAGCTCTCTTCATCGACGCTGCGACTTTGAGGGTGAAAGGCGCCGCGAAGGTCGGCAAGCGGCCCTTCGGCGTGACCATCGACGACAAAACAGGCCGCGCCTTCACGGCGAACGTTGCGAGCAATTCGGTCTCGGTGGTCGACGTCAAGCGGAGCGGTTCTGGCCGAGGTAAAGACCGGCGAACGCCCTTATGCGGTCGCGCTTGCGTCCGGGAAAGCGTTCGTCACCAATCAATATGAGGGCACGCTTACAGTCTTCAATTCCGAGACGTACAAGCCCGCGGGCGAGATCGAGGTCGGTGAATATCCCGAAGGCGTCGCTGCGAGCGGCGACGGAAAATTCATCTACGTCGCCAACTGGTTCGACAACACGGTCATGAAAATCGATGCGGTTTCGACAGGGTCGTCGGCAAGGTTCAAACCGGGAACGGTGCCAAGAGCCTTCGGGGCCTTTATTCGCCAAAAGCCTTAAGAGGATTGTGCTGGCGGGCGCTCTGCCCAGCCCTCATATGTCTTGATGACGCCCGCACCGGGATGCTGAAAAAGTGATGTTGCCCATGGTTCGACAGGCTCATGAGACGAACTCGCTGAAAACACGCGACCTCATCCTGAGCCTGTCGAAGGATGAAGTCACGATTTCATTCTTTTTCAGCATACTCTTAGCGCTCTTTTTGCTTGTATCGAATACACAGGCTGTCGCCGCCGCCGAGAGTCCGCTTCCGGGTCAAGCAGATTGCGGCGGGCGTTTACGTCTTCGAGGGAGCCGTTGCGCTCATGAACAGCGGCAACGAGGGCGCGATTGCGAATGTCGGATTTATCGTCGGCGAGACCGGGGTCGCCGTCATCGATACGGGCGGCAGCGCGCGGGAGGGACGGCGGCTTTTGGAAGCCATACGGTCGGTGACCGATAAGCCGATCCGGTATGTGATCAACACCCACATGCACCCCGATCACATTTTGGGAACGCCGCCTTCGAGAGCGAGGGAGCCACTTTCGCGGGACACAAGAACTTGTCGAGGGCGCTTGCCTCGCATGGCCGGAATTACCTCGATAAATTCCGTCAGTTTCTTGGCGAGGCCTTGATCGCGGACATTAAAATAGTCCCCAGCCTCCTTGTTTCCGACGAATTGAGCCTTGACCTCGGGAACCGTCCTCTTACCCTGAGGGCGTGGCCGACGGCGCACACAGACAACGATCTGACGGTCTTCGATAAAAACACTGGCGTTCTTTTTGCGGGCGATCTCCTCATGCTCCAGCATATTCCAGTCGTGGACGGAAGCATCCGTGGATGGCTTTCGGCTCTAAACGGCCTCGCCAGCTTAAAAGCAACGAAAGTTGTTCCGGGGCACGGCCCGATCGTCACAAACTGGCCCGAAGCACTCGGTGACGACCAGCGCTATCTCAATCGCCTCGCCGGGGATGCTCGCGGGTTGGTCGCGAAAGGCGCCCCTATCTCGAAGGCCGCTGGAGCGGCCAAGTCCGAGAAAAACAACTGGGGACTCTTCGACGAATACAATACGCGCAACGCCACCGCAGCGTTCGCCGAGCTTGAGTGGGAGTGAAACGAGACATGTCCACACGTCGCATTATCCGGTTGGGAAGGCTTGCAGCCGGATTGGTCCTCGCCGCGTTTCTTTGCGCCCCTGTGCGCGCCGAGCGGATCCGGATCAGCCATCCGAAAAGACGTGGGAGGAAATCAAGGACAACATCTTCAACGGCGTGACGCTCGAGGACGGAACCGGCATCGTCTCGCTGGAAACGCCTCTCCGTGCGGAGGACGCCGCCATTGTGCCGGTCTCCGTAAAGGTAACGCTGCCCGAAGGCGATGATCGCACGGTCAAGCGCTTCACCCTTGTCATCGACGAGAACCCGGCCCCGCTCGCAGGTATATTTGAGATCGGGCCGTCTTCCGGGGTGACGGCAATCTCCACCAGGGTTCGCGTCAACTCCTACACCTATGTTCACGCCGCCGCCGAGTTGAGCGATGGAAAGACCTATATTGTGAAGAACTACGTCAAGGCGTCGGGCGGATGTTCGGGACCGGCGTCGAAGGATGCGGACGAGGTCGCGGCCAATATCGGCGTGCTTAAGTTCAAGCAGTTTTCCGAATCCAGTGAAACTGGGGAAAGACCGCGCGAAGCACAGGTCATGATCCGACATCCGAATTATTCCGGGATGCAGATGGATCTGGCGACGCGCGGCTATATTCCTGCAAATTTCGTGGAAGAGCTCAAGGTCTGGCAGGGCGACAGCCTGGTGTTCACGATGAACGGCGCCATTTCCATCTCTGAAGATCCCAATATCCGATTTACCTATGTCCCGAACGGCGCTGATCACTTCCGCGCCGAAGCGCGTGATACGGAAGGCAGGATGTTCAAGGCGGAGTGGCCGGTTAAATCGGGGGCGATGTAGCCGCCCCGGTGAACACGGGCGGTCGCGCCGAAACAGAGACCTTCGCCTTGTAAAATCGTTTTAGATCAATAAGAAAACCGCTGTTGGAAGCGTCATAAGAGGAGGTTGAATTGAAATCACGCGCCGCCGTTGCCTTTGAGGCGAAAAAGCCACTGGAAATCGTCGAAGTCGATCTGGAAGGGCCGAAGGCTGGCGAAGTGCTCGTCGAGATCAAGGCCACAGGCATCTGCCATACCGACGCCTATACGCTGGACGGGTTCGACAGCGAGGGCATCTTCCCCTCCATCCTTGGTCATGAAGGCGCGGGCATCGTCCGGGAGGTTGGAGCGGGCGTCACCAGCGTTAAGCCCGGCGATCACGTCATCCCGCTCTACACGCCGGAATGCCGCCAGTGCAAATCCTGCCTCAGCCGCAAGACCAACCTTTGCACCGCGATCCGCGCCACCCAGGGCAAGGGGCTGATGCCTGACGGCACGAGCCGCTTCTCCTACAAGGGCCAGACCCTTTATCACTATATGGGCTGCTCCACCTTCTCGAACTTCACGGTTCTGCCCGAGATTGCGGTGGCGAAAATCCGGGAAGACGCGCCCTTTGACAGCTCCTGCTATATCGGCTGCGGCGTCACCACGGGCGTTGGCGCGGTCGTATTTACGGCCAAGGTGGAACCTGGGGCGAACTGCGTCGTCTTCGGTCTCGGCGGCATCGGCCTCAACGTCATTCAGGGCCTAAAGCTCGTCGGCGCGGACAAGATCATCGGCGTTGACCTCAATCCTTCAAAGGAGGAGTGGGGCCGCCGCTTCGGCATGACCCACTTTGTCAACCCGAAGGAGGTCCAGGGCGATCTCGTCGCCAAGCTCGTGGAAGTCACCGGCGGCGGCGCGGACTACACCTTCGACTGCACCGGCAACATCCACGTCATGCGGACGGCGCTCGAATGCTGCCATCGCGGCTGGGGCCAGAGCATTATCATCGGCGTCGCTGAAGCCGGAAAGGAAATCTCGACGAGGCCGTTCCAGCTCGTGACGGGACGTGTCTGGAGAGGCTCCGCTTTCGGCGGCGCGCGCGGGCGCACCGACACGCCCAAGATGGTTGACTGGTATATGGAGAAGAAGATCCAGATCGACCCGATGATTACGCACAAGCTGCCGCTAGAGCAGATCAACGAGGCGTTCGACCTCATGCATGAAGGCAAGAGCATCCGCTCGGTCGTGGTTTATTGAGCGGCTATCCCGTCATCCCGGAACTTGGGCGTCCCTCTGGACGTCGCCCCGGAATGCGCCCTTTGCGCATTCCGGGGCGACGGCATGGGCGTGGCCGCGTCCGATCAGGCGGCTTTCAAGACGCCCGAAGCCTTGGCGATATGGGTCGCGATGGCGTCCATCAGCGGCGGAGACAGACAGTCATAGGGCTCAAGACCGAGTTCCTTCAACCTGCCGCGGACCGCTCCCATCTGCGCCGGATCGGCTCCCGACTCGATGATCGAGGAGACGAAGGCGGCGAATTGAGGCTCCTGCCAGCCTTGCTGCGGCGACAGCTCGGTATGAATGAAGTCCAATCCATAGAAGGGATGTTTCGTATTTTCGATGCGGCCGTACATATGAACGCCGCAGGCGCTGCAGGCATGGCGCTGAATTGCGGCCGAGGGATCGACAATCTGCAACTTATCGCCATTCGCCGTCACCTGGACCTTATCCCGCGGGACCACGGCGACAACTGAGAAAAGATAGCCCGCAGGCTTCCAGCACTTCGTGCAACCGCAGGCGTGATTATGGGCGGTCTGCGAGCCTATCGCTACGGTGACGGGGTTCTCCTTGCATTTGCAAACGAGCGTGCCGCCCGCAAAATCCGCCTTGCCGGGCTTAATTCCATTATCCACCGTGGGGTGGATACGAATGTTGCTTGGCATCGTGGTTTTCCTCTCCGGTTGTGATTCTTTTTTGCGCCAAAACATTTTTTTTCCTTGGCTATTGGAGTTGAACGTTTTGCTCCTAGAGCATCCTGCAACTCACAGCGCCGCGAAGGCGGCGCCGTTCGGGCTCCCGCGACAAAAATCGTTCCGCCCGCGCCCATTCTAATCTTATCTTGGGCGAATTGATATATGGTCACGCGGCATAAGGTTTTCTACTTTCGCTTCATGTAACGAGCGCCCAAGCGCGAGTTAAACTATTCACGTCATCGAAGGTGAAACGAGAATGCTCAGCTTTTTTATAACTCTTGCAACCATATTCGTCTTACCGAATGTTTCGAATGCTGCGGAGGGAAAAGGCATCCGCTTCTGGAATCTGACGGCGGGAACGATCACCAGCCTGCAACTATCGCCCGCGGGAAAAGGCGAATGGGGCCGGAACCAAACCGAAAACGACAAGGACCACACCGTCGATCATGACGAGCGCCTCAAGATTACCGGCATCGAGCCCGGCGTTTATGACGTGAAGTTTCGCGACGACCAGCATCGCGAATGCGTGGTCAAGAACATCGACATCAAAGCCGACGGAATTTTCTCGATTGAAGAGGAGAAGCTCGCCGGCTTCTGTCGCACGTTCTGACGGGCGCGCCCACGGACCAGCGGAAAGGCGGAGCCTTATCCGGGACCATAACGAATTGAAGCGCTTTACATTTTTAAGATCCCGGCTCGCGCTTGGCGCGGGCAGGGGATGACGAAGCGCGGATTGCCCTAGCGGCCGAGCCTGGCTGCGTGCCAGCGCAAATGATCCTCGATAAAGGTCGCGATGAAGAAGTAGGAATGGTCGTAGCCCCCCTGCAGCCGCAGCGTGAGCGGAATCCCTGCCTTCTCGCAGGCTTCCTGCAGCAGTTCCGGCTTCAACTGGGTGTGCAGAAAGCCATCGCCCAGGCCCTGATCGACAAGCAGCTCGTTAAGCTTCCCTCCCGCCTCGATCAGAGCGCAGGCGTCGTAGGCTTTCCACGCCTCGTGATCATTGCCGAGATAGCCGCCAAGCGCCTTTTCGCCCCAAGGACATCGCATCGGCGATGAGATGGGAGCGAGAGCGGATACGGCTTTGAACCGGCCGGGATTTCTGAGCGCGATCGTGAGCGCGCCGTGGCCGCCCATCGAGTGCCCCATGATGCCCTGCTTCGACATGTCAGCCGGAAGCTCGGCCTCCACCAGCGCCGGCAATTCCTTCTCGATGTAGGATCGCATGCGATAATTGCGCGACCACGGCTCGACTGTGGCGTCCACATAAAACCCTGCGCCGAGGCCGAAATCATAAGCGTTGTTCGGATCGCCAGGAACGCCCTCGCCGCGCGGACTCGTATCCGGGGCAATGAGGATGAGACCAAGCTCGGAGGCGACGCGCTGGGCGCCGGCTTTTACAGTGAAATTTTCCTCGGTGCAGGTCAGGCCCGAGAGCCACCAGACCACCGGCGCGCGGCTTCCTTGCTGAACCTGAGGCGGCACATAGGCGGAAAAGCGCATCGGCGTGCGCGTCTCAGTCGAGTTGTGGCGATATACGAATTGCGTTCCGTTAAAACTGCGTGACTGCGAGACGATTTCCAACTGGCCCAAAGCCTGCTCCTCTCTCCAGCTAAATCAAAAACAAAATGCGCTAGACCGGCGAAAGGGTTCGACCCTCGCGCCGGTCAAGGTACAATGCTTCTATCCCTGAAAAGACCCAGGGCGTGGCTGGAAAGGTGCGCTTAGCGCCCGCAAGTCCGGCGAGCTTTGACGTCGAGCTCGGAAGGCAGATAGCGGGTTACTTCGAAGCCAGCATCTACCGTAGCCGCGACCGGCTTTGTCCATACTTTCATGGCTTTTCTCCCTGGTGTTGGAAATCCGCCGGATGTGGGGATCTCATGATCGAATATAGTGTGGCAAGAAGGGTACTGCAATTTAGCAATTCTAATTACCAGTCTTGCCCGTCCTTATCGCGGAGGATTCACTTTATCTGAATACAATCTTCAAAATAAATAAATATGATTTACTCGCATAGCTGATGGGAACCTGGCCTGATTGCTGGTTGTGCTCCTTCCGAATATGCTGCGATGCAACATGAAGCTGGCTTTACCCTGTTAAGCTGAGAGGGGGAGCCAGTAAAATATTGCTCGGCTGTCGAAAGGACCCGTCATGAGCCGCTTCGCCATCGCCATAGCCGCAGCAGCCTTAGGCTGCATTCCCTTCGCCGTTTCGGCGAAGGATGGCGTCCCTCATTCAACCTATACCGCTTCCGTGGCGACCTATAAGCCGATCCAGGGTTTCAGCCAGATCGTGGGATCGAGGCATTTCGTCGGCTATTTTGTTACGGCCAATAATGGATGCGCGCTGACGGTCATCAACGCCGCGGTTGGCGACGACCGCCTGATCGAAGCTCCCCGGCGGCGGAAAATTATCATCCCGGCCGGCGGACGCGCCGAGGTTCAAGCCGACCACGGCAGGGCGCTCGGCGTCGGCTGCACGGCGGATGCCGACGCGATCAAGGTTGTGGCTCTCGAACCGCGCAGGGGCCAATCGGCGAGCCGCTGAACCGGAACCGGCGCGGACGTCATCCCGGAAGCGCGGAGCGCACTCCGGGATCGTCACGTATTGAAACTCCTGCTTTTTTTGCGATCCCGGCTCGGCGCTTCGCTTGGCCGGGATGAGGAATTTTTCGCCCTGAACCAGAGCCTCACGGCTTGACTCTCGCTCGCCGAACTACATGTTTCGGGAACGGTCCAGCAGTCAAAGAACGTGAGGCTTTCGTGACTCTGCAAGCGATTGCCCTTCGCAAAGGCGGGCTTTCATGAGCGTCAGCGCAAACGTGCTGGCGCCGTCGTCCGGCTTCTCGTTTTCGCAATATTTCGTTTGCTTCAAAGGCATCGTCTGGCGTGAAGGGCTGCGCTTCCTGCACCAGCGCGAGCGCTTCATCTCGGCGCTTGTCCGGCCGCTCGTGTGGCTTTTCATCTTCGCGGCGGGCTTCCGTCAGGTGCTCGGCATTTCGATCATTCCACCCTACGAAACTTACATTCTCTATGAGGTCTACATAACACCCGGCCTCTTGGCGATGATCCAGCTTTTCAACGGCATGCAGTCCTCGCTCTCGATGGTCTATGACCGCGAGATGGGCAACATGCGCACGCTCCTGGTAAGCCCGTTCCCCCGCTGGTTCCTGCTCTCGTCGAAGCTGCTTGCCGGAACATTCGTCTCGATCCTGCAGGTCTACGCCTTTCTTGCCGTCGCCTATTTCTGGGAAATCGAGCCGCCGCCGATCGGGTATCTGACCGTCTTGCCGGCGCTTATCCTATCGGGCCTGATGTTCGGCTCGCTCGGAATGCTGCTATCGTCGGTCATAAGGCAGCTTGAGAATTTCGCGGGCGTGATGAACTTCGTGATTTTCCCGATGTTTTTTGCCTCCTCCGCGCTCTACCCTTTATGGCGCGTGAAGGAATCCAGCCCCATCCTCTACCAGGTGTGCCAATTCAACCCCTTTACCCACGCCGTCGAACTGATCCGGTTTGCGCTTTACGCTCAGATCAATTGGCTGTCCCTGATCGTCGTTTCCGGATGCACAATCGTTTTCATGGTCGGCGCCGTTCTCGCCTATGACCCCTCCCGCGGATTGACCGCACTCAAAGGACAAACACGAGCTGCAGCATGAAACCCACGCTGGCCGTTTGCTTAGCCGCTTTCACCTTTTTCGGCTCGGTCACGCCCTGCTGGCCGGTGGATAAACGCTATCCTGACTGGCCGTGCAAGCAGCTCAAAGTTCCCGTGCTCTCGGCTGCGGCCATGTGGGCGGGGCCGCCCATTGATAATGTCGGAAATGCCTGGGAACAGGCGCCCGGGCTTCCGGACCTCGTGGCGCGCCTTGCCGCGCGCCGCACGCCGATGGCGGAGGCCGAAAAGGAGATCGCGAATTACCTGACGGGGACGGCGGAAGAGAAACAGGAGAAGGCAAAGCTCCTGTTCGCGGGTCTCTTGGAAACTCTGAACAGCCAGCGCACGGAGGTGATGAACGGCCTTGAGCGCGCAAATCGCAAGCAGAAGGAATTTGCGGAGACCATTCGCGAAGAGGTGGAGAAGATCCGGCAACTTCAAGACGCGCCGACTGTGGATCAGCCCCAGATCGAAGAACTCGGCCGCCAGATCGAATGGGGGACGCGCATCTTCGATGACAGGCGAAAGACGATGAGCTTTGCGTGCGAGGTGCCGATAGAGATCGAGCAGCGCCTTTTCGCGCTGAGCCGCGCCATCCAGAGCGCGCTCGGGTAAATCCGGGACCGTAACAAATAAAAGCGCCGACACTTATGCGATCCCGGCTCGCGCTTTGCTTGGCCGGGATAACCGGTATCTCAACTTTCCGGCCGGGGAGCGGGCTTGCTCGGCTCGACGGGAAGGCCGAGCGCCGTCCATCCGTCTGTGCCATCGGGATACCAGGCGACATGGGGGTAGCCGAGGCTCAAGGCGCGCTTCGCGGCGTTCCACGACATCCAGCAATCCTTGAGACAATAGAAAACCAGCGTCTTATCCCGATCCGCGCCAGCGGCGCGCTCAAGATTTGCGCGAAAATACTGTTCCATTGCTGGATTGAGAGCGCCGTATCCGGTGTCGGGAAGCCAAAGGCTTCCGGGAATGCCCGACCGCGGCTTGTCCCGCCATAGCGTCCCTTCGGGCAAATTGGCCGGGCGCGGCGATTGAGGCAGAACGTCGATAAAGGCGGCCTTACGGCTGCGCCACAATTCGGCGGCTTCCGACGAGGTCAACACCTGTGCGCCTGCGAGAGTCGCCGGCGTCGGGGCGCGGAAATCCTTCGTGCGGTAGGACTGCGGCTCGGCGGGGCGAGCGTCTTGCGCACGCACCGGGTGGAATACAAGGGCGAGGCTCAGGGCCGCCAACCCGGCCAGGCAAATCCTCATTCCTTGTGCAGCGCCGCAGACGTGATGGGCTGATCCTTCTCGTCAAGGAGCGGCACCCCATAGCCCAGCAAAATCGCGTCGATCTCGTGCTGATTTTCCTGGATCAGCCTGTTGAGCAGGCGTTTGAATTCCTGGTCGCTCGCACGGACGCCCATGCCGATGCGGTAGGCGAGGCGCGGGCCGCCCTGCTCCTTGGTCAAGGGCGCCACGCTCAGTTTGCGACTCTCATCCTTCGCGTAGTAACCGGCGATGGGTCCCCACAAGATGCCGACATCGATTTCACCGGATTCGAGGTCCTTGATCATGTCCTGGGAGGTGGAGTCGAACCTTGTGTCAATGACCAGAGGATAGGATTTCGCCTTCGCCAATAACCCCTTCCTGGCCATGTAGGTCGCGGGCGGCGTGCCCGCCACGATGCCGATCCGCTTTGTCTTCAGGATCGCATCGTCGAGCGAATCGACGGCGTCGACGCCGCTGCCCGGCTTGAATATGAGCGCATAAGACGTACGGTAATAGGGGTTGGTGACCTGGGCGAAGTCATTGCCCTGCGGAAACCCCATGATGACGTCGCACTTATGGGCGTTCAGCGTGTTGCGAACGAAACCGGGCGCGCCCGGATACCAGGCGTAGGAGACCTTCTTATCGAGTTTCTTCGCGAAGAACTCCGCGAGCTTATTTTCGAACCCTTCTCCAGCCTCATTCGAGAAGGGCAGATTTCTTGGATCTGCGCAAACGCGAAAGACGTGCGGGTCGACAAGCTCAAGTGAAGCGGCCGGCTCCTCGGGCTCCTGGGAATACGCCACATCCCAGCTTGCGGCGGCGAAGCCTATTGCAAAGAGGGAAATGGCGGCGATTTTACTCGATACTGACGCGATGCTCATGCTTACGCTTTCCAGATCAACCCGCCTTTGGCGGAAAAGTTGATCGATCCTGATCATCCCATGCACTCGGTCTCGGCCTTTTTGACCGCTTCCGACTTCTCCTCGTGCTTGGCAGGCCGTCCCCGCGGAACGGCATCGTGTTCTCGTGCGCGCAGATAGACGTAAATGTCGTCGAGATAGCACGTGACGTTCTTGTTTTCCCCGAAGGCGGGCATGACGTTCTCTTGTGAGGAGGTGACGTTCTGGCGGCCAGCCGCGACGATGCTCAGAAATTCCGGATAGGCGATGGTTTTCAGCGAGTTTTTGAGCGCGGGAGCGTAGGTCGAACCCTCGCCATCCGGACCGTGGCAGACGTGGCACTCGGCATGATAGCGCCGGAAACCGGAAAATGTAGCCCAATCCACCGTACCATCCGGCTGCACTTTGAACGTCGGATTGCCGTCCTTATCCAGATACCGTCCGTCCTTCTCGCTAACGACCGCTGGATCATCCGCTCCGTAGACTGTCGTCATGCTAGCGAGCAGGCAAACAGCCATAGAGAGCCCGAAAGCTCTGACATTATTTTTCACGTGACCTCAAATTTTCTTGACGTGGCCGGTAATGATCGGAACAGAAAAATTCCAGTGCGCTTCTCAGCGCACTGGACAATCATATGTTTCGAGATCAGCTGTTCGGCAAGGCAAACACTGTCAGTGTGCCGCCGAGAGCGGTGTAGTTCGAGAGGGCTGCGTAGCCGCCCACCGCGCCGAGTCCGTCTGTCGGTTTGGTGAGACCCGCCGCGAGGCCGATGCCTGCCCAGCCGCCGACGCCCGAGAGAATGGCGACATATTGCCTGCCACCATGCTCGTAGGTCATGACGTTGCCGATGATGCCCGACGGCGTCTTGAACTTATACAGTTCCTTGCCAGTCTTCGAATCGACGGCCTTCAAATAACCTTCGAGCGTGCCGTAGAACACCACGTCGCCAGCGGTCGCCAGAGCGCCCGACCACACGGAGAACTGCTCCTTGTTCGACCAGACGATCTTTCCCGTCTTGCCGTCCCAAGCAATGAAGTTACCCATGTTGGTCTCACCCGGAGGCGGATACATGGAGAGCGTGGCGCCAACATAGGGCTGACCCGCCGTATAGCTCACGCGGAACGGCTCGTAGTCCATGCAGACGTGGTTTGTCGGCACATAGAACAAGTCGGTCTTCGGTGAGTACGCAGCCGGCTGCTCGTCCTTGGAACCGAGAGCCGCGGGGCAGATGCCTTTAGTGTTGACGTCTTCGCCGCTGGCTTCGGTCGAGTACTTCTTGACGCGCTCGGGCTTGCCGAAATCGGGCGACGACTTATCCATGTTGATCTTCGTGGCCCAGTTCACCGCCGGATCGAACTTCTCGGCGACAAGGAGATCGCCGTTGGTGCGATCGAGCGTGTAGCCGAAGCCATTACGGTCGAAATGGGTGAGTGTCTTATGCTTCTTGCCGCCGATATCCATCTCGGCGAGGATCACCTCGTTGACGCCGTCATAGTCCCATTCGTCATGGGGCGTCATCTGATAGACCCACTTGGCCTTGCCAGTATCCACATCGCGCGCCCAGAGGGTCATGGACCATTTATTGTCGCCGGGACGCTGCGCCGGGTTCCAGGTCGAAGGATTACCCGAGCCGTAATACATGAGGTTCAGTTCGGGATCGTACGAGTACCAGCCCCAGGTCGTGCCGCCGCCGATCTTCCACTGATCGCCTTCCCAGGTCTTCACGCTCGAATCCGCGCCGACCGGCTTGCCAAGGCTGGTCGTCTTCTCAGGATCGATCAGCGTGTCGGAGTCCGGCCCCATGGAATAGCCGCGCCAGGCAAGCTTGCCATCCTTAATATCGTAGGCCGCAACGTAGCCGCGCACGCCGAACTCACCCCCGGACACGCCGATGATGACCTTGTCCTTGAAAACGTGGGGAGCCGATGTTCCGGTCGCGCCTTTGGCCGGGTCACCATCCTTGACCGACCAGACGACGCTGCCTGTCTTCGCATCCAGCGCTACGAGGGTCGTGTCGGCCTGATGAAGAAAGATCTTCCCGTCCCCAAAGGAAAGGCCACGATTGACGGTGTCGCAGCACATCACTGGGATGACGCTTGGATCCTGTTTTGGCTCGTATTTCCAGATGATCTTGCCGTCATTGTTCAGATCGAGAGCAAACACCGTGTTCGGGAACGGCGCATGCAGATACATGGTGTCGCCGATCACGAGGGGCGCGCCCTCATGTCCGCGAAGCACGCCCGTCGAGAATGTCCAGGCGGGAGCCAGCTTGTGGACGTTTTGCGATGTGATTTGCGTCAGTTTCGAATAACGCTGGTTCGAGAAGTTACCAGCCGGCATGACCCAGTTTTTCGGGTCCTGCTCCATTTTTTTAAGGTCGTCATTGGCGCTTGCAGGCGCGCCCATCCCCGCCAGCGTCGCGGCAAGCGAAGCGGCAAGTAGAACCTTTTGCATAGATTACCTCCCATAGTCGTATACAGGCGCCGGACCTCTCCGCGGCATGGGCCTGGGAGCATTTCGCCGAGCCTAAGTTTTATTGTGGTTATGGACACCCAGCGGAAGAATGAGCCGGGCACTGACGGAAATGGCTCTACCTCCTCTTTAATAAACGTCTCCAAGCCAGGCGCGTTGCTATATTGGTTCCGCTTGAACAGAAGCGCAAGGCCCTTAAGACGGGTGACTTCTCTCGAAACGGAACTATTATACTAAAGAGACCAATTGATGGAGCAGGAATTCGCGGTCTCAATAAAAGTTGACCAGATATGAGAATTCTTTACTTGCCGTAAACACATTTCATGATCCGTGAGCTTAGCGATATCCGGCCGCGCTACCTGCTTTCTCTCAGGCGCAATGGCAAAGCTTATGGCTTGTTAAATATCTGTTAACTTGATACACGGCCGTTAAATGCCGGGCTCGAAGTTCACCAGGGGCGTGCGCCAAGCCGCGCTTATGCTTGGTGCTACTTCGCAACAATCCTCAGAATAAATCTAAGTCTGCTCTTGAACCGCTTGGCGCTTTACATCCAGTTGTGCACACTTTGACCATTCGCTTGATTCGTATGCAATCAGGCAAGAAGTAGCGCCCCCTGCACCAGCATCGGTGCCGATCCAATCAGGCGCAGTGTGTGTCGCTCGGGCTCCCGCCCCTGCTCCAGTATCTCGTAGCGTCAGCGTTCAAAAAATTATCGGCTGCCGGGAAACCAATGGGGAGTTCCCGCTATCGAGGGACTAAAGGGGATGAAGACAAAGATCGCAATTACGCTTGGCGCCATGGCGCTGAGCGCCATGAGTGGAGCAGCCTACGCTGGCTCCATCACACAGCCAGGCGAAACAGTCGGTATCGCTCTCGGCGCTCCGCTCCCGGAAGGCGTTTATTTCGTGGATACGGGCAGCTACGGCAGCTTCCGGAACCTCGGCGACAGCTCGGACGCTCTCGTCAATATTCCGGTTCTTGCCTGGTCGACGCCGTGGGATTTCCTCGGCGGCCACATCGAAGCTTACACGGCAGCGCCTGATGTAGCCGTTGGACGTACCAATCCCAGCTTGTTTATTTCAGCCATCTACAATCCTGCTCTTCTCGTTGGTGAGGCCTGGAAACTGGATAGCTGGGGCTTGCCTGGCTGGAATTTCAGCTCATGGTATGGTGGCTATGCGCCGGTCGATAACGAGCTTGGCCAGGATTTCTGGGTCTTCAACTCGCGTTCGGCCATCACCTATAATGCCGACAACTGGAACCTGACAGCGCACGTTATCTACGGCATCACCGGCGACAATCTCGCTGGCGGGCTGACGCATAACGTCAAAACCGCCCCTGACTATCTCAACCTTGACCTGACCGCGACCAAAACCCTTGGCAAATGGGAAGTCGGCGCCGTTGGCTTTGGATCGTGGGATGTTAGCACCATCTCCAGAGTGGCTACGGGCGGTCTTCCCTACCACGAACAGGGTCAGTTCGCGCTCGGCGGTCTCGTTGGCTACAACTTCACGGGTATCACCTTGCAAGCCTACCTGACCCGCGACGTGTGGACGGAAAATTACTTCAACCCGTCCGATGTTCTCAATTGCTCTGCAGCCAGCCTGAATACTTCCGGATGCAGCAAAGCCTACGAGACCCGCTTCTGGACTCGCGTGATCATTCCGCTCTGGTCGCCGCCTGCGCTTGAGCAAGTGACTTACAAGAAGTAAGACGGCTTAGTTAAGCTTGACATGCCTGCTGGCCCGGTTGTCTCAACCGGGCCTTCTCTTTTTGCGACGCGGCCAACGGTCGAGGCTTTGGCCCTCGTGGCGAGGTAAACGGATCTTTGCCGAGCCGATTGATTAATCCGGCGATGGTTAACGGATGTAAGAGTGATTAACTTCCGTCCGGCAACTCGGTTAAGAGATGGTTAGCCCGGTTTAAAAACGAGAAGCGCCTGTGCCCTCGACCGGCGCGGGTGAATTACCATAAGCGCTTGAATTTTCGAAATCTTTTATCGTTAACAAATTGGCCATTAAATTAAATTTAATGCCGGAATTTTTATCTTTACTGGGACGCGCAAAAGTCCGTTAAATATATTCCAACTTCGCGTTTTAACCATGAAGCGCGGCTCGCAGCCCCGGACGGCGTAATCGCTATCCTGTTTTTATCAGCAAAATCAATTGCTTATAGTCGTTAACCTATCGGCAAGGCGCTTTTTCCTAAGATCTCCGCAAACGCAAGCGGAGACGAAAGATGCCGCCAATCGCACAAAAAGCCAGCTCCGGCGGCCGTTACAAGCCGTCGGCGACGGCGGTTCCCGTCAAACGGCTGAACGCATCCTTGATATCGCGAGCCCCGGCGGTCCTTATAATGTCGGAGGCGATGCCTTGAGCCAGAACTTTGCCGCGATGCAGAACGATAACGGTGTCGGTCTCCGCCACCTCGTCGATCAGATGCGTGGCCCAGAGCGTGCTGAGACCCTCCGCCGAGACAAGACCGCGGACATGCCGCAGAATGTCGGCCCGTGCCTCGATATCGAGTCCGACTGTCGGTTCGTCGAGCAGGAGAAGCCGCGGCCTATGCAACAAGGCGCGGACAATTTCCACCCGCCGCATCTGGCCGCCCGAAAGATCGCGCGCCTTATCATGAGCGCGCCCATCGAGCCCGATCTGTTCCAGAAGCCGCTGACTGAGAAGCCGGGCCTGACGGCTCCCAATGCCATGCAACGCCGCGTGATAGCGAAGGTTCTGCGCAAGAGTGAGATCGAGATCGAGAGTCCGCGCCTGAAAGACCACGCCAAGCAGGCTCAGCGCAGCGCCGGGCTCGCGCCGAAGGTCATGGCCAAAGATGCGGATTTCGCCGGATTGCGCGTTGAAGAGGCGCGTAATGAGCGAAAACAGCGTGCTTTTCCCCGCGCCATTCAACCCCAGCAGCACGGCGAATGTCGAAGGCGGCACATTGATCGAGACGTCGTCAAGAGCCTTGCGCGCCCCGTAGGAGTGGCTCAAGCGCGTTATTTCGAGCGCAAGCGTTGCGTCCTGCCGCGCAGTCCTTGGCGCTGGGTCTTGCAGTGGCGTGCCGGCAAGTGTGTCCATCATTGGCGCGACATATTCAGCGAGACATGGCGACGCCCCAGGGCAGTTCGCCAACCTGGATTGACTTGATCACCTTGAGGCTTGCGACGTCAATCACGGAAACATCGTTCGAAATCCCGTTCGTGACCAGCAGATATTTTTCGTCGGGCGTAAACGCGCCGTGCCAGACCCGCTGGCCGACCAGCAGATACTTCAGCACTTCATGCGTGGCGCCGTCCACGACCGCAACGCGGTTGGCCGGGCCGAGCATGACAAAGCCGAGTTTGCCGTCCTTGGTGATGTTGATGCCGACAGGCTGAATAGCCTCGCGCCTGAGCCCCGGGACTTCGAACCTTATCTTCTTGGTCACGATATGCTTCACGGGGTCGACGACGCTGACCGTTCCGCCGACCTCGGCGGAGACCCAGAGTTCCGAGCCGTCGCTTTTGAACTCCGCATAGCGTGGCCTTGAATCGATCAGCACATTGGCGACGATGTCCTTGGCCTGAATGTCGATGAAGTGCGCCATGTTGCTCGTCTCGGAGGTGCAGACGACGGTCTTTCCGTCGGGGCTGACGCCCATGCCTTCCGGCTCGACGCCAACCGGCACCTCACCGATCGCCGCGCGGCTCGGCACATCGATCAACGTGACCGTGTTGTCATTCTCATTGGCGGCATAGAGCGTTTTGCCGTCGGGAGAAAAAGCCAAAAGTTCGGGGTCTGGGCCCGATGGCAGCGTGCCCGTAACCTCCTTGCTGGCTGTGTCGATGGTCTGGATCGTGTCGTCATCGCCGACGGCGACGGCGACGAACTTGCCGTCCTTGCTCATGACGATGCCGCGCGGGCGCTGGCCCACCTTGATCGTTTTCGTGAGCTCCATCTTGTCCGTATCGAGCACGGAAACCGTATTGCTCTTCTCGTTCGAAATATAGGCTTCAGCGGCGAAAGCAGCATGAGCCGAGAGCCCAAAAAGTACCGTCGCGAATGCGAACGCGCAGCCGGCGCCCCGTATCATGCCCTTCCCTCCCCGCCATTACTTGAGTGCGCACTTTGTTTCCGGCTGATCGTAGCCGAGCGTATCCAACTCTGAAACCTGATGCAGGAAGCCTTCCTGCGGAGAAATCGACGTGATGTTCCGGCCGTCGCTCAGGAGTATGGGCTGGCGTAGCTGCAAGTTCCAGGGGCGAAGCGTCAGCTTCTGTCCCTTGAAAGCCGCCAGCGCAAAATCCGGGCTGAGAAGATAGGCGCGGACGGTCTGCGTGTCTCCCGACTTCGTGCGCGTCACCGCTTCGCCGATCATCCGCGCCGCCGACCAGGCCTGCATGTCGAGCGCCGTCATGCGCCGCGAGAACTTCTTCATGAAGCGGTTCTGCAGCTGGGTCGCGCCCCATTGCTCCATGGACGGGTCCCAGCTTGTCGGAACAAGGCCCGCGGAGCCGGCAACCGGCCGGGGCGCATACGTCCGGTAAGGGAAGTAGGCCGCAAAGACCTCGCTTTCGTCGGCCGTCACAAGCACATCGTAATCCGCCGCGCCTTGCGTAAACGATGGAATCTGGCGCTGGATTTGCGCGATGCCGCTGTCTGTCTGCCGCGCGCCGCCCGTATCGGCGAAGGTCCGTTCCTCCACGATCTTGGCGCCGAACCGTGTCGCCGATCTCTTCAGGGCGTCGCCCCAAAGCTTGTCCTTCGCGTGCGAGCCCACGACAAAGAACCACTTACGCCAAGTCTTCCAGACAAGGTATTGCGCAAGCCCGTCCGCCAGCATCGAGCGCGTCGGCGCGACGTGCACAACGTTGGCGCGGCACTCCTCTTCTCTCAGCCTATCGTCGGTCGCGCCTGCGTTGAACAACAGCATTCCCTTCGCCCGTCCCGCATCAGCCGCCTTCAGCAAGAGATCGGCAGGAAGGTCGACGATGACCATCGACACGCCCTGATCGGCCAGCGCGTTGATCGCCGCCGCCGGATCGTCCCCGGGTTTGAGCTTGACGTCATCGAGAGAGAAACTCTGCTTCAGAAAACGGCCGGTGGTGTTGTTATCGTCGATGGCAAGTTCGGTGCCCGCCAGCCCATCATTGGGCGCGGGCTGCTCGATGAGTGAAATCGCGTTTCTCTGCTCTGCCGTCCGCAGATAGCCGACCTTGACCCTCATCGCTTCCTGGCCGAAAGCGCCCGAGATGCAGCAGCCAAAAAAGGCGCAGAGGATTACGCTGCCGATGCGCCACCTTGCCAAGACGCTCCCCCTTCTTATCGAGCTTTTCGCGGAATGATGGCTGCTGCGCACCGCCACCGCAAGGGCCATGAGGCTATAATTTTTCGGCGCATTGCAACGGCCTAGACGATAAACTCATTATTGGTGCAAGCAGGATGCTGAAAAGCATGAGATTTTGGCTTCATCCTTCGACAGGCTCATGGTTCGAGACGGCCTTCGGCCTCCTCACCATGAGGTCGAGCGTTTTCAACGGCGTACCCCTCATGGTGAGCCTGTCGAACCATGGGCGGCATCGCTTTCTCAACATCCTGTTATAGCTCACGGAATTGGCGCATGAACCACCGAATCCCCTTCGTTCTTCTCGGCATGATGATCCTATTTTTCTTTGCGCCTGCCTCCCTTGCGGCGCAGCGCGTTGCAGTCTTCGATTTTGAATTGATCGATACCAGCCTCGATGGCGAGACCTACGGCACGCGGCCGGAGGAGAAAGCGCGGCTCAAGAAGATAAGCGGTCAGTTGCGCGAAGCCCTTGCCAAGTCTGGACAGTTTGAGGTCGTCGATATCGGGCCTGTCGACGCCGCCGCGCATGCAGCGAACTTACAAGCATGTGGCGGCTGCGATAGCGCTCTTGCCCGCAAGCTCGGGGCGGACCTCTCGATCACCGGAACCGTGCAAAAAGTATCCAACCTCATATTGAATATGAATATCTATATCCGTGACGTGTCTAGTCAGAAACTTATCGCGAGCAGAAGCGCCGATTTTCGGAGCAACACGGATGACTCCTGGACTTCGTACTATGAATTATCTCATTCGAAATTATGTCCTTGCGCCAAATTTTGGCGGAAACTGAAGATGTCGTTCTTTCAACTCTGTTTGCACAAAGATAAAATCTGTGCACGGAAAGGATCATGAAATTCCCAAAGTTTTGATCGCTGCACAATACGGAATCCTGTCCCTTTTCGAAGTACGATCCCTTTAGATAAAGACAGCCAAACTGCATCGATTGACGCATGCGCCGTCATCGCCTGCCCGCAAATGTGCTGAGACTGGCATACTAATTGCTGAGCTTAGTCAGGCTCAGCAGGAAAGGGACAAATAGGAATGCTGGAACTCGTCTTGACGGTCTGCGCGGTCGTACAGCCGGCTACATGCCGGGATCAACGTGTGTTAATCGATTCCGATACCACACCCTGGCAATGCGCCATGAGCGCGCCGCCGTTCATCGCAAAGTGGGGTTCCGAGCATCCGGACTGGCGTGTCCAGCGCTGGACCTGCCAGTATCCGAAGAAGGAAAAAGATATCTAGCGGAGGAAGGCCGGAATTCAGGCATTCTCCACGATCTCAACGCCTTCGACCTTATTATGTGAGGGTACGAAGACCTACGAAATGTTGAGTATTCTCTCATCGGAGAAGGGCGCATTGTAGGATCACGCTTAGACAATCTGCTTCCCGCAGAAGGAGGCGAGCGTGAAATTTTCCAAGATGCGCCTTACAGCGGCAATCGTGGGTCTCTGCATGACAGGGACTTGGTACGGCGCTGCAGCTCAGGACATGCTGCAGTATCTGGACCTGAATTCACCCGACATGACGCGAGCCGAGATGACGCGAGCGGATGTCGAGGCCATGATCAAGGCTTCGCAGGGCAAGCCCCTCGATTTGGACGGCAAGCGGCTGTCGGGGCTCGATCTGTCCGGCCTCGATCTGACGCGCGCCAATCTGGGGTCGGCGCGGCTGAACAATACGAAATTTGTAAAAACCAGGCTTGATGGCGCTATCCTTGATCTGTCCTGGGCGCTCAAGGCCGATTTTTCAGGCGCTTCTCTTAAGGGCGCATCCCTGTTTTCCGCCCAGATGCAGGGCGCCAAATTCGATCATGCCGATCTTTCGGGCGCGCGAATTACCGCAAATCTGTCTGGCGCGAATTTGAGCAACGCCAGCCTCGCGGGCGCAAATGGCAGTCCCGACCTGAAGAACCAGTCCATGGGGTTGATGCGAACGGTGCTGAAATCGGCCAATCTTGAACGGGCCAACCTTTCAAGCAGCAATCTCTCGCGCATCGATCTTACCTTCGCGAATTTGAAGGAAGCCAATCTATCGGACGCCAACCTGTTCGATGCGGAAGCGAGCGGCGCCGATTTCCGGGGCGCGAAGCTTGACGGCAGCAATCTCATCGGCGTGGATGTGACATCCGCCAGGATCGACACCGCTGCCGCAGAGACCGCGTTCGCGAAAGCCGCCAATCTTAACCGCGCCTTCAAAGAGTAATCCCCGGCTTTCTCGGAAAAGACCGATGCTCCTCAACCGCATCATGGCCAACGGCTTCTAAATTACTAACTTACTTACTTGACCCCACTTTACGAAACAAAGCCAATTTTAACTTTTGGGCACGCTCTGCCAACGTTTCAGCCGCAATGCGTTAACCCCTTCCCATCGGGTGATTGAGGCAATGCGATCAGGAGAGCCGCAGGGATGGTGGCGCATGACTGCCTAAAAACAACGCACTTCGGATTCAGCTTGAGCACGGCGCATTTCATTCACAGCCGCCTTCGCCGGTTCCGGGGAGCGGAACATTTCGCCAAAGCGTCCCGGCACCTGCGCGAGGCTCAGGACCGCCTCGGCTTCCACGTAGCGCTCATAAGGCAGAATGGTCGCGATGACATCGATCGAGCAGGAGCATTGCTCCAAAGAGGTGCGCGTGTCGCCGTTGGCCTTCATGCAGCCAAAGACATAGTCCGCACGCGCGCTCGTGGGATAATCGTTGATCAGCCCCGCAGTTTTCGCGCTGACGCCGATTGGAGCCATGCCGATGCTGATTGAAATGACGGCCGCAGCCACAGGCAAACCTATCCGCCGCATCAATGGCGCAGCCTTATAAAGCCGGATTTTCATAACGACTCCCCTATGCAGGCTGCTAGACTTGGCCGATGCGGCGATAAATAAAGGGCGGCGGCTCTGCAGCGGTAGCGGCCCCGGTAACCTCCGCCATCAGGTGATGGTCCGGCGAAAGACTGCATGCAGGATCTGTCGCTTCCGCGTCTCCCGTTAGCGCGAAGGCTTGGCAGCGGCAACCGCCGAAGTCGATTTCCTTGCGCGGGCAGGAGCGGCACGGTTCCTTCATCCACTCATAGCCACGGAAACGATTGAAGGCCTTGCTGTCGTACCAGATGGCTGCGAGCGGCTTATCCTTCACATTGTCGAACGGCAGCGGAAGGCTTTCTGCGGCATGGCAAGGCAGAACCTTGCCCTCCGGCTTGATGGTGATGACGTCCTTCGCCCACCCGCCCATGCAGGGCTTCGGAAATTGCGCGTAATAGTCGGGCGTCACGTAGTCGATGTTCAGGATGCCCTTCAGCCGGTCTCTCGCCTCGCCGACGACGGCTGCCTCCTCAAGGACGCGCTCATAAGGCGGCATGAGGGTAGCCCTGTTGCGCGCGGCCCAGCCGTAATACTGAACATGCGCGATCTCCAGCCGGTCCGCTCCAAGTTCCAGCGCCAGCTCGATCAGGGCCGGCGTCTGCCCGATATTGTGCCGATGGGTGGGAGCGTTGATTGTCAAGGGCAGGCCTGCTTCCCGGACCCAGCGGGCGACATTCAGCTTTTTGTCGAGGCTTCGCTTATAGTTGCCGATCTTGTCCGAGGTTTCGGGATCGAGGGCTTGCAGGCTGAGTTGCACGTGATCGAGACCGCAATCGGCCAGCTTTTTGATGCGATCCGGCGTGAGCGTGACACCGGCCGTGATCAAGTTCGTGTAGACCCCGCGCGACGCGAGCGCGCCTACGAGATCCTCCAAATCCGGCCGCAGCGTCGGCTCGCCGCCGGACAGATGAACCTGGAGAATGCCGAGATCCGCCGCCTGCGAGAATGCCGAGAGCCACGTCGCCGTGTCGAGCTCATCCGCGGCTTTGAGCAGCTGAATCGGGTTGGAACAGTAGGGGCATTGAAGGGGGCAGCGATGCGTCAGTTCCGCAAGCATGCCAAGGGGCGGGCCTGCGCGAACGGCAGGGCTCACCCTTTCGATAGTCTCAACAGACGCAAGTCCGTCCATGATTGTATAAACTCCAGCACATCAGCCTGGATCGTTTCCACCGGCGCCGCGTACTCTTCCGCCAGACGTGACGAGATTGATGAGATCGTGCGTTCGCCGTCGCAAAGTTTCAGAACCTCGATCGCCGTCCCGTCGGGCCAATAGACGCGCTCCGGCGCCAAAACCGCGAAACGGTCGCGCACGCCATCGAACTGAAGGCGCACATGCTTCGGAAGATAGGGTTTGCTCTCCGCCGTCGCCAGTGGCCGTTCGCGGGTCACGGCCGGAATGCTCCAGGCGGGATGAGCCCTGGCTCGACATAAGCTAAATACAGGGCATCGAGCTGCGCCCAGAGCACCTGTGTCTTGAAGATGAGCGCGTCAACAACGGCCTGTTGCGCTTCCCGCGTCCGCGCGTGCGTCTTGACGTATGTCAGCGCGAACTTTACGTCGCGGGGCGCCTGGGCAAGCCGGCGCTTGAAGTAGCCCATCATCGACTCGTCCACGAAGCTGTAATTGGCGAGCATGCCCGAGATGCGCTCGGAGTGAATGCTGGGCGCGAACAGCTCCGTGAGCGACGAGGCGATCCCTTCGAGCATGCTGCGGTCGCGCACGAAGTTGAGGTAGGCGTCGCAGGCAAAGCGGGTGCCGGGCAGGATGCCCTTGGTGGATTCAACATAGCTCCGCTGCAGGCCCAAGGCATCGGTCAAGCGGAGCCAGCGCTCGATGCCGCCTTCATCTTCGCCCATGCCGTCATGATCGAAATAGCGGTTCCGCCATTCGATGCGCAGCGCGCGCTCGGGCATTTTCGACATGAGCGCTGTGTCTTTGCGCGGAATGGTGGCCTGATAGTAGTAACGGTTCAACGCCCAAGCCTGCACCTGCGGCTTAGAGAGTTTGCCGCCGTGCAAGAGCTTATGAAAGGGATGCAGATTGTGATAGCGCCGCGCGCCGATCTCGCGAAGGAGGGATTCCAACCCGTCCGGCTTCAGCCCCTGCTCCGGCACGGTGGTGTCGATATCGGATGCGTGTTCCATGGTTGTTTTCCGCCCTTGTTGCTTCTTATTGTGGGGGATAGCGCTGTTATTTGATTGAGTTAGATATCTATGCTCATACCGTCAAACGAGACTTCCCAGCCAGCCTCTTTCACGATGGCTTCCTCGCGCGATCCGCGCTCAAGAATGGGGTTTGTCGTGTTGATGTGGATATAGATCTTTCGTTTGATGTCAGCGCCATCAAAAGCATGGAGCGAACCGTCATCGCCGGCGATGGAAACATGCCCCATCCGCTGCCCGGTTTTCTCGATCACGCCGAGATCCAGCAACTCCGTGTCATTAAAAACGGTGCCGTCGAAGAGCAGACAACTGGCCCCATTCACGCGGCGAAGAATATCGTCATCGACTCTTGCGCAGCCCGGCATATAGAACGCCGCCCCGGAACCGCTCGTCTTGATCTTCAGGCCGATTGTATCGCCGACCTCGGTGCCGAAGCCGGCCCCCTTGGACGCATCTTCGAGAAAAAGCGCAATTTTACCCGGCACAGGAAATGCTTCCACCATGACGCCGGCGCCGGCAATCTCGATCGGCTGGTTCAAGGGAAGCTCAATCCGCTCGACCACGTCGCTCGCCAAGACGCCAAAAACGCTGTTGGCCTTCAAGATCGAAAGAACGCGCGGCGTCGCATAAATATGAAAAGGCTGCCTTTCCCTGAGTGTGAGAAGCCCGGCAATGTGGTCAATGTCGCCGTTTGTCAGGACGACGGCGCTAATCGGAGAATTGCGTTTGGGTCCATTACGGTCAGGCTGCAGCTCAGGCGTTGACTGGATCTGCTGGCGGATGTCTGGAGAAGCGTTGACGACGACCCAACGGCGGGAGTCGGCCGAAACGGCGACGCTCGATTGGGTCCTCCGGCTCACACGGTCATCACCGTCCCAAGCCATACGGGATAGCCGGGTGTTGCAGTTCCATTGCGGGAAGCCGCCCCCGGCTCCAGAACCGAGAACTTTGACAATCAAGGCGCTAAGCCTGATTACTTGCAGGCGCGCTTAGCCGCCACGTCGAGCGTCGACGGCAAATAGCGCGTAACCTCAAAGCCAGCATCAACCGTAGAAGCGACAGGCTTGATCCATACTTTCATGGATATTTCTCCCGATTGTCAGGCGCTCGCCATGTGAGGCTTAGCCGGACGCTCATATGGGTCGAGACCGCGCCGCGCGCAAGGGTTATCTCCTTGCCTATACCTTTAAGCCTGACGCTAACACAGTATCGTGCGGCGGCGATCATCTCTATACTGAAATTCCGGCTGGCTCGTTACGGTTATTTCAGCAAGCGCAACAGTTCGTGCCCGGCTTTGGTTTTAGCCTCTTTGCAGTCGATGGACGCATCCGAGTCGGCATTAGCCGCTTTAAAGCGGGACTCGACGATCGCCAGAAATTCGTCCTTCGTTAGCGTGCCGTCCTTATCAGGATCACCGGCGGCAAGCTCTTTCTTCGACAGGCGCCCCTGCAACTCCTTCGCGGTCACCGACCCATCCTTGTCCGTGTCGCGCTTCTCGAACAGCTTGGTGGCCGCTGCCTTGGCTTCATTCAAGTCAAGCGCGCCGTCATTGTCCGGGTCGATGGCCTTAAAGGCGGGACAGCTTGCTTTTGTGTCCTTTGCAACGGCGGCAGTGTCGCCCCCAGCAACTGTGTCCTTCGCAACGGCGGCAGTGTCGCCGCCAGCAACGATTAGGCCGGCGAGAAGCGCAGCCGCGCAAATCCCATAGCGCAATGTCATGGTGTTTCCTTTCATCCGATGACCCGATCAACTACACATTCCGGGAGATAATTACAAATCCAAAGACAACGGAATAAAAAACTCCCGCCCTTTGAAGGACGGGAGCTTGCCCGGCATTTCGAATTGCAGGAGTGGGGCTTTACCGGCCCCGCCGCCCGCGCGATTCATACTCCTCATCCTCATAACGGGACCGGCCTCGAGAGCCGCGGCCGCGGTGGCTCTCAGACTCGTCCTCATTCTCGTAGCGGCCCGATCCGCCATTGCCGCTCATCGAAACGCCGCGGTCGCGATTCTGTCTGAGGCGGCCGTCATGCTCGGGGTCGCGGACACGACCACGCCCGTCGTCGCTCTCGTGACGCTGCTCATACTCGCGATCCGATTCATGGCCGCGCAGGCGATGGTCATCATCCGGGTCTCTAACACGGCCGCGGCCATCGTCGCCGCGACGGCGGGATTCATAGAGGCGGTCTGATTCGTGTCCACTCAGACGATGATCGTGCTCGGGATCGGTCACGCGGCCACGTCCATCATCGCTCCGGCGGCGGGATTCATAGAGGCGGTCTGATTCATGTCCGCTCAAACGATGGTCGTGCTCGGGATCTCTTACCCTGCCACGCCCGTCATCACCGCGATGGCGGGATTCATAGAGGCGGTCTGATTCATGCCCGCTCAGGCGATGGTCGTGCTCGGGATCGGTGACGCGCCCGCGCCCATCATCACCACGCCGCCGCGATTCGTAGAGCCGTTCCGTTTCTTGGCCACGCAGACGATGATCTTCCTCTCGATCGGTCACACGGCCGCGCCCATCATCGCCGCGATGGCGGGATTCATAAAGACGATCCGTCTCGTGACCTCGCAGGCGATGATCGTGCTCGGGATCGGTCACGCGTCCGCGTCCATCGTCGCCACGGTGGCGGGACTCATAAAGGCGGTCGGTCTCGTGGCCACGCAGGCGGTGATCGTCCTCCGGATCAGTCACACGTCCGCGTCCATCATAGCCTCTCTCCATATGACGGGATTCATAGAGGCGATCCGTCTCGTGCCCGCGCAGGCGATGATCGTCACCAGGATCGGTTACACGCCCCCGCCCGTCATCGCCCCGGCGGCGGGATTCATAGAGGCGGTCCGTTTCCTGCCCTCGCAGGCGGTGATCATGCTCCGGATCTCTCACGCGGCCACTTGGTCCCCGATGGTCTTCCTCATCTTCATCGCGATATCGTTGCGATGAAGATCGAGCACTGTTCACTCGCTGCGAACTTGATCGGCGCGGTTCTTGATTTCTGTCCATTTCTTCCTCCTCATCTTCTTCCGACGCAGTTTCCAGGGCCTGGCCCAAATCGCGGACCTTATCCGCGTTGCGATCCTCAACCTTGTCCGAGATCTTCATTGTTGCATCCGCAAGACGCGAAAGAATTGTGCGTATGCGGTCGCCATCGGGCTCGTCTTGATCGAGTTGACGCTTAAGCGCGCCAAGATCTCGCAAAATTACGCGTGCGCCGGGTATTTCGACTTCCTGCAGAGCTTCTTCCCACCCTTCTATTTTCTTGATGGCGGCATCCGCCGACATCTTTGCAGCGCCCTTTTTGAGAGCGTTTATAGTCCCTGAAAAATAGGCTGGCACCAATTCCTCCATACCTTCTCGAAATCCCTTCGGAAAGAAAACGAAGGAAGGACAGAAGGTTCCAGCCGTATGCGATTTTTCAGGATGAGGAGCAGATATATGCTGCAGAAATCAAGGTTTATTGCAAATCTGCCTTAGGAATTATCAAAATCCACAAAACGCTGCCAAGCTTATGCCCTACAATTATCAGCACACTGCATTTGATATGCTTAAAAAGACCACTCTCTCGCTTTCGCTACGAGAAAGTCACGAAAAACATTGATCCGTTTAGTGTCTTTCAAATCTGCCGGATACACAAAATAAGTGTCGAATACCGGCATATCCACCTCTTCAAGGATCGAAACGAGGCTCGGATTATCCTTCGCCAAATAATCGGGAAGGACGGCAATCCCGAGATTCTGCAGAACAGCCTCACGGAGCGCCACCAGACTATTGATCCGAATGGCAGGTTCCCGTGGTCCCTTGCCATCGCGGCCCATCGTTTCGAGCCAGTTCATTTCCTTGAAAGGGCTGGGCAGAACCCCGCCATAGGTGAGAATTCTGTGGCGGTCGATGTCTTCGATGCTCTTTGGCTTGCCATAGCGCTTCACAAAGTCGGTCGATGCATACACGTGGTAATGAGCGGTGAAGAGTTTGCGCCGGACCAGATCCTGCTGGGTTGGCGGGCCGAACCATATGGCGACGTCCGCCTCGCGCATGGTGAGGTTAAGGACTTCGTCGTGAAGCAGAAGCTGCAATCGAATATCCGGATAGAGCTTCATGAAATCCTGGAGCCGCGGGGTGAGCCAGCCGGTTCCGAGCGCCCTCGTCGTTGTGACCTTGAGCTCCCCGCTTGGCTTCCCGCGCGAGTCCGCAAGGAGGATCTGCGTTGTCGCCAGTTTGCTGAAAACTTCCTGCGCCGTGCGGTAAAGAAGTTCTCCCTGCTCGGTCAGAACGAGCCCGCGCGCATGGCGGTGAAAAAGCGGAACATTCAGGTCGCGCTCAAGGGCGCTGATATGGCGGCTGACCGCCGACTGGCTGATGCTCAGCGCTTCGCCCGCGTGCGTGAAACTTCCCGCTTCCGCCGCAGCGTGGAAAATCCGAAGTTTGTCCCAATCCATTGGGAGATTGCCGCCCCTTCTGCCCTATTCCGCCGCTTGCGCCACCGTTTCCAGACTTGCCAGATAGCGCTCGGCATCGAGCGCCGCCATGCATCCCATGCCTGCGGCTGTGACCGCCTGACGGTATATGTCGTCGGTGACATCGCCTGCGGCGAAGACTCCAGCGACATTGGTTGAGGCCGACTTTTCCGCCGTAACGATGTACCCGCTTGGCGTCATCTCCACCTGATCTTTGAACAGCGCCGTCGCCGGCTCGTGGCCAATGGCGATAAAGACGCCATCTACCTGGACCTGCGTGATTTCTCCGGTCAAGATATCGCGAAGCTTGGCCCCTGTCACCGCTTTGGGGCTTTGCGTTCCCACAACCTCGTCCAAAGTCGCATTCCAGATCACTTTTATCTTTGGATTTGCGAAAGAGCCTGTTTTGCAAAATCTTTTCCGCGCGGAACGAATTGCGGCGGTGCACAATAGTGACCGACCGGGCGAACTTGGTGAGGAAGAGCGCCTCTTCCACGGCCGTATTGCCGCCGCCGACCACCAGCACGTCCTTGCCTCTGTAGAAAAAGCCGTCGCACGTGGCGCAGGCCGAGACGCCGTGGCCGCGATATTTCTGCTCACTTGGAAGACCGAGCCAGCGAGCCTGCGCCCCGGTGCAGATGATGACGGCCTCCGCATGGTAGAGCGTGTCGCTATCGCCGGTAAGCAGGAGCGGCGAGCGGGAAAAATCGACCGCAACGATAGTGTCCTGCACGATCTCGGACCCAACGTGGAGCGCCTGGGCCCGCATCTGCTCCATGAGCCAAGGCCCCTGGATGACGTCCGCGAAGCCCGGATAATTTTCCACTTCTGTCGTGGTGGTGAGCTGTCCGCCGGGCTCGATACCCTCGATGAGAACCGGGCGCAGCATGGCCCGCGCTGCATAAATCGCAGCCGTGTAACCGGCCGGGCCGGAGCCGATGATCACGAGCCTGTCGTGGCGTGAGGCCATTTCAAGTTCCCCTTCAAGTTCTCTCTTGCGCTTTGCCAGATGGGCCTGCGTCAATGATTGTCGCCAAGCCGGACATGTCAAGTTGAGGCTGTGAGCGGCGGCTTCAGAACATCACAGCCTGAGCGTTTCGCCGCACTTTGCGTATTCAGGTTCTTTTATTATTGCAATGCAGCATGTCCTCCCCCAACTATTTCAAAAAATGGGATTAACCAAGCACAAAAAGGAAATCCCCATGGCTTCGCTACGCACATTTGACGAGTCCACCATCCCAGCGAAACTGGACGCGACAGACTGGCGGATCCTTGCCGAACTGCAAAAAGACGGACGCATGACGAATGTCGAGCTTGCCTCCAGGGTCGGTCTGTCGGCGCCTCCCTGCCTGCGGCGGGTCCGCGAGTTGGAGCGTTCAGGCGTCATAGCGGGCTACCATGCGGTTTTCAACCTTCCCCGCCTCGGCTTTCATTTGACCGCCTTCGCCTTCGTGAGGCTAGAGAGCCAGGCTGAGCCTGATCTCCTCGCGTTCGAAGCGCGCGCGCGGCAGTGGGACATCGTCCGCGAAGCCTATATGCTCTCCGGCGATACGGACTTTCTCTTGAAATGCGTCGCTCCAGACCTGGTGACATTCCAGAACTTCATCATCCGGGAGTTGACCGCAGCGCCGAATGTAAGTTCCGTGAAGACCGCCTTCACCATCAAAATGGCAAAAAACGAGCCGGGCGCCGCCATAGAATAAATGACATTCGCTGCGAGCGGGCAGCGGTAAAAAAGTCCCGGCAGGCAGCAATGATTCCCGATACGGATTTTCCGGATTAGGAACCCAAACCGTAAATCCATCTTTATTTTTGCGCCCTTTTCTCAGCGCGGTTTTTTCCGTGTATCGTAACGCGCATATCAAGGGCGACCGGCTACCGCCTTCCGAGAAGCTCAAGGGATCACCCAATGCACGGGACAATCGAGAATTCTCATCACCATCGCGGTGAGGGCGAAAATATTGTCAATGCGCTCGACCGTGCGCTTGGCGCCACTGACGACTTGGCGGCGCGCATTCATGCCATTGAAAACGCAATTGCAGGACGGATTATTTTTTCCACGAGCCTCGGATTGGAGGATCAGGTTCTCCTTCACGCCATTGTTCGCGCGAATGCGGAAATCGAGGCGATCACCCTCGATACAGGACGGCACTTTCCGGAGACATACGACACGCTTGCACGCACGGAGAGGGTGCTTGGGACTCGCATTCGGGTTGTGATGCCCGATGCGGCAGGGGTTGAAGAACTCGTCGCGCGTGATGGCATTTTCGGCTTTCAGTACTCTGTCGAAAAACGGAAGGCCTGCTGCCAGGCGCGCAAGGTTCTTCCGCTCAAGCGGGCTCTGTCCGGCGCAGAAGGATGGGTTACAGGCATCCGGCGCGAGCAGTCCGGGACACGCGATGAAACGCCTTTTGCTCAATTCGACAGCGCCTTGAATCTCATCAAGGTCAATCCGCTGGCTGACTGGACGCTGGAGCGTGTCGAAGCCTATGTCGCCGAGCACCGGGTGCCAGTCAATGCTCTGCACGCGCAAGGCTTTCCTTCAATCGGCTGCCAACCATGCACGCGGGCGATCCGGCAGGGCGAACCCATTCGCGCGGGACGCTGGTGGTGGGAAGACGAGAACTCACAAGGAGTGCGGACTGCACAACCGTCCTGGCTTCACAAGGTGAGTGGCCCGAAGCCGGCTGCATAGCCCTGGTCGGCTTCGCTATGGGGCAACCGCCCGCCGCGCGCAGGTCCACTGCGGTCGCACGGGGCTCAAAGCGCCGGAGGGCAATCGCGCTGGCCCATCAGCCCAGAAAAGCAACCTTCAGGATCTCGTAGGACTTCGCGCCGCGAGGCGTGTTCACTTCCACGGAATCGCCCGCCTTCTTACCGATGAGGGCGCGCGCAATCGGCGATCCGATCGAGACCTTCCCTTTGCGCACATCGGCTTCGAAGTCGCCGACGATCTGATACTTGACCTTTTCCTCGGTGTCCTCGTCGACGAGCGTGACGGTTGCGCCGAACTTCACCGTCTCGCCGGAGAGCTTCGATATATCGATGATATCGGCCCGTGAAAGCTTGTCCTCCAAATCGGCGACCTTCGCCTCATTCATACCCTGCGCTTCTTTCGCCGCATGATACTCAGCATTCTCGGAGAGGTCGCCGTGGGACCGGGCTTCCGCGATCGCCTTGATGATGCGCTGGCGCTCGACCGTCCTTAGATATTTAAGTTCGGCCTCAAGCGCGGCATGGCCCTCAGCGGTCATCGGCACTTTCTCGGTCATCCCCAATCTCCCCAGTCCAGTTCTTACCCTGGAACTTTCTTCATCCATTATTAAGTGGGATTACACAAAAAGAAGCAAGCCTGGAGCCTTCGGGCGCCGGCACGCACATTCTAGGCGATATATTTCTGAAGCGGCTGAACTTCAAGGATGCCAGCCCGCATGGCCGCAATCGCCTTTGTGACCGCAAACGCGCCCGCAATCGTGGTGTAGTATGGAATCTTGTACATCAAGGCCGTGCGCCGGATGGTCGAGCTGTCGGCCAGCGCCTTGACACCCTCGGTTGTGTTGAAAACGATGTCCACTTCGCGGTTTTTCATCGCGTCGACGATGTTGGGCCGTCCCTCAAGCACTTTGTTGATTCGCGTGCAGGCAATTCCATTCGCCTCAAGGCGGCGCAGAGTGCCGCGAGTCGCGAGCACCCTGAAGCCCATTTCCGCAAGTTCCTTGACGGGCTGGATGATCCGCTCCTTGTCGGCGTCCTTGACGGATACGAACAAGGTTCCCGAAGTCGGCAGGCGGCTGCCGCTTGCGAGCTGGCTTTTGGCGAAGGCGACAGCGTAGGTGCTGTCTATACCCATGACCTCGCCGGTGGACCGCATCTCCGGACCGAGCACGGGATCGATCTCAGGAAAGCGCTCGAAGGGGAAAACCGCCTCCTTGACCCCAACATGCGCGATTTCGGGCCTCGACAGCTTGAACTTGGCGAGTTTTTCGCCCGCCATCACCCGCGCCGCGATGGCGGCCACGGGATGCCCTATGACCTTGGCGACGAACGGCACCGTGCGGCTCGCGCGCGGGTTTACCTCGAGCACATAGACTTCGTCGCCCTTTACGGCGAACTGGATGTTCATGAGCCCGACAACTTTCAAAGCGCGAGCGATGCCCACCGTTTGCCGCTCCAGCTCCGCCATCGTCTCCTGATCGAGCGAGTGAGGCGGAAGCGAGCATGCGCTGTCGCCGGAATGGACGCCCGCCTCCTCGATGTGCTCCATGACGCCGGCGATAAAAACGTCTTCCCCATCCGAGATCGCGTCAACATCGACCTCGGTCGCGTCGCGCACATAGGAGTCGAGAAGCAGGGCATTCTTGCCCAAAACCACGTTGACCTGCGCGTGCCGGTTGCCGGAAAATCGATGCTGAATGTCGGGCGGAACGAACGCCGCCAGCGTGGTTTCGAAATATTCCTTCAGCGCCGCTTGGTTGGGCAAAATCGCCATGGCGCGGCCGCCCAGCACGTAGGAGGGCCGCACGACGATGGGGAAAGCCGATCTTTTCGCTTTCGTGCAACGCCTGCTCTATCGAATAGGCGATGCCATTGTCGGGCTGCCGGAGATTGAGCTTTTCGACGAGCGCCTTGAACCGGTCGCGGTCCTCGGCGAGATCGATGGCGTCAGGCGAGGTGCCGAGAATCGGCACATTCTCCACATGCAGCGTCTGCGCGAGCTTCAACGGCGTCTGACCGCCGAATTGCACGATCACGCCTTTCAGCTTACCGTTTGAAGCCTCTTTCTCGATGACGGCGAGGACGTCTTCTGGCGTCAATGGCTCAAAATAAAGCCGGTCCGAGGTGTCATAGTCGGTCGAAACCGTCTCAGGGTTGCAGTTGACCATGACGGTTTCGTAGCCGGCCTTGGAAAGAGAAAAGGCGGCATGACAACAGCAATAGTCGAATTCGATCCCCTGCCCGATGCGGTTCGGGCCGCTGCCCAGGATGATCACCTTCTCCCGGTCTGTGGGATTGGCCTCGCAAAACTCCCTGCCGGCCAGCGGGTTTTCATAGGTCGAATACATGTAGGCGGTTGGGGAAGGAAACTCCGCCGCGCAGGTGTCGATGCGCTTATACACTGGCCGCACGCCGAGGCTCCGGCGCTTTCGGGCGACCTCCGCTTCCGTGAGGCCGGCAAGCGTGGCAAGTCTCGCATCGGAGAAGCCCATGGATTTGAGACCGCGAAACGCACGTTCCGTCTCCGGCAGGCCATGCGTGCGGACCTTGGCCTCCAGATCGACGATTTCCTGCAGCCGCGAGATGAACCACGGATCGATACGGCACAGGGAATGGATCTGCTCGTGATCGACTCCCATGCGGAGCGCCTGGGCCACTTTCAAAATGCGGTCCGGCGATGGCGTCCCGAGGGCCGCCCGGATGACATTTTTGTCGTCGCCTTTGCCGAGTCCTTCCAATACGAGATCGTCAAGGCCGGTAAGACCGATTTCCATTGAGCGCAACGCTTTCTGCAGGCTCTCCTGGAAGGTGCGGCCAATGGCCATGACCTCGCCCACAGACTTCATCGATGTGGTGAGCGTCGTGGCCGCGCCCGGAAATTTTTCGAAAGCGAAACGCGGGATCTTCGTGACCACATAATCGATGGTCGGCTCGAAGGACGCGGGCGTGGCGCCTCTCGTGATGTCGTTGTCGAGTTCGTCGAGCGTGTAGCCCACGGCGAGTTTCGCGGCGACCTTGGCGATCGGGAACCCCGTCGCCTTCGACGCCAGCGCGGACGACCGCGACACGCGCGGATTCATCTCGATCACGACAAGCTTGCCGTCCGCCGGATTAACCGCGAACTGCACATTCGAGCCCCCGGTCTCCACGCCGATCTCGCGCAGGACGGCGATCGAGGCATTCCGCATCATCTGATATTCGCGGTCCGTCAGCGTCAGCGCCGGCGCAACCGTGATGCTGTCGCCGGTGTGAACGCCCATCGGATCGACGTTTTCGATGGAGCAGATGATGATGCAGTTGTCCTTTGTGTCGCGGACAACCTCCATCTCATACTCCTTCCAGCCCAGCACCAATTCTTCGATCAGGACCTGGGTCGTTGGAGAGGCTTCAAGACCGCGCTCGGCGATATACATATATTCTTCGCGGTTATACGCGATGCCGCCGCCTGTTCCCCCAAGCGTAAAGGATGGCCGGATGATCGCCGGGAGAGCCACATAGTCGAGCGCCGCCATCGCCTCCGAAAGATTGTGAGCGAGCATGGACCGGGGCGTCGCAAGCCCGATCTTGCGCATCGCTTCACGGAAAAGCTGGCGGTCTTCGGCCTTGTCGATGGCGTGCGCCTTTGCCCCGATCATCTCGACGCCGAAGCGGTCAAGCGTCCCGTCGCGGGCAAGCCGAAGCGACGTATTGAGCGCCGTCTGGCCGCCCATGGTCGGCAGGAGCGCCATGTGCTCGTGCGGGTGTTCCTTCCTTTCGCGCTCGATCACCTTGGCGACCATGTCCGGCGTAATCGGCTCGATATAGGTCGAGTGCGCAAGATCCGGATCGGTCATGATGGTGGCGGGATTCGAATTGATCAGCACAATCCGGTATCCCTCGGACCTCAGCGCCTTGCAGGCTTGCGTGCCGGAATAATCGAATTCACTGGCCTGGCCGATCACGATCGGACCAGCCCCAATGATGAGGATGGAGTCAATATCTGTCCGTTTCGGCATTCTTTAAGCGCTCGGTTTCGAGGCGTTATAAAGGAAGCAGCGCGCGATTCAACAACAGCTTAAGGCTGCGGGCGTCACAATGGCATAACACGACGGTATAACCCCTTCTTCGAGCCTGCCAACTGCATTTCGACAAGGCCGCCTGCGCGCAGGTTGCAAGAGCGGCCAAATAGCGAATTTCATGCGATGCTTATGGTGGACGAAGCGTAGCCGCATCCATTATCATGGTCGGCATGGATCAGTTTTCTCTCGCAAGCGATTTTCCTCCGGCGTCCGAGGCCGATTGGCGCGCACTTGTGGCCAAGGCTCTCCGCGGCGCCCCGTTCGAAAAGCTCGAAACTCCGCTCCATGAGGGATTTCGAGCCGAGCCGCTTTACAGGAAGCCCGGGCAAGCGCCCGCGATTTCCGGCAATCGCGGCTGGTCGATCATTCAGCCGCTCATCGATGAACAACAGTTGGCGGACGATCTGGCGGGCGAGACATCCGCTTTCTCCGTCGACTTCAGCGCGTGTCCCGCGGTCGCCATCAAGGACGATGTGGAAGCGCTCATCGGCCGGGCCAAGGCGTCGTTCTTCATGACGCCCGGCTCGTCCATCGCGGACGCCGCGTTGCTCTCGGCTTCGAAGGGCGCGGGCGAGCTTTCGGGTTCGGCCGGCTTCGATCCGCTGACGGCTTTGGCGCTTTCGGGCGAACGTCCCGCGGAGAGAGCCGCGCTGTTCGCCGATTATGTCGACGCCGCCTTCCGCCTTCGCGAGCGCTCGCCGGCCTTCGTCCCCTTCCTCGCGAGCGGCGAGGCCTGGAATGGCGCGGGAGGTTCGGCCACCGAAGAACTGGGCTTTACGCTGGCGGCGGGCGCCGCCTATTGGCGCGCGCTCTCCGAGGCGGGAATGCCGATTGCGGACGCCGCGCGCTGCATCGGATTTTCGCTCTCGGCCTCGTCCGACATTTTCATCACCATCGCGACGTTCAGGGCCATGCGCCTCCTTTGGGCGCGGGCGCTCGCCGCGGCGGGAGAAGGCCCGAACCGGGACTTGCTCCTCCTCGCCAAAATGCCGCCTCGCATCCTCACCGCCTACGACCCTCATGTGAACCTGCTCCGCGCGACGGCGGCGGCGTTCGGCGCCGCGATCGGCGGCGCGGCCGGGATCGAGGTTCTGCCTTTCGACGAGGCTGGCGGAAGCGCCACGGCCTTCGCAAGACGGCTTACGCGAAACACGAACCTTGTTTTGAAGCACGAAGCCTGGCTTTGCGCCGTGGCCGATCCGGCTGCGGGCTCGGCTTATGTGGACACGCTGACCGGCGAGCTCGCGGAGCGCGCCTGGGCGCTTTTCCGCGAGGTCGAGGCGAAGGGCGGACTTGGCTCCGCGCTCGAAAGCGGCTTTGTCGCCGAGAAGCTCCGGCGCCCGGCGGACATGCAGGAGCGGGCCGTCGCGCGCCGGCGGGAGAAGCTCACCGGCATTTCGGAATTTCCCAATCTGTCGGAGACCGCGCCGGCCTCCGAACCGGCCATCGCCCGCGCCGAGGGCGCGCCTGCGCCCGCATCGGGGCTGGCGTTGCCGGCGCCCGGCAAAGGCGAGCGCTTCGCCGCGCTTGCCGCCGCCGCGGCCGATGGCGCGACGCTTTCCGAACTGCGCGCGGCTTCGCGAACCGTGAAGGATCTGGCGTTCGCCCCTCTCAACGCCGCGAAACGCAACGCCGAGCCCTTCGAGGCGCTGCGGCGGCGGTCGGACATCGCGCTTGCCAGCGTCGGCTCCCGCCCGCCCATCTTCCTCGCGGCGCTCGGCAAGCCGGATGAGCACCGCGCGCGGGCGAACTGGGTGCAAGGCTTCTTCGCGGCGGGAGGGATCGAGGTTATCCAGCCGGGCGGAAGCTTCGACACGATCGACGCGCTTGTGGCGGCGTTCAAGCAGAGCCCGGCGCCGGCGGCCTGCCTTTGCGCGGCGAACGCCGTCTACGCCGCGATGCCCGGCGCGGCGGCCGCTCTCAAGGAAGCGGGCGCGGTGCTCGTCTATCTTGCGGGCCCCGCCTCCATCCTGAAAACGCTCGATGCGAAGGACAAGGCCGCCATCGACCGCCTGATCTACGAAGGGTGCAACGTTCTCGCCACTCTTCAGGAAGCGCAGCGCGCGCTCTGCGTCGAGGAATTGTCCGAGGCCGCGGGCCTCGAGGCGGAAGAGGCGGGCTTCGAGGTCTATGCCGAAGTCGAGACCCGGTCGTACTGACGGGCTGGAGCGCGCTTTTGATGGACTCAAAAGCGCGCTCCAGCTCTTTGTTTAGCGTGCGTCTTATCGGAAAACCGCTTCACGCTTTCCGGACGCACTCTATGGAAGGCTTGCGATGACACACTCTCCGTTGCCGGATTTCTCGAAGGTCGAGTGGCAAACGCCGGATCTTCGGGCGGAAACCGCCGGTTCCCCCACAGAGACGCCGGAAGGCCTGACGCTGAAGCCGGTTTACGGGCCGGGCGACCTCGAGGGCCTGGATTTCCTGAACACCTATCCGGGGCTGCCGCCTTTCCTGCGCGGCCCTTACCCCACCATGTATGTCCAGCAGCCCTGGACGATCCGGCAATATGCGGGCTTCTCCACCGCCGAGGACTCCAACGCCTTTTACCGGCGCAACCTCGCCGCGGGCCAGAAGGGCCTGTCGATCGCCTTCGACCTCGCCACCCATCGCGGCTATGACAGCGATCATCCCCGCGTGCGCGGCGACGTCGGCATGGCGGGGGTCGCCATCGATTCCATCTACGACATGCGCACGCTTTTCGAGGGCATTCCGCTTTCGGACATGAGCGTCTCCATGACCATGAACGGCGCGGTGCTTCCCATCCTCGCGCTGTTCATCGTGGCGGGCGAGGAGCAAGGCGTCGCGCCGAAGCAGCTTTCAGGAACCATCCAGAACGACATCCTGAAAGAGTTCATGGTGCGGAACACCTACATCTATCCGCCGCTGCCCTCCATGCGGATCATCTCGGACATCTTCGCCTATACGAGCGCGAACATGCCGAAGTTCAACTCGATCTCGATCTCGGGCTATCACATGCAGGAGGCGGGCGCGACGGCGGATCTCGAACTCGCCTACACGCTGGCCGACGGCGTGGAATATGTCCGCGCCGGAAAGGCCGCGGGCCTCGACATCGACGCGTTCGCGCCGCGCCTCTCCTTCTTCTGGGCGGTCGGCATGAACTATTTCATGGAAGTCGCCAAGATGCGCGCAGGCCGCGCGCTCTGGGCGAAGCTCATGAAAGACCTCGGCGCCAAAAACCCGAAATCCATGAGCTTGCGCGCGCACTGCCAGACGAGCGGCTGGTCGCTGACCGCGCAGGACGTGTTCAACAATGTGGTGCGCACCTGCGTCGAAGCCTTCGCGGCCTCGCATGGCGGCACGCAATCCTTGCATACGAACGCGCTCGACGAGGCGCTCGCGCTGCCGACCGATTTCTCCGCGCGCATCGCCCGCAACACCCAGCTTTTCATCCAGCAGGAGACCGGGACGACGCGCGTCATCGACCCGTGGGGCGGCAGCTACTATGTCGAGCGGCTCACTTACGAGCTTGCGAAAAAGGCGTGGGACCACATCCAGGAAGTCGAGAGCCATGGCGGCATGGCGAAGGCCATCGACGCCGGCCTGCCGAAAATGCGCATCGAGGAGGCGTCGGCCCGCACGCAGGCCCGCATCGACGGCGGCAAGCAGGTGATCGTGGGCGTCAACAGGTTCCAGCCCGAGGACGAAGCGCCGATCGAAGTGCTGAAGGTCGACAACTCGGCCGTGCGCGCGAAGCAGATCGAGAAGCTCGCCCGGCTGAAGGCCGAACGCGACCCGAAGGCCGTCGAGGCGGCGCTCGCGGCGCTGACAAAGGCGGCGGGGGATGGAACCGGCAATCTTCTCGAGCTTTCCGTGAATGCGGCGCGCGCGAAGGCGACGGTCGGCGAAATCTCCGAGGCCCTGGAAAAGGTCTATGGCCGCCACCGGGCCGAAACCCGCGCCATATCAGGGGTTTACCGCCAGGAGATCGGGCAGATGGACGATACGGTGCGGCGCGTCATCGCGATGTGCGAAGCCTTCGAGAAGGACGATGGGCGCCGCCCCCGCATCCTCGTCGCCAAGGTCGGCCAGGATGGGCACGACCGCGGACAGAAGGTCATCGCATCCGCCTTCGCCGACCTCGGCTTCGACGCCGATATCGGCGCGCTGTTCGCAACGCCGGCCGAGGTCGCGCGCGTGGCGGTCGAGAACGACGTCCACGTCGTCGGCGTGTCCTCGCTCGCCGCGGGCCACCTCACGCTCGTTCCCGAACTGAGGCAGGAGCTGGAAAAGCAGGGGCGCCCGGACATTCTCGTCGTGGCCGGCGGCGTGATCCCGCCCGGCGATTACGCCGCGCTCTATGAGGCGGGCGCGGTCGCGATTTTCGGCCCCGGCACCAAGATCGCGGAGGCGGCGGCGGACCTCCTCGCCAAGCTGAACGCGCATCTCGGCTACACAAAGCGCGTGGCCGCCGAATAGGGCGGCGGCCCTCTGCGCGAGTGCGCGGAGCCAATAAGCGGCGCTGGCAGGCTGCTGAAACAGCATGAGATCCTGGCTTCATCCTTCGACAAGCTCAGGATGAGGCTTCGACAGGCTCATGGTTCGAGACGGCCTTCGGCCTCCTCACCATGAGGCCCGCGTGTTTTCGACGGTTTAGCCCTCATGGCGAGCTTGTCGAACCATGAGTTCGTCGCGGTTCTGCGCGCCGTCCAGAACGTATCCGCTTTGATGGACTCAAAAGCGCGCTCCAGCTCTTCGTTTTATCGTGCATCTTTTCGGAAAACCGCTTCATGCTTTTCCGGACGCGCTCTAAGATGGCCGCCACCGAGCAGCCGCAATCATCCGCGCTGTGGTCCGCAAACCTGGATAGCCGCTATGAAGGCGCTGAAATTGGCGATATCCCCAGCCGCGCTCTGCTTTTGGGCCCTCTGCCTTTGCGTTGGCTATTCTATCGTAAGTTCCAACGCGAGCCGGGTCGTGGCGCGTCAAACAGGAGAGCAGATTCGGCTACGCGAGGACGTCATTTCCTCTGCATATGAAGCGCTGGGATGAGGAGCTGTTCGCTCTTCTCGCCGTGCGCGCCAAAAACGAGATGGCGGAATTTCTGAAAAACGCGGAGCAGGAAGCGAACGCGAAGCCGATCGAAGGAGAGTGGAAGCCTTACACAGAGGCCGTCAGCTATATCGAACAGTTCCGGACCCCTTCGCTCGTCAGCTACCTTGAGGTGGCGACCATGAAGCAGGGCGACGCGCCGCCTACGGTAGGATTTCGCACCGTCAATTTCGATAGCAATGCGGGCAAGGAGCTGGCCCTGTCCGATATTGTCGAAGGCGCGGCGGACCGTTCGAAAACGCTTGACGCCCTGGCGAGCTACGCGCGCGCCGATTTGAAAGAGGAAACCGGCGAGGACGAAGAGAGCGACGCGCTCCTCGACCTGACCAAGCCCGACCTTGGCGTTTATGAGCGCTTCACGCTTTGTCCTTCGACCAGGATTGGCAAGGCGGCCGGGTTGACAATCCATTTCCCCCCCGCGCTGGATGGCCCTTACGCAGGAAGCGATTTTCACGTCACGATCCCTCACACTGTCTTCGCAAAATTTTTGAAGCCGAGAATGAAACAGCTCTTTTCCGGCGAGCCTCGGGCGACGCCCGTCTCGCTGCAGGATTTGGAGTCGTGAGGCCGGTTGAGTTCCTGTGCGCCGTCGTCCCGAAAAGCGCTTTAGCGACGTCCAGCCTTCATCCTTCGACAGGCTCAGGATGAGGCTTCGATAGGCTCATGGTTCGAGACGGCCCTCGGCCTCCTCACCATGAGGTTGCGTATTTTCAACGGCTTAGCCCTCATGGTGAGCTTGTCGAACCATGGGCGAGATCGTTTTTCAGCGTCCCGCTCAGTTAAAGGTCACTCGGCAGCCGCAGGAAATTTGGGCTTGTAGGTGAGGATCGGATCGCGCGCGGCCCGGGTTTCGTCGAGGCGCTTCCGCGGAGCGAACCGCGGCGCCTTCGA
The DNA here is from genome assembly GCA_963819665.1 of uncultured Alphaproteobacteria bacterium. Taxonomy (GTDB): domain Bacteria; phylum Pseudomonadota; class Alphaproteobacteria; order Rhizobiales; family Rhodomicrobiaceae; genus Rhodomicrobium. Next base: position 41,707 of record CAWFXN010000006.1, read on the forward strand.
GAAGCGCGCGTGGTCGCCTGCCTTCGCAGCTTCGGCCAGCCGCCTCATGGCGCCGATAAACTGATCGAGGCTCTGCTTCGATTCAAACTCGGTCGGCTCCACAAGCATCGCGCCGGAGACGACGAGGGGGAAGTAGACCGTCATCGGGTGAAAGCCCTCGTCGATCAGCGCCTTCGCGAAGTCGAGCGTCGAGACGTGCGTGCCCTTCAGGAAGCGGTCGTCGAACAGCGCTTCGTGCATGCAGGCCCGGTCGCCGAAGGGATAGGACAGGCTATCGCTCAGGCAGGCCCGCACATAGTTCGCGTTCAGAACGGCGTCCTCGGATGCTTGCCGAATGCCGTCCGCGCCGTGGCTCATCATATAGGTCAGCGCGCGCACGAACATGCCCATCTGTCCATGGAACGCCGTCAGCCTTCCGAGCGAGGCCACGCTTTCCTCGGCGTGCTCGACCAGGCGATAGGCATCGCCATCCTTCGCGACGAAGGGCAAGGGCGCAAAGGACGCAAGCGCCTCCGACAGCACGACCGGCCCAGCCCCCGGTCCGCCGCCGCCATGCGGGGTGGAGAACGTCTTGTGCAGGTTGATATGCATCGCGTCCACGCCGAGATCGCCAGGACGGACCTTGCCGGCGATGGCGTTGAAGTTCGCGCCGTCGCAATAAAGATAAGCGCCCGCCTCATGAAGGGCGGCGGCGATTTCAGCGATCTCGGGCTCGAACAGCCCGCAGGTGTTCGGGTTCGTCAGCATCATGGCGGCCACGTCTGGCCCGAGCCTCGCGCGCACGGCCTCCGCGCTGACGGTCCCGTCCTCGCGCGCCTCGACCGCGCGCACGGTGAAGCCAAGCAGAGCCGCCGTCGCCGGGTTCGTGCCATGCGCCGACTCGGGCACCAGCACCTTGCGCCGTGTCGCCCCCTCGCCGCGCGCTTCGATCGCCGCGCGGATCGCCATCATCCCGCACATCTCGCCATGCGCGCCTGCTTTCGGCGAAAGCGCGACCGCCTGCATGGCGGTCAACTCGATCAGCCAGCGGCTGAGCTCGGTCATAAGGGCGAGCGCGCCTTGCACCGTCTTTTCCGGCTGCAGCGGATGGATATCTGCGAAGCCAGGGAGCCGCGCGACTTTCTCGTTCAGGCGCGGATTATGCTTCATCGTACACGAGCCGAGCGGGAAGATGCCGGTGTCGATGGAATAGTTCTTCTGCGAGAGGCGCACATAGTGGCGAATGGCCTGCGGCTCGGAAAGCCCCGGCAGGCCGATGGGCTCGCTTCGCTCCAAGCCTCCCAGCCGCGTCTCCTTTTCCTGCGGCTCTTCGAAATCCACCCCGGTCGTCTCGGGCGAGCCGATCTCGAAAATAAGCGGCTCCTCAACCGCAAGGCCGCGGTTGCCCGTGAAGGTGTGAACGCCGGTCGCTGATTCCGCGTCGGCCAGCGGAAAGTCTTTCGGCATCTCAACCATGAAGGACCTCATTCAGCGCCGCCTTGTAGGCCGTAATATCATCCGGGGTTGTCACTTCCGTCGCTGCGACGACGATCAGGTTCTCGAGCGCGGCCGCGCCGGGCCACAGGCGCGAGGCGGGGACGCCGCCGATAACGCCGCGATCGGCCAGCGCATCGATGACCGCGCCGCTTGCTTTCGGCGTCTTGATCGTGAACTCGTTGAAGAAAGCGGGCGTGATCACCTCGACGCCTGAAACGCCGCCCAAGGCTTTCGCCAGCGCAACGGCGTTCGCATGATTGAGCGCGGCGAGCTTTCGTAAGCCAGCCTCGCCGAGAAGCGTCAGATGCGCCGAAAAGGCGAGCGTACACAGGCCGGAATTCGTGCAGATATTGCTTGTCGCCTTCTCGCGGCGGATGTGCTGCTCGCGTGTCGACAGGGTCAGCACGAAGCCCCGGCGTCCGTCCTCATCGACGGTCTCTCCGCACAGACGGCCCGGCATTTGGCGGACAAATTTTTTGCGGCAGGCGAGGAGCCCGAGATAAGGCCCCCCAAAATTGAGGCCATTCCCGATGGACTGCCCCTCCGCCGCCACAATGTCGGCCCCCATCGCGCCCGGCGATTTCAGCGCGCCGAAAGAGACCGCCTCGGTGACGGCGACGATCAGCAAAGCCCCGCACTCGTGCGCCTTAGCCGCAAGCGCGGTGAGGTCGCTCACGCGGCCAAACACGTCGGGCATCTGCAGGACGATGCAGGACGTATCGGCGTCGCAGGTCACGTCGAAAGATGTTGCGGGGTCTGCGGGCGCGGCAGCCACCGCGAAGCCGGAATGATGAGAGACGGTCTCGATCACGGCGCGATAGTGCGGATGCAGACCGCCCGCCAGCACGGCCTTCTTGCGCTTCGTCAACCGATGCGCCATCAGCACCGCCTCGGCGGCGGCCGTCGAGCCGTCATACATCGAAGCGTTGGCGATTTCCATGCCGGTCAGCGCGGCGACCTGGGTCTGGAACTCGAACAGAACTTGCAGCGTGCCTTGCGCGATCTCCGGCTGGTAGGGCGTGTACGCCGTCATGAACTCGGAACGCTGGATCACGTAATCGACCGTCGCCGGAACATGATGCTTGTAAGCGCCGCAGCCCGCGAAGAAGGGAACGGAACCGGCCGGAACGTTACGGGCCGCCATGGCCGAAAGCGCGCGTTCGACCGCCATTTCGCTCTGCGCCTTCGGCAGATCGGGCAAGTCGCTCCGCAATTTCGAAGGGGGCACATCCGCGAACAGGGCTTCGATGCCGTCAACGCCGATCGCGCCGAGCATGGCGCGGCGATCGGCCTCGGTGTGGGGAAGATAGCGCATCAGCCCTCCGATTTCGCGTATTCGAGATAGGCGTCCCGGTCCATCAGCTTGTCCAACTCGCTCTTGTCCGCGAGCTTGATCTTCAAAATCCACGCGGCGCCTTCGGCGTCCTGATTGATGAGCTCCGGCTTATCGTTCAGTTCGCCGTTGATCTCGGTGATGACGCCGCTCGCCGGGGCATAGATGTCGCTTGCCGCCTTGACCAACTCGACGACGGCGATGGGACTGCCCTGTTTGATTTTCTCGCCCTCGGCGGGAAGTTCGACGAAGGTCACGTCGCCGAGCTTTTCCTGGGCGTAATTTGTAATGCCGACAGTCCCGATGTCCCCGTCAACGCTGATGAATTCGTGATCCTCTGTGTATTTAATGAGCGCCATGATGTCTGACCTTTTATTCTATGCCTTGCGAACGTAATGGTGAGGGACGAAGGGCATACTCGTGACTCCCGCAGGCACGGCAGCGCTGCGAATTTCCACCGCAAGTCTTGTGCCAGGTTTACTCAACCCTGTGTGAACATAACCCGTCGCGATCGAGGCGGCAGCCGTCGGCGTAAAGGCGCCGCTTGTTATTTCGCCAACAGGGTTACCGGCAGGATCGAGGACCCTCATGCCATGACGCGCGGCGGCGCGGCCTTCGAGTTTCAGTCCAACCCGGATGCGCTTCGGTCCCTCCGAAAGCTCCCGCAAAACACGGTCCGCGCCGAGGAAGCCGCCTTCCGAGCGGCGGCGCTTTCCAATCGAGAACGCGAGCCCCGCCTCGACCGGCGACGCTGTCTCGTCGATGTCCTGGCCGTAAAGGGGCAGGCCCGCTTCGAGCCGCAGCGTGTCGCGCGCGCCAAGCCCGATCGGCAAGACCTCCGGCTCTGAAAGGATTCGCCGGGCCAGGGCTTCGGCGCCGTCAGCCTCGACCGAGATTTCGAAACCGTCCTCGCCCGTATAGCCCGAGCGCGAGATTGAGACGGGGCCGAAGACCCCGCCTGTCATGAAGCCGAGCGCCTCCACGCCTGGAAACAGCCGCGAAAGCACGGCGGCGGCTTGCGGCCCCTGCAGCGCGATGAGCGCGCGGTTTGGCTCCGGATGGAGCCTCATGCCTGCTGGCAAGCGTTCGGCGATGTGCGCAAAATCGACCTCCTTGCGCGAGGCGTTGACGACCAGCGAGACGCCGACGCCGTCCGCATCGCGCGTCACCATCAGATCGTCGATTATGCCGCCGCTTTCGTTAAGGAGCTGCGTGTAGCGAAGGCGCGCCGGCTTAAGCCCGGCGATATCTCCGGGCACGAGCCTTTCCAGCGCCGCGGCCGCGGCGCCGAAGTCCGGACCGGTCAGGCGCGCCTGTCCCATATGCGAGACATCGAAAAGGCCGGCGGCGCTGCGGACGTGATGATGCTCCTTGACGATGCCGCCCGCATATTGGAGCGGCATTTCATAGCCAGCGAAGGGCACGAGTTTGGCCCCAAGCTCGCGATGAAGCGCAAAGAGGGGCGTGACGCGAAGGCCCGCGCCGGTCGGTAAAGGCTTGATGGAGGCTTCTGTTTCACTCATGGTCCATTCCGCGACATTAGGCGCTCCGCTTTCGCGGCGCTGCGCCCCCTCTGTCACGGGACCTGAGAGTTTTCACCCGGGCTTGCCGGGCCTACCCCTTCGGTGAGACGCCTGATTAGGGCGGCTGCTTTCCAGAGTGCTGTCTGCGCGCGGTCCTTTTGCCTGAGAGTTTCCGGGGCGGTTGCTCCTTCGGCGCCAGTTTCGCTGGTCTCTCCCGCTTGCATCGGTCAGCACTTTATTAGTCGCCTGCGCCGGCCGCCCTGTCAACCTCCACGCGAATAATAAGTTTTTAAATTCACACCTAAGGTGAACGCCGGGCGATCTCTGAATTTCAGGCGGGGCGGGGCTGGTTCCCAGCCTTGTCATCCCGGAAGGGCGCCGGAAGGCGTACGCCCTATCCGGGATCTGAAAAAGCGCTGGCGTTTGTAAAAATGAAAAGCGCTGGCGTTTGTAAAGATCCCGGACAACGCCCTTGGCGTTTCCGGGATGACGCGGCCCTTCCCGGCCTTACCACCCGCTATAGCCGAAGCCGAACGCCTGCGTCTTGTCGGAGGCGGCTTTGCTCAGGACGAAGGAATAGTCGGCGCGTAAAGCGCCGACCGGCGAATCCCAGATGAGGCTTGTGCCGACGGACGACCTCAAAGCCGACGAATCGGAGATGACGAGGGTGTTCGCCGTGCCGTGCTGGGCCGCGTAGGCGGCGGCGAATTTTTGCGCGTCCGTGCCAAAGGCGCTGCCCACGGCCGTGTACACCGCGCCGCTGAGGCCAAGGTCTTGCGGCAAGAACGGAAGCGGGTAACGCAGCTCCGTTGTCGCGGAATAGAAGGTCGTGGCTCCCAGCGCATCGCCGGTTGTCGCATCGCGCGGACCAAGACCGGCGGACGCAAATCCGGGAATGGTTTCGCCGCCTTTATAAAACGCGTCCACGACGCGAACGCCCTGGCCGCCCCAGCCCATGATCGTGCCGCCCATGGTGCGTCCGGCGAGCGTGATCTCATCGGATATGGGGTAGTAGGCGCGCATTTCTGCGGTGGAACGGATGTAATTGACGTCTCCGCCCGCTCCGGCAAAGTCCTGCGTCCCCTTGAAGTAGAAACCGCGTGTGGGCTTTTTCTTATTGTTTCGCGTGTCGTAGATCAGGTTGTAGCCGACCGAGGATATAACGGCCTCTCCCGCGATCTGCTTCACGGCGAGGGAGGCGTTCGGATCGAGGTTATACACGTCGTCGAGCATCAAGGTGTAATTGAAGCCGACGGAAAACTCATCCGTGACCGGCACGCCGAAGCGAAGGCCGCCGCCCACCCTGAAATCCTCGTAACCGGCAATCGTGTAACCTGCCGCTTGCGTATAGTCGGAATTTTTGATGAAGGCGTCCACGCCGAAGGACAGGTTGCGGTCGAGAAAGCGGGGTTCGGTCCAGCTCACCGTCAAACCTTCCGTGCCCGAAACGCTTCCACTCAGCTGAACCTGAAGATATTGGCCTGTTCCCATCAGGTTGCGCTCGGTATAGGTCACGTCGCCGATAATGCCGTTCGCGGTCGAATAGCCTGCGGCGAAGGAAAGTTCGCCTGTCTGTTGTTCCTCCACATTCACGGAGAGAACCGTGCGATCCGGCCGAGACCCTTTCTCCTTTTCGATCTTCACAGTCTTGAAGAAGCCGGTTTTCATGACGCGCTGCTTCGCCTGCTCGACCGTCACCTTGTTATAGGCGTCGCCCTCGGCGATCCGGAATTCGCGGCGGATGACTTCGTCCTTCGTGACGTGATTGCCGGTAATCTCGATCCGCTCGATATATTCGCGCGGACCTTGTTCGACCACATAGACAACGGAGATCGTTCGAGCCTTCGCATCCCGGTCTATCCTCGGCCGTATCCGCCCAAAGGGCTCGCCTTGCTCGGCGGCCGCGGCCGTGAGCGCTTCGACGCTCTTTTCAATGAGGTCCGCGTTGTAGATGTCTCCCGGACTGCCAAGCACGCGCTTGTGCAGGGCGCCCAGGTTCAGCGATTTGAGCGCCAGTTCGACGTCAACGGTTCCAAAGGTGTAGCGCGGCCCTTCGTCGACAACGAAGGTGAGAAAGAAGCCCTTCTTTTCCTGATCGGCGTCCACGCCTGCGGAGACGATGCGCATGTCCGCGAAACCATTCCTGAGGTAGAAGCGCCGAAGCAGCTCGCGGTCGAGGTTAAGGCGATCCGGATCGTAGGTCGAAGTCTGCTTCAGAAAGTCCAGCAGCCCCGATTCTGTCGTCGTTATCGCGCCCCGGAGCTCGGCATCGCTGAAAGACTTGTTGCCGATAAAGTTTATGCCGGCGACCTTCGTGACCGCGCCTTCCCGGATTTCGTAGACGAGATCCACGCGATTATGGTCGAGCTCGATGATTTTCGCTTCGACCTGCGCGCCGTAATAACCCTGCCGTCGATAGACTTCGAGAATCCGCTGAACATCGCCCTCAGCGCGGTTCGCGGTGTAAAGCCCGGATGCTTTGAGCTGGACCTCTTTCGCAAGCGTATCCGAGGAGACGTCCTTGGCCCCCTCAAAAACCACGTGGCGGATAAGTTGAGCTTCTGCGACCTCGACGACGACGGCGCTCCCTTCGCGCCGGATGTGAACATCCCGGAAAAGTCCGGTCGCAAAGAGCGCCTTGATGCTTTCGTCCGCCTTGCCGGCGTCGTAAGGCTGCCCGGCGTGCAAGGACAGGTAATGCGTGACGGTTTCGGCCTCGATGCGCTGATTGCCCGTTACGCGGATCTGCGCGATGACGGCCCCGCTCTCTGCATGGGCGTCCGCCCACGGCGCCGCGAATACGAGCAACGCCGCGACGGCCATAAAGACTGACAGAGCCGCGCGAAGACCCCGATCCGTGCTTGTACGCAACGCCGCCGCAGCCGCACTCTCTGCGCCAGCTTTACTCGATACCATGTATGAAGAAGAGAGCAGCGCTTTATGACGTCAGCATGGCTGGAGGCATTCGACGGCTTCAGGGATGAGCCGCCGTTCCAATGTCGCTGTGTGTCGTCGTCCCGGAAAGCGCCTCAGCGCGTATCCGGGACCGTAACAGCCGCCAGCGCTTGAAACGGTCCCCGATAACGCCTTGCGGCGTTTCGGGGAAGACGGAAAGAAAGCGAGGCCGTCTAAACGCAACCCGCTTTTAAACGACCGTACCGGGGTCGATTTTTGATCAGCGGTGTTGGACGCTTTGAGTGAAGCGCGATGGCTATTTTGGACAGTTGCTTCCGCGATTGCCGGGATCTGGCCGCAGGTTCGACTCATAAGGACAAACAAATGAACAGGATATTCGTCAAGGCCGAGGGGCAAAATGCGCGGCGAGGAGCAGACATCCTGCTCGAGATTCTGGCGAGCGAAGGCGTTGAATACATATTCGGCAATCCCGGCACGACCGAACTTCCGCTCATGGATGCGCTGCTGGGCGCGCCCGCCATCAAATATGTCCTGGCGCTCCAGGAAGCGAGCGCGGTGGCCATGGCCGACGGATACGCGCAGGCGGCGCGCCGCCCTGGCTTTCTCAATCTTCATACCGCTGGCGGGCTTGGCAATGGCATGGGCAACCTTTTGAACGCGAGCGTGTCGCAGACCCCCCTCGTGGTCACTGCCGGTCAGCAGGATTCCCGGCACACGGTTACCGATCCCCTTTTGTTCGGCGATCTCGTCCGAATTGCCGAACCGGCCGTGAAATGGGCAAGAGAGGTCACGACTGCGGACCAGCTTCCAATCCTTGTACGCCGGGCTTTTCATGACGCCAGCGCGGCCCCTGCCGGTCCGGTCTTCCTGTCGCTGCCCATGGATGTCATGGAAGAGTTCAGCACGGCCGGCATCGAACGCCGGTCGAAAATCGACCGCAAGGCGGTGGCCGGCTCGCTGCCTGAGCTGGCGCAGAGCCTGGCGTCGATTATGCCAGGCAGGCTCGCCATCATCGCCGGTGATGAGATTTACGCGAGCGATGCGGCGGCCGAGGTTGCGGCGGTCGCGGAGACGCTTGGAGCCCCCATTTACGGGTCATCCTGGCCCTCGCGCATTCCCCTCCCGACGTCCCATCCCCTCTGGGCGGGCAATCTTCCCACAATGGCAAACGCAATTGCCGGAATTCTATCGAATTATGACGCAGTCTTTGCGTTGGGCGGAAAGTCGTTGATCACCATCCTTTACACGGAGGGTTCCGCCGTTCCGGAGGGATGCGACATTTACCAGCTTTCCGCGAACGTGCGCGATCTCGGCCGCACCTACGCGACCAAGCTCGCCGTCGCCGGTGATATCCGGGCGACCTTGCAGGAGCTGTTGCCGCACATCAAGGCCGCGGCGCAAGGGCGCGAGAGCGCCTATGCCGCCCTTGTTCAGAACGCGGCGAACAAACGGGCGGCGCAAAGACAGGCGCTCGCAGCGATGGCGCGTGAGCAGATGGACGCGCCCAAAATCACGCCTCTGGTCGCCGCACACGAGGCCGTTCGGGGGATCGGACCAAAAGTCGCCATCGTCGACGAGGCTATCGCGACATCGAGCCATGTCCGCAAGTTCCTGAACAGCGATTCGCCCTACCAATACTCCTTTTTGCGGGGAGGCGCGCTCGGATGGGGCATGCCCGCGGCAGCCGGGTGCTCGCTCGGGCTTGGCCGCGAGCCGGTGGTCTGTCTCGCAGGAGACGGCGCCGCGATGTATTCGCCGCAAGCGCTCTGGACCGCCGCGCATGAAAAGCTGCCCGTTACATTCGTCGTCATGAATAACAGGGAATATAATGTCCTGAAGAACTTCATGAGGACGCAAACAGACTACGCCTCCGCAAAGGCGAACAGGTTCGTGGCCATGGAGATCGATAGTCCGGCCGTCGATTATGTCTCGCTGGCGGCTTCGATGGGAGTCGCCGCCCAGCGCGTGACGCATGCTGGCGACATCGCGCCGAGCATCGAAGCCGGGATCGCAAGCGGCGAACCGAACCTCATCGAGGTCGTCATCGCGGCTACATAAAGCGGCGTGCCGCCTATGGGCAGCGCGATGACCGCCCGGCGCGCGCGCTGCGCAGATTTCGAGCCGGCCTTCGGCTTGCGGAGCCCCGCCGCCTCGCGCAGCGCCTCGTCAATGCGGCCTTGCCATCCTGGGCCGCCCGCCTTGAAATGATCGAGCACGTCGGGGCTGAGACGGATCGTGGTGCTAACCTTGGGTGACGCGGCCTTCGGGCGCCCTCGCTGGACTTTGGCCTTTTCCGTCACGTCTTCCCATTCCGGCCCAGTCAGGTCTGGGATTTCGTCAGGGTCAACCCGAGTCTTGGGCCAAACTTTTTCTGTTCGCGTTCATTTGCTTTCCTCATGCTGATAATGCGGCGATTTTCCCCGCGAGGGGTCCACGCGAGAACGACCATCCGTCCGGGGAGGTGTCCAACGGTGATCGAACCGATCTTCCCCATATTCGAACCGGATGTCGGGGAAGGTTATGTGCTTGCCGCCGAAAACATCGCCCGCGTCGCCATGTCAAGCACGCGGGCTTCGAGGGTGGCATTGCGTTTGGATGGGTCGAACTCTATCTTCATGGGAATTATTGTTAGAAGTTTAACGTGAGCTGCCTAGCATCGCCGTTTTGCCTATGATGGCGCGACGACAGCAATTGGTTGCGCAGTATGGCAGTAAGAAATCGGGTTGCGGGCATTGCGCGGGCGCCAATGCCGTGGAGCCTCAATCATCGGCTGGACGCCGTAAACTTTTTCCTTGCCGATGTGCAAGGCGGGCTGGGACCGTTTGTCAGCGTGTTTCTGGTCACAGCCGCTGGCTGGACCGCAGCCCAAGTCGGCATCGTGCTCACCATCGCGGGCCTGATCGGCATTTGCCTTCACATTCCGGCCGGGGCGGTGATTGACGCTGTCCGGTTCAAGCGTGCGATCTTGATTGGCGCGGCCGTCCTTCTTTCGGCCTGTGCGCTCGCCATCCAGCAAGCGCCCATTTTGCCGGTGGTGTTCGCAGCCGATGTGGTGATGGCGATACTGGGCGCCATCTTCGCCCCGACCGTTGCGGCAATCACGCTGGGACTTGTGCCGCAAGAGGCGCTTCTTCCCCGGCTTGCGCGGAATGTCATCTGGGACCGCATGGGCAACATCTTTATCGCCGCCCTTGCCGGGGCCGTTGGCTGGTGGTGGACGCAGCGTGCGATCTTCTTTCTGGTCCCGGTCTTCACCGCTGCCGCGACTGCGGCCGTCCTGTCCATCCCCGGCCGCAGGATCGATCATCAGCGCGCGAGGGCCGGGGAATTTGCCTCCGGCGAGCCCTTGAGCTTTTGGCGGCTGGTGACGACAAATAGGAGTCTTCTTACCTTGGGCCTGATCGTCGCAAGCTTCCATTTTGCAAGCGACGCCATGCTGGCCTTGGCGGGCCAGAAGCTTGCGCTGCATTACCCAGGGCTGGAAACCGCGCTCACCGCTTCCTTGATCCTGACTGTCCAGCTCATCACCATTCCGGTTGCGGTCGCCGTGGGCAGGGGGGCGAAAAGCTGGGGGGTGAAGCCCTTTCTTGCCATCGCCTGCATCGCCCTCATAGCGCGTGGCGTCATCTTCGGCGCGGTTAGCAATCCTCGCCATTGTCATTGCAGCTCAGGTTCTCGACGGCATCGCCATCGGTATCTGGGATACTCTGCTTCCGCTGATGCTGGCTTACTTTGTGGCCGGCTCCGGCCGCTATAGCGCAAGCCGGGGGCTGCTCGGGATGATCCAGGGCGTGGGCGGCTCGCTCAGCAACGCGGCGGGAGGCGTTGTGGCGACCATGGCAGGCTATAGCGCTGCCTTTGGGATGCTGGCTCTCTGCGCGGTCCTCACCTTGTGTCTCGTTCCGCTCCTGCCGGAGCTGCATCCCGAAGACCTTCAGGGGAGTTCTGCGCAATGACCGGCGCGCCTGCCGTCTATGCGTGGCGAGCCCATGAGAATCGGCCTTAAGGGGCTTCGCCAATCAGGCCGACGGCGCCCTTTTAGTAAACCATTCGCCGCCGCGCCGGGCTTTAAGACAATTGTGGTTAACAGACCCGCGCCGGATTATTTCCGGTCATGTATTTGGTTAAAATGCAGTGCACGCGAAACGAAACCAAGGGGCGCGGCGGCTTTGACTGGAGGGAGGAATAGGGCCACAAGCCATTGAAAAGACACAGAATTATATCGTTAACAAATTGCCCATTAAATTAAATTTAATGCCGGATTTTTTTTCTTTACTGGGACGCGCAAAAGTCCGTTAAATATATTTTGGCTTCAGAAATTAACGCGCGCACGCAAGCGGAAAAGCTGCGGGAGAGGCGCGGCGACGGCGTTGCGAACGGTCTTTTTCCTCATATTTATCAAGGGTTGGAGCGGGCTGAGGCTCGCGTTAACCCGCCGTCAAGGCGATTTCGCCGAAGATCCTTCAGAAGAAGGAATTCGGACAAAAAAGCGTCAGGGATAAATTGGACCAACAGATGCTGACATTCGCGAGATTGCATTGCCGCTGGCCTAAACAGGATGCTGAAAAACGATGTCGCCCACGGCTTTAAGCTGCGCCCGCCTTCTTCTCGAAAGCGATGGAGATAGTGTAATCCTGGGCTGTCGCGCCGTCTTTCACCGGAATGGTCACATCGCGCACAATAGAGAAATAAGAGAGCGGATTTTCCCTCGTGATCGTGACCGTCACAGTGACCGGATCGGACTTCACCTTGTTCCCGGCCTTGTCGAGAACCTGCATCACAGCCGGCAGGGAGATCGTGCCGGGCTTGCCTTTCGGGCCAAGCAACACGCGCCCCGCGATGCCGTACTTGACCTGAACCATGCCCATCGTGGGCTGGCATTCGCGAGCCGTCTTGGTGATTTCCGCCCGGTGGATAACCGAAGCGCCGTCGCCGACGCGTTTGCCCTCGTAGATCGTGACGTAACGCTGGCCGCCGGCAACCTGAACGGGAGGACAGCCGCTGGCGGCCGCGGCTTCGATCGGGCCATCCGAATTCGCCCGTGCAGCGGTGAGCATGGCTTCTTCAGTAATAACCGGAGTATACGAGCTTTCCGGCCTGCCGCCATTCGAAGACGACGCGCAGCCGTTCACCATCGCCGCGAGACAACCGAAGCTTAGCAGTTTGAAGGCTGCCGGTAACAAATCCCTCATTTGCGCCTTCATTTCCGATCACCAAGATTTCGATGGATTAAGCCCGCCGCGACTTTGAGTAGCGTTGCTTTTTTATGGTTCGATGCGCTCATTATGCTACAAGAAGGCATTCGATCTGAACGCGCTTGGGGACCCTAGCCAGCCGAAGAAAGGGCCGCAAGCTTACTCGCTCCCCTTTCCTGCCAAATTTGACCTTTTTGCGGAGTTCCGCACGCCTTTTATGATTGCCAAGTCTTGGAGATCGCCCCTATGACGACAAAACCACACCTCCATGTGTTGCTCGCCGCGCCAAGGGGATTTTGTGCGGGCGTCGACCGGGCGATCCAGATCGTGGAGATGGCTATCGAGAAATTTGGGGCGCCTGTCTACGTCCGGCACGAAATCGTTCACAACCGCACCGTGGTTGAAAGCCTGGAAGCGAAAGGAGCGGTCTTCGTCGAGGAGCTGAGCGAGATTCCGAACACCGATGCGCCGGTTATCTTTTCGGCTCACGGGGTCCCGAAATCGGTCCCGGAAGAAGCTGCACAACGCAAGTTCTTCTATCTCGATGCGACCTGCCCGCTCGTATCGAAGGTTCACGTCGAGGCGGAACGGCATTTCGAAGCCGGACTGGAGATCATCCTGATCGGGCATTCGGGACATCCCGAGGTCATCGGCACGCTGGGGCAGCTTCCTGAAGGCGCCGTGACGCTCATCGAGAAGGTGCAGGATGTCGAAGCCTTCACGCCCCGCGATCCTTCAAAGCTCGCCTATATAACGCAGACAACGCTGTCGATTGACGACACCATCGAAATGGTGAAGGCGCTGAAACAGCGCTTCCCTCTCATTCAGGGTCCCCACAAGGATGATATCTGCTACGCGACGACGAACCGCCAGCGCGCTGTGAAGGCGATCGCCCCCAAATGCGACGCCATTATTGTTGTCGGCGCTCCCAACAGCTCGAATTCGAAGCGGCTTGTGGAGGTGGCTCGCCGATCCGGATGTCCGAAGGCCATGCTCGTGCAAAAAGCCGCGGAAATTCCCTGGGAGAACCTGCAGCACATCAAAGTCCTCGGACTTACCGCCGGCGCCTCCGCCCCGGAAATCCTCGTCGATGAGATCATCCAGCAGTTCAAAGCGCGCTACGATGTGACGGTCGAGGTCGTAAAGACCGCCACCGAGGATGTGATCTTCAAAATCCCGCGGGCGCTGCAACAGGCTGCGGCGCAGTAAAGCCGTCGCAGCATGGCGGTTTATACGGAAGTCACAGCCGAGGAGCTGTATGCGTTACTCGAACGCTACGACATTGGTCCCCTCACCGCATTCAAGGGGATCGCGGAAGGCGTCGAGAACAGCAACTACTTTCTCGGCGCCGGCAACGGCCAGTTCATTCTCACCCTCTATGAGAAACGCGTCTCGGCTGAAGACCTCCCCTTCTTTCTCGGCCTCATGGAACACCTCGCTCAAGGCGGAGTCAGGTGCCCCACACCCGTTCATGACCGCGAGGGGCGCGTTCTTCAAACGCTTGCAGGCAAGCCCGCCGCCATCATCACATTCCTGCCGGGATATTCTTTGCAGAAGCCGCAACCGGTGCATTGCCGGGAGTTCGGCGCGGCCGTCGCGAGGCTCCATGAAGCAGGCTCGAGCTTCCCTTTGGAGAGGGAAAACGCGCTTTCGCTTTCGGGCTGGTCCAAGCTGTTCGCCTCTGTCGGCGGCGTCGCCGACAAGATTGCGCTAGGCATGTCAGCGAGCCTTGCCCGCGCGCTTGAAGCCTTGTCCGAGCAATGGCCGAACCATCTCCCGCGGGGCGTCATTCACGCGGATCTCTTTCCCGACAATGTCCTGTTCTTGAACGACGCCGTTTCCGGCGTGATCGACTTCTATTTCGCTTGCAGCGATCTCTTTGCTTACGATCTCGCGATCTGTATGAATGCCTGGTGTTTCGAACTCGACGGCGCTTTCAACGTGACGAAGGCGAAGGCGCTTTTCAACGGCTATAACTCGGTCCGCCGCCTCGCGCCGGAGGAGATCTCGGCGTTGCCTATTCTTGCGCGCGGCGCGGCGGTTCGCTTTTTCCTCACCCGCCTCTATGACTGGTACAACACGCCCGACACCGCTTTCGTGAAACGCAAAGACCCCATGGAATATTGGCGCAAGCTTACATTTCATCAGGGCGTGAAATCGCCTGGCGCCTATGGCCTCTGACAAAGCAAGCGAACCGGAAAGCGCGGTCACGATCTACACCGACGGCGGCTGCAAGGGCAATCCGGGCCCTGGAGGCTGGGGCGCCCTCCTGATCTACAAGGGGCGCGAACGCGAAATCTACGGCGGGGAAGCGCTCACGACCAACAATCGCATGGAATTGATGGCGGCGATTGCCGCGCTCGAAACGCTGAAGCGGAGCTGCCCCGTCGACCTGCACACGGATTCACAGTATCTGCGAAACGGCATAACCGAATGGATCAGGGGCTGGAAGGCGAACGGCTGGAAGACCGCCCAGAAAAAGCCCGTCAAGAATGCCGATCTTTGGCAGCGCCTGGATACGGCGCGCCAGCGTCATAAAGTGAACTGGCACTGGGTTCGCGGCCATGAAGGCCATCCGGAGAACGAGAGAGCGCATAACCTTGCGCAGCGCGGCATCGCCGAGCAGGAGGAAATCATAAAGCATGGCGGCTCAAATGCCGCCGCTGCCCCCGGAGAGACGCTATAAGTCTTGGAGAAGCCGCTCGGCGCTGCTTTCCACCGCGCTGCCGGGCTTGTCCTCTACGTGAAGGGCTTTCACGACGCCGTTGTCGAGGAGCATCGCATAACGCTTGGACCGGATGCCAAAGCCGATCGGGGCGCCATCCATTTCGAGCCCGACCGCTTTCGCGAAATCCCCATTGCCATCGGCGAGGAAAGTGACTGTGCCCTTCGCCCCGCTCGCCTTCGACCAGGCGTCCATGACGAAAACATCGTTCACGGCCGTGCATGCGATAACGTCCACGCCTTTCGCTTTGAAATCGGCGGCGTGCTGCAGGAAGCCCGGCAGATGCATATTGGTGCAGGTCGGAGTGAAAGCGCCTGGCACTGCAAAAAGAACAGCCTTTTTGCCTTTGAAAAGGTCATCCGTCGAAATTTCCGACGGGCCGGTCTCTGTCATGATCTTGAACCTGGCGTGCGGTAGCGAGCTTCCTGGGGCTATGGCCATGACGGTCGTCTCCTGGTGATCAAGATATGGCGGAGCTGCAATGGGGTTGTATCCCGTTGTATCTGCAAAATCCATCGACCCAGACCTCACGATCGCTTGAAATGGGCCGCGAAAAGATTTTCACCCGGCAATCTTTTAGTCATCGATTCGTCTAAAAGATATCGTGCTTCAGGATAGCCTCCGCCTCCGCCTGTGGCATAGGCCTTGCAGCCTTTGCAGACGGGATTTCAGCCAAAGGGCTGGGTCAGATGCAAAAGGCCATGGAGGCGTTCCGTTTTGCAGCGCTTTGAGCGGCTGTGTGGCTCGTCGGAATGAAAATGAATAGCCTGTTCTCACAGCATCTGCGCTTCTTCGCCACCGTTGGCGGCCTTATGCTCGCCTTCGGAATAGCAATCACTGCGAGCAAGGCTCAATTGCTCTCTCAAGATTCTGCTTCCAGGGTTGTTCGCCAGGACGAAGCGCCGAGAGGGGCTCGCCGGCACAGCCGAGGCGTTCAAAATCGCATCAGTCCAAACCGCCGCACGGGCAAGGAAGGCTCGGAGGAGGCGAAGATCGACGCCGAACAGGCCCGTGAGCTCTACATCCGGCGTAAATTGAGGCTTGAGCAAATCCAGGCTCAGCGCGAGGAACTCTCGAAAGATAAGGTGACGCTAGCCGCAAACCGCGCCAGGATGCGAGCCAGGCGTATCGAGGCGGCCCGCGCACTTCGCTTGTCGGAGAAACGCCTGTCGGAAATCGAAGAGAAGCTTGCTACGACGCGCGTCCGGGTGAAGGAACAACGCGAGAAGCTCGATGAAAAAAGCGCGCAAATGTCCACGCTTTTCGCGCTTATGCAAGGCATGAGCCGAGAGCCGCCTCCGCTCCTGATCACGCACACGCGCGACGCTCTGAAAATGATCCGGAGCGGCATGGTGCTAGCCACCTTCTACGGCGATATCGAGAAACTTGCCGCGAGCCTTGCCGACGAGGTCAGCACGCTGGAGGCGGCCCAGAAGGAGGCCGAGCTTCAAGAGCAGCGCCGCAAAGCCGAGCAGACACAGAACAGCCGCCTCAAAACCCAGATCGAGTTGCTCCTCAGGGAGAACCGTAATCACCTCGAGGCGACCGCCGCGAGCCTTGAGAACCTCAAAAGCGCCTCGAAAATCAATACGGCCGGTATCAAAAGCCTTGAAGAGATGCTTCCCGTGCTCGATGCCGAGGCTGGAAAGAAAGCGGACCTCCTCGCAAAGGGCGAGGACAATAAAGGGGCTGAGACCGCGCCCGGCGCCGGAAAAGTCGCCATGCTTCAGCCTGGCCGCATGCAACCGGCCATTCCGTTTGCGAATTCTCAAGGACTTCTGCCCTTACCTGTCCAGGGAAAGATATTCATCAGATTTGGGCAATCGGACCAGAATGGAGCGCCATCCAAGGGAATTCATCTTGAGACGCGGGAAGCCGCGCAAGTTATTTCTCCGTGCGATGGCGTGATTTTGTATGCGGGTCCTTTCCGGTCCTACGGTCAACTCTTGATTATCAATCCAGGTGGAGGATATCATGTTGTTATAGCTGGCATGGACCGGATCGACGCTCAGCAAGGTCAATACGTTCTTGCCGGCGAACCTATTGCAGCCATGGGGGCAGACACCCATACTGGCGAGAGGTTACGCCAACGCCCTACCCTCTACGTCGAGTTTCGTAGAGATCAGCAGTCGATTGATCCCGAGCCGTGGTGGTCTTCGGGAGGAAAAGGTTAGAGAGATACATGCGCAAATCGGAACTGGCGCTCGGTGCCTTCCTCATCATGCTGGTCTGCACCGCCAGCCTATTCATATTGCAATCCACTCGCCGGGATCAGGCCGTTGCTGCAAATGCGGAAATTTACAAGCAACTCGACCTTTTTGGAGAGGTATTGGAGCGCGTTAGGGCGGAGTATGTGGAGAAGCCTGACGACACCAAGCTGATCGAAAACGCTATTAACGGCATGCTGCAAGGCCTCGATCCGCATTCGAGCTATCTCACGCCGAAAGAATTCCAAGACATGCAGGTCCAGACCCGCGGCGAGTTCGGCGGGCTCGGCATTGAAGTCACGATGGAAGACGGCGTTGTTAAGGTGATCTCTCCGATCGACAATACACCGGCCGACCGGGCGGGCGTCATGGCTGGGGATTACATCACACACCTCGACGGAGAGTTTATCCAAGGGCTGACGCTGAACGAGGCCGTCGAAAAAATGCGCGGGCCGGTCGATTCGCCAATCACGCTGACGATCCTTCGCAAGGGCGTGGCGGCGCCGATTCAGACGAAGGTTGTGCGCGATATCGTTCGCATCAATCCGGTGAAGTACAGCGCCGAGGATGATGTGGGTTGGATCAAGATCAAGACCTTCCAGAGCGAGCACACCTACGAATATATGAAGCAGGCGGTCGACGACCTTAAGAAGACCATTGGTCCGAAGCTCAAGGGCTACGTCATCGATCTCAGAAACAATCCGGGCGGTCTTCTCGATCAGGCGATCGCCGTTTCGGATGCCTTCCTCGACAAGGGGGCCATTGTTCTGACGAAGGGCCGCAATGCAAGTGAGAGCAGCCGGGCGAACGCCAAGCCGGGTGACATCACCGATGGAAAGCAAGTCGTCGTGCTCATCAATGGCGGTTCCGCTTCAGCTTCGGAGATCGTTGCAGGGGCGCTTCAGGATCACAAGCGCGCGGAAGTCGTCGGAACCCGGTCCTTCGGCAAGGGCTCTGTTCAGACCATGATCCCGCTCGGAGCCAATGGCGGCCTGCGCCTCACAACCGCCCGCTATTACACGCCCTCCGGCCGCTCGATCCAAGCCACGGGAATCGGGCCGGACTATCTGGTTGAGCCGGAATTACCGGACGATCTGAAAGCGCAAATGGCGGCGTTTACGCCGAAGGGCGAAGCAAGCCTGCGCGGTCACCTGAAAAATGATAGCGCCCCCGAGGCGAAGGGCAGCATCTCCTACGTTCCGAAAGAGAAAGAAAAGGACGTTCAGCTTAAAGCAGCGATCGATCTCCTGCATGGAAAGAAGATCGAGACGAGCAAGAAGCTGGAAAATGCTGCAGCTCCAGCCTCGGCTGACTCAGCGGAAGTGCCAAATTAGACTTTCGCACAGCGCATCACGTCTCTATAAAGGGCTCATGTCGCAGGACATGGGCCTTTTTATTTGGCCGGGGTCGACGGAGTTAAATGATGAAATCGCTTCTGATTGTTGCAGGGCTGTTTTTCTCGATCTTCGGCGCGGTGATCGCTTTCTTCGCCGCCTCCGATCCAGGCCACGAATACGATCTCAAATTTGTTCTGCCAATAGATGCGCGTCAGATGCCGAAGCCTGTGGCGCCGCCCGCGGTTCAGTCCTGGATTACGGGCGAAGAGGGGCCCGCTCCTACCCCCGAAGGGCGAGCAGAAGCTGGGAAAACGCCCCCTATGCCGGACCGAGCCCCTGTTGAATTTGGCGAGCGCCCTGGCGCCGCGTCCGAGGCTCAGCTTCGGAGATAACCAGGCGGAGAGTCACTCGCTTTCGCTCAAGCGCCCGCACCTGATTTCAGCACGCGGTGGCCCTTTCGGCCATATTGTATAATTGGACCGGCAATGTCCCTGATCGACCCCAATACCCTTCCCTATCGCCCCTGCGTCGGCATCGTGCTCCTGAACGCGGAAGGACGAATCTGGATTGGCCGGCGCTTCGACGATCTCGTTTCCCAGGAATACCAGTTGCGGTGGCAAATGCCGCAGGGCGGAATCGACAAGGGGGAAGATCCCAAAGTTGCCGCCTTTCGGGAACTTTACGAAGAAACGGGCGTCTCAAGCGCGAAAATCATCGCCGAAGCGAAGAGCTGGATCCAATATGATTTGCCTCCCGAGGCCGTGGGCAACGCCATGAAAGGGAAATTCCGCGGCCAGGAGCAAAAGTGGTTTGCGATGCGGTTCACAGGCGATGAACGCGAAATCAATCTCACTCTGGAAGGCCACAAGCCCGAATTCGACGCCTGGCGCTGGGCCACTGCAGGCGAAGTGCTGGACGAAATCGTCGCTTTCAAGCGCGAGGCTTACCGTGCAGTCATAGCAGAATTTCGCCCTCTGCTTGTCCCTTAAGCAATTGGGCTAACAAGCGAGAATTAGGGGCTTCCGAATTGCCGCAGCGGGTTGCATTGCAACAAGGGACTATGCTAGAAGCGCTCCAGGCATAAGCCGGGCTTGACTCCGGACATTGGAAGTTTGATACGAGCACGCTATAACGCTTATGCGTTTCGGCGGCTTTTTGACTGTTGGAGAGAATGTTTTGGCTAGCGGCGGCCCTGAATCGACAGTGGCGGAACGTTACGCAGGCGCTTTGTTTGATCTCGCCCGCGAGAGCAATTCCGTAGAGAGCATTGAGCACGCGCTTGACAAGTTTGTGGGATTACTGCGCGACAGCGACGATTTGCGCCGTTTCGTTTTAAGCCCGATGTTTTCCACGGCGGATCAGGAACAGGGCCTTTCGGCCATCCTGAAATCGATTGGCATTACAGGTCTTGCGCGCGACTTTCTCCTCGTGCTCGCGAAGAATCGGCGGCTCTTCGCGGTCGAAAATGTCATCAAGACTTACAAGTCTCTTTGCGCTAAGGCGCGTGGCGAGGTGGAAGCCGAGGTCATTTCCGCCGTGCCTCTGACAGACGCTCAGACGCAGGATTTGACAGACACACTCCGGCAAAAACTCGGTAAGACGCCGAGGCTGATAGCAACGGTCGATCCCAAGCTGCTTGGAGGACTCATCATCCGTGTCGGCAGCCAGATGATCGACACTTCCTTACGTACAAAACTTAAGAACCTCGAAAAGGTTATGAAAGAGGCCAGCTGATGGAGCTTATGGAAATCCGTCCGTCCGAAATCTCCTCGATTTTGCGGGAGCAGATAAAGAATTTCGGGCAGGAAGCAGAAGTCTCCGAGATTGGACAGGTGCTGTCGGTGGGTGACGGCATCGCGCGCGTTTACGGTCTCGATAATGTGCAAGCTGGCGAAATGGTCGAGTTCCCGGGCGGCGTCCGCGGGATGGCTTTGAACCTCGCAGCCGACAATGTCGGCGTCGTTATCTTCGGCGAAGACAGAAACATCAAAGAAGGCGATACCGTCAAGCGGACGGGCGCCATTGTGGAGGTTCCCGTTGGTAAGGGCCTCCTCGGTCGAGTCGTGGATGGCCTTGGCAACCCGATTGACGGGAAAGGCCCCATCCAATCAACAGAAAAGCGTCGCGTCGACGTAAAGGCTCCTGGCATTCTCCCGCGCGAGAGCGTGAAGGAGCCGATGCAAACCGGCATCAAGGCGATTGATGCTCTGATCCCAATCGGCCGCGGGCAGCGCGAGCTGATCATCGGCGACCGTCAGACCGGCAAGACGGCCGTCGCGCTCGACACGATCCTGAACCAGAAGTCAGTGAACGCGACCGGCGACGAGAGCCAGAAGCTTTATTGCATTTACGTGGCCGTAGGCCAGAAGCGCTCGACGGTCGCGCAATTCGTGAAGGTCCTGGAAGAGAACGGCGCGCTCGAATATTCCATCGTGGTCGCCGCCACCGCTTCGGAACCCGCTCCCCTGCAGTACATTGCGCCCTATACGGGCTGCACGATGGGAGAATACTTCCGCGACAATGGCATGCATGCCTTGATCATCTATGATGATCTTTCGAAGCAAGCGGTGGCTTATCGCCAGATGTCGCTGCTGCTTCGCCGTCCGCCGGGACGCGAGGCCTATCCCGGCGACGTGTTCTATCTGCACTCCCGCCTCCTTGAGCGCGCAGCGAAACTGAACAAGGATCACGGCTCTGGCTCATTGACAGCGCTTCCCGTCGTCGAGACGCAGGCGAACGACGTGTCCGCATATATTCCAACGAACGTGATCTCGATCACGGACGGGCAGATCTTCCTTGAGACAGACCTCTTCTACCAGGGCATCCGGCCCGCGGTGAACGTCGGTATCTCTGTGTCGCGCGTGGGCTCCGCCGCCCAGGTGAAGGCCATGAAGCAGGTGGCAGGCGCCATCAAGGGAGAGCTGGCGCAGTACCGCGAAATGGCGGCGTTCGCCCAGTTCGGCTCCGACCTCGACGCGGCGACCCAGCGGCTTCTGGCTCGCGGGTCTCGTCTGACGGAACTCCTGAAGCAGCCGCAATTCTCGCCGCTGAAGGTGGAAGAGCAGGTCGTGGTGATCTTCGCTGGCACGCGCGGCTTCCTTGACCCGATCCCGGTCTCTGCCGTGAATGAATTTGAGCGTGAATTTCTGACGCTGATGCGCAACGAGCATAAGGACGTGCTCGATGCCATCCGCACATCGAGGCAGCTCACGCCCGACATTGAGCAGAAGCTCAAGGACATCCTTACGACATTTTCCAAGCGCTTTGCGGCGTAATTTCAGGCTGCGGAGAGCAACATGCCGAGCCTGAAAGAACTCAGAGGCCGCATATCGTCGGTAAAAGCGACGCGGAAAATCACGAAAGCCATGCAGATGGTGGCCGCCGCGAAGCTTCGCCGTGCGCAGGATCAAGCAGAGGCGGCGCGGCCTTACGCGGAACGGCTTGAGAAGATATTGGAGCGCTTCGGCGGGCGCATGGTGCCGCCGAGCGCCATCGCCAAGCTCATGACCGGGACCGGCAGCGACGCGGCCCATCTTATCGTTGTCGCGACAGGTGAGCGTGGGCTTGCGGGCGCCTTTAACTCAAATATTGTCAGGCTTGCCCGTGAGCACATTCGCCGGCTGCAGGCCGAGGGCAAGACCGTAAAAATCATGACTGTCGGCCGCAAAGGAGCGGATCAGCTTCGCCGTGACTTTGAGAGGCTTATGATTGAGCATGTCGATTTGAGGGGGGTCCGGCAGCTCGGTTACGTTAACGCGCTCGACATCTCTCAGCGCATCCTCAAGCGGTTTGAGCATGGCGAGTTCGACGTCGCAACGCTCTTCTTCTCGAAGTTCGAGAACATCATTACGCAGAAGCCGAAATCGACTCAGTTGATCCCGGTTGAGCTGCCTCCTTCGGATAGCATGTATGAGTTCGAGCCTGATGAGGCGGAAATTCTGCTCGACCTTTTACCGCGAAATCTTGCGACCAAGATTTATAGCGCGCTGCTGGAAAACAATGCCGGCTTCTACGCATCCCAGATGACGGCGATGGACAATGCAACGCGCAATGCGGGCGACATGGTTGATCGCTATACGCTGGAATACAATCGCGCGCGGCAGGCGATGATCACCAAAGAGCTGATCGAAATCATATCGGGAGCGGAAGCGATCTAGAGCGGGTCTCCCCGTCATAACAGGGGAGTCAGTAACAGCACCGCTGTTGGACGGACATGGCCGGTTTTGGGGAAGAAAAAGATGAGCGATAGACGAGTTGGCCGGGTAAGGCAGGTTACGGGCGCTGTTGTGGACGTTCAGTTCGATGGGCCACTGCCCGCGATCCTGAATGCACTTGAGACGCAAAATCACGGCAACCGCCTCGTCCTGGAGGTAGCGCAGCATCTCGGCGAAAGTACTGTGCGCACCATCGCAATGGACTCGACTGACGGGCTGGTGCGCGGCCAGGAAGTGACCGACACCGGCGAATCCATCGCCGTTCCAGTGGGCGACGAGACGCTTGGTCGTATTATAAACGTCATTGGAGAGCCGATCGACGAGGCCGGCCCGGTTAAGTCGAATCAGCGTCGACCGATTCACGCTCTCGCGCCTTCCTTCGTCGAGCAGTCGACCGAGGTCGAAGTGCTTGTCACCGGCATCAAGGTCGTTGACCTGCTCGCTCCCTACTCCAAGGGCGGCAAGGTCGGTCTGTTCGGCGGCGCCGGCGTGGGAAAGACCGTGCTCATCCAGGAGCTGATCAATAACATCGCCAAGGCGCACGGCGGCTATTCTGTGTTCGCGGGCGTGGGCGAGCGCACGCGCGAAGGCAACGACCTCTATCACGAAATGATCGAGTCCGGCGTGAACAAGGACCCGCATGAGCATGGGTCGAGCGCGGGCTCCAAGTGCGCGCTGATCTTCGGCCAGATGAATGAGCCGCCGGGAGCGCGCGCGCGCGTGGGTCTCACCGGCCTGACGGTCGCGGAGTATTTCCGCGATCAGGGGCAGGACGTGCTGTTCTTCGTGGACAACATTTTCCGCTTCACGCAGGCTGGCTCCGAAGTGTCCGCTCTCCTTGGCCGCATTCCGTCAGCTGTGGGTTATCAGCCGACGCTTGCGACCGATATGGGCGCCTTGCAGGAGCGCATCACCTCCACGTCGAAGGGTTCGATTACGTCTGTGCAGGCGATCTATGTGCCCGCCGACGACTTGACCGACCCTGCCCCGGCAACATCTTTTGCGCATTTGGATGCGACGACCGTGCTGTCGCGTTCCATTGCTGAAAAGGGCATCTATCCTGCGGTTGACCCGCTCGATTCGACAAGCCGCGCACTCGAGCCGCGGATCGTCGGCGAGGAGCACTACCAGGTCGCTCGTAAGGTGCAATCGATCCTGCAACGTTATAAGGCGCTTCAGGACATCATCGCGATCCTGGGCATGGATGAGCTTTCCGAAGAGGACAAGCGCATTGTGGCTCGCGCCCGTAAGATCGAGCGGTTCCTGTCGCAGCCCTTCCACGTGGCTGAGGTCTTCACCGGCAAGTCGGGCGTTCTGGTGGACGTCAAGGACACCGTGAAAGGCTTCAAAGGATTGTGTGACGGTGAGTATGACCATCTTCCCGAGCAGGCCTTCTACATGGTCGGCACGATCGAAGAAGCAATCAAGAAGGCTGAGGAGCTTGCCGCAGCGGCATAGTTTGGCCTTTTCGGTCTCGTGGCGATCGTCTAAGCATCGCCACGGGTCCGGATATCGGTTTCCACATGATTTAAGCCGAGAGCGGACTTAGATGGCCGACACATTTCACTTCGAACTTATTTCGCCTGAGCAAACACTCGTCTCCGCTGACCTTTCCGAGGCTGTGCTTCCCGGCCAGGAAGGTGACCTCGCGGCCATGCCCGGCCGTGCGCTCATGATTATGAAGCTGCGTCCCGGCATTCTGACCACGCGTGCAAAGGCGGGCGAACAGCAATATTTCCTGCGCGGAGGTTTTGCCGATGTGGGCCCCGAGCAAACCGTGGTCCTCGCCGAGTATGCTATTCCTCTTGCCCAGTTGACCGGCGACATCCTCACTGACGAGATCGCTCAGGCTCAGCAAGCCTTCGATGAGGCCCCCGAAGACGGACGCCGCATTTCTGCTTGGGACCGGCTCGAGCGCCTGCAGGCATTGAAAGAGCGCTTGGCGCTCAAGTAGGTTGCTTGCCTGGTCAGGCGGTTTTCACAGCCGGAGCTTCTTTCGACAATTTGCTGAGCCAGCGCTCTATGCGGGCGTGGTTTACGCCGGAATCGCTTTCTCCAAGCTGTGAGCGGCTATAAAGGGCGATTGTGGACCGTCCATCGCCAAGATCGATAAAGCGCACGACGATCGTGTCGGGAAAGCGCATAATTTTCGTGCGCTGAACGTAACGCCGGGTAAAGCCGCTGTCATCAGAGGCAACCTGCTCTACGCTCGGCTCGGAGGCGATCACCTTTGCGAACGCCTTTTGGAGCTCTGGCGCGCTCACAGCAAAGACGGGCGACGCCAAATCGCTTTTCGCAATGCAAATGTTTTGCGGACAGGCAAGCGAATCGTTCGGCGACGTCCGGCGTTTGAGCGTCTCGAAATTTACGGGGCCAAGGTCTGCGGGTCCGAACAACGCCCAAATCCGCTCCGGACCGGCGATAAAGAACGCGGCCAAAATCGCTATGGCGGCTGCTGCGGCGACGGCTAGAACTGTGGACCAGAAATGCATCGGAACCCTGATCGGCGGCGGCACCAGAAGTTCTCGCTCTAGCACTATTCCGGGAAGAAAACATCCGGTTTCGTGAGATGGTTGGAACGAGAAGGAGCCCAGTGGAGGCTCCTTTACGCATCTTGCCGACGCTTAACCCATATTCTTTTTTAACGCTCGCTGCACACTTCACTCATGGCTGACGGCCTTCTTAAAAGAGCCCGAAAAAAGACCACCAGGACCGCTGGCCTCCGCCCATGGACGCCTGTGCGGCCATCCCGCTTGCGGGAGCCGCACTTGCCGCCGGTGATGGGTCCGCACTGGGCGCTGCCCGCTCTTTAGCATCAGCGGCTGCGGCGTTCGCCTTTGTCAGCGGCGGCGGCTTCAGGCTTCCGCTCAGATTGCTCCTTCGCCGCGTTGGCTTCCATGAGCTTTGCATTCAACACGCGAACCTGCTCCTGGGCATCGGAAAGCGCTGCTTCCGCAGAATGTTTTGCAATTTCCGCCTCTTCCAAGCTCTTTTCTGCCGCTTGACGGGCTTTCGTCTCATGCGCAAGTTGGAACCGGACCGCCCGCTCGGACGTTTCCGCCAAGGTCTGGGCCGCTTCGGCGAATTCACGCGCTTTTGCTTCGGCAGAATACTTTTCACGGAAGGCCTTCGCCACCCCTTCCGCTGTCTTGAGCTTCATCTCGACGGCGATTTTGGCCTGAGTGAGCGCATCATTTTCGTCGCTGACGCGAAAAAACGCCACGGCAAGCCCGAAGGTCAAAGCAGCGAGCGCATAGGTAAGATATGGGCTAGGCATGGTATTTCCTTAGGAAGTGTTAACGGAATTAACTGAGATCTATCCTTGATTATTCGTGTAACCGGAAGGTTAATGGAGAATTTTTATCAAACATGATCTATAAAAACTAAGCAGCGTGCTGCACAGGCACCACGGACGTTTGGAAGAAAATAATTCAAGGCTTCTTAATTGTTTTGTAAGGAAACGAAATTGGGTAGCCGTTACTAAATCTGAATCCGCGCTCTTTTTCCTGCAGGCAAGGCGCAAGAAATTGCCAAATCAGCTTTTGCAGAAAGCTTGGCTCTTGCCTTTGGTGGCATATGCAGTCAAGGTTACCGCGCAAAAATGTAAACGGGCGCGAACTTGGTTTTCAGCGGAAAACACAGCATGACTGTCGAGGGTAGCAAGCAACGGCTTTGGCTGTATCGGCAATCACAATCCGCACTCTTCGAACGACAACTCGACGCAGACCCACATCGTGAACGATTGCATTGTGCGCGTTCTGTCCTGGTACGATAATGAGCGAGGTTTCTCCTGCCGCCTGTGCGACACAGCCGTTGCGCTCGCCAAGCTGCTTTAGGCCTATGAATGAGAAAGCCTTGCGAACTGATAACGATGATTCCGTCCGCTCTGGAAACAGAGTGGGCGGAAAGGCTGGCTGAACTCATTCAGCCGTTCAAGCCAGCCGCGCTGATCCTCCAGGTCCCTTCTACAGGCGCGCTGGCGAACCTGCTCGCCAATGCGCAAGCCGCCGAGCTTGCGGTTCTTTTTGTCGACGCCGTCCATCAGACGCGCGAAATGGGCGCAAACGGCGTCTATCTCTCGACGCCGGGGTCCGGCATATCCAACGTTCGCAGAGAACTTGGCGCTTCCTCAATCATTGGCGCCGCTTGCGGTTTGAGCCGTCATGTGGCGATGGAAACTGCGGAGGCCGGCGCCGACTTTGTCGCCTTCGATGCATCTTCACCCGAAAACATGACCGAGGCCGCGGAACTGTCCTGCTGGTGGGATGAGATCACCGTCGTCCCCAGCGCCCTGTTTTGCGGCGGGACTCTTCCCGACCGGTCCATTCTTGCAAGAGCGCGCGCGGACTTTGTTATCCTCAAGGAAGCCGAACGCCCCGGAGAAAGCCTCACTTTTGCAACAGAGTTCGGCTTGAAAAGCCAGAGTTAATGTCTCCAAGCGGGGCGAATTGACACTTGATTCGCATCTGCCGCGAGCATTCGCTCAAATGTCGAATTCAAAAACTACTAGAAGCATAAAGTTACGTGTCGTCCTTTTGATTCCGGCATTTGCTCTCGCGGTGTTGCAGGGGATCGGACCACTGGTGCACGAGGGGAAGATGATTCGGCCGAGGCTTCTTCTGGCGATAACACTCATTATAGGCGTAACGGCCAGCAACGCCTGGCTATCCATGGCCGCTCAAAAGCAGACCCCTCCTCCTAAAAACGGATGGGCGGCTAGCGAAGCCCCTGCGGTCATCAATGATCCGGCTTATGCGGCCTATGATGCGGGGGACTATGCGCTTGCCATGAGGCTCGCAACGGAGGCCGCTGCGCGGGGCGAGCATCAAGCGGACACCCTTATTGGCGACATGTATGAACAAGCCCTCGGCGTTAAGCAGGATTACATAAAGGCCGCGGAATGGTTCACAAAAGGGGCCGTGGCTGGAGACATGCACGCGCAATTCCGCCTGGGCGTCATGCTGGCGGAGGGGCGCGGGCTCAAGAAAGACAAGAAAAAGGCCGCCGACTTTTTTGAAGCCGCCGCAGCGCAGGGGCACGGGCTCGCTGCGTATAACTTGGCGCAATCCTATGTGGAGGGCTGGGCTCGGCCGCAAGATATGCAAAAAGCAGCCTTCTGGCTGGAGAAAGCGGCTGAGAAAGATCATGCGCAAGCCGCTTATGATCTCTCGAGCCTCTACCGCAATGGCGCCGGTGTGCCGAAAGACGATGCGAAAGCGGTTGCGCTTCTTGCAAAAGCTGCGGACGCGGGCCATGCGGACGCGCAGGTCGAATATGCGATCATGCTCGCAAACGGCAAAGGCGTGAAGAAGGATGAAGCAGCGGCCGTAAAGCTCTTACGGATGGCGGCGGAACGCGGAAATCCGGTTGCGCAAAATCGGCTTGCCAGGGCCTACTCCGCCGGTGTCGGCCTTGCGGCCGATCGCATCCAGGCATGCAAATGGCATCTTCTCGCACGCGCAGCAGGCGAAAGCGACCTGAGGCTCGATCTTCTCGTCATGTCTCTCAAGCCAGCCGAACGGCAGAAGGCGGAATTGCTTGCGAAAGCATGGAGAGAGGAAACGGCGGAGGCGGCGCGCTGAGGAAACGTAAACAACTCCTAGCCAATCGGAAAAACCGCATGTATATCTCGCTGGACAGAACACTCACCCGGAAAACACACCTTTCGGCCAAAGGGCCGAGGGTGTTGTTTTCGTTTTTTATCTGGAGTTAAGCAGATGGCAGTTCCCAAAAGAAAAGTGTCGCGCATGAAGCGCGGCAATCGCCGCTCAGCAGACGCACTTGTCGCGCCGACCTATGTCGAAGACAAGGAGTTGGGTGAGCTGCGCCGCCCTCATCATATCGACCTCAAGTCTGGCAAATATCGTGGGCGCCAGGTTCTCGAACCGAAGGAAGAGATTTAGCACGCCCGAAGCGCACGCATGAGAGCGTCTCCGGCTTGCATTCATAATCTTAAGTTTTGGAGGAATCAGCGTCGACGCGGAGCCGATTTGCGGTGTTTCTGGTCGCAACAGTCTCTCAAGCAGCGATGCACTCCCGGTTTTTGCCTTTGTTTTCGCTTCTTGAACTTCTATATCGAGCAGACTGCTTTAGTCCCGGCCTCAATGGCCGCATCGATACGGCGACATAGGCCCGGCGCACAGGCGCCGCGGCAAGCCTGTTTTGTTTGTGGCTTTGGCTGGATGGGCTGGCATGACACCCGAGGACGTTCTCATACCGGCGAGGACTTCGGAAAGAGCCGATTTCATTACGGCGCCAAAGGAAGAAGCAGCGGCGGTCGAGATCGGCCTCAACGCCGCCATCGTATCGATGATTGGCGGAGAGCCGCAAATTCTTACCGTCTCATCGCTCGCGCCCGGCTCGCTTCCTGCGCTTCCTTTCGGGTTGTTCACGCCCCTAAAGCATCGAACCCTGGAGATCGGGCTTCGCGATTGGGTGAGAGATCAGACCGGCGTTGATCTGGGCTATGTGGAACAGCTGTATACTTTCGGCGACCGCGGACGGCACGCCCGGCCAGGAGATGAAGGGCTTCACGTCGTTTCCATCGGTTATTTGGCTCTCACTCGCAACGAGGAAGCGCCCCGGAGCGATGGGGTTAAATGGAGTGCGTGGTATGCTCACCTCCCCTGGGAGGATTGGCGCAATGGCAAGCCGGAAATCCTTACGCACGAGATTGAGCCCAGGCTTGAGGAGTGGGCGGCGCAGCCTGAAACGGCCGGCGCTCCGCGCCGCCCGCTGGCCCGCATGGACAGGCTTCGCATGTGCTTTGGTCAATCCGTCCCGTGGGATGACGAGAAGGTTCTGGATCGCTACGAACTCATGTATGAGGCCGGACTCATCGCCGAGGCCGGCCGGGATGGACGAGCAGCGGCGAAACAATGGTCGGGACTGCCGCCTCTTGGAAGGCAGATGATGTTCGACCATCGTCGTATTCTGGCTACGGCTATGAGCAGACTTCGCGGAAAACTCAAATACAGGCCGGTGATTTTCGAGCTGATGCCCGAAACATTTACACTCTTCGATTTGCAGCGAGTCGTGGAAGCCATTCTCGGAAGCTATCTTCACAAACAGAATTTCAGGCAACTCGTTGAAAACGCAGGATTGGTTGAGCCTACCGGACAAACAGCGGCACGCACCGGGGGCCGCCCGGCTCGGGTTTATCGCTTCCGCCGCAATGTGTTGCTGGAGCGGCCGGCGCCGGGATTCAGGGTCAAAGTTCAAAACGTGGTGCGTACAACTCCAACCTGTTAGCCGTTGCTTTGTTAACACTACCCTTAAGAATCAAGGGGAAGTGACAAGATTCCCGGGGATTAACCTCTTTGAAAGCTTCCTAAAATTGGCGCATTTTGATAATATTTAAGGGTCAGTGAAGATCGTTTCACGCGCAGAGGTTGATTCTTCGACAGCTTCAGCGAGGACCATAAAGCAGGCGTAGAACAAACCGCCCGCTAAGTATCACTATTCAGGCATGGCTTGAATCGGCTCCTTGTGGGCTGGACGACTATTTATTCCCGGTAACGCTGTGAGGCGCAAACCGTATCAGATTGAAATGAGTACCATCTGCCAAGACAAACAAAAGTGAGAGCGAGTATGCCTGAGAAGACTGCTAGCCAACGCCGCTTTGGCTTCGAAACCAATGAATATGTGGTTTATCCAACGCATGGTGTTGGACGTATTGTTGCGATCGAGGAACAGGAGATTGCTGGTTGCAAGCTTGAGCTTTTCGTCATCAACTTTGAAAAAGATAAGATGACGCTGCGCGTGCCCACGTCGAAAAGTCAAAGCGCAGGAATGCGAAAGCTCTCGGATGATGTCGTTCTGGGTCGCGCGTTGGACACCCTTCGCGGTCGCGCGCGCGTCAAGCGCACCATGTGGAGCCGCCGCGCTCAAGAGTACGAAGCAAAGATCAATTCCGGCGATCTCATCACTATCGCAGAAGTTGTCCGTGACCTGTATCGCTCTGATTCCCAACCGGAACAGTCATACTCCGAGCGTCAGCTTTATGAAGCCGCTCTGGATCGTATGGCGCGCGAAATCGCCGCAGCTCAGGACGTGGATGAGTCCATCGCGGTCCAGAGGGTTGCCGAGGCGTTGACGAAGGCTGGACGCCTTCAGCGAAAGCACGAAGGTAAGCCCGAAGAACACGACAAGAAAGAAGCCGCATAAATATTCGCATGGTCTATCGTTTATTGCGGGCTGTCTGCTGAGGTGGATATGGCTGGCTCTCTTTTGAGCAGTTCAAGTTGTTCCGGCTGAATGATTGCGATTGTCGGCCCCTTCTTGCGTTCTATCCATCCTCGGATGCGGACCTTTTGTCCTTGCCAGTCGTCAAGGCTCCGCTCGGTCAGTTTTTTCCGCACTGCCGAATCGACGGTTGCGGTAAAGCTAGATTTGCCATCTTCAGCGAAGTGAAAGATTGTGTGCCCTCCTGCATTCGTAGCAAAGGCAATCTCGCCCTCGATAATCTGATACGTTTGCACCAAGCTCAGGATAGAGCGGGTTTCACGTGCAGGCAGGACCTTGAATAGCGCAAGTCCCCAATACCCACGCTTCTCATACCTGGCCTTCTCTTCTATCGAGGCCAGTTGCTGTGAGCAGGCATGATTGTCGGGTTGCGGAAACACTTGGGCAAGCCCCGCGCTGACAAGACCTTCCTGCAACCATAGGGGGCTTTCGCCAGCCACGAAGATATGAGCGAGGGTGGCCCCGTAACGATCGTGACGGTTGCCGCCAAATTTGATCTCCACCTTCCGCCCAAGCACATTTGACCGTAGGTAGGCTGTAGCACTTGAGGATTGAGCGAGGCCCTGGGCATTCGTGGGCGTAATGATCTCCGCCAGATGAACCATTCGGCCATCCGCGAGATGGAGTGTGTTTTGGCCGGAGATCACTAAAACTGTGCTTTCCCCCCCGGGTTCAAGCTGACAACGTCCATCGTCCGGTGCTTGGCGAGGCTGACCGCTAGCTGAAAAGAGGCCAGCAAGCAAAAGGCTCAGCATAAGCGCAGTTTGAAAAGACTCGATGCATAGCAAAGCAAAGCGGGCGAACATGCCGCCCTCTTTAAGGACTGAACTCGTCGCTCTCAAGCCAAAAGCAGGGCGCGGGGATTGTATGCTGCTTGCGGTCTGGTCTCAGCATTCAAACGAATCACTGAAGATTAGGCCAGAGAGGAAGGATGGCCATCCTTCCTCTCTGGCGGCTGCGGCCGTAGCCGGGATAGCTCTTTGCGATCATTTGCGATCTTGGGCGGTAGTGTGCGGAGAGTTCAGCAAAATCATCTGGTGTGGCGGCCAAAGCGGCTTAGCTCACAATCACGCCGCGCAGGCGCTCGTAGCGGGCGTCGAGGATGAGGTAAGGAAACGGGTCCGTGAGGCGCTTTTCGGAAAAGGCCCGCAAGCTTTCATCGAGTGTTTTGTTGATGGCGCTGATCGAGCTCGTCGAAAGCTGTGGCCGCAAAGCACCTCAGGACGCCCTTCATTTTCCTCGGACTGAACATTCGAGCCGGAAAGCAAACATCTGTTGACCTTTCTAAAAAGCACGCTCTAATGGATATGCATGTCCTCGTAGCTCAGCAGGATAGAGCACCAGATTCCTAATCTGGGGGTCACAGGTTCGAATCCTGTCGGGGACGCCAATAAAATCAAGACTTAGCTCTCGAAGTTCTCCAGCAAAACACTCAGGGGTAACACCTGGGGTAACGCCAGCGAAAGATTCTGTCTCGTGCCAACGCCCATGTTTGCGGCATTCTATTCCTCATGGCCTCTTCACCCCGCCGCGAATCGCGTCCGCCATCACGCCCCGCCCATCACCCACCCCAGCCGCGTTCCAACCGCCAACCTCCAAAGCCAGAGGCGCCTGAGGAGCCGACGCCCTAGCGTACAGGAAAGCGCATCGGAAAGAGCGCACAAAAGGGCTGCGAACCGGCGGGTGGCTGGAGAGCCCCATGAAAATGCGGATAACTATCCGGAACCATTTTGAACACTTTGAGTGCAGGTGAAGAATCTGCCATGGGACTTCAAGCTTGCCCGACTGGTCCTCTGACCGGGAGAACCGAGCGTGTCGTGGCGGGTGGAGGGGCCGCTTTCTCACATTGTTTTCGAAAGCATTTCCAATGCGATTGATATATTTGCTTCTGGGCAGCCTTTTATTGGCGAGCTGCCAGACCACGCAACAGTTAGCATCCTCGCTGCAGTCGAAATGGATCGGTCGCGCTGCCGACCAATTCTTTATCGACAATGGTCCGCCTCGCTCGTCCTATGCCATGGGAGATGGGGGGCGGATTTACTCATGGGCTGGCGGGCAGAAGAGCATCGGCCTGCCTGGAACCGCTCAAACCACTACGAATTTCGTCGGCAACGCTGCTTTTTCGACGACAACCTATCAAGATGGCGGTGAGTTAAAACTCGGGTGCGCCGTCCAGATTGTGACCGACAAGAACGACGTTATAACCACAATCAAGCCAACCGCGGACTCTATTGGCATGTGGCAGCTCTCGCGTTGCGCCGAGATTTTTGGCACCTAACCTGTCGACGTAGCCGATGAGTGTGAGAGGGGTATATTGGTATGCAAATTTCTACTATTCCTGCGCACATCGACAGCGGTCACATTGCTTTGCCCGAGTTCCAACGCGGATATGTTTGGAACCGGGATCAGGTACGAGGGCTCTTTAAGTCTCTCTATCGGCGGCACCCTGTTGGCAGCCTTCTCACCTGGGCAACTACTCGAGTACTGCGGAGACGAGAGGAGGTGGGCAGCTGCCAACAGGGGTAGTCAAACTCCTGCTTGACGGTCAACAACGTACAACCTCACTCTACGGCGTCATTTATGGGGAGCCTCCCAAGTTTTGAGGTGGCCCCGGTTGTTCGGACAGATTTCCCGCTTCGATAAGTGGAACGTCTGCCGAGGTTAGGCCGCCACGCGGACTTGCGGCAAGCGGTGTATTCCGTGGTGGGCGTGATCGGGCGTCATGCGCGTCCACTTCGCGTAGGCGCGCAGATGGGGAAAGTCGCTCATGTTGGGCATCCCGAAGAGAGGAAAGGGTAGGGGCGGCGTAGAGCTCTTGCACCGCCCCTAGCTGACGCAATCGCCATCAGCACACGGAAAGGGCGAGCGCCCGGGGAAGGAGCGCAAAACCCCGGACCGCTCTGGCTCGGCGCGGCGGTCAACACAACGCCACGCCGAGGTTCTGGAATTGTGCGGGAGAGGCGGAACGCGGAACCTCTCCCGCTTCCCCGCACGCCATGGGCTCCGGTCGGAAGGTCCTCACGGCCGGATTTTCGGGTGCGGGAATCTGCTTATCCGCGCTTGTCGCGGTCTATTTTCGGAACGTATTTGTTCATCGCGCTCCCCTCTTCCGGATACCAATCGCGAAGATGTTGGGCGACGGTTCGATATGTTCTGGAGCCCGAAATACCGGCGAGGGCCGCGACATCCAGCGGAACGCGAGCTGTGGAGCTCCACACGCTTGATGTGATCGCGTCTGCGCTTAGGCCGTCTCGTTCGTAGGCTTTCCACGCAACATCGAAATAATCGGTGCTGCCGCAAACCGCCCGCACCATCGTGTTGAAGGCGTCGTGAAGCGCTGTCATGGGAGCCGGCTCGACGGCGCGAACTTCTTGGTTCCGCGCCAGATATTCAAAGAGGCTGTGGAAGTGGTTCATCACGAGCTTCTGAAGCCGCTCCTCGGGCGGCTTGAAGCCAATGAACCTGATTGTCTTCCGTTCGCCGTCCTTCTCGGCGCGCATGGCATAGCCTTGCTCGAAGCACTCGCTCTCTACGATCCACACGTCAGTTGCGTTTAGAGCGGCCGGGGGAGAGGCGTATAATTCAGACAAATATTGCCACTTGCTAACCATTGGTCTTGTCCTCGATCACCTTGAGCTTCCCGGCCTGCAGCTCGCCTTGTCGGAGAAGATGCGCGATCCAGCGCGCCATCTCCAAATCGTCCATCTTCTTCTCGGGAACGAGGTCTTTTCCTCCGGGTCCGGCTAATTCCTGCATGAGCCTATCGCCAAAGCGCTTGGGATTTTCCCGCGAGGCCGCCCATTTCAAATTATCTGCCCAGCACTTTGCCGAGCTTGGGTCAATTGTTCCTTCAGACAACCTTCGGTTGATCTCGTTCAGGGTATCAACCCGCGTCTCCGCTCTGATCTCAAGGGCCATGATGTATCTTTTGGAAAAGTCATCGTTGGCCTTCATGCGCGCATACACCGTGCGCTTCGAAGGCATGCCCTCCTCGCCGCAAACGGCGGTAAGGGACTCGCCCTCGGAGAGCCGCCGCAAGATCACGTCAAAGATTTCGGCTGTGTATTTTTCGTCGCTCATGATGGCGCTCCGGGTGCTAGGGTAGCGGCGGCTTGGGCTTCGCGGGTCAAATTCGTCCGCACCGATGGTTTTTTGACCGCAAAAGCCGGTTTAATGCCGCGGCGTGGGCTGTGAGGATTTCGCCCCATGCGATAAGCCCAGAAGGGACAGTTGATCACCGCACACTTGCGCCGTGAGAGCGCATCGCCGGAACAGCCGTTGCAATATTCCGGGATGTCGCGATAAGCGCGGACCCTGCTGAGCGCTTCGGCCGGATCTCCATGATCGTAATTGCAAAGCGCGGAGCGAAGCTCTTCCGTCGAACGGTTCGGATGTCCCGCCAGGATCAAGGTCGCCGGCGGGATCTTTCATAGGGTCCAGGCCGGCGAGGCGCGGGGTTCCGTCGTGGCGTTCGCCAAGGCCGGGGTCGGGCCTGGTCAAGAAGGGCCGCCAGGCTGAGTTTTCCGCTTGGTATCCGGCCGGCGTCATCCTGCCCTGAAGCCGGACGGGCGCGGCAGGGGCCGGATGGTGCGCTTTGTCGGATTTCGGCAGGTCTGCCATTTCCCGACAAACGGTCTGCGCCGTAAGCATTTCGCTCAAAGCTTGCCGGCCGCCTCTAGCTGCCGAACGCGCTTATCGGACCACGCCTTGGCGCTGGCCTTATCTTTCGCGTCGGCGCGCGTCTTGCTTCGTGTGGCGCGTGCAAGCTTGGACTTTACGCGCTTTTTCTCGCGAAGCTGCTCGAGCGTCAAGACGGCGGGCACAGGCGGCTCAGTGCTGGCCGGGATGGCGTTTGCCTCTACGATGGCGGCGGCGGCCGGTTCCGGCCCTCCCGGGGCGTCTGTAGGCTCCTCGGCGGCTGTTAACTTTTTACCAGAAATCTGGCCCCGGGGCCTAGTTTCTGGTAAATCCTTAGCGGCTTTTAAGGCTTCGGCCTCTGCGCGCTGCTGAGCCCTCAAACGATGGTACTCGCCCGGAGCCATCGGGGCGCGAAGCGCGTGCATTTTCTGCGCGGCGTCTGGGTCGGCCGGATCAATTTGCTGGCGCCATTTCGGAATGTGGAAAGAGTCGGGCTCGGCGAGCATAATCGCCCGGAAGTCCCATCTTACCCAAATCTCAAAATGCTCGCGGCTGTCGGGTTGCTTTAGCTTGTCGATGCGTTCGGCGCTGAGCGCTTCGTCGAGCCTGCGCTGCAAACCTCCGCCTTGCGCTGAGAAATTGGCGTCCGGGCCGTCCTCTGCTACGGGCGGCTTGCCAGACTGATAGTAGGTTACGCTTGACCATAAGTTTGGTTCGAAAGTCCCGCCAATCGGGCAGAAGATGCGCAGGCTCCAGCCGCTTCCAGGCGGGATGGCGAACATGCTCGGTTCAATTTTCGCGAAGCGGCGGAAAGATGAGAATGTAAAATCCTGTCCGCCACATGCCGCCGCGATCGCGGACGGAAGGAGAACCTGGGGCAATTGAGGGACCGGCAATTCGAACCACAGCCTTCCATCAAACTTGAGTTGTGTAAATCCGGTGGGGTCGCCTTGCGACGGCTGGATGACCGTGTGGGGAAGGCTGGTGCGCGCTTTCATGCGGCCTCCTTCGCAGGGATTTCCCGCTTCGTGCGGATTGGCGCTGACGAATTCGACCAAAGCGGCCTCCGCGGTATCCTCCGTCGCGTATTTGCTTCGAGGCTCACCACGAGAGATCGTAAAGCATCCATGATCCTTCAGCCGGACAGAAGGCAACGTGCGCCGCGCCGGTTGGGTCGGAACTCACCGCTTCTTTTGAAGCATGGAACTCACGAGAGGACTCTGAATACGCAGAAACCTCCATGCTCACTTGCCTGAAGCACTCTCAGGTCTGCGTCAAAAGAATTGTCTTCAGATATCACCGTCACGAGATCGCCGGGGCGAAGCTTTGTTTGCAGACGCCAGACCTCGGGCTGAAGAAGTTGCTCGAAACTGAACTTGCGGGGGATTCTGAGATGATAAACGCTTCTCGCGTAGTCGGCCGTCGAGCTTACA
>CAWFXN010000007.1:0-25462 GCA_963819665.1 uncultured Alphaproteobacteria bacterium
ATTCGACAGGCTGGGCTTGCTCGCGGAAGACAGGATCGGAGCATCCGCCGTGCCGGAAAACACAAGCTTCCTCGAACTTGCTGTTTGGCCGGACATGCTTGGGGACTCCAAACCTCCAGGAGTGAGCGTCTCGCTTGCGAGGAGAGTTCCGCTTACGGCGCCGCCAGGGAAGGCGATTCTCAGCGAGCCGCCGATCCCCTTCTCACCGCTCTGCCCATTGACCTTGAGGTCGATGCCCCCGGGATTTACATCCCCGTCGATGCTCGCGACGGTGAACGGAAATGAGGTCCCCAGAAACCCCCAGCCGAGATCCTGCTCGGCGAGAGCGGCGCCGATGGTCCTCGCCATGTCGCCTTCGATCGAGCCGCCCATGGGGAACCGGACCGAGAAGCTGCCGGCCGCGGCGCTCAAATCTTCCACCGGCGGTCTCATGGTCATCGGCATCGTCAACGCGGCATGAAGCGTCATGGGACCGCTGAAACCGAGCGGCAAGTGAAGAGCATTCGCGAGCGCTCCGGCGTCAAGGTAAGACCCGGTTCCGCGCAATGAGAGCACAGCCTGCCGTCCGAGAGTCGCATCGAGCCTGCCGGTGGCGTGACCACCAGCGACCTGGACGGACGCAATGTCAACGCTGAGATGGTCTTGGACGCGGGTTAGAGCCAAGGCCAAAGGTCCTGTTTCGAAGGAAGCCGCCCGGAAACGCTCGGCGGACAC
This sequence comes from uncultured Alphaproteobacteria bacterium, assembly GCA_963819665.1. GTDB lineage: Bacteria > Pseudomonadota > Alphaproteobacteria > Rhizobiales > Rhodomicrobiaceae > Rhodomicrobium. The sequence continues at coordinate 715 of CAWFXN010000007.1, forward strand.
GCGCAGATCGAAATCGGGGGAATGGTCGATCCCCGCGCGCATCAGTGGCAGAGCCGCCAACGGACGTTCATCGGAAGGCTGCGCCTCGCCGCCTGCCGTCCAGGCCGGGGTTACGTCCAACGTGTCGTATGCGATCGTCCCTTCGAGGCGCGGCCGGACGCCCGTCATGTCGAGGGCGAGGGAGCCTTTGGCGTCATGATCTCCAAACGAGATCGTGGCGTCATCAAGCGCCGCGCGCGTTCTGGACAACTGCAGCTCACCCGACAGCGCGATCCCATCCGGCCGCTCCCACGGCGCAACGGCCGCCAGGATCGCATCGCCTCCAGCCGTGCCCAAGTCCGCCCTCAGACTCAATAGTCCGAAGGCCGTCTGACACGCTCCGGCGCATTGGCCCCGGAAGGACGCCTCAAACCGGCTGCTTGCGATATCCAGGGCGTAAAGTGCGTCTCCCGCTCCCGGGGCGTTTTTGACAAACACGCCCGTCGAAACAGAGGAAACGGGCTCCTTGCCCAGTCTCACCCGGCTCAACGCAACTCGTTCGTAGGCCCCGTTTTCGCTCGCGCTGAAGAAAAATACGGGATCGAGTAACACGACGTCTGTGAATGGGCTTCTGGCCGAAAGGGCCAAGGCCAGATGTGCGGCGCCAAGCCCGTAAGACGAGCGAAGCGGTTCGGTTAACCCGCGGCGAAACACGACGCGGGGTGAATTGATGACGAATTTCCTGAAATCAAGCTTGCCGCGAAGAAGGGAGGAAAGCCGGATGACGGCTGTGACAGATTTGGCCCTCGCAATTCGGAGGGGGCCCTTCCCCGCCTTGGATTGAAGATCGACGCCGGACGCTTCGACGGAAAGATCGGCGAAACTACCAATTCGAAGCGGCCCCGCAATCGACACCGGGCCGCCGCTCCACGCCGACAGACTCTCGGTAAGCGGCCCGCGGATCGCCTCGGCGTCGACAACGAAAGGGAGAAGAACGGCGGATGCGGCCGCAATTATGAGAAGACCTCCCGCAAGGATGCCGAGCCCTCGTAAAACATATCGAATTTTACCGGCGATCTGGGACATCTATCCTTGGCTATCGGGAGATGTGAAAAGTCGCGACACAATGCGCCCCGCCGCGCGGTTAAGGCTTAGGCGCATCGCCGGACCTTGGCGACTCCTTCCGACAGAGCTTGCACATGAAAACGACGGCGCTGTGAACGCTCTCCGCCAAATGGTGGATAACTCGCGCAGGGGTGGCTCATGGCGGAGACAATTCAGCGCACGGGCCGAACGGTTTTACAGCGCCCCTACGCATTTTCAATTCGCGGCACGGATGTTTTATGAGCGAAAAACACGGGATTTCCGGGCGTTATCGGCAAGCGCAGCGCGGCGGCGGACCGGCTTTCACGATGGCGCGGGCGATGCGGGGATGTTCGCTTTCCGAGGGCGTGAACCGCGCCGAAAATTTGCTCCGCGGGAAACCTCAGTATAGTATTGCTCGTTCGAACCGAGGGATTTCTTGATGAAAAAAGTATATCCGGGCGCGCAAGCAGCGCTGGCAGGACTTCATCAAAGATGGCATGACGATTATGTCGGGAGGCTTCGGGCTTTGCGGCATTCCCGAGGCCTTGATTGAGGCGGTCCGAGATTCCGGCGCGAAAAATCTGACCGTCATCTCCAATAATGCCGGCGTCGACGGGATTGGCCTCGGCGTCCTGCTCGAGACAAAGCAGATCAAAAAGATGATCTCATCCTATGTCGGTGAGAATAAGCTTTTCGCGCAGCAATTTCTCTCCGGCGAGCTGGAGCTGGAGTTCAACCCCCAAGGCACTCTGGCCGAGCGCATCCGCGCTGGCGGCGCGGGGATTCCCGCCTTTTTCACCAAGACGGGCGTCGGCACGATCATCGCCGAGGGCAAGGATGTGCGCGAATTCGATGGCGAGCAATATGTCATGGAACGCGGGCTGACGGCCGACATCGCGCTGGTCCATGCGTTCAAGGGCGACACGGAAGGTAATCTCGCCTATCGCAAGACCGCGCGCAATTTCAATCCCATGATGGCGACGGCGGCCAAGATTACGGTGGCCGAGGTCGAGCATCTGTTCCACGCTGGCGAGATCGATCCGGACGAAATCCACACGCCCGGCATTTTCGTGCAGCGCATCATCCGGGTGTCCGACGCAAAGAAACACATCGAGCAGCGAACCACGCGCAAACACACATCGCCTGCGGCGGCGGCTGGGGAGGAAATCTAATGGCCTGGACTCGCGAAGACATCGCCGCGCGCGCCGCGAAGGAATTGCATGACGGCTTCTACGTCAATCTCGGCATCGGCATTCCAACGCTCGTTGCCAATTATATTCCCGAGAACATCACGGTGCAACTCCAGAGTGAGAACGGGATGCTCGGCATGGGCCCCTTCCCTTACGAGGGCGAAGAGGACGCCGATCTCATCAACGCCGGCAAGCAGACGATCACGGAATTGCCGACGACGAGCTATTTCTCCTCGTCGGATTCCTTTGGGATGATCCGGGGCGGCCATATCGATCTTTCGATCCTCGGCGCCATGCAGGTCGGCGAAAACGGCGATCTCGCCAATTGGATGATCCCCGGCAAGATGGTCAAAGGCATGGGCGGCGCGATGGATCTCGTCGCGGGCGTCAAAAAGGTCGTGGTGGTGATGGAGCACGTGTCCAGGGATGGACCGAAGTTTCTGCACCATTGCAGCCTGCCGCTGACCGGAGCGCGTGTCGTTGACCTCTTGATCACCGATCTCGGGGTCTTCTCGATCGACAAGCATCATCATGGCGGCGCCGCGCTCATCGAGCTTGCGAAAGGCGTGACGCTCGACGAGATCAAGGCGAAGACCGAGGCGAACTACACCGTCGCGGTGTAGCGACGTCCATCCCCGCCGCTTTCGAGCGCGCGTCTCCAATCCCGTCATCCCGGAAAGGCGAGGCTTATCCGGGATCGTAACACGTTGAGGCGCGTGCCTTTATGCGATCCCGGATAGCCGCAAGCGGCTTCCGGGATGACGAATGGAGAGCGCTTGACCGGGATGATGGCGGTGGCGGTCCGCGTCGCCCGCGTCGCTTAATATTCTCTGAAAATTGGTTTTGTTTTGTAAAACGGTCCCTAAGTAAGTATATAACCATCTCCCACAAAGCCTAGACTTTATGGGGTCGGCATGCGCGCGGTTTTGTGAAGTTGCTTCATCTTGCTTCTATTCGCAGTAAAATTACACAAACTCGATGGTTAATTTTGAGAGAACGCGTTCGAGAATTTTGGCGCGGCCGCCTTTGCTCCGTCGAGAGAGTTTTTTAACCTCCCGCAAACGCTTCGATGCTTTCCCAGGATTGCATCTGCCAAATCCAATACTACCCGTATTTCAGAACGATCTCGGCCAGCGCCGGGTACGTCTTACTGTCGGCTAAATTTCGCACGACAAGACAACTCGCAATTGTAGCGCCCCCACGGAGTCGGCCAGCAATAATATGGCATTAGGCCGTCCATCGAATGGAGAATGACAGAATGCTTCGAAATTTAGGACTCGCGGCGATGTTGGGTTTGGCTCTGCTGATGCCCGTACATGAGGCGTCGGCTCAGGATGCGCTCGGCGGCGCCATACTCGGGGGAGGAGTGGGGGCCCTCTTCGGTGGCGCGCTCGGCGGACGTCGCGGCGCGGCGATCGGCGCCATCGTCGGGGCGGGGACGGGGGCTGCCATTGCCGCTGAGGGTGAACGGCGCCGGAACGGCTATTATTACTACCGCGACGGCTGTTACCTCCAACGCCCGGACGGGGCGTGGGTTCTGGCGCACCCGCGCTATTGCTACTGATAGTCTTCCGCTCGCGGGGTATTCCTTCGGGTCCAGCTCGAAGATCAGGATGCGCGTTCTCCGTCGTCATCCCGGGAAGGGCGGTTACGCCCTATCCGGGATCGCAAAAAGCGCTGGCATTTGTAACGATCCCGGATAACGCTTTGGCGTTTCCGGGATGACGGAAGACCTGCGCCCTATTTGCGCAGTTCTTCGAGATCGCGGTAATAGTTAAGCGCCTGCGGGTTGGCGAGCGCCTCCTGGTTCTTGACCTCCCGGCCATGAACGATGTCACGCACGGCGATCTCGGTAATCTTGCCCGACTTGGTGCGCGGGATGTCCGGAACCTCGACGATGATCGCGGGCACGTGCCGCGGGCTCGCGCCGTTCTTGATTTGCAGCTTGATCTTCTTGCGCAGGTCGTCATCGAGGGAATGCCCCTCGTTCATGACGACGAACAGAACCACGCGAACGTCGCGATCCCAGGTCTGCCCGATGACAATGGCTTCCTTGACCTCGTCGAGTTGCTCGACCTGCCGGTAAATCTCTGCGGTTCCAATCCGCACCCCGCCCGGATTGAGCGTCGCGTCCGACCGGCCTTGGATGAGGATCCCGCCGTGCTCGGTCCATTCGGCGAAATCGCCATGATGCCAGACACCGGGAAAGCGCTCGAAATAGGCGTTGTGATATCTGGTCCTGCCGGGGTCGTTCCAAAAGCCGACCGGCATCGACGGGAAGGGTTTCGTGCAGACAAGTTCCCCCGTGCCCGTCGGCATGTGTTTCCCGGTTTCGTCGAAGACATCGACAGCCATGCCAAGCCCGGGGCCCTGGATTTCACCGCTGTAGACAGGAAGAAGAGGGTTTCCGAGCACGAAACAGGAGCAGATGTCGGTGCCGCCTGACATGGAGGCCAGATCGACATCGGGCTTGATATCGTCGTAAACGAACTCGAAGCTTTCCGGAGAGAGCGGCGAGCCCGTCGAGATCATCATCCGCATCGTTTTGAGCTTGTGCGTCTCTCGCGGGCGAAGACCGGCCTTCTTGACCGAATCGATCCATTTCGCAGAGGTGCCGAAGACGTTGATGCCCGCCTCATCCGCATAATCGAACAGGACATTGCCGTCGGGATGGAACGGCGAACCGTCGTAAAGCGCCAGCGTCGCGCCGCTGGCAAGACCCGCCACAAGCCAGTTCCACATCATCCAGCCGAGCGTCGTAAAATAGAAGAGCCGGTCGCCGTCACGCAGGTCGCAATGAAGCTGATGCTCTTTCATCAGCTGGATCAGCGAACCCCCCGCCGAATGAACGATGCATTTCGGCGTGCCTGTCGTTCCGGAGGAATAGAGAATATAGGCGGGATGGGAGAAGGGAAGCCGGTTGAACTCGACGGGCTTCGCCTCGAAGGCGCCAAGCGCCTCTCGCCAGGGTTTCGCCTTGGCGGAGCGTTGCAAAATCGGCTGCTTGTCACCGAGATAGGAGACGATCAGCGCAGACTCGATGCTCGGGATTTTCTCGATGATTTCGGCCACCTTGTCGCCGATGGGAAGCGCCTTGGAGCGGTAGTAATAGCCGTCGCAGGCGATAAACACCTTGGGCTCGATTTGCCCGAACCGGTCGAGAACGCCTTGCACGCCGAAATCGGGCGAAGCGCTCGACCAGATCGCCCCGAGCGACGTGGCCGCAAGCAGCCCAACGACCGCCTCGGGCTTATTGGGCATAAGCGCCGCGACCCGGTCGCCCTCGCGAACGCCTTGAGCGCGCAAAAACTGCTGGGCCCGGCTGACCGCCGCATGGAGTTCTGCCCAGGTCAGGGTTTTCTTGACCTTGTCCTCGCCCCAGAAAATCAAGGCGTTGTTGTCATCGTTCTTGCGCAGCAGGTTTTCAGCATAGTTGAGGCGCGCGCCTTCGAAGAATTTCGCTTCTTCGAACCGCTCGCCCAATTTGAGGACAGGGCCCGCGCCCTTGTCGCCGATGACGCCCAGAAAGTCCCACGCCTTCGACCAGAAAGCTTCGGTTTCGCGAACCGAGAAGCTATGAAGATCCGCGAAGGATTGAAGGTTGGCGCCGAACTCCGCATTGATCTCCGCCATGAATTGAGCCATGCGCGAGGTGTTCGCGGCTCCTTGCGGAGGTGACCAAAGAGGCGTTGTTTTCATCTGAAAGCTCCGGAGTAAGGACGCGCAACCGCAAAAAAAAGCTTCCGCCGCTTAACCCTCGCCAGGGCCCAACAGTACGGGCGGACATCTTCGATTTTTGACGGCTTCGTGATCGCTGTCCAGCCGGTAATCGAGAGAAGGCGATACGAAATCGCTCTGAAATTTTGACTGGCGCTCCAGTTTGCCCGATCACGAAGATAGCCTTGCGTTTTGCGTGAAATCGTGCCTGGCTGTGAGGCAAGAACAAGGAGGCGCTCGCCAACCCGAAAGCCCTTGACTATTATCGCGATCTTGACGAGCTACACGCTAACGCCATCGAAAATCGCTTCGCAGCTCCATGATCTCCGCCACCCAACTGACGCAAGAACTCATCCGGTTCGAGACGATTAATCCGCCCGGCAATGAAACTCCATGCGCCCGCCATCTCGGCCGGCTCCTGGAAGCCGCTGGCTTCAAGACCCGCTACGTGCCGCTGGACGAAAATCGGGACAATCTGATCGCATGGGCCGGTGGAAACGGAGCCAAGCTTCCGCTCTGCTTCTCGGGGCATACCGACGTCGTCCCGCTTGGCGCCGCCCCGTGGACGGTCGCGCCATTCGGCGGCGATATCGCAGACGGCAAGATCTACGGGCGGGGCAGCACCGACATGAAAGGCGGGGTCGCGGCTTTTGTCCGCGCGGCTGTCAATCTTGCGCCGCGCCTTCAAGAGACGCCGGGTCTCGTGCTTGTGATCACCGCAGGCGAAGAGCGCGGCTGCGAGGGCGCTAACCTGCTCGCCCGCCAAGGCGCTCTGCCCGAGGCAGGGGCAATCGTCATCGCCGAGCCGACCGCAAACCGGCTCCTTGCCGGGCACAAGGGCGTCTTGTGGCTGGAAGGAACCGCGCGCGGCGTCACCGCGCATGGGTCGATGCCCGAACAGGGGGAGAACGCCGTTTACAAGGCTGCGCGTGCGGCCTTGGCGCTGGAGGCCTTCGACTTCTCCGGGGACGCCCACCCGGTTCTGGGCCGCCCGACAGTGAATGTCGGCTGGATGCGTGGCGGGCTGAATGTGAATTCCGTTCCCGACGAGGCGCGGCTTGGGGTCGATGTTCGTCTCGTTCCGCGCGTGGATCGCGAGCGCCTGATCGAACGCTTCAGGAATGCGACGGGCGGAACCGTCGCCTTCGAAATTATGGGCGCATCGGACCCGGTCTGGACCGACCCCCAGAACCCCTGGGTCCAGGACGTTTCAGGCGTCGTACAATCCGTGACGGGAGCCCCTTCCGGCATCGGCGGCGCAAGCTATTTCACCGACGCGGCGACACTGAAGCCCGGCATGGGCAACCCGCCAACCATCATTCTCGGGCCGGGCGAACCCGCACTGGCGCACCAGACCGACGAGTGGTGCTCGATAAAGAGAATCGAAGAGGCGGAGGCCATCTATTCGGAGCTTATCGTCCGCTGGTGCGGGCTCTGAGGCGAGGACGTTGGCAGGCAAACTCCATCCTTCGACAAGCTCAGGATGAGGCTTCGACAAGTTCATGGTTCGAGACGGCCTTCGGCCTCCTCACCATGAGGTCGCGTGTTTTCAATGGCTTAGCCCTCATGGTGAGCTTGTCGAACCATGGGCGGCATCCCGCCAGAACGCGCTTTTGAGTCCATCAAAAGCAGATACGCTTTAAGCCGCGAAATCGAGCGTCACCGGCACATGGTCCGAGGGGCCGGTCCAGCCGCGCGCATTTTTCATAACGGCTGCGCCGAGAGCGCGCTTGGCCATCCCCTCGCTTCCCCAGATGTGGTCGAGGCGACGCCCGCGATCCGAGGCCGCCCAATCGCGGGCGCGATAGCTCCACCATGTGTAGAGCTTCTGATCTGGCGCAATAATGCGCCTGACAAGATCGACCCATCGCCCTTCATCTTGAACTCTGGTCAACGCCTCCACTTCGACCGGCGTGTGGCTCACGACTTTCAGCAACTGCTTGTGGGACCAGACATCCGTTTCCAGCGGTGCAACGTTGAAATCGCCAAGCAGTAACGATTGGCCCTCGCGCGCTCCACGCCAGGCGCCGAGAGCCGCCAGATAGGCAAGCTTTTGCTTGAACTTCGGATTGACAGCTGGGTCCGGGATATCGCCGCCAGCGGGAACGTAAATGTTATGGACCGCAATCCTTTCCCCGTCGGGCAAAACGACGGCGCAACCGAGATGCCTCGCTTCGGCTGTGCCGCAAAAGCTCTCGCGCGGAAGAGACTCCAATGGGAGTTTGGAAAGCGTCGCGACCCCGTGATAGCCGGGCTGACCGCTGATCGCGATATGGCTGTAGCCGAGTTCCCTGAACCCCGCGCCGGGAAAGAGATCCTCCCGGCACTTGATTTCCTGCAAACAAAGAAGATCCGGCTTCGCCTCGCTCAAGAAGCGCGCGACGAGATCGAACCGCAAGCGGACGGAGTTGATGTTCCAGGTAGAGATTCGCAATGTCATAGGCATAAAAAAAGCGCCCAACTCCGGCGAAGGTTGGGCGCTTTGCGTTTTCACGCATGCGCCGGGAGGGAAGCCGGCGCTGGAAAACTGATACCTTCGGCTAGACGGGGGGGCACTACCGATGGTGACTGGCATCAGCCTTCCAATGCCAGTAAAATAGCATGTGTGAGGCCGGATGCAAATCAAAAATGTTAGATTCCAAGCTTGACAGTTGCGAATCTGTCGTGATTCTCTGCGGTCACTCCCTGTGAAATCCGACGTCCTTTGAGAACTCGAAAAGCTCTGCCGAAACCCTCTTGTTCTGCTCAAGATCGCTGACCTGGATGCGCGTATCGAGACCTTGGGCGTCGGTGATGATCCATTGCTTGAGGCTCATGTTCTCCTTGTCGAAGAACAGGCTAATCCGGCCCGCCGCGTCACCCTTCTTATCCTCGACCGTCACGACGACCACATCTGCCCCCTGCTCGATGCCCAGTATATTGGCCTCTTTCGACAGGTCGACCGTTTCGGACAGAAGAAGACGGAAGGGCGTCATCTCAAGCGGATATTTGTCGGACGTGTTGAGCGCATAGTCCTCGATGGCGAGGTAATATCCATTGGAAATGATTTTCAGGCGGCTTGGCGGGCTATAATCAAAGCGCAGCCTGCCGGGGCGCGCGAAATAAAATCGTCCTTGTTTCTGAGAATTGTCGGGATCGGTCTGAACGAAGGTCCCTTCGAGGTTCGTCAATTTATTGAAATAGTCGTTGACCTTGACGATGATCTCCTCGTTGCTCTCCTGAACGAGGGCCGGGACCGGGGCCGGCGTTTGCGGCGGCGGCGGGGAGTGAGGCGGTTGCGCGGTTTTCGCCCCCCATCCGGAGCCTCCGCTTCCGCCCACCGGACTGGCCGCTTTTGCGGCGACGTGAGCGGGCGCGGGCGGCGCCGGAGGAACGGGAGCCGGCGCAGACACGACAGGCGGCGGGTTCGATGGGGTGGTCTTTGTAACCTCGGTCTCACCGCCCTGGGCGAGCGCAAGTCCCGGCCAGGCCGCTATGATCGATAGCCCGATCAGGCTGCGCACGAACGGCACGACGGTTCTGTAAAAGCTCGAATCCTTGCGGCCTTGATCCATTGTTCGATCGCCCCTGTGCGAATGCTTTCGACCTTGCAGCTATGAGTTTTGGAAGAAAGCGTCAAATTCTGGGCGATTTGATGCTCGTCAGGATATTCCCGGCGCAAGGATGCTTTATTGACCGGCATCGAGCAGGATCTCGCGCCGCCCGGTCCGGCTTGGCGCGCCGATGATCCCTTCCTCCTCCATGCGCTCGATCAGCGACGCGGCGCGGTTATATCCGATGCCGAGGCGGCGCTGCAGATAGCTTGTCGTCGGCTTTCTGTCCTTCAGCACGATTTCGACGGCCTGATGATAGAGGTCGCTGCCGCCTCCGCTCGCCCCGCGCGGAGAAGGATTGTCATCGAAGTCGCCGCTATCCTCGAGAATGTCGTCCCGGTAGGACGGGTGGCCCTGCGCTTTTAGATGGCGCGCCACGGCCTCGACATCGTCGTCGGAAACGAACGGCCCATGAGCCCGGATGATACGGCCGCCCGAAGCCATGTAGAGCATGTCGCCCTGGCCTAAAAGCTGCTCCGCGCCCTGCTCCCCGATGATGGTGCGGCTATCGATTTTCGACGTAACCTGGAAGCTGATCCGGCTCGGGAAATTGGCCTTGATCGTGCCGGTGACCACATCCACGCTGGGCCGCTGCGTCGCCATGATCAAGTGTATTCCGGCCGCCCGCGCCATCTGCGAAAGACGCTGAACGGCATATTCGATGTCCTTGCCGGCGACCATCATGAGATCGGCCATTTCGTCGATCACGACCACGATATAGGTCATGGACACCGGATCGAACGTTTCCTCCTCCTCGATCGGCTCATCTGTGCGAGGATCGAAGCCGGTCTGCACCACGCGCCGCAGTTTCTGCCCGCGCAGTTGAGCCGTGGCGACCTTCTGGTTGTAGCTCGTAATGTTGCGAACGCCGAGCTTGCTCATCAGCTCGTAGCGCGTGTTCATCTCCTTGACGGTCCACTTCAGCGCGGCGACCGCCTTCTTGGGGTCGGTGACGACCGGAGCCAGCAAATGCGGGATGCGGTCATAGACGGACAGCTCCAGCATTTTCGGGTCGATCATAATGAAATTGCATTGGCTCGGCGGCAGCCTGTAGAGCAGCGACAGGATCATGGTGTTGATCCCGACCGACTTACCGGAGCCGGTGGTGCCCGCAATGAGAAGATGCGGCATCCGGGCGAGGTCCACCACAATCGGCTCGCCGCCGATGGACTTGCCGAGAGCAAGCGGCAGTGCGGCCTGCGTCTCCTGAAACGCGTTTGACTCGATGATCGCCCTCAACGACACGATTTCGCGCTTGGGATTGGGCAGTTCGATGCCGATCGCATCCCGGCCCGGAACGACAGCCACACGCGCCGAAACGGCGCTCATGGATCGCGCGATATCGTCGGCCAATCCGACCACCCGCGAAGACTTTGTTCCCCGCGCCGGCTCCAACTCGAAAAGCGTTATCACAGGGCCCGGATAGATCCCCGATATCCGGCCCTTCACGCCGAAGTCGCCAAGCACGCTCATCAGCGCAGAGGCGCGCGCCATCAGCGCCGGATCGTGGGCGTTCATCTTCGCCTCGGCGCGGGGCGGCGGCGTCAGGAGCGTGATCGGAGGAAGCGATGGGGCGGGAGTCTCCTCATCCTCCTCCAAAATCTCGGGCGCGATGCCGCCGTTCTTCACATAGATAAGCGGCTTGCGCCGTTTGACCGCCTCAGCCCCATTCTTGAGAATGCGGCGCGCCCCGTTGCGGGCGCTCTCGATGGCGTTGCCCGTGAAGCGGCGAAGCGGCGATGACGTTTCCGGCTCCTGGGCGCCACCGGCGCCTTCCGCGCCGCTTGCGTTGGAGCCGCCGCGGCGCGGCCCGAAGAAGGGCTCGATCCGGATATCTTCGAACGCCTCTGTCCGCACGTCCTCAAAGGTCTCCTCCTGGTGCTCCCTTTCGGGCGGCTCAGTTGTCTGAAGCGAGCCGAGATCGGTCGGGAGGGTCAAAGCTTCGAACTCATCGGCGTCAAGGACGGCCGGAGCCGGCCGGCTGCCCCAATCCGCAAAAGGCGATGGTCCACTGGCGCGAGCCCGCTTCTGCGATCCAGCGTCTCTCGTCCGGGGTTCCTCCTCCCTCTCCGACAGATGCGGCTCAACGCGAGCCTTTGTCAGCCAGGAGCCCCGAACCGGATCAAGAACCGTGAGCGCGCGGTCTCGCGGCGAGAGGCGGGTAATCCAACTTGTCACCTTGCTGGTGAGACCGGGAGCCGTGCTCGGAAATTCCGCCTCTGCCTCAAATTTCGACGGAACGGCATTCCTCGCCGGTTCGCCGTGAAGGGCTATTGAAAGTATTTTAGGAGTTAGACCGCACGCCCGGAAAACGCACCATGCGCCCGCTGCAAAAAAGAGTAAGCCGAAGCCCGGCCAGAGCACGGCGCGGGGAATGAGGGAAGAGAGCCTGGCCACACGCGCCGCGATAAAATCGCCGACAATGCCGCCAAGGCCGCTATCAAGCAGCCAGCGCGCAGGAGCTGGAAACATGGCGAAGAACCCCGGGACGGCGATGAGCGCGAGAGCCCAATAGAGCGCACTCAGCCGCGGCCGCGGGGGCAAGCGCGCGCCAGCGATCCGGATTCCGAGCGCGGCAAGCGGCAGGATCAGAACCGAGGCCGCCAAGCCGAAACTTTGCATGAGCGCGTCGGCGACGCTTGCTCCCCTGCGGCCAAGCCAATTATGCGGCTGCGCCAAAGTCGCATAGCTGGGACTCGGATCGCCATACGACCAGCTTATCAGGGCGAGCCAGCAGGCGAGCGCTATGCCAATGAGCGAAGCGCCCAGCAGCCGCCAAGGCAGACGGCGCAATTCAACCGTGAGCGCCTTCGGCAAAAACCGTGTCCGCCTCGTTTGCATCCGCGTACGCCACCCCACCCATGACTCTCGTCACAATAAAAACGACGCGAGCCGGTCCAATGCTTCCCGCGTCACATCAAGCGGGTCTGCGAGCGCGAGCCGGGCATGATCCTTCGCCGGATTGACCCCGCTGGCGTCTGCTTGAGCCAGATAGGCGCCGGGCAGAATTTTGACACCGCATCCTTTCCAAATGGTTACCGCGGCTCGTTCACCTCCACCAAAATTTAAGAGATCGAGCCAGAGAAAGAAGCCGCCGGCGGGCTCGTAATACCCTCGCAGCGCTCCAAGCTTGCGCGATGCAAGCGCGACCTTCTCCCGGTAAAGCGCCCGGCTTTGAGCGACATGCTCTTCATCCGACCACAGCGCAGCGGAGGCGTGCTGAATGGGAACCGGCACTTGCGGCGAAGCGACATTACGATACTTCAGGTAGTCCTTGAGGAATGCCCCGTCGCCCGCGATGAAGCCGGAGCGAAGCCCGGGAGAGTTTGACCGTTTGGACAGGGAATTGAAGACAAGAACCTGGTCGAAGCAGCCGGAGCGCGCCGCTATTTCGAGGGCTCCTGGCGGAGGATCGCCTTGGTAAATCTCGGAATAACATTCGTCGGAGAAAATATAGAAGCCGTGCTCTCGCGCCAGCCCGATCAGCCGTTCGAGATAGGCGCCGGAAGCAACCGCCCCTTGCGGGTTGGCGGGCGAGGCGAGATAGAACGCAGCCGTGCGATCGAGGAGCTTGCAATCGAGCGCATCCAAATCCGGCAGAAAACCCGTTTCAGGCTGCGCAGAAAGCAACACTGGCTCGCAGCCTGCCGTCAACCCGGCCGCGTAATAGGCCTGATAGAACGGATTCGGCATCAAAACGGCGGCGTGGCTCTTTCCTTTACGCGCCGCCGCGACGGTCAGCGCCGAGACCAGCCCTTCCCTTGTTCCGCAAAGGGGAAGGATGCCGCCGTCAAGAAGGCCAGAGTCAAGCCGATAGCGCCGAACGAGCCAATCAGCAATGGCCAGCCTCAACTCCGGGACGCCGTCGATCGGGGGGTACTTTCCGAAGCTCTTCCATTTGTCTGCGATGATGTCCGCCGCAAAGCGCGGAACGCCGTGCTTCGGCTCCCCGATCGTCATATCGATCGGGGACGCGCCCGGCTTCTCATTCCCTAAAAGCTCCCGAAGCCTCTGAAAAGGCGATTGGATCGCGGACAGAATCGTATCGGGCAAAGGCGCTCCAAACGCTGGCTTTCAACCTCAAAGAGCGGGACTTTACACCCTGCTCGGCATAATGAAAACGCGAAAAAAGCCCGGGATGTTATCCCGGGCTTATGCCGCAGAACAGGCCGCCCTCAAGGGAGGAGGAAGAGCGGCTGTGCCTGCTGGCTTGGGGCGGCCTTCCCGCCGGCCCCAGGTGTTGCTTACATGTTGTAGGCCCGCTCGCCATGCTCGGAGACGTCGAGACCTTCGCGCTCGCTCTCGGGCGAAACACGCAAGCCAACGATCGACGAGATGATGAGGTACACAATAAGACTGCCCACCGCGGACCAGCCGATGGTGATCATTGCGTTCTTGAACTGGATGAAAACCTGAGCCGCCATGTCGTAGTCGGCGATGGGGCAGTCGCTGGTGACGATGCCGTCCTTGACCACGCACTTCGTGTAGTCGACGACGCCCGCGCCGCCGTAGAAGGGAGCTGCGACGATGCCGGTGCCGATCGCGCCGACAAAGCCGCCAACCGCATGGACGCCGAATACGTCGAGCGTGTCGTCATAACCAAGCGCGCTCTTCACAGCGGTGCAGAAGAAGAAGCAGATCGCGCCGGCGACGATGCCCAGCACAAGCGCGCCCATCGGGCCGGCATAACCGGATGCGGGCGTCACAGCCACGAGACCGGCGACGACGCCGGAAGCGAGGCCAAGAAGGCTCGGCTTGCCCTTGAAGATCCACTCGACGAACATCCAGGAGAGGCCCGCCGCCGCGGTTGCGACGAAGGTGTTCGCCATGGCGAGAACCGCTCCGGCGTTGGATTCGAGATTCGATCCCGCGTTGAAGCCGAACCAGCCAACCCACAGCAGGCAAGCGCCAACCATGGTGAGCGTCAACGAGTGGGGAGGCATGGCCTCTTTTCCGAAACCGATGCGGCGGCCAAGCAGGAGAGCCCCTACCATCCCGGCGACGCCGGCATTGATGTGAACGACGGTGCCGCCAGCAAAGTCAAGCGCGCCCATCTGGAAACCGAAACCTGAACGCGCGAGCGCGGCCTCGTTCGCCGTTGCAAGATCGTTCGGGCCAGGGTTGAACCACACGGAGTGGGCGATCGGAATATAAACAATGGTCAGCCATAGGATCGAGAAAAGGACGATCGCGGAAAACTTCATCCGCTCGGCGAAACCGCCGATCGCAAGCGCCGTGGTGATCGCCGCAAAGGTCATCTGGAAGCAGACATAGACGAGTTCGTCGATTCCGACGCCAACGGAAAAGGTCGATGCGGGCGTCTTCGGATCAATGCCGTGGAGGAAAAGCCGCGACAGTCCGCCGAGGAACGGAGAGGTTGCTCCGCTGCCCTCGGTGAAGGCGAGGCTGTAGCCATAAACGAACCATAAAACGCAAACCATGCATTGGATCGTAAGAACCTGTGTCAGCATCGAAAGCATGTTCTTGGTGCGAACCATGCCGCCGTAGAAAAGCGCAAGCCCTGGAACCGTCATCAGGAGGACGAGCAGCGACGACGTCATCATCCAGCAGTCGTCGGCTTTGTTCACGACGAGATCGGGCGCCTTGACCGCCGGCGCCGCTGCTGCGGCTGCGGCTGCGGCTTCTTCGGCGAACGATGGCTCGATCATCGCCATCGCCGCGAACGCCGCAGCCCCGAAAAGAGTTAAATTACGCCAGGCCGTTGTCATTCTTCTTTCCTTTTTCCAATCACAATGCATCAGCATCAGTCTCACCGGTGCGGATGCGCACCGTTTGCTCGATCGGCGACACGAAAATTTTGCCGTCCCCGATTTGCCCCGTCTTCGCGGAGCTCGAAATGGCCTCGACGACCTTTTCCACCAACCCTGTCTGAACGGCAATCTCGATCTTCACCTTGGGAATGAAGCTCACTTCATATTCGGCGCCGCGATAAATCTCGGTGTGCCCCTTCTGCCGCCCGTAGCCTTTTACCTCGGTGACCGTCAAACCCTCGATGCCAAGGCCATCGAGCGCCTGCCGGACCTCCTCGAGCTTGAACGGCTTAATGATTGCCATCACCATCTTCATGATGAGTCCTCCAACTTGTTCCTGCCTTCGAACTTCGCCCTTCTTCTATCGAGTCCGCGCCGGAATGGGCGAACGCGAAGACTCGGCCCCTTAGGACTAATCAAAAGCTGTGCCAAAAAGGGGTGGGCGCGCTTATGGGCGCTGCATCCCCGAAACACGTTGAATTTACCTGTGTTGGGATGGGGCTGCCCCGGCGACCAGCTTATTCTCTGAGCAAGGGTCAGAAACTGCACAAAAAAACGGCGCCATGCATGATGAAGGTGCAGCTATTTTTTAGTCGGGCCCTGAAACACAACGCTTTTTTATCGGCCCGGATGGGAGCGTCAAAGGAGTAAGGCCACGGATAAGCTCCACTCTCGTCGCGGCTGCGTGCAGGCGCAAAGCAGAGCTTACGCTCAGCGCCATCTTAACGAAGGGGAGACACGAGCCTTTGCCGGAGGGTCGTCAGCCCTTCTTGAACATCTCGGTTTGGATTTCGATCGAAACGTCATCCGACACAAGGGGCGCGGCCGTCGATATGCCGAAATCGGAACGCTTTACGTTCGCCGCGGCGCCGACGCCGAGAGTTTGCTTCTTGGACATCGGCTGAATGCCTGAAAAATTGAGCGTCACATTGAGTATGACTGGTTTTGTGACGCCATGGAGGGTCAAGTCTCCCGTAACTTTCCCGGCTTTTTCGCCCGTCCGCTCGAATTTCGTGCTTTTGAAAGTGGCTTCGGGGTACTTGGAGGCATCGAAAAGCTTATCGCCTTTCATATGCTCGTTGAAAACAGGCACAAGGGTGTCGACGCTGTCAGTCTTGAAGGTCACCGTGAGCTGACTTTTCTCGGGCTCAGCCTCATTGTAAAGAAGTTCGCCCTCATAGCGGGTGAAGTGAGCGCATTGGCGGCTGAAGCCGAGATGGTTCCAGCAGAACCGCACCTCGGTGTGGAGGGGATCGAACGTGTAAGCCGAAGGGTCCGCCCAAGCGTTCAAGGTCGTCGCAAAAAGAGTTGAGACGGCAAAAACTGCAAGCCGGTTCGACGTCATGCCAATTGTCTCCTGAATGTCCGATGGATGGATGGACGGGATTGGCGAAGGACGAGTACGCCTTCCGAGGCAAGTTCGCTTGAGCGCTCGTGGTTATTGGGGCGCCAGCTTGCCTCGGGCTGTCACTAGCTTGGCGGCAGGGCTGAACAAGGGCATAAGCCGCCATTGCACTCAATTGTTGGTGAATAGAAAGACTATCGGCGGCCGGGGAGGCATTCGGGCGCCTCTGCTGGGAACTGGGGCTTGCGCCGCCCGGACCGGACAGCTTTTGGAAAAGGGGCTATCCGTCCCGGCCGCTGGAGTTTTGATAACTCTTTACGAAAACTTTTTGTGATCGGTCGCCGACAGGATTTCTGCTCCGCCGGCGCCCTTATCCAAAAGCTGGATCATTGCGCGCTTGTCGATGTCCCAATATTCGGCCTGCTTGATCTCAACTTTGAGAATTATCAGGCGCGGATCATCCGGCCCTTCCGTGAACCATCGCTGGGCGTCGCTGCTCCAAAGCTCGCGGGCCTTCGCCGGATCGCGGAACGTCCGTGCCGCGCCAGAGACGGAAACGTAAACCTCGTTGTTGGGGTCGGCGTAGCTCACATTCACCTGGACGTCTTTTTCGGCGCTCACCAAGTTTTTGCCCGCGAAGAACCAGAGAACGCCCTTCTCTGCTCTCTGTGTCGTCATCGGTCTCGACCGAAGATCCCCATTTTCCTCCTCGGTTGTGAGCATCCCCACATCTATGGCTTCAATCATCGTCACAAGCTTTTCAAAGCCTTCCTGATGCGGGTCGAGCATGGTCATCCTCCCGAGGTTTAGCTTAACAGGATCGCTTACCAAGCGTTCCCAGTCAATGCGGAGGCCCATGCAAGCGGGCACAATCGCAAAAGAAAAAAGCCACCCTGGTTCGACCGGGCGGCTTTTCTTCAAAAACGCAAAGACGGGGCGTATTAGCCGCCCGCTGCGACCGCTAGGTCAATCTGACCTGCGACCGCGATCCGGCCACGCCACATCTGGCACCAATCGTAACCGCTGCGAAGCCCCATTTCGCCCCACATAACACGGAGGGCGTGAACGAGATGGTCCATCTGTTCCTCGGTATGCATCGGGCCGGGCGTAAGGCGGATGCGCTCCGTACCGCGCGGAACCGTCGGATAGTTAATCGGCTGCACATAGATCGAGAAGCGATCGAGGAGAGAATCCGTCAGCGCCTTGCACTGCACCGGATCGCCGACAAGCACCGGCACGATATGGCTCGGCGTGTGCATCACCGGCAGGTTCTCAAGCGCCAGTCTTTCTTTCAACATGGCGGCGTGGAGCTGCTGCTGTTCGCGCTCCACCTGGCTCGTCTTGAGGTGACGGATGCTCGCGAGCGCGCCGGCGCAGATGACCGGGGCGAGAGACGTCGTAAAGATGAAACCGGGCGCATAGGAGCGAATTGCGTCGACGCAGGCCCTGCTCGAAGCGATGTAACCGCCCATCAGGCCGAAGCCCTTTGCGAGCGTCGCCTCGATAATGTCGATCTTGTGCATGGCATTGTCGCGCTCGGCTACGCCTGCGCCACGCGGACCATACATACCGACAGCGTGAACCTCGTCGATATAGGTCAAAGCGCCATATTTTTTGGCGAGATCGCAAATGTCGCTGATCGGTGAAATATCGCCATCCATGGAATAAACGGATTCGAACGCCACGATCTTCGGAACGTCCGGGCCATATTCTTGAAGCAGGCTTTCCAGGTGCTCGAGGTCGTTATGGCGCCAGATGCGCTTTGGGCCGCCGCCTTGCCGCACGCCCTCGATCATGGACGCATGGTTCTTCTCGTCCGAGAAGATGACCGCGCCTTTCAGGATCTTGACGAGCGTCGAGAGCGTCGCCTCGTTCGAAACATAGCCTGACGTGAAGAGAAGAGCTGCTTCCTTGCCGTGCAGATCGGCGAGTTCTCTTTCCAGCTCAACGTGATAGTGAGTGGTGCCGGAAATGTTGCGCGTGCCGCCGGAGCCCGCGCCCACAGCGTCGATCGCCTGGTGCATGGCGGCCAGCACCGATGGATGCTGCCCCATGCAGAGATAGTCGTTTGAGCACCATACGGTGATTGGTTTCGTGCCTTCCGGAGTGTGGCGCACAGCCCGCGGAAACTCTCCGCGGCGCCTCAGGATGTCGGCGAATACGCGATACCGTCCCTCGGAAGTCAGTGCTTCGAGAGCCTGGGCAAACTTCCCGTGGTAGTCCATAAGCATTCCTCGTTGGCGGGTCGGCGCACACGCGGATGCGCCCGGGGCGAAAGAGCCAGCTTAAGGGATACTGGCCGGAATTCCGCCTGTGACGCCAGATAATTACGCGAATAGGAACGGAAGTCCAGGCATTAGAAGCATTACAAACTGACACACGTCAGTTTTCTTAAATGCAACCAGACAATCAGCGAAACATGCCTTCAGCTCAACCGTGAGCCGCGCTCGCTGTCTGCCGGGAGACGCCGCCTCTCTCTCATCATATTCACAAATCTAATAAAAAGATAATGGCTATCTTGTGGGCCCGGCGATGCCTCGGGATGGTATTGGACCGAGAACACCGGCCGCCCTTTGAGCCGGATGCCGCAATTGCTTCCGTCAAATAAAGAAACGTGCGTCTCCTCGACGGTATTGGGGAGGCTTTCGCGTTCCACTGCGAAGCCATGGTTCATGGAAGTAATTTCCACCTTCCCGGTCGTGTAATCCATGACCGGGTGATTGGCTCCATGATGCCCATGAGGCATTTTTATGGTTCGGCCGCCCAAGGCGAGCCCAAGGAGTTGATGGCCGAGACAGATGCCGAACAAGGGCATATCGGAATCGATAATCTTGCGGATGACCGGGAGGGCGTATTCTCCCGTGGCCGCGGGATCCCCCGGTCCATTTGATAGAAAGACCCCATCCGGCTTGCGGCGGAAGATATCTTGCGCCGTTGCGTCGGCGGGAAGCACGGTCACTCGGCATCCCGCCGAGGCGAGACAGCGCAAAATGTTGCGCTTGATGCCGTAATCGATCGCCACGACGTGGAACTCCGGGTCCTCCTGTTCGGCGAAGCCCCGGTTCCAGGTCCACACCCGTTCGCTCCATTGATAGCTTTGCGCCGACGTAACCATGCGGGCAAGTTCGGCGCCCTCCATGCTGGGACAAGCGCGGGCCTTGGCCGTAAGCGCGTCGAAATCGAACACGCCATTGGGGTTATGGGCGATAATGGCATTCGGCATGCCGCTTTCACGGATAAGCATCGTCAGTGCGCGTGTGTCAACGCCGGTGATGCCGATGATGCCGCGAGAATTGAGCCAGCGGTCGAGGTCCTGAGCGGCCCTGTAATTCGATGGGCCTGTTACCGATGCATGGAGGATGCACCCGCGCACGCCGGACGCGGACGCGAGATTTGTCGTTTCGATGTCTTCGGGATTGGCTCCGACATTTCCGATGTGCGGAAAGGTGAACGTGATGATCTGCCCGGCATAGGACGGGTCCGTCAAGATTTCCTGGTAGCCCGTGATCGCCGTGTTGAAGCACACTTCGCCTGTCGCTTCTCCTGTGGCGCCAATACCGTCCCCTTGAATGATCAGTCCGTTTGCGAGAACGACAGCGGCCGTGTGGGGGCGATCCCCCCATGCGGTGGCGCCGGCATGGCTGGTGAGTGACATGGCGTAACCTTGGACTCCGTGGGATGCGCGTTTTCAGCGGCGCCCGAATATCGGGACCTGAGCAGAAGCCTGACTCTTTTTAAGCCGGACTCTCAACGTGTGGGGACAGGGACTTCCCCGCGATAATCGTAAAATCCGCGCTGTGTCTTTCGGCCAAGCCACCCGGCTTCCACGTACTTCACGAGCAGCGGGCACGGCCGGTATTTGGTATCGGCCAAACCTTCGTACAACACTTGCATAACAGACAGGCACGTATCGAGGCCGATGAAGTCCGCAAGTTGAAGCGGCCCCATCGGATGGCGTGCGCCAAGGCGCATGGCAAGGTCGATAGCCTCGACCGAACCCACGCCCTCGTAAAGCGTGTAAACGGCCTCATTGACCATCGGCAAGAGGATACGGTTCACGATGAAAGCCGGAAAATCCTCCGCGACCGTGACGGTTTTTCCCAGCGTCTCGACGAAGCGGCGCGCATTGTTGAACGTCCCCTCGTCCGTCGCGATGCCACGGATCATCTCGACGAGATCCATGACCGGCACCGGATTCATGAAATGCACGCCGATGAACTGCTCGGGGCGGTCGGTAACGGCGGCGAGGCGCGTGATCGAAATCGACGACGTATTGCTGCCGATGATTGTGTGTGGTTTCAGCTGCGGGCACAGCGCAATCAGGATCTTGCGCTTGATATCCTCGTCCTCTGTGGCGGCCTCTATGATCGATGTCCGCGTCGGCTAAAGCATCGAGTGAACTCGCATAGCTGATCAGCGAGAGAGCCTTGTCGCGGTCTACCGACGTTATCTTTCCACGATGGACCTGACGGCTCATATTGCCATTGATCGTCGCAAGCGCCGACTCGACCCGCTCCCTGCTAATGTCGTTGAGAAGCACATTGTAGCCGGCGAGAGACACGACATGGGCGATGCCGTTGCCCATCTGGCCCGCCCCGATGATGCCCACCGTCCTGATCGGCGCATACTCCCGCACCTCGCTTCTATTGACGAACGGATTGCCGCGAAACATTGGGGTTGTGACTTGGACCATCGTGAAACTCTGGATTCTTTGCAGGCTATTTCCGGCTGTCGAGCGCCGCTTCAAATTCGGGCAAAATCTGGAAAAGGTCTCCAACGAGCCCATAATCCGCGATTTGGAAAATCGGAGCTTCCTCATCCTTGTTGATAGCGACAATCACTCTTGAGTCCTTCATGCCGGCAAGGTGCTGAATTGCGCCCGAGATCCCAACCGCGATGTAAAGCTCAGGTGCAACAACCTTGCCAGTCTGGCCGACCTGATAATCGTTCGGAACGAACCCCGCATCCACGGCCGCACGGCTTGCCCCGACCGCCGCGCCTAGCTTATCGGCGATCCGCTCCAGGAGCTTGAAGTTCTCGCCGGACTGCATGCCGCGCCCGCCGGAAATGATGACCTTGGCCGAGGTGAGTTCTGGCCGTTCCGATTGAGACAACTCTTCGCCGACAAATTCAGACACGCCATTCGGCGCAGGCGCTGCGATCTGCTCGATTGCAGCCGAGCCGCCTTCAGGCGCGGCGGCAAAGGCCGTCGTGCGGATTGTCAGCACCTTTTTGCCTTGGGAGCATTCGACGGTCTGGATCGCGTTCCCGGCATAAATCGGCCGCTCGAACTGCGTCGAGCTCAGAACCGCCGTCACATCCGAGAGCTGCGCAACATCGAGAAGCGCGGCAACCCTTGGCGCGAAATTCTTGCCTGTCGTCGAGGCAACGGCGACGAGAGCGTCGTATCCGTTCATCAGCGGGACGATGAGCGCAGCCAAATCTTCCGCGAGCTGAGCCTTGAGATGTCCGGCATCGGCCAGGAGAACCTTGTCTACGCCGCTCAAAGCCGCCGCCTTCTCAGCGACGCCTGCGGCGTTTGACCCGGCCACAAGGACATGGACCGGGCCGCCCAGCGCTTTCGCAGCGGTCAGGGCCTTTGCTGTAGCGCCGTTCAGCGCGTGATTATTGTGCTCCGCAACCAGAAGAATGGCCATTATTGCAACACTCCCGCTTCAGCGCGCAGCTTATCCACGAGTTCGCTCGCCGTCTTCACTTTGATGCCAGCCTTCCTCGTGGGCGGTTCGGCCGTCTTTATCACCTTGATTTTAGGCGTAATGTCAACTCCAAGCGCCGCGGCGTCGCGTTCATCCAAAGGTTTCTTCTTCGCCTTCATGATGTTTGGCAGCGATGCGTAGCGCGGCTGGTTGAGCCGCAGGTCGACTGTCACGATTGCAGGAAGCTTCAAGGAAACAGTTTGCAGGCCGCCATCGACCTCACGCGTCACGTCGAGAGCGCCATCCTTGGCGGCGAGCTTGAATGCGAAGGTGCCCTGCGGCCAGTTGAGAAGCGCCGCCAGCATCTGGCCGGTCTGATTGAAATCGTCGTCGATGGCTTGCTTGCCCAAAATCACAAGCCCAGGCTTTTCCTGTTCCACGGCGGCTTTCAGGATTTTCGCGATCGCCAATGGCTCCAGGTTCAGGTCTGTCTTGTAAAGGATCGCGCGGTCGGCTCCCATCGCAAGCGCGGTGCGCAACGTTTCCTGCGCCTTCTGCGGGCCTACGGAGACAGCGACAACCTCGGTTGCGCGCCCGGCTTCCTTAAGGCGAAGAGCTTCCTCGACGGCAATTTCATCGAAGGGATTCATGGACATTTTGACGTTCGCGATGTCCACGCCGCTTCCATCCGGTTTGACCCGGATTTTAACGTTGTAGTCGACGACCCGTTTGACAGGTACGAGTATTTTCATGTGAACAGTGCCCCGACTTTCTTATCCATCGAATATGCTGCGGCGCACCGCCGGGTCAACTTACCTGATGGTTTGATCGTATTCATTTGCTGCGCCATTCAGAAAAGCAAGCGTATTTCGCACCTGCGAAAGAGTCAATCCGCCGCAGGTTAGACATTCGGCCAGCTATCACCGTATGCCTGTCGCCGTATCGAAAAGAGGGACGCCAGGTCTTCTCATGACAATGACGAGAAGCGCCCCCGCGAAGAAGCCTCCAACATGGGCCCACCAGGCGGTCGCTTCTCCGGTCAGGAAAAGTCCACTGGCGATCTGATACATAATCCACATGCCGATGACAAAAGCCGCCGAGAATCGAAGCGGCAGAAACGAAACAACCGGGACCGGAAACAGAACCCAGATGCGGATGTTCGGGTGAAGTATCACATAAGCTCCGATGACGCCCGCAATGGCGCCGCTCGCCCCAATCAGAGGCACATCCGGGGATACGGTGACGGCGCTGTGCACGACAGCCGCGATCACGCCGCAAAGCAGATAGAAAACGATAAAGCGCGCATGTCCCAACGCATCCTCGACATTGTCGCCGAAGACAAAGAGGAAGACCATGTTCCCCAGGAGATGCCAGACGCTTCCATGCATGAACATGTAGGTGAGGAGCCTGAAATACTCCGGCACATGCTCCATGAAGTCATGAATGCTCGTCACCTCGCGCGGCTTGAAAGCCAGGGCGTCCACAAAGCTCGCGGGAGAATGCAAAAAAAGATGGGTTCCGAAAACGAAATAGATCAAGGTGTTTAGAACAATCAGGCCGACCGTCACATACTGAAATCTTACCCTTTTGAGATGGTTCATATCCCAAATCGGCACAAACAGCATGGACGAACCCAACGATCTCGAAGCAATGCATTCCGCTAACTAACTATGCATTATCCAACTTAATTATGCATTATTACGCATTTTTGCCGGGCTGCCAGAGAAGGTCCGTCTTCCCTTTGTCATTCACATACCGGCTGGCGACAAAGAGGTGATCGGACAGGCGGTTGACGTAGCGGCTCACCGCATCGCTTACGTGCTCCCCCTTGACTTGCTTCAGTTCCGCGATGGCGCGCTCGGCGCGGCGGCAAACCGTGCGCGCCACATGCAGCGCGGCCGCGGCCTGGGAACCTCCCGGAAGAATGAAGGACGCCAGCGGCGCCATCTCTCCATTCATGAGGTCGATTTCGCGCTCGAGCCGCTCGACCTGCTCCATTTTCATCCGCAGCGGCGTGTAGGGCAACGGTTGGCCTGTGTCCGGCACGCAGAGGTCGGCTCCAAGATCGAAAAGGTCGTTCTGGATCCGCGCCAGCATGTCCGCAACGAGGGTCTGATCGGCCGGTAATAACAGCCGCGCCAAGCCGATGGCCGCATTCGTTTCGTCGGCAGCGCCATAGGCCGCGATACGAAGGCTGGTTTTCGGAACACGCTCGCCGCTCCCGAGAGCGGTCGTGCCGTCATCGCCGGTTTTTGTGTAAATTTTGGTGAGAACAACCATGCTGCCCGGTGAGTTGGACCTCGTTGGGAAAGGCCCTAAGGCATAACACAGTTAGAACTTGATGCCTAGCCGGACACCCGCGTTTGTAAGGCCCCTATTGTTGCCGCAGAGGCCCGCGTTCGACATGTGA
>CAWFXN010000008.1:0-37998 GCA_963819665.1 uncultured Alphaproteobacteria bacterium
CGATAGCGCGCGCGGCGCCGATTCGGCAGGGAGGGCGGTCGAGTTATCCCTTATTGGAAAGACGATGATGTTGCGTGGGCTGCTTCGAGTTTGGCCGGCCCGGGCTTCTGGCTCACCTCGATGAGAATTCCTTCATCAAGGCGCAGAACCCGATCCATGCGGGCGGCGAGATCGAAATTATGGGTCGCGATGAGCGCGGCGACACCGGTTGCGCGGATGAAATAGGTCAACTCGTCGAAAACGCGATCAGCCGTATGAGGATCGAGATTGCCCGTCGGCTCGTCCGCCAGAAGGACGCTCGGGCTGTTGGCGACGGCGCGCGCGATGGCCACGCGCTGCTGCTCGCCGCCTGAAAGCTCGGGCGGGCGGTGCGACGCGCGCTCCTCAAGGCCGAAATTCGCCAGAAGCTCCAGCGCGCGCGCTTTCGCATCTTTCTTTCGAACGCCCGCCAGAAGCTGCGGCATCATCACATTTTCAAGGGCCGAGAACTCGGGCAGGAGGTTATGAAACTGGTAGACGAAGCCGATCTCAGTCCGCCGCATGCGGGTGCGATCCTTGTCCGAAAGCGTGCTGCAATCGACGCCGTTCAGGATCACGCTCCCACCCCCCGGCTTCTCAAGGAGCCCGGCGACGTGAAGGAGAGACGACTTTCCCGAACCGGAAGGACCGACGAGCGCGACGGCCTCGCCGTCATAAATCTCGGCGCAGGCGCCGCGCAGGATTTCGAGCGTGCGGTCGCCTTGGGAGTATGTGCGCTCGAGGCCGACGATCTGAAGCACAGGCTTCGTCCCCGCGAAATCGCGCATCATTTTGGTCATGCCGCCTCCGCTCGATTGCGCCGCGCCGTTCAGCACTTCGAAGCCCTTCTCTATCACCCTAAGACTTGCCCGTTCCTATTCCGCCGGAAGCAGCCAGTGTCTCACTCGTAACGCAAGGCGTCGACGGGATCGAGACGCGCCGCCTGCAGCGCTGGATAAAGGGTCGCCGCCATGGACAACGCAAGCGCAATAATGACAACGACCAGAACTTCCGCCGGGTCCATCTGCGAGGGAAGGCTGGACAAAAAGTAGACTTGCGGATCGAATAACCGCGTGTTCGTCAGCAGCGAAACGAATTGCCTTATGTCTTCCATATGAAGACTGATGAGCACGCCAAGAATAAGACCGGCGAGCGTGCCGATGAAGCCGATACTCGTCCCGCTGATGAAGAACACGCGCATGACCGCCCCGCGCGTCGCTCCCATCGTTCTCAGCACGGCGATATCCCGGCCCTTGTTTTTCACCAGCATCGTCAGACCGGATACGATATTCAGCGTCGCCACGAGCACGATCAGCATGACGATGATGAACATCACGTTCCGCTCGACCTTCAGCGTGTTGTAGAAGGTCGCGTTCCGCTGACGCCAGTCGTTTAGAATGAGATCCGGCCCCGCTGCATCCTGAAGGCTCGCCCGCATGGCGTCGACATTGTCCGGATTGTCGATCACTACCTCCAGAACATGGACCGCGTCGCCGACGTTGAAGAAAGATTGCGCCTCCTTCAGCGGCATGAAAGCGATGGTTCCGTCATATTCGGACATGCCCATCTCGAATATCGCCGTTATCGGATATCGCTTCACGCGGGGCGCCGTGCCGAAGGGCGTCGATGCTCCACGGGGCGCGAGAACAGTGACCTCGCTCCCCACAAAGACGTTCAGCGAATTGGCGAGCCGCGTACCGATGGCGATGCCGTTGGACTGGTCGAAGTCAACGAGCGAGCCGTAGCGGACATTGCCCGAGATGGCTTTCAGGTTGCCCAGATCCTTCGCTCTCAAGCCGCGCACGATGATGCCCGACGAGTTGGATTGCGAAGACACCATCACCTGCCCTTCGACCACCGGCAGAGAAAACTTGACGCCGGGCACTCCGTTGAGCCGGTCGGCGGTGTCGACGAAATCGTTGAAGGGCCGTGCGAGCGGCCTGACGATCACATGGCCGTTGAGCCCGAGGATCTTATCGAACAGCTCCTTGCGGAAGCCGTTCATGACCGAGAGCACGATAATCAGGGTCGCGACGCCGAGCGCGATGCCCAGCACGCAGAAGAAGGCGATGACGGATACGCCGCCTTTCTTGCGGCGAGCGCGCAGATAGCGGAAAGCAAGCAGCCACTCGAATGGCGCAAACGCCATCGGCTCGTTCACGGCTTTGACTGTCATGCGCTTCGCGTCTTGCCTTAGTTTCCGGATTTCGGCGGCGCGCCTGCAGCCCCCGTGAGGGTCTGTTGCAACTTATTTATGGCCGCATCAAGGGCGAGATTGCTTCTTTCCCCGGTTGCGCGGTTCTTCACTTCAACTTCGCCTTTCGCCAAGCCCTTCGGCCCGGCGATCACCTGCCAGGGCAGGCCGATCAGGTCCATGGTCTTGAATTTGGCCCCGGCGCTCTCGCCCGTGTCGTCGTAGAGAACGTCATCGCTCTCGCCGCCAAGCGCCTCATAGAGCTTGGCGCAAGCGGCGTCGCAGGCGCTGTCGCCCGGTTTCAGGTTGATCAGTCCTATTGGGAAGGGCGCGACCGGCTCGGGCCAGATAATGCCCGCGCTGTCGTGGCTCGCTTCGATGATCGCCGCGACGAGGCGCGAGACGCCGACGCCGTAAGACCCGCCCTGCGGCGTGATGAGCCGGCCATCGGGGCCTTGCACCTGACACTTCATCTTTGCAGTGTATTTCGTGCCGAAATAGAAGATATGCCCCACCTCGATGCCGCGCGCGGAAAGCCGTCTCTCCTTCGGAACCTCGCGCTCGAAGCGGGCGGCGTCGTGCATCTCGCTTGTCGCCGCATATTTCGAGGTCCAGCGCTCAAACAAGGGGCTGAGGTCCTGGTCGTAATTCGTCGCCTCGTCAGGGACGGGCATCTCGATGAGGTCGCGGTCGCAGAAGACTTCCGACTTACCCGTATCGGCGAGGATGATGAATTCGTGGCTGAGATCGCCGCCGATCGGGCCGGTGTCGGCCTTCATCGGCACCGCTTTCAGGCCCATGCGCGCGAACGTCCGCAAATAGGCGACGAACATGCGGTAATAGGACTGGCGCGCGCTTTCCACGTCGAGATCGAAGGAATAGGCGTCCTTCATCAGGAACTCGCGCCCGCGCATGACCCCGAACCGCGGCCGCACCTCGTCGCGGAACTTCCACTGAATGTGATAGAGGTTCTTCGGCAGGTCGCGATACGACTTCACCGCATCCCGGAAAATCTGCGTGATCTGCTCCTCGTTCGTCGGGCCGAACAGCATGTCGCGCTCGTGCCGGTCTTTGATGCGCAGCATCTCCGCGCCGTAATCGCCGTAGCGCCCGCTTTCCTGCCAGATTTCCGCAGACTGGATCGTGGGCATCAGAAGCTCGATGGCGCCCGCCCGGTTCTGCTCCTCGCGAACGATCTGCTCGATCTTTTTCAGAACGCGAAAGCCCAGCGGCAGCCACGAATAAATCCCGGCGCTCGCCTGACGGATCATGCCCGCCCTGAGCATGAGCCGGTGGGAGACGATTTCCGCTTCTTTGGGATCGTCGCGCAAAACCGGGAGGAAATAGCGGCTGAGTCTCATATGTCTGCTCCGCGGCTCGCCTGCCGTGGCGGCCTAAGCCGAGGGACATAGCCCTTTCAAAAGCCGCGTGCAATGCAGGGGCGGGCGTTATCACAGACTTGAAACGGATTTTCGACACATGATGAACACGGATCGCTTGCAAGCCTGTCCTTCCGCCTTGTCCGTTGGGTTTCTTAAAATCCGGTGAAGATTGGGTTCGTTTGGTAAAACAGGCCATAAGTAAGTATACAAGTATCTCTATTGAAGCCCCTGATTTTACGGGCGCCCCGTAAGCGCTTTTTCAGTCTTTTCTAAAAGTTACGTTTTCTTGTTTCTGTTTGAAGCAAAGTTACACAAATCAAGTGGTTAATTTTGACTGAATGCGGTAGCCTGACAGGATGCTTTTTGGCGATGGCGTGAAGAGGCCAGAAGGAGACGGGCGATGTGCAAGAGCTGCGACAGCAAAGCAACGGGCCGGAGGGATTTTCTCAAATTGGGGGCGGCGGGTCTGGCTGCGGCGACCCTCGCCACCCCTATGAGGCCAGCGCGCGCGGCCGAGGGCGCGCCGACGTCGCTTACCCCGGAGGAGGCGCTCGCAAAACTCAAAGAGGGCAATGCGCGCTATGTAAGCCATCCGGAGATGTGCTCGCTCGATCTCGCTGAACAGCGTACATCGGTCGCCGCCCACCAGGCGCCTTGGGCGACGGTGATCGGCTGCGCTGACAGCCGCACGCCGCCCGAACTCATCTTCGGCGGCCATGGGGTCGGCGAACTCTTCGTCGCCCGCAACGCTGGCAATCTGGTCGACACCGCGACTTTGGGCACGGTCGAATATGGCGCGGCGGTGCTGGGCTCACCCCTCATCGTTGTGCTCGCCCATACAGCCTGCGGCGCCGTCAAGGCCGCCTGCGACGTCGTCACCAAGAACGCGACCTATCCCGGCGCGATCGGTCCGATGATCGAGCCGATCGTGCCCGCGGCGCTGGCCGCGCGTAGCGAAGAGGGCGACTACGTCACCAATACCGCCAAGAGGAGCGCTGCGCGGACGGCCGGCCGGCTGACCACGGCGAGCACGCTTATTTCCGGCCTCGCGGGCGATGGCAATCTCAAGATCGTGCCGGCGATCTATGATCTTCAGACCGGCATCGTGACGTTCTTCGGCTGAGTTGGGAACCAGGCCTTCTCGCCCATTCGTCGCAGCAGGCCGGCCCGCCGCGGCGGCCGAGGGAGCGCCGCATACGTGTTAGCGGGAGCAGAACTGCTGGCAAGGGTTGCTGCGGCGGAAATCTACCTCAACTTACAATGCCTTAGAGCATCATGGTCCGACTGATCGGACTCGCCGAGCTGGAGACGCGACAGGAGATTCGAGCATTTCAAGGCCACTAACTTTTTTGCGTTCGCTAGCGGGACGGCATTAGCGGGCAGTTGGGACGATGGCTCGTCTATTCTGCCCGATGCGCTTTTCTCTTGCAGCAGTTCAAAGTCACGAGCCAATTTCTGCTCCTTCAGACGCTCATTCAACGTTTGTTCGGCAGCTATTTTCTCCGCTTCGATCCGTTGTCGTTCCGCTGAAAGCGTTAGCATCAAGCTCTGTTGCTCCCTCGACTTGTCCCGCTTCTCTTCGACCTCCTTGATCTTTTCCTCCAGCTGCTCCGCCTTTTGATGGAGGTCGCGGACAAGACATGATTGCTGAATAAATCCTTCCGCGAAGCGCCTTTCGAACGCCTGATCGGCGCCTTTCAATATCAAAGCTCGGTTGGCGGCTTCTGTCTTCGGCTGACCTTCATTGGCGCGCGCCTCGAGCCCGCAGATTGCCGTGGCGACCACAAAAGCCGGTGAAGGGGGAGCCGCTTCTTGCGGATGCTTTATTTCGGAGGGGCGGGATTGCTTCCTTCGCCAGCGGCTTTTCGGTCTCTTTCAGAGGCCGCGCCATTTCTACCGCTGCTGACGGAAGCTTCGCGGGGGCTTCGACGGCCCTCATCTCTGACCCCGGTTTGATGACCGCCGCTGGTTCGACTTTCTGGTTCTGCCGGCGCCGACGGAACTGGAGTTTGCTCCGCTGGGCTGGCTGTTGGAGAGGGTCCTCCGGAGCGCGCGGGAGGCGGCTGCGCTTGAGAAGTGGAGCGATCAGGCCGCGTGCGATCACTCGCGGCATTACTGGGGTCGAGACGAGCCGCTTGTTCCTGCTTCTTGAACTGGGCCTCAAGCATCCACAAACCGGCTGAAATAAAAAGCGCCAGCACCGATGCGAGAACGAGAAGCCTTCCAATTCCCAAGCCGTGCCAGTTGCTTCCGAAATCTCGAGTTTCGTCAACCTCATCGTCTTCGTCATCGGTCTCGACAGTCGGGTACATTTGCTTCAGCGCGACCGTCACGGTTGCGTCCAAGTCGGCCTCTTCGCCTTCTCAGAAAGAAGTACACGATCAATTTACCATGCGCTGTTCCCTCGGAAACAATGTCGAATTGAACCTGGAGTATTTGACTTTGCGATGCCGGAGCTACAGAAGCCTCTTACCTAGGCGGCAGGCTGCATCGCCGCCTTCCGTCGCGCAGTGAACTCCGCATTACCGTTAACCCATTAGGCCCAAGCTTCTGCTAAAGAGGTCGCAGTAAGCGTTTTGTCATGGTGAGTCATGCGTTGCGTTCAGGCGTTGGAGCGTAGCTTTTCCCCCGATTCCGAGGGGAGCATTGTTCAAGGCGATTGCATCGAGACGCTTCGCCGAATGCCGTCCGGCTCCGTGGATCTGGTCTTCGCCGATCCGCCCTATAATCTCCAGCTTGGCGGCGATCTTCTCCGGCCCAACAACACGCGCGTCGACGGCGTGAACCACGCCTGGGACCGGTTCGACAATTTCGCGTCCTACGATCAGTTCACCCGCACGTGGCTTTCCGAATGCCGCCGCGTGCTGAAGCCGAACGGCGCGATCTGGGTGATCGGCACCTATCACAACATCTTCCGGCTCGGCGACGGCGCTTCAGGATCTCGGCTTCTGGCTCCTGAACGACATCATCTGGCTGAAGACGAACCCGATGCCGAACTTCAAGGGCACGCGCTTCACCAACGCGCACGAGACGCTGATCTGGGCGGCGCGCGATGAAGCCGCGCGGCCGACCTTCAATTACGACTTGCTCAAGGCTTTCAACGACGACCTGCAAATGCGGTCGGACTGGCTCTTGCCGATTTGCT
The DNA here is from genome assembly GCA_963819665.1 of uncultured Alphaproteobacteria bacterium. Lineage (GTDB taxonomy): Bacteria > Pseudomonadota > Alphaproteobacteria > Rhizobiales > Rhodomicrobiaceae > Rhodomicrobium. Next base: position 6,740 of record CAWFXN010000008.1, read on the forward strand.
CCGGCCCCGAGCGGCTTCGCGACGATGGCGGGAGGAAGGCGCACCCCACGCAAAAGCCCGAGGCGCTGCTCGCGCGCGTGCTGCTCGCGACCACGAAGCCGGGCGATCTCGTGCTCGACCCGTTCTTCGGAACCGGGACCACGGGCGCGGTGGCCAAAGCCTTGAGCCGCCGCTATATCGGCATCGAGCGCGACCCCGACTATGTCGCCGCCGCGAAGGCGCGCATCGCCGCCGTGAAGCCTTGCGACGCCAAGACCGCGTTTCCCGATTGTCTCGAAACGCGCCGAGCCGCGCGTGCCCTTCGGCATGGTGCTTCAGCTCGGCATGTTGCGCCCGGGCGACGCGCTGTTCGACGCCAAGGCCCAGATAAGGGCGCAGGTGATGGCCGACGCTTCGGTTGTGTGGGACGGCGTGCGCGGGTCGATCCATTCCGTGGGCGCGAAGGCGCAAGGGCGCGGCGCCTGCAACGGCTGGACGTTCTGGCATTTCGAGAAGCCGAAGGCAGGGCTCGCGCCGATCGACCTCCTCAGGGCGGAGGTCAGGCGCACGCTGATGCCCGCCGCGGCGTAGCCGGGTTAACCTGGCGACGATTGCATGGACGGCCAGGGAAAATCCGCCCTGGCGAGAACTCTAACGGGCTACTGAATAAACACGAACTCGTGCCCTCATCCTTCGAGAGGCTCATGGTTCGAGACAGCCTTCGGCCTCCTCACCATGAGGTCGCGTGTTTTCAACGGCTTAGACCTCATGGTGAGCTTGTCGAACCATGGGCAACATCGTTTTTCAGCATCCTGCTTAATGCTCTAAGATCTGCTTGGCGTTCGATAGCGCTTGCTGCGACTCCTGCTCGATATGGCGCCGAATAAAGAGCGGATCGAGCACACGAAGCCAAAGTCTATTGAACTGGTAGTGCATGTTGCGTTCAAACACCGTGTCCTGTCCGTCCATGCGCAGGCTATAGGTGATCGTCACCCGCGCATCCCCGCTCTCTGGCGTGCCCTCGATGCGCCACAGAGAAGGCGCGTTCCTTTCGGTGACGCGCCAAACCACTCGCCCTTTCCCGCTCCCCATACGGAAGTCCTCGGTCACCTCTTCGCCGGCTGCGAGTGAATGGTCCGTCGCTCCTGCGACCGAGATCGACGCCGGATGCCACCTCGGCCAGTTCTTCGGCGTGGTAAAAAAGGCGAAGACGTCGGCAATGTCTCGATGGATGCGGACAGTGCTCGCGACGTGCGACCCTGAAGTGGGAACGATAAGGAGCACTGCGGCTCCCAAAGCAAGAAGAGCCGCGACCGCGACCACAATAAAAAAAGCGTACCTGCGCATAAATAAGCCCCCCTCTCCGGCTCGGCGCGTGGCGCCCGACTTGTCCGCAATATAACGCCGTGCATTAGCTTGTTCATTTGAACGGCGCCAGCCGCAATCACCGCTGGGTTTCAGCAGTTTCTTATTGCTGAGCTTTGGCCGACCGAAAGGAGGAGAGCGCGTTTGACAAAAATCAGGTATTGTGCAATGCAATAAATTGTTGTGCGGCGCACAATGATGCGCCGTGATTACGGAGGACGCACCATGGCTCATACCCTGCATCTGGAGATGCCAACCCCGTCACGCCTGATGGATGCGCGCGATTGCCTGTGTGAAGCCAGCCTCCTTGTATCAGATGTGAAGTCGCTCCTCTCCGACAGCGACAATTGGGCGATGTCCGCCCGGCTCAAGGATATTCAGGGTCGTCTTGCCGATGAGATTTGGGCTGTCGAGCGGATGATCGCTGCTGCTGCGCCGGGTTCATACCATTAACGCAGCGTGATGTTCCTTATGTGTCATTGGCGCAGGCCGCCGCCTCTCGCAGCGCGTCCTTGCGGGCACCGCACGCGGCCGCACATAAGCCCGCTTGCCCTTGCCACCTGCAATATTTCTTCGCGCCCTCAGGCTTTGCTTTTAAAAGCCAGATTTAACAGCGGTTTAGATAACGAATAACAAAATAACCTACATGGTTTAGAACCAAAAACAATGATACCGCTATCCCAACCCCGAGGAACAGGTTGCTATATCCGTCCATTGGCACTCCCATACTCCGAACGCTGCGCTGAAACCAGCAAATTAAGTAGGAAAAACCTGTGTTCCTCCATAAAGATGATGTTTGATGCGTCCAACTCTGCAAAAGCTTCGGTTGACGATCATTATGCGAAGGTCAGATCATGAGATTTTGCACGATTGATCTTCATACTTTTGACTGCGTCAGATCGAAACTTCTGAGGATAGGTTACCGTTCGGCGAAATTTATTCAAATAAAATTTTGAAATGCATGAATAAATACAAAATATTGTGGCGTCATGGCCAAACACGCTCTCTATATTGTGGGCTGACATTGGAAGCGCCTACCGGGCGGCGTCTCCGAACGCGGCAATTTGTGGCGGCCTTTTCCTGTGGCGGACCCGGAGAGTCCTCTGATAAAAAACAAATATGGTGCAGCGCACAAAATATATGATGCGCCGCCAGATCGAAGTGGCGCGCACTGTCAATCGCCTAGGCGGCCTCGATCTCCTCGATTTGGGAATATGCGAGTCCATTCGGCGTTTTGTATAGGCGCGATGTTTCCGGAGTTACTGTTGATGTCTTCCTGCGAAGCCAAGTCTCAGGCCCCGCAATGCGGCGATAACCTGCTCGATCTTTTGCGTATGTTTCTGGATTACGCATCACTTGGGCTTGGAGCAACTCGCTGGCTTGCTTCGGATAACTCCGCAGACTCTGGAGGAGTGGTTTAGCGAAGGCGTGGCGCCCCCCGCAGCTTTCCTGGCCCTTGCCGTCCTCTTCGATAACAGAGGACGGCGCCCATAGGTGGCGCAGGCGGCTCAGTCAACCCATTTTTTGCAAAGCTCAACAAAAACGAAATGCTGTTGCCTTTTCCGCAACAGGACTAGTTCGCTTCCCTCGCTCGTTGTAATACGAAAGTGACATAATCAGGCGTTCAAAGACATGACGATAGCTTCCCCGATAAGGGCTCTCGCCCTATTGCCGAACTTTCACCCAATCGGCAATCGACGCTTCACCCCCGCAACCGGACTGCTTCAGGTCTTGAGTAATCCGTCCGAGTGGAAATGCGCCGCCACGGTGGCGATCGTCCTTTTCATCGCTTCGCTCGCCCTTGCGCCTGCACTCACACGCGATCAGCAGAAGCGGGCGTCAGAGATCAACGCCAAAACGCTCGAAGCCGCGGCCGCAATCCAAATGCCCCTTAGACTGTCACCCGACGCCCAAAATTCAGCGGTTCGGCGCTAATCGCGAGGCATCAGCGCACCGAAAAATTCGACCGGCGAACCCTTCGACTGGCGGTATCCGTAAATCGCTAATCAGTTCACTGACGCCTCGCCCGGCGCCTGAAACTTTGGCGAGCGCAGGAGATACATACGCCAGCCCTGCGCTCGCGTGTCAGGCTGGAGCCGACGCATATGACGTTACAGGCACTCGTCTAGGTTGCAAAGACTGCTTCGCCGGCGATAACGGGATTGTGAGACCGCTGTGGACGACAAGCTCGTTAAGCGGCAGTGGCGACTGCGTTCCCGTTGGAGGACAGCACATCTGTTCTGGCGAGCGTTCGCTCACGATCCGCCCAACTTCCCCGATCCGTTGGTCGTTCTCCGCGTTTGCTTCCCGCGCGCCTTCGCCGGTTTCACCGCCGCAGGCGCCTCGGGTTGGGCGGCCTCTATCGCGGCGGCGCGCCGACCCAATCCCATGTTTTTCGCCAGATCGGAACGCGCTGCGGCATAGCTCGGCGCCACCATCGGGTAATCGCGCGGCAGACCCCACTTCTCCCGATAGTCTTCGGGAGTGAGGTCGTAATGGGTCTTCAAGTGACGCTTGAGCGATTTGAATTTTTTGCCGTCTTCAAGACAAATGAGGTACTCGGGCGTCACCGATTTCTTGATCGCCACCGCGGGCTTCAGTTCGACCGTCTCCAAATCGACAGGCCGGAGAGAGGCTCTGCTCAGAGCGCCGTAGACAGAGCCGATGAGCTCAGAAAGCTTATCGCTGCCAACCGCATTATTGGTCACGTATGCCGACACAATGTCAGCGGTCAATGACGTTAGATCGTATTCACTGCTTTCCATAGTCTTGATCCAAACCTTGTCGAGGGCACAGAACCAAGATACGGATAGATGCGCCCAATGCTGCCGATCACGTTTGCCTTGTCTTTTGAATTCGAATTTCGAAAAGGCAACAGCTCTCTATCATCATGATCTGATTTTATGAAATAGTAATATCGTCACAGTCCGCGCAAATCTACACAGTAGTTATTTTTCGATGCGTTCACATCGGGCGCAAATGAACTCCACCCTTTCAACGATTCCGGTAAACGACAGTCCTCTGCGGCTGCTGACGATGAACCTATGTATTCGTCTCACTCTCTATTTGCCGAATGCCTGGGCGCACAGAAAGCTTGTTGCGCGTTGGATCGCCGGAGGCGTCCATGGTAGAGAATGGCTCGACAGAGGCCGCATCGGAGCAGGGATATGCGCAAAATCAGGTTCGATTTCGGATCGGTTGTGCTTGAAGCAGAGCTTTTGGCGACTCCCACCGCGGAGGCGATTTGGAGAGAGCTTCCAATCAAGGGGACGGTCTTGCGCTGGGGCGAAGAGGTTTACTTTTCCACTCCCGTCGCCATTGAGCGAGAGCCCGATGCGCGCGCGCTCGTGGACGCTGGCGAAATCGCCTATTGGCCGGATGGTTACGCCATCGCTATAGGATTTGGACGGACGCCGATCTCGGCGCCGGGCGAGATCCGTCTGGCAAGCCCCTGCAATATTTGGGCGAAGGCGTCCGGCGACGTTCGATGCCTCGACGGTGTCGCAGCCGAAACTCAAGTCACCGTTTCAGCCATTTAATTGCCGCCAGCAGGATGCTGAAAAAATGCGGAAATTCCGGCTTCATCCTTCGCCAAGCTCAGGATGAGGTGGAGCGATTTCAACGGCTTAAATCTCATGGTGAGCCTGTCGAACCATGGGCCGCATCGTTTTTCAGCGCCCTGCTAACGTAGCTCTTGCTCGGCGAGGCGCGTCCGGAAGTCTTCCCTATCATGACCCAAGCAGAAAGCGACAGAATACTCGACATTGTTTCCTAAGAAACAGCGCACAACGACACGATGATCTATTCGTTTTGGAGGTACTCAAACACGCCGCAATACACGAAGGACGCACGACCATGGCTAAGGCTCTACCGCAAGATATACCCTCCCAGTCGGAGCTGGCGGAGGCGCGCGATTTCCTGTGTGAAGCGGCTATCCTTGTGACAGACGTGAACTTGCTCCTCTCCGACAGCAACCATCTCGCGATGGCCTCCCGGCTCAGGGAGATTCAGGGTCGTCTCGCCGATGAGATTTGCGCCGTTGAGCGACTGATCGCCGCCATAGAGCCGGGTCTATACCATTGAACACAGTCACAACATGACTTCTCATGTGTGTAGCGGTCGCCGCCATGCGATGACCAGTTCGCCACTTTTATTGTTCCCTACGGAACAGCGCCCCTGTCCAGCCTGTGAAAATGGTGATCCTCGAAAGCCGCGGAAGCCAAGCCCCTGCAAAAACGAAGGGATCGCACGGGTGTCACAGAAGACTCCTAAAGAACCTATACATCGCGGTTCAGCCTCCGCCCGGATTTTGAAGGACATCGGCTATTTCGTCCTCGCGGGCGTTCTCCCCTCTAGGGCGAGGAATTTTTGATCAAGCGTCATTGACGCAAACACGCCGGAGAACCGGCAGCCTCAAACTTGGGAGGACACCAGAATAGGCGCCTGCGGCGTGAAGACTTTTTAGTTGATCTTGGAGCGAGTGATGAGAGCGTTGAAAATAGCCCGGAAAACCCATGAACATCGTCTCTTTGTAGAGCCCGCTGGGTGGACGCCTCTTTATGGCGCCTGGCAGGACCGAGCCAAAAGCACCAGAGAGCTTGCGGAACGCGCAACAAACGATCACGCGAAGAAACTGCTTCTCATAATCGCCGACGTGTACGACCGTCTTTCTAAATGAGCCGGTCTTGGATCGGGGCGCTTGAGAGTTTCCGGCATCACATGTCGCCGTCTTCTGCTTCACTTGCAAAACACGCGAGACACAAATCTTAGACAGTTGGTTTTGATTTTTGTCATAGAAGCGCTTGCGCCAGAGCAAGAGAATATCCGCCAAGTCACCCACGCTACCTCCATAGCAACGTTTAAGCTTCCGAATGCCGAATTAGGAGGAGTAGCTTTGTGTGTTGGTTGGTGTTGCTGCAGTAGAGATTGCACTTAGCTCGTAAGGAGAACTGTTATGCATCCTCTCGTGGAATATGCGGAACGTGTCGATGTGTGGGCGGCGACCATCGAGGACAAACCGGGGCAGCTTGCGCATCTGCTGACCGAGTTGCGGGAAGCGGGCGCGGACCTGCAATTCATCATCTCCCGGCGCGCGGAACCCGGCAAGGGGGTGGTGTTCGTCACGCCGCTCCGGGGCGACAGGGAAATCGCCGCGGCCGCGCAGGTGGGTTTCAACGTTGCCCATACCCTGCATTCCGTTCGAATTATGGGTCCTGACCGGCCGGGCGTCGCCGCCGAGGTGACCGAGAGGCTCGGCGGGGGAGGAATCAACCTGCGCGGCTTCTCGCTCTCCGTGATTGGCACGCAGTATCTCGCCTACGCGGCGGTGGACTCGCTGGACGATGCCAACAAGGTGATAAAACTTCTAAAAGCGGCCTGACAAACTCTGTCAAGCGCTGAGAGCGCGTTTGCCGAAAGGCGCGGCCGCACTGAATTATCGCTGCGCCCGGCCATCGACGATGGCGACGCCGCCAAAAAGGCCGGGAGTAACCGTGCTCCCCGTCGCCTCGCGAGCAAACAACAAAATCTTGGTGTTCTCCTTGACGTTCTCCGCAATGGCGACCACGGCAAGCCGAAGCTCGGAACAAAACGTCAACGGAGCCTTTTAAAAGTACCCGCCGTAGAGAAGGACGGCTGACGAGGCGCCGGCCAAAGCCCGCGCCTCACACGTTGAATGCTTACTTCGCAACTTTCGGAAGATCCTTCGCTTGCGCCGCGGTCAGCTCAAGCACAACACGGTCATTCTGCAGGGAGAACCGGCCCGCCGGAAGAGCGATTTCACGCTGGCCAAGGCCCAGTACGCCGCCGATCTCGGCGCGTAATTCGGTGATCTTGTTCTCAGCCGTTCGCAGGATGGCCGCGACTTCACCGAGTTTGTCGCCATCGCTGCTATAGACGCCCTTTCCGACCCAGGCCTTGGCCTCTTGATCGGTGAGCGCCGTTTGAGCGGTATGCAGCTCCGGGACTTTGCCGCCATGCTCCGCAAGCTTAATCATGACTTGCTTGTGCAGCCAAACGTTCATCGACGCAGAATCATGCATATTCCCAGCATAATGCAGTTCCTTCGCGAGTTCTTTGCGTGCGGCAAGGCTACTGTCCAAATTGAGAATCTTCATCAAATCGACAATCGACTTTCGCCATTCAAGCTTCTCCTTTGTTTGCGAAGCGAGTTTGTCCATGATGGCTGTAACATCGACTGACGATTTCGCGGCTGAAGGCGCCGGTTTCGCCGCTGATGGCGCCGGTTGCGGCGCTGCGGCAGGAGCTGAAGCAGCCGCAGCATGTCGCGCCGCCGGAGCAGAGGCTTGCGCAGCCTCGGGGGTCTTCGCGCCGGGAGCCGGTGAAGCCACTGGAGCTGCCGAAGCCGCCGGCGCTGCGTGATCGAATATTGCGGACATGATGCTACCGAAAACGCTCATTAGTTCCTCTCGTAATCCAAGGGAGCCCTTCATGGCATTTCTTATGGTAGCACTCCGTTCTAAGCCCAGGAAGTCGATAAAACTCGCGGCTTAAACTCCCGCGCACCCCCAATCGCACTCCCATTTTCCTCCGCCACGACACCGTTCCTTGCATATTACGAAGAGATTCACCGCCTGAGGCGGAAGCCTAATTCTAATCTGGCTGCTATTTTCTCCACTCGTGGCTTCATCCTTCGACAGGCTCAGGATGAGGTCGCGTGTTTTCAATGGCTTAGCCCTCATGGCGAGCTTTGTCGCGGTTCGGTAGGCTCACCGTGAGGCCATGGGCAACATCGCTTTTCAGCATTCTGCTAGAAGTTTTTGGCGAGCGATGCCGCAAGTTTTGATGTTCGTGTGCGCATGAACGTGCGAACGGGAAAGGAGGAGCCATGATCCCGCTGTTCGTCTGCCATGCGAATTGCAGCCGTTCGATGATCGCGGCGTACTTGTTCCGCGACATTGTCGGGGCGCCTGCGTTGTCGGCCGGGATGGAGGTGGGAGAGCGCCCGGCCGCGCGTGCGGTCGAGATGCTGGCGTACTGGGGGATCGACGCAAGTGCGCACCGCCCGAGGCAAATCGACCGCGCGGTCTGTGACAGGGCCGGGGCCATCTTCGTCATGGCCGCGCCGTATCTGCGCCGGCTTCTGGTCGAGTACGGCGAGGACTTGGCCGTAAAGAGTTACTTATTCGCCGACCCGTTCACCCGGCCCGTCTGTTTTGCCCATCGCGAGTACGCTGTGATCGATCCCACCTGGGACACCCGCGCGGCTTGTGATCTGTGCGCGGAGCATGCCTGGATGCGTGACCGCGTCGCTCAGATCGATGACGCGATGCACGGGCGGGGCCGCCCCATGGCGCCAGCGGCCAACTATCTTGACCTCCTTGCCGGCGTCGATCCTAAAGACCATTGATTGGCGGGCCGTGGCGGCTTTCGCTTAGCCTTACGTTGATGCGCCGCCAGGAAAATCCGCGCCCAGCGCGACCTCTCGCCAAGCCGCCAACTCGCTGCCGAAGTCTTTCAATTTATTTGAGACCTGTTCATAGGCGATGCGTCCGAGCACCAGATGAAGCGGCGGCTTGGGGGATTCGACGGCGGCGAGGATGGCCTCGGCTGCGCGCACAGGATCGCCCGGCTGCTGGCCGCTATAGCCTTCTATGTCCTGGCGCCTGGCGATAGCGGTTTCAGCATAATCGGCGATCGCGGTTTTCGGTGTTTTGAGTGAACGCCCCCCCCAATCCGTGCGGAAGGGACCCGGCTCGACGATGATGACTTTGATCCCGAGCGGCGCGCACTCCTTTGCGAGCGCCTCGGATAAGCCCTCGACCGCGAATTTGGTGGCGTTGTAATAGCCGATCCCCGGAAAGCCGATAAGACCGCCCATTGAGGAGATATTGACGATGGCGCCGCTACGGCGCGCCCGCATACCCGGCAGGACGGCCTTGGTCATGCTGGCGAGGCCGAACACATTCACCTCGAACATGGCGCGGACCTCATCATCCTCGCCCTCCTCAACCGCCGACAGGTAGCCATAGCCCGCATTGTTCACCAGCACATCGATCGCGCCGAAATGGGTGACAGCCTCTGTCACGGCCCTGCCGATCTGATCGGGATCGGTGACGTCGAGAGCAGCGGTCAGCACCTGCGGATTGGATTTAAACTCTTCGAGCGTCGCGGGGTTACGCGCCGTGGCGACGACACGATGGCCGCGTCCGGCAAGAACTCGGACAAGCTCACGGCCAAAGCCGGTCGAACAGCCGGTGATGAGCCAAACGGAGGATTGGGTCATGAAGCGTCTCCATCAGAATTATGCGGTGGTAACAACACCGGGCTTATTGAAGATCCATTCGCCGGCCTGTGACTGAGACGGGATGCTTCGACGCTTAAGCGGGCATCTCCGCCGGCAAAGCCAGGGAGATGCCCACGAGATGAAGCCCGGTTCGCCCGGCGCGTTAATCTTCCAGAAGACTGCGCAGCATCCATGCGGTTTTCTCATGGACGTTCAGGCGTTGCGTCAACAGATCGGCGGTTGGCTGGTCGTTGGCGTCCTCGCTCAGCGGAAAGACTTCGCGTGCTGTGCGAGCCGTGGCCTCCTGCGCGGCAACCAGATGACGCACCATGTCCATCGCCTTTGGCACGCCATCGACTTCCTTGATCGACGCGAGGTCGATATATTCCCTGTACGTGCCGGGGGCGGGAAAGTCCAGCGCCCTGATGCGCTCAGCGATCTCGTCCAGCGCGGTCCACTGCTCCGTGTATTGCTGCATGAACATCTGATGCAGAGCATTGAACATCGGGCCGGTGACGTTCCAGTGGAAGTTATGCGTCATCAGGTAAAGTGTGAAGCTGTCCGCCAGGAGGCGCGACAGGCCTTGCGCGATCTTCTCCCGTTTTTCCTCTGGAATGCCGATATCGATGCGAACAGGGCCTTTAGAGGCTTTCATCGCTCAATCCTTTCACAAAAGATAATCAAAAGCCCCGGCACAATGACATACCACTTCGAAACATCAAGACTGTTTACTGCCCGGGGAGAAGGCGGGCAAACCGGGCTCCAGGTGAGGCCGGACTCAGGCGGCGGTTCGCGCTGAGCATCGCTCCTTCAGGCGCCTCGGCCCCATTCCGAGAGTGTGGCTTCCGCAACCCACGCATCGGCCCGAAAGAGCTTTGTCTCCGGAAAAGCCCTGTAGCCCCGGAATAACATGCTTGCAGAGACGTTTTTCCGTGTAAAGGCCAAGTACGTCTACGGGGGTTTAACGCTTCAGAGAGGGAAAGCGGTGGGGGCATGGCTCGAAAGAGTTCAGCCCACGCCGTTTTTTTGTGCCTGTGTGTTTCCCGATCGGCTGTGCTTCGAGAACTCGTACGCCTCATCATGCTCTCCAGCCGCCCGATCCGGGACAAGCCCGGTGAGAAATAGCATTGTGGCTTGCAAGAAGCCCCGGCGATGAGCAAAAGCAATAAGGCGCAGCCTTCGGCATCACGAAAGTTAAGGTCGGGCATGGACTCGCGGGTCTCGATAACAGAGATTTCTTCGGCCGATTACGAGCAGGCCTTCCTGAAATATGGCGGTTCATTTTGCTCGCATCCGAAAGTCCTTCGCTTGCTTGAATCCGCCGCGAGGAAAATTCCGGTTCTCTATTATGGCGTCGTCAGGAATGGCGAAATCGTGGGCGCGATCCCTGTGGCAGGCCAGCACATTCTTGCGACAAGGGAGTCTCTCAAGGCGACAAGTTTAAATGATTTCATCGATATCGGCCTTTCGGAGCTTATCCTTCCGCTGGCCCCGGAAATTGAGATTGATCTCCCGTTTCTTGGAACCTTTATCTCGGAATTGAGCGCGGCGCGCCTGAAGAATGCACGTCGCAATCCGTCCTTCGACTTTGCATTTACCAAAGGCATCAAATCGGGCCTTCCACGCCTTCAGCCCAAAACGATCCAGACCCGGCGCCGTGAAACGCGGCGCCTGGAGGCGAGCGGCGGTCAATTCGTCCCGATCAAAAGCCTCACGATACAAGACTTTATCGCCGAATATACTCGCCTGTTCTTGAAACGGCGCGACAAGGCGCCCGTGGGCGTGAAAAACTTCGAGATCGTCTTTGGAGAATTATGGGATCTTGTGTGCGGAGACATGCTGGTCCTGAACCAGGAGCCTGTCGCGATCGAGATCTTGTATAAAGTCGTCAACCCGCAAAATATCTGCGTAAATTTCGTAAATTCGGCCGTCGATTTGTCCTACGATAAGCTTTCGCCCGGAACCGTTTTGCTGTTCCACAATATCAGCCTTTGTGAAGAGGAAGCCCTCCAAGCAGGCAAGGAGTTGCGTTTTTGCCTGGGGACCTCGCTCGCCCCCTACAAAATGGCCTGGTGCTTTTGCGCGCCGTCATTCGTCCTTTAAGGATGCGGTCAATTCCCTCTCGGATACGCTCCCAATATCCCCCGCGTCTCGGAGCGGCGGGATGTGCGAGTTCTCCTCGCGTCCGATGAAAGAGCGCGCAGCAGGATGCCGATCGTGGCGCCGTTGTGGAGAAGGGCGGTGGCCGCAGGCGAAAGGCGGCCGAGGATGGCCCCCGCCATGATCGCGGAATTGATCCCGACCGACGCCTTAAAGTTGGAGCGGATCAAGGCCAGCGTCTCCGCCCCAAGCCCCCGCAGCATGGCGAGCCCGTCGAGCTTGTCTTCGAGAAGCACGATGTCCGCCGTGGCGCGGGCGATATCGGCGGCGCGCGGCATGGCGATGCCGACATGGGCGGCCATCAGAGCCGGCCCGTCATTCACGCCGTCGCCGACAAAGGCCACGGTGCGGCCCTCGGCTTTGAGCGCCTCGATGATCGCCGCCTTGTCCTCGGGCTTTTGATCGTGGAAGACGCGGTCGAGTTCGAGGATGGCGCCGATCTGGCGAGCCTTGGTCTCGTGATCGCCGGTGATCATCATGATAGACTTGACGCCACGGGCGCGTAGCTGGCGCAGCACAGGCAAGGCTTCCTCGCGCAGCCGGTCTCTCAGCCCGATGACGCCGATCAGCTTGCCGTCCGCCGAGACGAACAGCATCGACTTACCCGCCGCGGCGAGGCGCGCGACCAGGCTTTCGCAGGCGGCGAAGGAGATGCCCTCATGTTCCTCGAGGTAGTGCCGCGAACCGATGCGGATGGTCCGGCCATGCACATTGGAAGCGATGCCGTGCCCGACCAGAAAGCCGACTTCCTCATGGCTGATATGGGCGAGGTGACGGCGGCGGGCGAGATCGACGACGGCGCTGGCGATGGGATGGCTCGTGTGTTCAGCGAGCGAAGCCACCAGCGCCAGGAGTTCCTCCTCCTCCAAGCCGGAGCCGGCGGGGCGGTGAATGTCTGTGATCTCGAGGGTGTTGTGCGTGAGCGTGCCCGTCTTGTCGAAGACAACCGCATCGACGGCGGCGAGTGTTTCGAGCGCCTGGCCGCTTTTGATGAGGCATCCCCGCTTGGCCGCCCGATACATCGCCGCCTTGATGGCGATCGGCGTGCCGAACTTTACTGCGCACGAATAGTCGACGAGGAAGACCGACTCCAGCCGCCGCCAGTCGCGCGTGAGTGCGAAGACCGCGCCGCCGGACGCAAGCGTAAGCAAAACGCGCTTGTCGGCGAGGCGATGCGACTCGCTTTGAATGCCGGTCGGATCGGCGAGTCCCTCCAGAATGTAGCGTGAAATCCGCGCGGTCGTCGTCGTGTCGCCGACGCGCTCGGCCAGGATGACGAGACGGCCCTCCGTGACGATGGAGCCAGACAGCACCGCGTCGCCCTCCTCGCGCGGCGTTGGAAGGCTTTCGCCCGTAACCGCCGACTGATCGAGCCAGGCCGCCCCCGCCGCTACGACGCCATCGACCGGCACGCGCTCGCCGGTCCCGACCACGATGCGCGCTCCCGCCATGATTTCGTCGTAGGGCACGCTGCGAACCACTCCATCCGCGGTTTCGATGACGACCATCTCGGGACGCGCTTTCAAGAGGTTGCGCAGGAGCTGGTCCGACCGCTGCGTGGTGCTGGCCTCGATGTAGCCGCCGAGATCAAAGAGTAGGCGCGCGAAATTGGCGGTGCGCCATTCGCCGCGCAGCGTTGGCAAAGTAATGGCGATTGCGTCCAGCGCCTCGACCGAAAGCCCCCTGTTGGCAATGGCGCCGACGCCACGGATCATGACGCCGGCGGCGTTCATCAGGGTGACAAGCGCTCTCAGCGGCGGCGGCAGGACAAACGTCGCGAGCAGAGCGGCCCCCGCGACAAGCACCTGCCCGAGGTCGGGCCCCTGGCTGCTTTGGTGACTGCCAACAGCATCCGGCGGCGCGGGGCGACGCGCCATCGCAAGCACCGCGTTGCGCGTTTCACGCGTCCCGTCATGCTCGACGATCAAGGATCGTGCGGGCGCGTTGTAGCGTACCTGATGCACCCCCATAAGCGCTTCGACGCGCGCTGCGATGCGAGGGCCAAGCTCCGGCGGCACGCACAGGCGCAGTCGCAGCCGCGTGGCTGTCTCGTGGGCAATCCGTATCGTCATCCGGCTTGTTCCGCTACCGGGTGGGGCAGGCAGGCCGGGACAGCGCCTCGGCCCAGTCCTTGACTTACCTTTTTTCGCTCGCGTGCGCTTCGGCTTCGGCATCGCGGAAGCGCTCCTTCATCTCCTCGACGCCGCCCTGCAATGCGGACCAGAGCTTCACGCCCGCCGTCATGAGGTTTTTCTGAACGGTTTCGTTGGTGAGGAGGTAGGCGACGCCGGCGCCGATCAAGAGACCCTTCACAAGAGCGTCGTTGTGGATGCCCAGGCCGGAGGAAAAGATGGATTGGTTTTCAGCGGCCTCAGCCGGAGCGGACGCCGCCTGTGGTTGCGCTTGCGCCTGGGCGGGCGGGTTGGGCCACGCCGGTCCCGGACCGGCCGCCGCGTGAGCCGGCTGCGCAGCCCACCACACCATGGCAGGGCCGGACCATGCCGCTCCCGGATTCGGCCCGACCCATTGAGCGCCCTGCATGGCGGGCTGCTGCGCCATCTCTACAGGGTGGTGAGGATGGTGACCGTATCCCCAACCCGGATAAGCGTACCAGGGCGCCGCCATGCCAGGCCAGACGCCCGGTCCCGGATACAAGGTTTGACCGCCTTGTGCGTTGGCGTTCTCGTATTTCTGCTTATGGTCGGACATGAAACAATCTCCTGGTCATGCCGCAGCGGGCGTCTGCGAAGACTCGGGCGCGGCGTCTGTCTCGGCCGGCACGGCGTTTGTAGGCGCTTCTCTCTTTTTACCTGGGCTCATGGCCCATGCGGCAGTGGCCGCGCCGAGCAGAAACGAAGCAAGCCGCGAAAACCCATGTCCGCCGACTGCCACCGCAGCGGCGCCGCCCACCGCCGAGGCGATGCCCCCCTTGGTCGCGGCCGCAAGCGTGTCGGCGACCGCCTCTTGCGCCGTCTTCTCACCTCTCTGCGTTGCGGAAACAGCTTGGCCTGCGACAATTCCCCCGCTGATAAGGGCGCCGAACGCGCCAAAGCGAAGGGCGGCGTCCGCGCATTCGCCAGGGAGATGTTCGAGCTTGTGCGACATGGCTTTCTCCTTACTGATGTCCGTTCATTTTTCTTGCCATACCTTCCGGCGCTTCTCCGTCCTTCTCCTCGACAAGCGGTTCATTGCGCGCGCTGACGATCGCCGAGAGGGCGAGGATGGCGGCCGCCCCAATGGCCGCTCCCGTCCAGAAACGGCGATCCGACATGGTGGCGCGATCGAGAAGTCCGCTTGCGCCCATGCCTTCAAAGGGCGAGCCGTGGCGCCCATGCAGGAGGGTTTCGACCAGTTTGTCGCCGTGGCGCATGGCATAGAGAAGATGCGAGAGAGTTTCAGTCGTCGACATGGCTTCCTCTGCAGTTGAGCGCTGCCGCTAGCCGGGTATGAGGAAATGCGGCAAGCTTACGCCCTTCAGTGTTTTCTCTCAAGGTCGCGCTGCGTCTGGCAGCCATTCGAAGACCTCCGCGCCCTTGCATCCGCAGCCGCACCCGCAGCAGACCCCGTCGGGATCGAGCTTTCGGGCCCGCCCTTTTGCAAGCCAGTGGCTAAGCGCGCCGCGCACGGCGTCGGGAGACGCATCGAAATGCAAGGTCATTTCGGCGACGGAGGCTTGCCGCCGTTCCGACAGGTACTTCCGCAGTCCGGACAGCGTGATCATGAGTGTTCACTCTGCCGGAAGCGCGGCCAGGCGCCGGCCTTGGGTGCGTCCCGCGACCCACAAAGAGACGACGGCAAGGCTGAATGCGACCGCGCAGCCGATGAGCCAGTTCCGTGCGGTGACTGGATCGCGGGCGTAGGTTGCGATCCGATAGAAGGAGACGGCGGCCATATAGCCGAGGCCGGTCGTCCATACAGCAGCGAATGCAGTCCAGCCAAAGCTGAGCTCGTGACGGATCGCGCCAAGCGCCGCCACGCACGGCACGTAGAGCAAAGGCCCCGGCCGCGCCGTCGAAGCGAGACTGCATTGCCCCGAATACGCGGCTATTCACCTCAAGCTTTGTGGCGGCTGCGCCCACATCGCCGATGTAACCCATATCGAGCCCGAAGAGCTTGTCGCCAAGTTCGCCGAACTTTTGCGGAATGGTTGCGAAGGCTGCGGCGAGTTTGGCGGAAAGCGTCGCCGGCGCCGCCTCCTCGGCCGGAGCGGCCTCACCCCCGGGCTTGGCCTCGTCGGCCTGCGCATAGAGGGCGTTCAGCGTGCCGATCACCGCTTCCTTGGCGAAAACGCCAGAGAACAGGCCCACCGCTGCGGGCCAGTTTTCATCGGTAAGGCCGATCGGCCTCAAAACCGGGATGAGCTCCCGGCTCAGGGAAGCCAGGACCGAGTTCTTTCGTGTTCTCGCGGCCGATGCTGCCATCCGTGCCGAGACTGGCCAGCACGCTCAGGATCATGACCATCGGCACAATGATCTGTCCCGCGCTGAGGATGAATCGGCTCAGACGATGCCATGCCTGGATGACCACCGTCTTGAACGTCGGGATGTGGTAGGGCGGCAGCTCCATGATGAAGTGCGAAACGCGCCCTTGCAGCAGCGTGGCCTTCAAAATCAGGCCGGTGAGCACGGCGAAGCCGATGCCGATCAGGTAAAGCGCGAACACGATGTTCTGGCCGCTCACGGGAAAGAAAGCCGCGGCGAAGAGCGCGAACACCGGCAGGCGCGCGCCGCACGACATGAACGGCGCCATCATGATGGTCAGGATGCGGTCGCGCCGGCTTTCCAGCGTGCGTGTCGCCATGATCGCCGGGACGTTGCAGCCGAACCCCACGATCAGAGGCACGAACGACTTGCCCGGCAGGCCGATCGCCTGCATGGCGCGGTCCATGACGAAGGCCGCGCGCGCCATATAGCCGCAATCCTCAAGGAAAGAGAGGAACAGGAACAAGCAGGCGATGATAGGGATGAAGGTTGAAACCGTCTGCACGCCGCTGCCGAGCCCCTTGGCGATGGCCAGGAGCCAAGCCGGGGCGCTGAGGGCGGCAAGGCCGTCGCCGAGCGCGTCTACGAAGAGGGCGCTGGCGGCCTTGTCGAAGAAATCGATGAAGGCCCCGCCCACCGCTATGGTGAACAGGAACATGAGATACATGGCGAAGAGAAAGACCGGCACGCCGAGAAAGCGGTTCAGCACCACCGCGTCGATAATTTGCGTGAGCGTCGCCGAAAGCCGCCTGCTGCGCCTGTGACTGGCGGCCATCACCTCGCCGATGAACTTGTAGCGGCCATCCGCGACGACAATGTCGGCCTCGTCGCCGCATTCCGCCTCGATTGCCGCCCGATGCCGGCTGACTTCTGCGCCGAGGCGCTGGCCGGCGAGCTTTTCGGCGAAGTCGTCTCCCTCGATGAGCTTCAGCGCCGCCCATCGCGGATCGACACCCTCCGCCTCGGCCTCTTTCGCAAGAGCGGGCGCCAGCGCGTCGATCGCCTTCTCAACGGCTGGCGCATGGACAGGCCGCGCGCGCGGCAAGGGCCGTGACGTCATCGCTTGGGCGATGACGTCCTTCAATGCGTCACGGCCCGAGCCCCGGCGGGCCACCATGCTGACGACGGGGCAGCCCAGGAATTTTTCCAGCGCGTTGACGTCGATGACCTCGCCATTCGCCTTGGCTTTGTCCGCCATATTGAGGACCAGGACGAGGGGGACGCCCATTTCAAGAAGCTGGGCGGTCGAGTATAGATTGCGCTCCAGATTGGCGGCGTCGACAATGTTGACGATGAGCGACGCTTCGCCGGAGAGGATGAAGTCGCGGGCGATGCGCTCGTCCTCCGAGCCTCTGCCCACGCTGCCGATGAGATAGACGCCCGGCAGATCGACAAGATCGTAGCGCGCGCCCTTGTAGGTGTAGGCGCCCGCTTTCCTTTCCACCGTCACGCCCGGCCAGTTGCCGACAGACTGATTGCCCCCGGTCAGAAGGTTGAAAAGCGTGGTTTTGCCGCAGTTCGGATTGCCCACTATCGCCGCCACGCGGCGCTCGGGATCGGTCATGACAAGCGCTCGACTTTGAGAATGGCCGCCTCGGCTTTGCGCAGTGTCAGCGTGAAGTTCCGAACCACGATCTCGACCGGATCGCCGAGGGGCGCGCGGCGGAGGATAGTGAAGACGGCCCCCGGCGTAAGCCCCATCGCAAGCAGCCGCTGCCGGTAACTGCGGTCGCCCGAGGCGAGGCCAACGACGCGCGCGCGCTCCCCAGGCTTCAGGTCCTGCATTGTAACGGCCCCCTCCGTCTGCCTGGCGAGGAGGCCGGCATCTGCTGAACGAGAGACGGAATGCTGTTTACGTCGAAAAAGGGGCATGAAATCACCAACAAGCAGAGCACCATCAGTACGCAGATAGCAATCTACCTCGATATAATCTTGGTGATAAATCGTCAAGACTTAAATGTAACTTATAATAGTTCTTAGAATTGTTCTTAGATTCATTCTAATCATAGTCATCACGGCATTGAGAAGTATCGACGCGCTTGACTTATCAGAATTATGCTTTTCTTAGCGGATATTGCGCAAGTGTCGATACACTATCATGTGATCATCGACAGAAAGCTGCGTGGCTCAGAGATGTTCTTGTTTCCTGGCCTCCGCTATCGAATTTCAATTGGCTTTGATGCAAGCATTACCGCAAGAACTCGGTATGCTTGCCTGCAATGCGCTTTTTTGCGCAAGGCCGTGGAATGACGTTCCCGGTTTGAAGCAGGTTCCAAGTGAGCGGGCGGCTTTGGGCTAGACTTTCGAGAATAAACAAAAGTAATCTCCCGGAGTAAGGCTTTTTATACCGAGTCGCGCGATAACGTTGGGTTGAACTATAACGCGGGGGTTGCGTAATGTTGTTTGAGGGTGGCGCAGTCGTGCCGGCAGACGTGTTTCTCGATGCTTTGTCCGCTCCGAAGGCCGTTCTTGCAAGCTTGTCGCTCAAGGAACTGGTCGAACGGCGCGTGGCGCTGGCGCTCAAGGCGCATCGATTCCGCAGCCTGCAGACATCCGAGACGAGGGACGGAGTGGTTCATGGCGAACCCAACAAGCAGCGCGCTTACACTAAACGGCTGACCGATCTCGACGCGGCGATTGCGGAGTCCGTGCGAAGAAGCCGGCAAGCCATCGCTTAATCGAAAGCGAACTCGGCAACCACGGGCGCGTGAAAGACGAAAGGGAATGCTGGACTGCGGATACGCTCTAGCCGCGCAGCCAAAAAGTTCAATCCACGCGCCGGATAATGCCCCTGAACCGTCTTCGCGCCTCATCGGCTTCCTTGCAGGGTGTCCGGTCAGGGCCAAGACGGACTGCTCCCTCATCGCTGAGAATGAGAATCCTCTTCGAAGGGGCGAGACCATGATCGGATTTATCGAGCAAAGGCACGACCGCTTCAGGATGAAAATCGCGGTCCAAATCGTTGAAATCGCCAATTTGGATAGGCGCGCCGGTCCCGTCCCATTTGTAAAGAGCGAAACCGGGGCCGTCAGCATCATCATCAACCTGACCGGCGGCGATGATATAGCTTCCGTGAGCCGCCGACCAAGCGATGTCGCGGATTCCCCGGCCGCCAAGATCGACCTCGATCAGACGTCCAAGCGCAAGCTGGCTTGGATCGCCCTCTAAGAACCGGTCGAAGCCTGCGAGTTCGAAAAGGAGGGCCTTCGCATCCTTTTGTGGATTGCGCACGCCGATCAGCAAAATTTCGCCGTCGCGCGTTGCAGTCACCCCTTCGATATTGAGGCCGCGCTTTTTCGGAGCGAGCGCGGGGTCGGTGCGGGAGAGGTCCCCTATAGCCTCCCGCAGCGGAGCATAGCTGCGATCCCCATTGTCGAGGATCATTGAGGCCACGCCATTGAAGGAGGAAGAAAATGCCTGGGCCGCTGTGCCGTCCCGGCTGTCGATCGCATGGGATGCAAAAAGCCGATAGCGATCCGGCCGAACCTTGCCGCTCTTGTTCCGGCCATGTGACGTTATCCAGACGATGCGCCCCTTGAAGACCGTGGCGCCTTCGATATCGGCCTCGCGCCGGCCGTCGGTGTCGCCGCTGTCATCCCCGGAATGGAAAGGCAGATGGATTTTCTCCAGCAGCTCCTGTGTGCGAAGATCGTAAATTGAAAGCCACTGCCGCTCGTCGTCACCGACGATGATCGTTTTCTCGTCTATCGCTACTGCGGCCGAAGCATCACAGATCCCCGGGAAGGTCAAAATATCGGCGCGCTCGGGCATATTTGCTTCCTGGCGATGTGGATAGGTAGTAGCGTCGCCGGGGCCCTAGGGGTCAAATGAGGTTTGCGTGATTAAGCCCTCAACGTTGATCGCGTTATTCCTGCGCCTCAGCAAAAAGATAATACTGGATCGCCCGCCTATCGTGGGGTGGGCCGGAAAAGATAGCTGCCTCCAAATAGGGGTATCTCGAAGGAGCCCCCTTCCTTCTCAAATGGAGTTTGGGAAGGTAAGAGAAACTTGTGCTAAAAGAAGAACTCTGAAAACAGCGGCCCAAAACACAGCGCCCGCAAGAAGACAGGCTACCCATGCGAGAGGAGCAAATAGCGGATGGGCCGCATGTGAGTCGCCGCGCCAAGCCGGCTCGGGCCGCATGCTGAGATGGAGGGCTCCCCCCCTCTCGCGTTCCCAGGGCCCCCGATGGTATGCCATCACTTCAAAATCCTTGCCTTCGCCAGATGCATCATCTGATTGGCCTATTCCGCCCTCCAAAATCAAGGGTTGCACGCTTTCAGTCCACGCTTATTTAAAATTGCAGCGCGACGGGCGCATTGACTGTCTACAAAATAGAACATTCTCATGCTTCGGTTCTAACGTATCAAAATGCGCCGTTGCAACGCAAGAACCTTTGCATAAGAGCAGGATTGCAGAGGATTTCCTCAGGTTTGCCCCGGGCTGTAGGAATTCGCGGGCCGCTTTGAATCGCGCGGGGCGGCACTGCCCTTGCGCTTCGGCCCTCGTCATGAGCTTGAACAAGAAAGCCTTTGATGCGTTGCACGAACCAAAGGCGCTCGAGAAGCGCGTTGATTTGCTACGATCCCGCATAAGGCTTCGCCTTTGCGGGATGACGGGCGGCGGAGTCGACCTGGAAAGGCAGGCGGTCATGATTTACAGGGATCGACGCGACGCTGGCCGGAGACTCGCCCGAGAGCTTGCTCATTACGAGAAGGACGAGCCGGTCGTCCTCGCCCTGCCGAGGGGCGGAGCGGTCGTCGCGGCGGAGATCGCCAAAACGCTCCATGCCCCGCTCGATCTTGTTCTCGTTCGAAAGATCGGGCGCCCTTCCAACCAGAGCTCGCCATGGGCGCTGTTGTGGATGGCAGTCGCCCTCACATCATCCGCAACGACGATATCATCGCGAGCGCCGGCATCTCGGAGCAAGCTTTCAAGCAGGTATGCAAAGCCGAGCTTGCCGAAATCGATCGCCGCCGAAAGCTCTATTTGGCCGGCCGCCCCCGCTCCGAGCTCGAAGATCGCGTTGTCATCGTCGTCGATGATGGGATCGCCACAGGCGCGACGACGCGCGCGGCGCTCGAAGCAATCCGCGAGCGGAAGCCCAGGAAGCTCGTGCTTGCCGTTCCCGTCGCGCCAACGAGTACGCTCGATGAGCTGAGCGGACTTGTCGACGAAATTGTCTGTCCCCAGTCGCATGAGCCGTTCTACGCCATCGGGCTCTACTACGACGACTTCCGGCAGGTCAGCGATAGCGAAGTGATCGACATCCTGTCGAAAACGGGGGCGCCCGAGACCACGGTCAGCCAGACTTGAGAGCGCTTTCGAGCCGGTCCAGAAACGGACGTTGCCCAGCCAGGATCTTGACGCGCGCGTCCCGTAGCGAAAACCATTCGGCGCGGTCGGCTTCCGGAATGAGCTGCATCCTACCGCTTTTCGGGGGCCACTCGATTTCGCAAAGATTCGACTTCAACGCCTTCGGATCGAAATCGCCTTCGGCCGCCCAGGCGCTCACGGTTTTTCTATTCGATTGAGTGACCTCGCCAAGCGAAAGAAATGGCCCCTGAACCTGCCCGCCTGTCTCCTCCTGAAATTCTCTCCCGGCGGCGGTCAACGGGTCTTCGCCTTCATACTCGCCCTTGGGGATGGACCAACTTCCAAGATCCCTCTTCGCCCAATAGGGGCCACCCGGATGCACCAGCAGCACGAGAAGCTCATCTGCCCGGTATTTATACATAAGTATTCCGGCGCTTCGCTTCATGGGCCTAAACCTCGTCGCTGGTGTTCTTACAGGTGGCTAGCCATCTAACTTTGCTACGCCCTGAATGCCGGTTGCAAGGGAGAGAGACGATGTCGCAGGAGCAAACCCCTCATGGTCCTGATCTCGCGCAAGGGATTTCGCTGACCGAACTTGCGGATAGCGGCACGCTCGTTGGCCATTGCGGCGACGAGGAGGTCTTGCTCATCCGCCGCGGAGACGAGATCTTTGCGGTCGGCGCGCACTGCTCCCACTACCACGGCCCGCTCGCGGACGGCCTTATTGTGAATGACAGCGTGCGCTGTCCCTGGCATCACGCGGCGTTCGACCTGCGCACCGGCGAAGCGGTGCGCGCCCCTGCGCTGAGCCCGATCGGGTGCTGGTCCGTCGAACAGGCTGGCGGCAAGGTTTTCGTGAAAGAGAAGCGGACGCCGCCAAAACCGGCGCCACTCGGCGCCTCTTCAGGCAAAGCGCCCGGCCGGATCGTCATCGTCGGCGGAGGCGCCGCCGGTTTCGCGGCCGCCGAAATGCTGAGGCGACGCGCCTATCGGGGCAGCATCGTGATGGTGAGCAGCGAGGCCGCCCCGCCTGTCGACCGCCCGAATCTTTCGAAAGACTATCTTGCCGGCGCCGCGCCCGAAGAATGGGTGCCGCTTCGCCCCGGCGACTTCTACGCCGAGAACGGCATCGACCTGCGGCTCCGTGAGACTGTGACCGGCGTGGACACCCATTCGCGCGAAGTCACGCTCGGCGGCGGAGAGAGCCTGAAATACGATCGCTTGTTGCTCGCCACGGGCGCTGAGCCAATTCGTCCGCCGCTGCCGGGCTTCAACGAGCCCCACGTCTACACTTTACGCTCGCTGGCCGATTGCCGAGCCATCATCGAACGCGCCAAGACGGCAAACCGCGCCGTGGTGATCGGCGCGAGCTTCATCGGGCTCGAGGTCGCCGCCTCCTTGCGGGCGCGAGGGCTTGAAGTTCACGTGGTGGCGCCCGAGGCGCGGCCCATGGAGCGCATTCTCGGCCCGCAGATGGGCGACTTCGTCCGCGCTCTGCACGAGGAACACGGCGTGATCTTCCATCTCGCAGAAACCGTGAGCGCGATCGACGGCCGGAAGGTGAAGCTTAAAAGCGGCAGCACGCTCGAAGGGGATCTCATCGTGGCCGGCGCCGGCGTTCGCCCGAGGCTCGAAGTGGCGCAGAAGGCAGGGCTCGCAATCGACCGCGGCGTCACTGTGAACGCCTATCTGGAAACGAGCGCGCCTGACATTTTCGCCGCCGGCGACATCGCGCGCTGGCCCGATCCCTATAGCGGCGAAAACATCCGCGTCGAGCACTGGGTTGTCGCGCAGCGCCAGGGGCAGACCGCAGCCCTGAACATGCTCGGAGCGCATGAGAAGTTCGAGGCCGTGCCTTTCTTCTGGAGCCAGCACTACGATGTTCCGATCAACTATGTCGGCCACGCCGAGAAATGGGATGAGCTTGGCGTCGATGGCGATATCGCGGGCAAGGACTGCGCCGTCCGCTACAAGCGCGGCGGACGCACGCTTGCTGTGGCCTCGATCTATCGTGACATCGAAAGCCTGAAAGCTGAACTGGCGATGGAGGGGGAGATCGCGAGCAGTGTGGCCCTCAAAAATGCGGTCAGCTGACCAATGGGGTCTGTGTACCTTCCGGGCGGCGCCGGGGGGAACCGCCCAGAAGGTAGACTTAGCAGCGCCATCAGCGAGGGCAGGCTTCAAGCGCCGCACTAAGAGACTGACATTGTTTGGTTAATTATCAGTTACTATATGATCAGTCAATCTGAAATATCAGTTATTTAGGACGCTTCATTCGAAACAGTTGATCGGGTCCAATAGTGAAATAGTCGCTCGGGCCTCCGCCGCGCAGAACGTGACCAGCTGCAGCAGTATCGTAGATGCCGTTCTGCAGTAGCGAATGAGCAATGTGAATCATTACGACTTCACCTAAGACCAGCCAGGTCGGCACAGTCTGACTGTCAGCTGTGACCAGTTGGATAATCTGAGTGCATCGGCATTCGAAGCTGACCGGACTCTCAGCCACTCGCGGAGCAGCGATCAGCTTGGACTGCAAGAGGCGTCAGACCCGCGAAGTCGAATTCGCTGGCTTCTGGGGGCAGCATAGCTGAAGTCTGGTTCATCGCCTCGGCCAGCGAGCGCGTTACCAGGTTCCAGGCAAACTCGCGCGTCTGTTCCACATTTCGCACCGAGTCCTTGTAGCCGATGCTAGAGAAGCCGATGATTGGCGGCCTGTAGTTGAAGGCATTGAAGAAACTGTAGGGAGCGAGATTCAGGCCACCTGAAGCGCTGCGCGTTGCAACCCAGCCGATCGGACGTGGCCCGACGATATTATGAAGCGGGTCGTGCGGCAAGCGGTGGCCTTGCCGAGGCTCGTAACTATGAAACAACTCCGACACAACAGCCTCTTGGGAAACGGGATCGCCATATTCGTCTGCCGAAGCCAGAAGTCTGAGTGAGAGCGGGCTGCGGGTCAACTCCGCTCAACGGATCACCGCCGCCGTCGTCCCGGAAAGGCGAAGCCTTATCCGGGATCGTAACACACCGAAGCGCCTATCTCTTTTGCGGTCCCGGCTCGCGCTTCGCTGGCCGGGATGACAACCTGTTGGCCTGCTGCCAGGATTTCGGGCTGGTCTGCCCTCAACGCCGCGACATGACTCTCTGTTCGATGGAGCCGAAAATCGAGGCTCCCTTGGCATCTCGCATTTCAATGCGAACAGTGTCGCCGGGCTTCAGAAACGGCGTTCGCGGCGCGCCGTAACGAAGAGATTCGGCAACGCGCTGCTCGGCAAGGCAGGAGTAACCGGCCCCACCCCTGGAAACCGGCTTACCCGGACCTCCATCCTTGCCACGGTTCGACACCGTGCCTGAGCCGATGACCGAGCCTGCGGAGAGTGGGCGCGTGCGGGCCGCATGAGCAATCAAAACGCCGAAATCGAAGGTCATATCGATGCCGGCATTCGGCTTGCCCAAGGGCGCGCCGTTCACAAAAGACAGGAGCGGAAGGTTGAGCTTTCCGCCCAGCCACGCTTCGCCCAGCTCATCGGGCGTGACGGCGACCGGCGAAAACGCCGTTGGCGGCTTCGACTGAAAGAAGCCGAGGCCCTTTTCAAGCTCAGGCGCGACAAGTCCTCGCAGAGTGACATCGTTGGCGAGCATCACGAGCCTGATATGCGGGAGCGCCGATTCCGGGGCGGTTCCCATCGGAACGTCGCCGGTTATGACCGCGACTTCCGCTTCGAGATCAAGGCCAAGGCTTTCGTCGCCCGGCAAAGGGATCGGATCGTGCGGCCCCAGAAAGACGTCGGAGCCGCCCTGATACATCAGGGGATCGGTCCAGAACGAAGCGGGCATTTCCGCGCCTCGCGCCTTTCTCACGAGCGCGACATGATTCACATAGGCCGAGCCGTCGGCCCATTGATAGGCTCGCGGCAACGGGGCGGCGCAGACATCTTCACGGAACGGGATCGCGGCTATAAGGCCAGCCTCCAGCTTTTCCGCTCGCGCTGCAAGAGCGGGCGCGATGCCGGACCAGTCGTCGAGCGCGGCCTGCATCGTCGGCGCGATGCTGCTGGCCAGAACGGCGCGGGAGAGGTCCCGCGAAACAATGACGAGGCGGCCGTCGCGACCGGATCTCAGCGAGGCGAGCTTCATGTGATCGCCCCCCTCACCCCGGCCCTCTCCCGCGAGGGGAGAGGGAGCAGGTCGTGCCGGTTGCAGCGGCGTTCCTTCTCCCCTTGCGGGAAAAGGACAGGATGAGGGGGTATGCTATAGAAGACGGTCATGGCTTGCCGTTGAAGCGTTTCTTAAGGCCGGCCCAGCAATCCGGATAATTCTCCTGAAGCGTTTCCAGTTCCGCGGCATAGCGCGTCAGATGCTGCGGAAACCGGGTCTCGAACATGAAAGCCAAGGTGTCGGTCAGCTTGACCGGGCGAAGATCAACTTCGGAGGCGTGTTCGAAAGACTGCGCATCCGGGCCGTGCGGCAGCATGCAATTATGCAGCGACATGCCGCCCGGCAGAAAGCCCTCCGGCTTCGCCTCGTATTGCCCCCGGATCAGGCCCATGAACTCGCTCATGATGTTCATGTGATACCAGGGCGGGCGGAACGAATGCTCGGCCACCGCCCAGCGCTCGGGAAAAATTACGAAGTCCACATTGGCGGTCCCTTCCTCGCCCGAGGGCGCGGTCAGCACTGTGAAAATGGACGGGTCGGGGTGATCGAACAAAAGCGCGCCGATGGGAGCGAAGGTCTTCAGATCGTATTTGTAAGGCGCGTAGTTGCCATGCCAGGCCACCACGTCGAGCGGCGAGTGATCGAGATCGCAGGAATAGAACCTGCCGCACCATTTGACGGTGAGGCGGCAGGGCGCGCCCTTGTCCTCGAACGCCGCCACCGGCGTCTTGAAATTGCGCGGATTCGCGAGGCAGTTCGCCCCGATGGGGCCACGGTTCGGCAACGTGAACTTTGCGCCGTAGTTTTCGCAGAGGTAACCCCGCGCAGGGCCATCCTCCAGCGCGACCTTGAACTTCACGCCGCGCGGGATGAGACAAATCTCGCCTGGGCCGACCCCGATCCGCCCGAACTCCGTGGAGAATGTCAGCCGCCCAAGCTGAGGAACCACAAGAAGTTCGCCATCGGCGTTATAGAAATACTCGTCCGCCATGGAGTGCGTGACGAAGTAGAGGCTCGCGGACATGCCGGTTTGGGTATTGACGTCCCCGGCGGTCGTGACGGTTCTCACACCCTCGACGAAGGTCAGGCGCTCCTTGGGGATCGGAACCGGGCCCCATCGGAGCTGGCCGATGGGGCGCTCCGCCTCATGCGGCGCAGGCGCTGTCTTCCAGAACGGATTGGCGACGCTTTTGAAGCGGCTCGTGTGCTTTACCGAAGGGCGGATGCGGTACAGCCAAGAACGCTCGTTCTTCCCGCGCGGCGCCGTGAAGGGCGAGCCGGAAAGCTGCTCGGCATAAAGTCCGTAGGCGCATCGCTGCGGCGAGTTCTGGCCGGCCGGCAAGGCTCCGGGCAGCGCCTCGGTCTCGAAATCATTGCCGAAACCCGGCATGTAGCCTTCCGGCGTGAGGGACATCGGTGTTACTCCACAGCGGCCGGCTTTAGAACCCCGCGCTGGATCTGATCCTCCTCGATGGACTGGAACAACGCGCGGAAATTGCCTTCGCCGAATCCCTCGTCTCCCTTTCTCTCGATGAATTCGAAGAAGATCGGGCCAATCACCGTCTTCGAGAAGATTTGCAGAAGAACCTTGGTTTCGCCGCCGCCAGCGACGCCCTCGCCGTCGATCAGAATGCCGAGCCGCTCAAGCTTATCCAGAGGTTCTCCATGACCGGGCACTCGCTCGTCGACTCTCAAGTAGTAGGCAGCGGGAGGCGAGGGCATGAAGGGCAACCCTGCTGCTCTCAGCTTCGCGACCGTATCGTAGATATTCCGGCAGCCGCAGGCGATGTGCTGAATGCCTTCACCCTTGTAATCGCGGAGATATTCCTCGATCTGGCTCTTTTCGTCGGCGCTTTCATTGATCGGGATGCGGATTTTGCCGCATGGGCTTGTCATCGCCCGCGAGTGCAGCCCTGTGAGCTTGCCCTCGATGTCGAAGTAGCGGATCTGGCGGAAGTTGAAAAAGCGCTTGTACCAGTCGGCCCACCAGTCCATGCGCCCGCGCTGAACATTATGAGTCAGATGATCGATATAATAGAGACCGGCGCCGTCCGGCTGCGGATCGCGCGCGCCGGTCCAGCGAAAATCGACATCCCAGATCGAACCCTTCTCGCCATAGCGGTCGATAAAATAGATGAGCGCGCCTCCGATGCCCTCGATAGCCGGGATGTTGAGTTCCATCGGACCGAGAGGAGCCGAAACCGGCTTGGCGCCAAGCTCCACTGCACGTTTAAGCGTATGCGCGGCATCGACGACGCGGAAGCCCATCGCGCAGGCGCAAGGCCCATGGCTTTTTGCAAATGTGGCGGCGAAGCTGTCCGGCTCGGCATTCACGACATAGTTGACGCCCCCTTGCCGGTAGAGGGTGACGTTTTTCGAACGATGCCTTGCGACAGCCGAAAAGCCCATCAGTACGAAAAGTGCGGTAAGCTTCGCTGGCTCCGAATTGGCGAACTCGACAAACTCAAAGCCGTCGGTCCCCATCGGATTGTCGTCCGACAGGGTTGCCGGCGGGCCATCATGGGGGAACGGCCCCATCTGAAAAGCCTCCTTCGCCGCCCCTCTTCCGACTCTTATGGAAGGAATATTGTGTTACGCGAATGAGGTTGAAGCTGTCCCGTCGGCCATTCCGGACCTTCACGCGAAAGTCATTGAGGCAAGCGAACGGCGCATTACAACCGATCGGCTACGCAAGTAGTAAATCAAGCCATCGTGGTGAATAGCCGTTGCCGCGCGGATTGGCGTTAACCTGGCTTGGTTAATTTCGGGCGCTCAATGGACCATTTCGGTCTGATCATGATTAAGAAGGCGTTTACTCCGCGCGAAATGAGGAGCGCCGCGCCCTTGACGTGACGCGAAGTAATTATGCTAGGCCCTTGTAAACAAATAAACTTTCACCGGGTCACCGGAGGCGGTCGCCCACCTCCGGTTCCCACAGAACGTAGCGTGCGGTTTTCCCGCACTACGCTCTTCAGAAGATGGTTCACAGCACTGCGAGAGCTTGTAAGTCCCGGTAAGGGAGATACAGCTTTGGCCGCAGTATCGGCAGCCGCTGTTTGATCTGGTGGAACACGTCCCACGTAATGCGGCCTGCCCAGCTCCGGCTGCAAAGCATTTTGTGCCAATAGCGTTCCACCGCCCGGTGGACCTTTTGCAGGGAACGGAAGTTCCCTGCTATGCCGTAATAGGCATAATGGCCCCTCAGCGCGATGTTGAGATTGCTGACCTGTTCCCGGACCGGTAAGTGCCGCATTCGCCGCATCTGGTCCTGCAATGACATGAGGCTGCGCCGCAAGCGAGATTTCTCGGTGCGCATCCCAACCTTGAAGTTACCCTTCAGGTTCCGCGTGCAGTAGAGCGTGAACCCCAGAAAGTAGATGGTCTCTGGACGCTTCCTGCCGCGTTTGGCGGCATGCCGTTGCGCGAACCGTCCGAACTCGACGAGCTTGGTCTTGGACGGTTCCAGGGTTAGGCCGAACTTTCTCAGCCGTTTGCACAAGGCGTCCTGGACGCGCAAGGCATCCTCACGGTATTGGAAACACAGCACAAAGTCGTCGATATATCTGACCAGACGAGCCTCGCCCCGCAAGCGGGGTTTGACCACGCGCTCGAACCAAAGGTCGAGCACATAATGCAGATATATGTTGCTCAGCATGACGCTGATCGAACCGCCTTGTGGTGTTCCCTCCTCGTTCGGATGAACCTCGCCATCCTCCAAGATGCCTGCCTTCAGCCAGCGCCGGATCAAACTGATCATGAGCGGATCGCCGACGCGGTGCTCCACAAACCGGAGCACCCATTGGTGACTGAGACTCCCGAAGAAATTCTTCAGATCCGCCTCCAGCACCCAGCCCACCTTGCCGCCGGCGATCACCTCATTGAGGGTTGCCAGGGCATTATGGGCTCCCCGGCCAGGCCGGCCGCCAAACGAACAAGGCAAGAAATCCGCCTCATAGATGGCTGATAAGACCTGGGCCGCGCTACGCTGGAGCGCCCGGTCGCTGACACAGGGAACGCCCAAGGGACGCTTTTCCTGTTTACCGGGTTTCGGGATGTACACGCGCCGGATATCCGGCGCACGGTATCCCCTGCGGTGAACGGACTGGAGCATCGGCTCCACCCACTCCCTGAAGTTCTCCTTTGCTTCTGTCACGGTCTGGCCATCCACCCCGGGAGCCGAGCGTTTCGGAATCTGACACAAATTCGTCCATACCCGTTCCCGCGTGATGTGGTGAGCCAGGGAAGTGAACCGTAGCTTCGGCTCACTTCGTGCTTTCGCTGCTATTCGTTCGAGTCCTGTTTCCATGGTTGGTTTATCTTCTCTTTGCATAGAAGACCTGATCTCCCTTTGGATGGAGCCCATGTCGCCTTCGAACAACTCATCTTCCGCTGGCCGCTTCCCCATGTAGCCGGCTCTCCCGGCCGCCGAGTACTATCAACCAGTCTGACTTCCGCCAGGCCATCGGACCTTCCTCGCCTTACCGGCTTGTCCGGTCCTACAGGCTTGCGCCTGAGCCTGATGGATCTCCCTTGTTCCCATGAAATCCTTTGGTTGCATGCCAGCGGTACGAACCCCGGAAGCCTCCCGGACACTCACCGTGCCGCATCCAGGAATTCTGCCTTCCCCATTGAGAGATAAGGTCGGCGTCTTCGACCACGATCGATTTCGGGGCTATGTCTCCGTTCACTTTCGTTCCGGCCTACACCCTCCTTGTCTACGCTTCGCAGTGGCCGTTGCCGGACACCACGCAAGACTTGGTACACGGCTGCTGGTTAGGCTTTGCCGCGGCCGCCATCTCAGGCGGCTGAATTTCATGCGCTTTCAAGGCGCAACCCTCACAGATCCGGACATGACACTCTCGCGTCATCCGGCTCGTGCCATCGCGTGAAGGCTGCCGCCTTCCGCTGAGATTTGGGCTCCTCCCGGTAGAACCGGTTGGCCCAGCTCAGCGGCGATGGCCCGCCCCCTTCGCTCCAGCCCCATTACAGGGCCTTCACCGCTACTACGAGGCAGTCCGCCCCTCTCCGGCGCATCGGTACTTTCGGCCTCGCGATTTTCGCCGCTTGCGCCTTTTCCCTTGGCATCGCCGGCAAGGTTCTCACGTTCCGTATCAGAGCCTGGTTGGGCTTCGCGCCGCCTACACGCCGGATGCCGTCCGGGCCGTTTCAGGCATCTCCCGGACTGATCCCGGAGGAAGGGTCACCCCCCGGTTTTGACATCGCTTAATCCGATTTCGACGCTTCTGCAGCGGTTCGCTTGCGCTCGCCTCTCCCAACCTTGCCTGCCAGGATCATTGTCCCGGCGTTTCCGCAACGCTCACTACCACGGATTTTGACCGCAGCAGCTTGCGGTGGCTTGAGATCAGCACCTGATTGCCGAACCCGAAGGACCTCCCTTTATCTCTCATACAGTTGCGCGATGCCGTTTGGACCGGCAACGCTCGTGACACACGACCCTGAACAGACCTTCATGACTGGGGCAAACGCTTAGTTAGGTCCCCGCGGGTACCAAGTGTTTTTGATCGCGCTTCCGCCGCATCGATTGAAGAGAAAGCTAG
>CAWFXN010000009.1:0-149210 GCA_963819665.1 uncultured Alphaproteobacteria bacterium
GTAGCTCAGGTGGTTAGAGCGCACCCCTGATAAGCGTGAGGTCGGCAGTTCGACTCTACCTAGGCCCACGTGTTGGGCCGCTTCGCTTCGCGTTCCTGGTGGGGAGCCGCACCTCGGGGCTGTAGCTCAGCTGGGAGAGCGCGGGCTTCGGCAAGCCGAGGTCGTCGGTTCGATCCCGATCAGCTCCACTCAATTCTGTTTGGAGCGTTCGGCGAGCAACATGTCTGGACAAAAACATCAAGATTTTTCCGAGCCGTCGTTGGCTCGGTTGAAAAGTGACCACCGCGTGCACCGAGGCGTAAGCCTCGCTGGTTCTCTGGACAATTTAGTTTTAGCGTCCAATTGCTAGTAGATCTGATTCCTGCGAATCAGGTCGTTTTTGGAGAGGCGCCCGATGCACGCAATGGCGTGGTCGGTCGACCTCGAGCGAATTGCGCTGGTCAATCTGGAGTTCGTCGATCGGACTCTGGGTACCAGTTCGATGCGTGCCTTAGGGATAAGGTCAAGCTACAAAGGGCGTACGGTGGATGCCTTGGCACTCAGAGCCGATGAAGGACGTGGATAAACTGCGAAAAGCCTCGGGGAGCCGTAACAGGCTATGATCCGAGGATGTCCGAATGGGGCAACCCACCAGAGTAATACCTAGTCATCGCAATCTGAATACATAGGTGTGAGAAGCGAACCGAGGGAACTGAAACATCTAAGTACCCGGAGGAAAAGAAATCAAATAGAGATTCCCTCAGTAGCGGCGAGCGAAAGGGGAACAGCCTAAACCTTAGTATACGCAAGTTTGCTGTAGCGGGGTTGTAGGGACTCTAACATCATGGGAGTTACGAAATGATGGTTAGTCGAACGTGTCTGGAAAGGCAGACCATAGACGGTGACAGTCCGGTAAACGAAAACATTCTGACCTCTAGAAGGTATCCCAAGTACCACGGGACACGTGAAATCCTGTGGGAATCTGGGGGGACCATCCTCCAAGGCTAAATACTACTTAGTGACCGATAGTGAACAAGTACCGCGAGGGAAAGGTGAAAAGAACCCCGGTGAGGGGAGTGAAATAGAACCTGAAACCGTATGCTTACAAGCAGTGGGAGCACTATGCTGCAAGGTAATGTGTGACCGCGTGCCTCTTGCATAATGAGCCGGCGAGTTATCGTTTTGTAGCAAGGTTAAGCCGTTAAGGTGGAGCCGTAGCGAAAGCGAGTCTGAATAGGGCGTATAGTTGCAGTGAGGTAGACCCGAAACCAGGTGATCTAACCATGGCCAGGTTGAAGCGCGGGTAACACCGCGTGGAGGACCGAACCAGTGGAAGTTGAAAATCTGTGGATGAGCTGTGATTAGGGGTGAAATGCCAATCGAACCGGGAGATAGCTGGTTCTCCCCGAAATATATTTAGGTATAGCCTCGGGATAATTGCTATCGGAGGTAGAGCACTGAATGGGCTAGGGGTCACTACCAGATTACCAAACCCAATCAAACTCCGAATGCCGATGATAATTACCCGGGAGTCAGACGCGGGGATAAGGTCCGGGTCGAGAGGGAAACAGCCCAGACCGTCAGCTAAGGTCCCTAAATCACGCTAAGTGTAGAACGATGTGGAGTTCACTTAGACAACCAGGAGGTTGGCTTAGAAGCAGCCATCCTTTAAAGAAAGCGTAATAGCTCACTGGTCTAGTGACTCTGCGCGGAAGATGTAACGGGGCTAAGCGCACCGAAGCTGCGGGTGCTCGCAAGTGCGCGGTAGGAGAGCGTTCTGTAGGGGAACACGGTGGACCGTAAGGACGACTACGGGCTTGAGAAGTGATTATGCTGACATGAGTAGCGATAAACCGGGTGAAAAACCCGGTCGCCGAAAACCCAAGGTTTCCTGGGGAAGGATAATCCTCCCAGGGTTAGTCGAGACCTAAGCCGAGGCCGAAAGGCGTAGGCGATGGAAAGCAGGTTAATATTCCTGCACCACCAAGGTTAGCGTTGAAGCAAGCGGGGACGGAGAAGGGTAGGCCCAGCACGCCGCATGGTTGTGTCGCCGGAGAACGCATCGTTCAACCCATCCCGCAACATGCTGTCGTAAAGCTGCCCCTCGCCCAGCCGGTAGCCCCAACGCCCGCCTACCGCGAGGTAGGGCGCCCTATCCATGTTTTCCATGCCGCCCGCCACCGCGCAGTTAGCCAGCCCGAGCATGATGTCTTGGGCGGCCGACACGACGGCTTGCGCGCCCGAGCCGCAGACGCGGTTGATAGTCATCGCCGGGACGTCGACTGGAAGTCCACCATTCACGGCCGATTGCCGGGCAGGGTTCATCTTGTTGCCGGCCTGGATGACATTTCCCACAACGGCGGCATCCACATCCGAACCCTTGAGTTTCGAACGCTCCAACACGGCTCGCACAACAGTGGCGCCCAGTTCCGTCGCGGGCACGGACTTGAGGCTGCCGTCGAAGGTGCCGATAGCGGTTCGAACCGGGTTGCTCAGGACAATCTCACGTCGAATCATACTCTTAACTCCCGATCATTGCCGCGGGCCGGTCACAGCCGCAGCCCACCATCGACCTCAAGAATCCGGCCGGTGTAGTAGTCGTCTTGCAAAATGAAGAGCGCGGCGCGTGCGATCTCCTCGGGCCGCGCGAAGCGCCGCAACGGAATGGCCGAGACGATCCTGTCTTTCACTTTCGGCGGTATGGCCGCCACCATGCGCGTATCGCTGAAGCCGGGCGCGATGCCGGCAACGCGAATTTTGTAGCGCGCCAGTTCCTTGGCCCAGGTGACCGTCATAGCGGCGACGCCAGCTTTGGCGGCCGCGTAATTGGTTTGCCCAACGTTACCGGCGCGCGAAATGCTCGATATGTTGATGATGACGCCGCCGCGGCCACCCTCGGCCATGAGCGCCGCCGCTTCTCGTCCGCACAGAAAAACGCCCATCAGGTCAACGGCGATCACTTTATTGAATTGCGCCACGGACATCTTCGACTGGACCTTGCCGTCTGTGACCTTGACGAGCAGGCCGTCGCTGGTGACGCCGGCGTTGTTGATGCAACCATCGAGGCCGCCGAAGTCTTTCCGAATGTTTTGAAACAACTCCACGACGGAGGATTCCTGGGTCACGTCCGCCGCGTAATCTCTCACTTTGTTGCTACTACCCTTGGAGCAAAGCCGGACGGTTTCCTTAAGCTCTTTGTGATCGACATCGGCCAAGGCAAGGTTGGCGCCTTGGTTCGCGATGACCTCCGCCATTTTTTGGCCAAGCCCCCGAGCCGCCCCGGTGATCAGGATCGTCTTACCTTGCAAGTCCATGTCTGCCTCCAGCTGTTACGAAGAGCCCTGGCACTTTGAGAGCACCCGTCCATGCTTAAGGTTCCGCATCGCAGTGAAGCCAGAACGCCGCAGGCACCCCCAAGAGGGGCGAACCGGCGTGACGCGGAAGCAAAACCGGCGCTTTCGCGCCGGGGTGCTTTCAGTGGTGGTGCACCGATTGTTTTGGTATGACGGCCGCCGATTGAACCGCCATCCAATTTGCGGATAGCTCTTGGAAGGCTTGCAGAAGTCGCCTGCCTTCGATGCCTATATTGAGGAGTTGACCAGCATCAAACGGAGGGGTGTGGCAGAGTTTGTTGTGCAGTCTCCAAGGTCGGACCTCAGTCTATAGCTGAGCTATATTGCTTCTCTTCTTCGCAGATAGTGTCGCAACCTCGAACCTGCATTGACAATAATCAATTTCCTGGGAATGAATTTTTCACAGTAATTTGAACCAACGAGTTAATCTGGTGGTTACGCTTACCAGGAAGGGATCGCAGATGGCTTATCGCAAGGATTTTATGGTCGAGCCCGCATCGAAGGTGCGATTGGGAAAAATCGAGCTTTCTTACACCGGCAAACACGAGACCCACGAGAAGGCAAAGGCTGAGATCGAACATAATCTCAAACGTTTGCGGAAAGCCCAATATTTGCTCTATTCAGATGCCGGACAATCGCTGCTCGTCGTGCTCCAAGGCTCGATGGCGTAGGCAAGGACGGCGTCATCCAGCACCTGTTTTCGGGCATGAACCCGCAAGGGAGATCGGTCGCGAGCTTCAAGCAGCCGAGTGCGGTCGAGCTTGCCCATGACTTTCTCTGGCGCGTGCACATCGAGGCGCCTGCCAGAGGCGAGATCGTCATCTTCAACCGCTCGCATTACGAGGATGTCTTGGTCGCGCGCGTGCGCTTCCGCGTCCGACAAAACGAATGGCAAACGCCTCTTATTCGGCGGGCGGAACTTCCTGGGTCGAAGCTGATAGCCCCTGGGACCGCATATCCGCGATCATGCGTTCACGCAACTCTGACATCGAAAAAAATCTCCTTCGAAAAGGCCGGACACTTTCCCAAGCCGTTGAAAAAGATACCTTCTTTGTCGCAAAATAATCAGAACTGTTAATCTGGAAGGTTACTCCAGTTTACAAACCAATCTTGCCCGCCGGGCTTGACGTGCTCAATTTCGAGCGCCGGACGTAGCTGCGCATGGTGGCGAGGCTCTTGTGACGCGTATGACGCATGATCTCTTCATCGAGCACACCATTGCCATAAGCGGTGGTCACGAAACCAGCGCGCAGACTGTGCGGGCTGATCGGCTCATGCCATTTGCTTTGAAGGCCAGCTTGTCTTGCTCTCATCATCAGGATCGAGCGCACCGCGTCGGCGCCGAGCTGGCGGACTTCGACACGGCCTGCCTTATTGATTTTGCGAAACAGGGGACCTCGGAGAATCTTGCTTGCCTGAAGCCAGGTCTTGAGCGCCGTCACGGCGCAGGTTCCCTCAGAGTGCCCGTGCGGAATGGCGATCTCAGCGCCTTCGCCCGCTTTGTCGGTCTTCGAGCGCTCGACGAAGATCATCATGCCTTGCTGCGTCCAGCTGATGTGTTCTACATTGAGACCGACAAGCTCAGACCGACGGAAAGCGCCCGAAAAACCGAGAAGGATCAGCGCGCGATCCCGAACGCCAGACAAGCTCTGATCGCACACCGCGCAAATCCTGCGGATCTCCCCGGTTGTCAGCGCAGCCGCACGCCGTGCCCGTGCGCCATGGCGGCGACCAATGCCCCTCAAAGTCTCTCGGATCGCCGGATGTTTTGTATCGAGCGGGTGTCCGGCCATTCCAGTGGCGCGGGCGATCGCCGCCACGCGACGGCGCAATGTGGATGGCGCATAGCCTTCGCCCGCGGCGGCCAGATAGGCGCCGACGACCGTGGGATCGGGCTCCGCCGCCGCAAATCCTTGCGCCTTGCACCAGGCCTCGAAATGAGGGACATCCGACGCGTAGGCCTTCAGAGTGCTCGGCGCATCGGCGGCGTCTTGATAAGCTTGGGATTTCGCAAGAGCAATGGCTGCAGCGGTCGTTTTGGGTTTCACGCTTTGCAGTTGTGATTGTCTTTTGCGCGCGCCGGAAAGAAGGTTACTCATGATCAAAGCAAAAAACAGGTTACACGCGATAACAAACATTCTCGCGCGTAATAATTGAACAGAAACAGCAGATCAGATCTGATAGCAAGTCTCAGTTGTATTGGGAAGCTCGCAACAGTGCCCCTACGGCGAAGCCGTTCAGTCGTGTGCCCAGCATGTTCGATAGCTTGGGAGTGAAAGTCTCCTGTCCAACCTGATGGAGGTGAAGGATTAGCGAAGCACAAGGGCGGCCGCCGCGAGGCGGCGTCTGAAGGAAGTGCGGAGCAAAACCGCGGCCTGACGGACAGAAACCGGATAGGAGGCATGCCTGGTCGGACGAGCGGGCGACTAGCCGCAAAGTCCATATCCATCAAAGGCCAAGGCTGTAGATCCGGCGGGGTGCGGGGAAGGCGATCGGACTTACCTGGCTTTCAGCCGGGAAAATCTCGAAACAGCGTGGAAACGCGTTCGAAGGAATAAGGGCGGTCCTGGCGTCGATGGGATGACCATCGACGTCGCCAAGGACCACCTGCGTGAGCAGTGGCCAAACATCCGGTCTCAATTGCTCGGGGGAACCTACCAGCCGCTGCCGGTCAAACGGGTAGAGATACCCAAGCCGGATGGCGGGGTCAGAAAACTCGGCGTGCCTTGCGTCGTCGACAGGCTGATCCAGCAGGCGTTGCTGCAGGTGCTCCAGAAGCGCTGGGACCCAACGTTTTCCGAACACAGCTACGGCTTCCGGCCGGGACGGTCCGCTCATCAAGCGGTTGCTCAGGCCCAACGCTGAAGTTCCCCCGGTTTCGTGGACACCGAAACATTTGTGTTTCAGGAGTCCGCTATGTCAGAGAAACGCCCCCCATATCCGCCCGAGTTCCGGCGGCAGATGATCGAACTGGTTCGCGCCGGCCGCTCGCCGGAAGAACTGGCGAAAGAGTTTGAGCCATCGGCGCAAGCGATCCGCAACTGGGTCGCGCAAGCCGATCGCGACGAGGGCCGCCGCGGCGACGGCCTCACAAACGCAGAGCGCATTGAACTCTCGCGGCTGCGCAAGGAGAACAAGCAACTCAGGCTGGAGCGCGAGATCCTCTCAAAAGCCGCGGCCTGGTTCGCTCGGGAGACGAAGGCGGTTCCGTCGAGGGGTTCCGATTCGTGAGCGCACACCGGGCCGTTTATCCGATCGCCGCCATGTGCCGGGTGCTGGGCGTCTCCTCCAGCGGTTACTATGCGTGGGCGAAACGGGCGCCGTCGGCGCGCGCGATAAGCGACGCCGCGCTGATCGAGCGCATCGGCGCCGTCCACGCGGCCTCGCACGGGACCTATGGCAGCCCGCGCGTCCATGCCGAACTTGCCGAAAGCGGCCTGTCCATCAGCCGCAAGCGCGTCGCGCGGTTGATGAAAGCCGCCGGTTTGGCCGGCGTCAGCCGCCGCCGTTTTGTCGACCACGACCGTGCGCGATGGCGGCCGCCAGGCGCCCGATCTTGTCGAGCGTGCCTTCAAGGCTGAAGCGCCCAATAGGCTTTGGGTCGCCGATATCACCTATATTCCAACCTGGTCCGGCTTTCTCTACCTCGCCATCGTGCTCGACGTGTTCAGCCGGAGGATCGTTGGCTGGTCGATGTCGCTGACGCTGCACGCCGATGTTGTGCTTGCGGCGCTGAACATGGCGCTCGCGGTCCGCAAGCCGAAAAGCGTGATCCACCATTCGGATCAAGGCTCGCAATACACGTCCATCGCTTTCGGCAACCGCTGCCGCGAGGCGGGCGTTCGTCCCTCCATGGGCTCGGTTGGCGACGCCTACGACAACGCCATGGCGGAGAGCTTCTTCGCCACGCTCGAATGCGAACTTCTGGACCGCCGCCGGTTCAAGACGCAGGCGGAGGCGCGCATGGCCGTGTTCGCCTTCATCGAAGGGTTCTACAATCGCGCATCGGAACACCCATCTGGCTATGTGATTGAAGTGAAGAGGCTTTGCTGGTCGGAATGCGATCCCGCGGGATATTTTGGGTTCAGACGGGCTCGCTCGGTTATGCATCGGGCGGCCGATGTTGTCAGTGCAGCACGGGCGAAGATCCAGGGACCATCGGATAGCGGATGGATGGCTTCGATCTCGCCAGCTTCGGCCGCCAGCCGCAGAGTCTTGGGTGCGATCTTCAGGAGCTTTGCGGCCTTACTCAGGTTAAGCCAGGGCTCGATTCCATCTGGCGCGGACTTAAACACGGGAATGCGGTAATTCGAGCGCATCGAGGTGACGCGTTCGCGCGTCCATCGGTTGCCGTTGCCTGTCTTGAAGCCGTTGCGGTTGAGAAGGCCGGCGATCAGATCATCGCGAGCAATGAGCACCAGTTGACGCACCGCTTCGATGATATCGGTAGAGGTACTGTTGCGCTGCCCACGGCGGCGCTTGGGCAGGCGCATCTCGCTATGGGCGCCGCCCGCCCAGTGAACAACAAGGACGATCTCGGAGGCCGCATCGTCGATATCGGCCACGATCTCGTGGATCAGCGTGCGAACGATGCGCTTTTTGAGGCGGGCGTCGGTCGTTGGCGCTGACCAGACGGCTTGCAGGTTGGACGCGAGCACGCCGAGCGAGGCGAGATCGATGGCTGCAAGCGGGATGGCCGCATCATGCGCCGCAATCTTGCTCTCGACCTCCGCGACATGGATGAGCGCCCTGTTCCAGCGCGCTTCAAGCTCGCCCGTTACCAGCCGGTTTGCGGGGTCGGCGGCATCATACTGGCGGAAGGCGCGATCGGCCGCGTAGCGCGCCGCTTCGAGATCGCGACCGAGCGCATCGCGCACCTGATCCCGCCGTTCTCCGGCTTCCCTGGCGGCAGCATTCGCAGCCGCGATGGCGCCTGGACCGACGACACCAATCAGCGCTTCCTCGATCGCATCGTCGGCGCGCAATCCGCCGAAGGCGATGCATTGGGGGGCCCCGTTGTCCATCCAGGCACGGCTGCAGGCGTAGCGCGGAATATGGTGCTTCATGCCGGAGTAGCGAAGTGTCAGCTTACGGCCGCAGCGCTTGCAACGGATCAAGCCCGCCAGCAGCGCGTCGCCATGCTTGGGCGCTCCATGATGCCGGCCGGTCGGGACGTTGCTGCTGACCATGGCGCGGATCGCTTCGAACCTCTCCCAGCTCACATAGCCCTCATGGGCATTGGGCATCAGCGCGAGCCATTCGTTGCGCGCTTTGCGGCGGATCTTCACGCTCACCCCATCGGCATTGTATCCCGCCGCAACCGCCGTCTTACCATAGGCATAAGCGCCGCCATAGATTGGGTTCTCGATCATTCGGTGGATGGCCGAGTAGTTCGGACGCCGCCAGGTTGTGTCGCCGTTGTTCTGCTTCACCGGCAGATCGAGGTTGTGCTCATGCAGCCAGCAGAGCGCCTGCCGGGCACTCCCCAGTTCCTCGACCTTGTTAAAGACCAGCGCGATCGCTTCCTGCACGCGCCGGTCGGGCTCCTTTTCGTAGCGGTCGCCGGCCTTAATGAAGCCAACGGGCGCAGCTATGATCAGTTCGCCCCGGCGCGCCTTCTCGTAACGGGCCGAGAGCGAGCGCTGGCGGAGCAGGTCGAGTTCGTACTCGTTGAGGCTCCCCTTCAGCCCAAGCAGCAGGCGGTCGTTGCCGTTCCGGGGCGCGTAAACCGTCTCCTGATCGACCAGCACCGTGTCGACCACGCGGCACATCTCGATCAATTGCTGCCAGTCCCGACTGTTGCGGGCGAAGCGCGAGACCTCGCGGGCACAGACCGCGCCGACTTTGCCGAGGCAGACTTCCGCCACCATGCGCTCGAAGCCAGCGCGCTGCACACCGCCCGCAGCGGAGCGGCCGAGATCCTCGTCGATCACCTCGATCTCGGACCATCCAAGTGCCGTCAGCCGATCTTGCATCGCATATTGCAGCGCGCTGCTCTCACGGTTGTGCAGCACCTGATGCGGTGAAGACTGCCGCACGTAAAGTAACGCTTTGCGCTCCAGATGATGGGATCGGACCTTGTCAGTGATCATGGCCGGCCTCCCTTGTGGGCGGCGTCGTGGTCTTTGCCGCGTGATCGAGGATCAACTGCGCCATGAGGCTGGTCAGCGTCGCCCGCGCTTCCGCCGGAAGCTCCGGCCATCTCGGCGCGCCGGTTCCGTGCAGATCGTTCTCGAACAGCTCCATCTGCGACAGTTGCCGGCTGTGCCGGCCTCCTTCCCTTGATATCGCCGTCTTGTGTGACATGGGCCTCTCCCCGATTCTGCTCTTGAGAGGCTCTGGATGCGCCCGAAAGCTGGGCATTCGATGATGGCGTCCGGTCCTTCAATGCCAGATCGAGAAGCGTAGACAGGGCCGCAAGCGCGTCTAAGCTGACGAAAGGTTCAGCCGTCATGGTCGCCTGTTGAGCACATCCGGCGCGATCGAACATCCAGGCTGGGATCTCCAGCCATCGATCCGCTTCCGAACCTTCCAGCGTGCAGCGGAAAAAAACGTCATCAGACTTGTCGATCGTCGCGTGCACGCACACTTGTCGGCCCGACCACGGATGATGCGGATAGAAAACCTGGCGAAGAACGGTCCTGTGGGCGTTCTCAAACCTCGTTGTACAATCCACGGCGCAGGCACTCGGCGCTTGGATATCTGTCGCCGGTGGCGTTCGAGCGCCGGCACGCGATCATGGCGCAGAAGAGTTCACCATCCTCGCCCGGCCAACCCAATCATGCCGCCGTGCTCGCCCCTATCAAGCACAAGCCCTCGCGGGCGCGCAATCCGCGCGTGCTTGACAGGGACTGTGCGCGACGGCAGAGCCTGCGCATGGGCCGGGATGAAGGAACGGGCTCCGCTGGGGCCGAACCAAGGAACTGCATCGACAAGGAGGACGACGCAACCCCACATCAGTTACACTGACCCAATACCGAACCTCTCCACGAAAACGGGGCAAGTCCAACGCTACATTGCGGAGGGCTACGGCATCGTGGTCGATTTGGACCTCGAAAAATTTTTCGACCGGGTCAATCACGACATGCTGATGGCGCGCGTCGCTGAACGGGTGTCCGATAAGCGCGTGCT
Organism: uncultured Alphaproteobacteria bacterium; assembly: GCA_963819665.1. Taxonomy (GTDB): domain Bacteria; phylum Pseudomonadota; class Alphaproteobacteria; order Rhizobiales; family Rhodomicrobiaceae; genus Rhodomicrobium. Next base: position 10,464 of record CAWFXN010000009.1, read on the forward strand.
CAGACTCATCCGCGGATTTTTGAATGCCGGGGTGATGGAAGACGGTTTGGTCTGTCCGGTGGACGAAGGGACCCCCAAGGCGGTCCGCTTTCGCCCCTCCTCAGCAATCTCGTGCTCGACGATCTCGACAAGGAACTGAGCCGGCGGGGACACCGCTTTTGCCGGTACGCAGACGACTGCAACATCTATGTTCGCAGCCGCCGGGCCGGCGAACGCGTCATGGCCTCCGTGACCAGGTTCCTGACTGAAAAGCTCAAGCTGAAGGTCAACGAGGCGAAAAGCGCGGTGGCGCTGCCGGAGGAGCGCAAGTTCCTGGGCTTTACAATCACGAACGACGGGGCTGAGCGGCGCATCGCGCCCAAGGCCCTCGGCAAGTTCAAGGTGAAAATCCGGGATATGACCAGCCGGACCCGCGGACGAAGCCTGGAGCAGATTGTGGAAGACCTCGCCCCGTATCTGATCGGTTGGCGCGGGTACTTCGGCTTCTGCCAGACGCCGCGCGTGCTCACGAACCTGGAAGCATGGATACGCCGGAGACTACGCTCGTATCTCTGGCGGCAGTGGCGGAACGGTCCTAACCGCTTCAAGGAATTACGCCGCCGCGGCGTGCCGAAGTTCCTCGCGGCGGTCGCGGCCGGTTCACCCACCGGATTTCGGCGCATGTCATCACATCCGGCGGTGCAGCAAGCCCTGCGCAACCATGCGTTCGATGATCTCGGACTCCCCCGGCTTTGTGTCACCGCAGTTGCTTAACCCGGTCGAACCGCCGTGGTACGGACCCGTATGCCCGGTGGTGTGGGAGTTGCCGGGGAACATTCCCAATGAGGCAAACGACTTCGGCTGAGGAACATCATTGAATGAGGCAATACGCGTTCTCACCCAGATTGTCGCGCTATATGCTGAGCAACGTATATCTGCATTATGTGCTCGACCTTTGGTTCGAGCGCGTGGTCAAACCCCGCTTGCGGGGCGAGGCTCGTCTGGTCAGATATATCGACGACTTTGTGCTGTGTTTCCAATACCGTGAGGATGCCTTGCGCGTCCAGGACGCCTTGTGCAAACGGCTGAGAAAGTTCGGCCTAACCCTGGAACCGTCCAAGACCAAGCTCGTCGAGTTCGGACGGTTCGCGCAACGGCATGCCGCCAAACGCGGCAGGAAGCGTCCAGAGACCATCTACTTTCTGGGGTTCACGCTCTACTGCACGCGGAACCTGAAGGGTAACTTCAAGGTTGGGATGCGCACCGAGAAATCTCGCTTGCGGCGCAGCCTCATGTCATTGCAGGACCAGATGCGGCGAATGCGGCACTTACCGGTTCGGGAACAGGTCAGCAATCTCAACATCGTGCTGAGGGGCCATTATGCCTATTACGGCATAGCCGGGAACTTCCGTTCCCTGCAAAAGGTCCACAGGGCGGTGGAACGCTACTGGCATAAAATGCTTTGCAGCCGGAGCTGGGCAGGCCGCATTACGTGGGACGTGTTCCACCAGATCAAGCAGCGGCTGCCGATACTGCGGCCAAAGCTGTATCTCCCTTACCGGGAGTTGCAAGCTCTCGCAGTGCTGTGAACCATCTTCTGAAGAGCGTAGTGCGGGAAAACCGCACGCTACGTTCTGTGGGAACCGGAGGTGGGCGACCGCCTCCGGTGACCCGGTGCTCGGGGTGAAATTCCCTGGGCCTACTCGGCATCTGCAGCCGTCATGGTTCCGATTTCCTATCTTCCGCTTCGCAATTCGGAAAGCGGCCATTCGTTGGCCAGCTTGGATTCCATTTCAACATGAGCTGCGATGCCCTCTTCCACTGCCCTTAGCTCCGCATCGCTGAGCGGAATCTCCTGCCGGAGCCGCAACAGGTTTGCCTTGCCTTCCAGAGCTTGTGCCTTTGCCGAGGCTTTCGGCTCGTAGAACCCGCAACGGGCGCATGCCATCCGATGCGGGCACTGGTCGAAAAAGTCGTAAGTGCAATAGCCGTGCCCCAGGTCGTAGTATCTCCACGGCTCGCTGGCCGCCGTGCCGCTGCGGATGGCATCTTGGTCGATCAAGACTTCCACCGCCCGGAGGTTGCGCGCAAAGTAGCCCGCGTTCTCGTATGACTTCGCGAGCTTTGTCGGGCTGATCCGGGTGTAGTGCCGGGTGGACTCAGGCGAGCGATGGCCGAGCCATTCCTGTAGCTCGAACAGGGTGAGTGGTTCCTTGGCGTTATAAAGCTGGGAAGCGATCGTAGCCCGAGCCCGATGGCTGGTGATCGGGCCGCGCGCATCTTCCGCTTCGATCCCGGCTTTGCGGCAGAGCAGCGGTATCACCACCTCGTTGATGTAGTTGATGCCAACACGTCGTCCGCGATACGAAAATAGGATGTGAACGCGCTCGCCAGTTTTTTCATCGAGCCAGCGCGGCTGCGGCGGCCGCACAGCCTCCCACGCGGCCACCGCCTCGCCGACCACGGCATCGACGGGTTTGGTGAACGCGGCGCCAGTCTTGTTGACGGGCACGTCGAGCAGGCAAATTCGGGGCCGATCGTTCGGTGTTGTTGCGTCACGGTTTTCGCTCGCTTGCCAGCGCGTGCAGCCGATCCGGAGACGAAGGATTTCATTGCGGCGCAGTCCTGAAAAAAGCCAGACGGTCACCAGCGCGCGAAGAAGAAGCGCCGGATAGAAATGGCCGTCACCGATGCTGGCGCGATTTTTCGACCGGGACAGGTCCTGATCGCTCAGGTTCAGCCCGGCCCATACGAGCTTGGCCCAGGTGGCGTCGGCGATAACGCGCGGGTCTGGCCCGATCAAGGCTCGGATCGGACGTGGCGTTGCCAGCGCTTTGGCGGGCTGAAAGCGTGGAGTAATCCAGCCCCACTCCTGACAATCGGCGAAAAAGGTTCGGATCGATTTGAGCATCCCTTCCTTGGAACGCGCGGCGGTCGGTTCTCCGATACGGAGTTTATGCGGCCCCGCCACCGTCGACCATTGGCCGATCGTCGCCCGGTTCACCGCGGCCACATAGGCCGCTGCCGTTTCGCGGCTCCAATCCGCTGGACCCTTGATACCGGGCTGTTCTCGTGCCAGCCACCGACCGGCCTGGAACAGCGAGTAGACAGTGCTCACCCGGCTGGCCGGCTGCAGGGTGGACGTCGCGAACCATCGTTCGCACCATTGCCGCCATTCCGGCGGGACGCCTTCGGCGGCTTCGCGGTGATCGATCCGCCCCTTTTTGCTCGCATCGCCGTCGCGTCCAAGCGGTTCTCTCAGGATGCCGCGCCGGACGAGCGCATAAGAAATGACGGTCAGACCCGGGCGCGTTATCTTGGCGTCCACCTCGCGATGAAGTCTGCTCATTGTCTCGTACGTCAGATCGTGTAGGCGCGGACTTCGTTGCGCCAGCATCGCCTCGGCCAGCGCGGCCCGGACGGCGACAAGGTTGCCCTTGCTTGTGTAGCCCCAGAGCTGAAGATCAGCGAGCAGTTCAGCTACGACAGTATTGACAGCCTTACAGCCGAAGACCTTCTCGGCGAGCGCGTGATGGGCGAGGCGGCCAAGGCCACCGAGTTCGTTGAAGCCGCAGAGCAGATAGGCCACGGCGGTGAGCTGCTGGCGAGCGTTGGCCGTTGCGCCGTGCTGGCGAACATAAGCATAATAATCGCTTCCAAGCATCTCGTGCCAAACATCGCTCGAAAAGGCCCAGAACGAACAGTCGTGCCGGTGCATAGCCCGGATCAACAGGCAGATGACTGTGGTCCGTACCGTGTATTTGCGCTTCTCCGTATTGACCACACCAATGTGATCGAGAGTATCCTCGAGCGGATGTAGCAGTCGTGCGAGCGCCGCGCGCGCCTCTTTATGCCAGCCTTTGCCTCCCGCGGTGAAGCGGGCCACCAGCCGCCCCATATGCTCGCTTTCTTCCGGACTTAAGTGCGGCGACCGATCGTAGCGGTGAACGTCGATTGGCCATTCCCATTCCGCTCATTGAAGGAGCGCGGCTCGGCCGCCTCTTCTGTTCTCACCCCAGCGCTTCCTCGACCTGTGCCATGCGGGATCTATGCACCGACGCGGCGAGCGCAAACTTGGCCACGAGTTCACGCCCGCTGAGGTGAATGTAAAGGAGCGTTGTGCTGGTGCTGCGGTGGCCCGCAAAGGTCGCGATCTCGTGAAGCTCCCACCCGGAGCGCGCGAGGTCCGTCAGGCAAAGATGGCGGAACGTGTGCGTCGCGAGACGCGGGACGCCGGCGTCGCGGGCGAGGGCCTGAACTACCTTCGACCATGTCCAAAGCGTAATCGGCGCCGCTCGATTGCGCCGCGACTCCGAGACGAACAATGGACCACGCCCGCGGGTGAGAACGCGGCGGTGCGCGATGTAGCCGGACAGCAAGCTGGCTGTCGGCGCCGAGTACGGCACGACGCGGGCGCGGCGCCCTTTTGTCGTCTCCGCCCGGATGTGCAGCAATCGGTTCGCAGGGTCGAGGTCACCGGTAGCAAGCGAACAAAGCTCCTCGCGCCGAAGCCCCGCATCGTAGGCCAGCGCAAGCATGAGGCGGTTGCGCCGCGTCCCAGCTTTGGCCGCTTGCAGCACTGCCTGCCATTCCTCGTCGTTCGGGATCCAGGGAAGGCTTGTATATCGAGGGAGGAGCGCGCGAGTCCGTGCGCCTCCGAACCCGCCGGATTCGGTGTAGCGGCCGCGGCCCACCGGATTATCTGATCGGATTCCCTCTTCGACCAGATGATCGTAGTAGAGCCGGACGGCGGTAAGGCGCTGGCGCATGGTCGCGTTGGCCAGCCCCGATCGTGCCTGTGTCACGTCTCTTCCCGCTGGCGATCGGCAATCGGTCATGGAACGCACGAACAGGGCGATATGCTCGGATGTGGCAGCCTGAACAGGCTTGCCTCTAAGATCGCAGAAGTCGAAATAGGCGCTTAAGGCACGGCGATAAGCCAGGATGGTGTTCTCGGCGCGCCCGAGATTGGCCAGGATCGATAACCAGCGTTCAGCTTCTTGATCCCGCATCGAATCTCTTGCCGACAATAAGTCGCAGCCGGCCTCACACATCCGCCAATGGACGAAGACCATCAACTGCCAAGGATTAGTTGGTAGTTCAAGAGGAAGGCCGAGTTAATCCTAATTCCACATAATCGTTCGTCAGAGCGATGATACAGCCATCGTTGTTCGACAACACCACGACCGGACGGCCTTCAAGGCGCGGATCGAACACGCGCTCGCAGGAGCAGTAAAAGCTGTTGCAATCGACGAGTGCGAAAATCGTCTCGGCCACTGCGTCACGCCTTGAATTGCCGGACGCTGCCGATGACCACGCCCCAAATTACGAGCTCACGGCCTTCGTCGAACACGATCGGCTTGTAGGCGGGATTTTCGGCGCGCAATTCGACCCGGCCGCTTTGCGAGTAGAGACGCTTGACCGTCATCTCGCCCTCGATCACAGCCACCACGATATGCCCGTGGCTCGCTGTCACTGCGCGATCGACAACGAGAATGTCGCCGTCGAAAAGGCCCGCGTTCACCATGGAGTCGCCGGCCAGGCGCACATAGAAGGTTGCCGCCGGATGCTGGATCAGGAGCTCGTTGAGATCAAGCTCGCTTTCGAGATAGTCATCGGCTGGCGACGGAAACCCCGCCGGCACCCTCGACAGGAAAAAAGGCAAGGCCCGCGCAGTCCGCCGCGAAGCCCGAAAGACCTGTCGCACCGTTGAAGGTGGCGTCATTGGCAATGAGAACATAACAGGAACGATTAACACGGCTGCCCACGAGGGGCAAGCTCCGGCGCTTATGTTTCCCCCAGCGAACGAACGAAGCGGTTGTCCGGTGAAACCCGATTTCTCAACAAATTCCGGACAACCTTTACAGGCATTTCCGCGAGGATTTAACGATAAGGAGCGAGCTTTATCAAAGAATTGGCCGCAGCTGCTCTACTTGAACTTTCACTTGAAGGCCTGCGCGCTTGAAACCTAGCCGCCGCCGTCTTTTCACGCGATTGAGATACGCCAAACCAGCCTTTAGACAATACCTTGCATTTTATAGATATATTAGATATTATAGATAACTTGGATAAGGGGTGCCGGTCATGAAAGTAACATCGACTGAGTTTCAGCAGAATGTGGGCCGTTACCAGGACGCAGCCCTGACCGAGCCCGTTATCATCACAAAGAACGGCCGCGACAAGAACGTTCTCATCTCCGCCGCCGCTTTTGAAACCCTTGTTCGCGGGCGCGTCGCGCGCCGCATGGAAGACCTCGACGACGAGACCCTGAAGGCGATCGCCGCCGCCGAAGTCCCGGCTCACTTTGCCTATCTCGACAAGATCGATCTCGGCTAGGAGCCTGCCTTGCCCCTTCCCACGCCGCATGCCGGTCTCGTCATCTCCTACTCTTATCTCTGGCAAGGCCAACACCGGCGCGGGGAAGAAGAAGGGCGTAAAGACCGGCCCTGCGCGATTGTGCTTGTGCGTCAGATCATCGAGGACGCCGTGATCGTCAGCGTCGTCCCCGTCACCCACTCGCCGCCCTCAGATCCCGCCGATGCCGTTGCCATGCCGCCCGGCCTGAAACGGCATCTTGGCCTGGACGATCAACCCTCCTGGATCGTCATCTCGGAACTCAACGACTTCGTCTGGCCCGGCCCTGACCTTCGCCCCATTCCGGGGAAGAATGATCGCTATGACTACGGCGTCTTGCCGCCGGGCTTTTTCCGCAAATTGCAGGAAGCGATCTTTGCGCGCATCACTTCCAAAAAACTAACGGTTGTCACACGCACTGAGTGAAGCGCTAAAAAACCGCGCACTCAATGGAGGGGCATTCTCCAAAAGTGACGATGCCGTGCAGCTGTTTTATGTTTCAGGCTGAGAAGCGATGCGGAGATTTTCAATATAAGCCGCAACAGCATCGGCCATGGGGTCCGGAACACGCTCAATCGCGGCGAGCGTCGCTTCGAACATTTCTTCCAAACCTTTATCGGATAGCACCTGCTTGTGGCGGAGCGTTATCAGGATGGCATTGATGATGTGTTTCTGCGCGATCACCTGAGCCAGAACATCGTCGAATTCGCGGCGCGTTATGTCCATGCTGGCAAGTCTCCTTCGGCGTTGTGATTGAAGATAACATTTCTTCGCGAAATTATACCATGCCTGCTTTCAACCGGCGTATGACAAGAAAAGGTGAATAGCCCAAGTCATGCCTAAAGCGGCATTCTTGCCGATACGTGAAAATCCATGTATATATTCAATACTTCTGCATATTCTGTGTCTAGCTAATACCATTCCATTCATTGCGTTTCTTGACCTCTTCCTCTTTTCTTTAGGAGCTTGCCATGGAAATCACAGCACCCACTGCCCCCAAAGCAATCCTCGTTGAAGCCAACAATGCCTTACGGGACATCTCTCTGCTTGTCGCGCTCACGCGCATTACCGAAATGGGATTGGAAAACCTCCAAGAACGAACGGGCACGACAAAGACCTTCTCGCATTCCGCCGTCCTACCCGAGCGAACCCGAACCCGCGTCGGCAGCTTCAAACTGGAAAACCCTGACCCGGCTCCGATTTTCGAGGCGCTCAAAGCGGCCGGTCGTCAAGTGGTCTACCTTCGTGAGACCGGCGAAATCGCTCCGGCCTTTCCTCAAAACGGCATCCCCGCTCCCGGACAGCCCTATTTGACCGGCGTCAGGGATTGGACTTACGACCCGGACACGCATCCCAAGTCATCGGCGTTGACGACCCACCATGGCGTCTTCTCGCGGTCGGTGTGGGCCAACATCACATCTTTGGCCTTTGAGTATCCGACCCAGTGCCTGCGTGATTCCAGATCCATCGTGCTGAGCTTCCAGCGCTTGACGGGATTGTTTATCCGCTCCTGGAAACGCAGCTCCTGCTCTTCGTCGTTGACCGAAAACCAGTACTTAATGAGGTAAATGCCCGAGCGAACAAGCATTTCCTCAAAGAGCGGGCAAGAGCGCAGAAACTCACGGTACTCTTCCTGCGTGCAGAAGCCCATGACATGTTCGACGCCGGCGCGGTTGTACCAACTGCGGTCGAACAGGACGATTTCTCCAGGCGCCGGCAAGTGGGCGACGTAGCGCTGATAATACCATTGGCCGCGCTCGCGCTCCGTCGGCGTCCCGAGCGCCACGACGCGGCAGATGCGCGGGTTCAGGCTCTCGAGTGATGCGCTTGATGACGCCGCCTTTGCCGGCGGCGTCGCGGCCCTCGAAAATGACCACGACGCGCAAGCCTTGCACGCGAACCCATTCCTGCAGCTTGATCAGCTCGAACTGTAGGTGGGCGAGTTCATCGAGATACTTATAGTCTTTGGGAGGCTTCCGTGGCTTCGAGCGGTCGGCCAAATGCCTGTATTGCTCGAGTGCGATCGCTTCCCTCGTATCGCGCAGCACCGATTCCTCCGGTTCCGCCAATTTGCGGGTCTTGTCCATGTCCATCTCCGGCGAACGGCCCTATCGAACGATCATGCGGTTTTCTTCGAAGTCAGGCAGCTTTGGTCGCGCGCGGGACGCCTGGCGCTCCAAGCGCGCATTCGAGAGCGGCCCGGTCCCAGTGTGCGAGATGAGCCGCCGCTTCATAGGCGCTTTCAAGAAAGGAAAGCAGCGCCGCGCCCGGGTCCGGCGCGGTGCGGACGGCGTCATAGGGCAGAAGGAACTCGCCCAGACCTTCATGGAAGAAGGCGGCCTCGGGCTTGACGGCGCAGCGTCCAAAACCCCCGGGAACGGGATAGGCATAGGAATAGAAAGCGGCATTATCGATGCCGCTGCCCCCGGGCCAAAAACCGGCGCTGCTCACTTCATGCGAATAGGCTTCGCGCATGACCTCGTCGGAAAGACCGGACGCGCCGCCCGGATGTGGCGGCGCCGGCCTCCCTGAGAACCGGGTCACGGCAAGATCGAAGCTGCCCCAAAAGAAATGAACCGGGCTGGCCTTGCCGATGAAGCCGGTGCGGAACTGCTTGAAAACCCGGTCAACCTGAACCAGGGCACGCCAGAAGCGGTTTGCGTAGGCGGGGTCGTAAGCGCTATGAGTGCGGTCTTGGCTGAAGGGCATAGCGCCCGGTATCTCCGAGGGCAGCTCGGTGATTTTGACCGGGATCTTCAGGTGGTCCATGTCCCACATCACAAGCTCGTAGAACTCGGCAACGGTGCGCGGCTGAAGCGGGATGCGTCTCTCCCGCCCGTCATCGGTGATGATCCTGACGAGATGCTCGTTGAAGTCGAATTCGATTTCGAAGGTGCCTTCAGCGTAAGGTATGGGCGACGTGTTCAGTCCGCGTGCCGTCACATACAGCGGCACATGCCAGGAATGATTGAGCCATGGCGTCAAGGCAAGCCGTATCTTGCCAGCGATTTGCGTCCAGAGATGAAGCGTCTCGCTTGTATCTTTCCAGGCTTCGTAAGGCAGCTCTGGCCAGAGAACGTTATGCGCTGAGCCCGGCATGTCCGTAAGCTCCGTGCGGTTAATTTTTATGGGATTATAGCCAGTAAGTCGCGTCAGAGATAGATCACTCGACTTTCACAGCACGGGGAGCGTACATGCGGAGGCGATGTATCTTTAGCACCGTCCAGCCTTCAGCCCTTCCAGAATAAAGACACCTCTCGGATTGCAGCACTCCTTGCTTCTTTGAGGAATGGGTGCTTTTGGTGGGACATTGCCGAAAAAAGCCTAACGATCGTATGCGAGCCCATTGTCCCACTTTCTGGGCTAATCCTTTGATTTCTCGTCGTTAGGCGATCCCTGTCGTGTCCACCATTCCTCATCCTAAACCATTGAGCTATAGGGCATTTTTTGTGGCGGGACAGGTGCTGTCCCTCGGTGACTGCCCTTTGCTAACATAAGGGCATGCAACAAAATGATATTTCCAAACACACGTAGCATGTGGGACTGGAGCGGGTGACGCAGGTCCGGAGTCATTCCTTCTCATCGAAGCAGTCGGTCCCGGTTCCCCACACCCTTCTCCTCCGTGGACTTTTCCAAAGTGCGCATTCCTCGACCTCGGCAATGATCCAGTTGTGCAGGGCGCTCTTGTCGTTTCGTTCGTGCCAAACGATCGATACCCGGGAAGGCCGGATAGAGATGGGCGGTTCTAGGACCCGCAGTCCGAAGGAAGACGCGAAGGCCTCCGCGAGCCTGCGGGGCACGGATCAGATCGGAGCGAGCAACTGTGGCAAGAGCGGTCGTGAAAAATGGAACGGCCGCAACGAGCTTGCGAGAGCGGCCATCGCGCGCCAGAACCCGATCCACGATGCCGCTAACCGAACCGTCCAGCGACACCACGATATGGCGAGCGATCCGGGATGGCCGCAGCGAGCCACGACGGCATAGTCATCTTCATAGAGATCCCGACTCAAAAAGCGGTTCCCGATGTTCCAAAAGAAGCCGAGCGCCAAATCGATATCGGAGGCTTCAAGCGCTTGCAGGCGGTCTGGCGCACAAGCGGCCGGAAGGAAAGCTGGAGGCCGGGTGCCGCCTTTTGGACTCTCTCGATCAAAGGCGCAGCAAGCAGCGTTGAATGGTAATCGGGCGCCGCGATGCGAACGACGCCGCTCGCCTCAGCCGGTGAAAACGTGTGGCCGCGCAGCATTTCGCCGGCCAGCTCAAGCAGTGCTCTGATCTGAGGCTCAATCTCCAAAGCTCTCGCCGTCGGTTCAACCCCCGCCGGGCGGCGGTGAAGAGATCATCCCCGAAGATTTCCCGCAAACGCCGCACACTGTGGGCTGATGGCCGATTGTGTAAATCCCAGACGCTGAGCCACGACAGTGAGCTTCCGGTGTTGCATGAGCTCCTGAAAGACGAGGAGCAGAGTCATGTCGAGCTTACGGATATTAGCCTGATCGATAACTGACATGAGAAGAATTAACTTTATTTGATTGCCAGCGAGTTGATATCACGACTCACCGGATATGAGGACCATCAATATGAAAATTGCAGTGATTGGCGCAGGCAATGTCGGTCGCGCGCTCGGTGAAGCCTGGGTGCGCAAGGGCCATGATGTCGTCTACGGCGTCAGGGACCCCGAAAATCCCAAATATAAGGAAGCCGGCGCTCGAGCGAAGCCCACGAAGGACGCTGCTGCTTCTGCCGACGTGGTGGTTCTGGCCACGCCGTGGCATGCGACCGAAGAGGTCTGCCGGGAACTGGAAGGGCTGAAGGGCAAGATCGTTCTCGATTGCACCAATCCGCTCACAATGGGGCCTGATGGGCTCGAACTCGCTCTTGGCTTTTCGCAGTCCGGCGGTGAAGGCGTGCAGAACTGGGGCTCAGGAGCATCCGTGTTCAAAACCCTTAATCAGGTTGGTTTCGAAGTAATGGCCGAAGCTTCACATGGCCGGAAGGCCCCGTGATGTTTGTCGCGGGCGACGACGCTGCCACAAAGCCTCAGGTCCTTGGCCTCGTTCGCGATCTTGGTTTTGAGGCGGTAGACGCGGGACCCCTCAAAATTGCCCGCCTGCTCGAGCCCTACGCCATGCTGTGGATCACCCTTGCCATGAAATAGGGCCTGCCGCGCAACTTCGCGTTCCGCGTAATCTGCCCCACGTCCGCGCACCTAATGGACCTTCTGTGAGCTTGAAAGACGCCAATCCCGTCAATGCCAAGCGGCCCAAACGGGGCGGGATATTCCTCGTCCTATCTCACAGCATGGGCTTCATTGCAACACCAAACCTCGCGTCCGTGATCGAGAAAACAAAACCTGCTGCCGCAATCGATGTGGCGTCGTTCGATGCGATCTTGGTCGCCGGCGGGCAGGCTCCGATGGCAACCTTCGAGACGGCGCACGCACGGCAGCGCAAATTTGTGGAGTTCTTCGAAGCTGGCAAGGTTGCCTGCGCGCTCTGCCATGGCGTCGCCATCCTACGTTATGCAAAACTGTCCAGTGGCGAGTATCTCGCAAAAGGAAAGACGGTCACCGGCTTCGCCAATGTCGAGGAGGACTTTGCCGATAACGCCGTCTGGTCCATGGGTCTGCTTTCGCGCGACAAACATGTCATGCCCTGGCGCATCGAGGACGAACTGAAGAAGCTTGGCGCCAACTACATTCAGGCCGGGCTGTGGCGCCGTCCGAGACGGAAACCTAATTACGGGCCAGCAGAACTTCTCGGGCGGCGAGACGGCGGCGGCGGTGATCCGCGCGTTGGGAGAATGAGCCTGATGTTCGATCATATCGGCTTTAATGTTGCGGACTTTGCGAAATCAAAAGCCTTCTATCTCGCGGCGATGAAGCCGCCCGGAGTGGGCCTTCTCGCCGAAGGCGATGGATGGGCGATGATCGGCGGGCCAAGCGGGAGGCTTTGGATCGGCGCTTTCGGCCGCTGACCCAGCCATTGTTGGCCGCAATATCGTAGACACCATAGGGCGCAACCTTGCCAAGCTCCTTGTCCGCGAAATCATGCACATTCACACGCCGCGGCTCGCCCTTGGGCCGGTAGTCGCTGCCAACGTTGCGGTAATTGCCAACCAACTCCTTTTTCTTGGTGTGACGGATATAAGGGGCTCTCCGGCGGCTTGCGCCGCCAGAACCTTGGCGTTCCTGCCCTTGACCCGAACCGGCATCCTCGTTTGCCATCGGCGGCGGCCGCAGGGTTACACGTGGGCGTGAAGCTCGGCCGCTCGACCGTCGCCGATAGGCTTCTCGAACATAAGGACGAGCGGGGGCAGCAAGAACAGATCCGCGATCAGCGCGGCAGTGATCACAATCGCGGTTAGCCAGCCAAGATGCTGGTTCACGAGGAAGCCGGAGAAGGTGAATACGGCAAAGCTCGCCGCCAGCGCGACGGATGTCGCGACCACGGCAATGCCGACGGAGCGGAAGGTGTTGACGACCGCCGCGCCGGGCTCGTGACCCTCGCGACGCAGCAAGCGATATTTCACCAGGATATGGACTGTGTCGTCCACAATGATGCCGAAGGTGAGCGCGCCCACCACAGTCGCAGCGAAGGAGACCTCGCCGACCCAGAACCCCCAGATGCCAAAGGCGGCAAGGATCGGCACCAAGTTCGGGGCGAGGCTGATTAACCCGAGCCTGACATCACGCAGCGAGACGAGCAACAGCAGCGACACCGAAGCCAGTGTGAACACCATGGAAATCACCATCGCTTTCGAGCTGTCGAGCGAGAGCTGAGCGGACAACCTCGGCAGCCCAGTCGCCAGCACCGGGCCGCCGAAGATCTCCGCCGCCTTGGCCTCGGCGGCGCGGACGAAGGCGAGCGTGTCGGCCGAGCTGACGCCGCGCAGCACCACGTTCACCCGCGAATTGTGGCCGGCCGCATCGACGAGACCGATCAGACCTTCGCGGCGCGCCGCCTCATATGCGATGGGCAGCATAGAACGCGCCTGGGCCGCGGGTCTGGCGCCGGGTGGCCCGAGTGCTCTCGGCGGAGGCATGGCTCGTACCACGGCAGCCGGAACCCGTGCAGCCAGATCCCCGGCGAAACTGGAGAGGCTCAGAACATCAGCGACTTCGGGCCGCGCCATCAGCCAGGCGGTGAACGCCTCCACGCGCTCCAGATGCGCGGGGCCAAACGCCTCCTCGCCTCCTGCCACCGGCACCGCGAAATCGACGAAGATCGTTCCCGACAGCTTTTCCTCGAACAGGTCGGTCGCGCGCCGGATCTCGAAGCGCTCATCGAAATAATGCGAGAAGGTGTCGTCGAACCGAATCTGCGCGATGCCCGCAAGCAAGGCAACCGTCGAAGCCGCAAAGGCGAGGAGCAGAGCGCGCCGGCAGCGGACGATCCACCCGCCGAGCCGCGCCAACGCTGGCTCAAGTGGCAGGCCGCGATAGGCGATCCCGGACGGGAGGCTGAGAAGCAGCGCCGGCAGCAGCGTGAAGGAGGCGACATAAGTGAGCACGAGGCCACAGGTCACGACATTGCCGAGCTGGCGGAATGGAGGCGATGCAGCGAAGTTTAGGCACAGGAACGAGGCCATGGTGGTTAGCACCGAGAGCGTGACCGGCACGAGGTTCATGCCTATTGCCGATGCCACGGCTTCCTGCTGATTTAGCCCGCGCCGCCGGGCGGCCTGCCACGCCATGACCAGATGTACTGCAATCGCGACGGCCAGCCCGAGCAGCACCGAGGGCGCCGCGCTCGATATGCCGTTCAATGGAAAGCCGATCCACCCCGTCGCGCCGACGGTCGTCAGCGCCGCGGTCAGCACCATCGCCATAAGCATGGCCGCCGCGATCGCTGAGAGGAAGGTGACGAGGAGCACGAGCGCCAGCACCACGATCTGCACACCGGCATAGAAGAAGGTCTCGTCCTGGCCGTCTACGAGGAAGGCATTGTCCATCATCAGCCGGCCGGTCATCAGCACTTCGATCCTGGGGAAGCGTTGGCGGAAGTCGGCTTGCAGCTTGCGGACGGCCTGAGCCGTGCCGATTATGTCAATGTCGTTGCGGCTGTTGCGCGGCACGATGGCGGCCACCGCACCGATGGTCTCATCCTCAGATAACACGGCGCGCCCCGCGCGATCAGCGGTGCGCACGGCTTCACGTAGCTTCGCAATCGCCTCGGGCGTCGCCGGGAGCTGCGGGCCGCCTGCCAGCGACAGCACCGAGCGCACATTAAGCACGCCCGGCAATTTCTGCGCGCGCGCATGCAGAAAGCGGATCCCCTCCAGCCTCGCCGGATCGAGCAGCGAGCCCTCGCGGCTGCGCAGGACGAAAACCGCCTCGTTCGTCCTCCCGAACCGGTCTTCGATGGCCTCGAGCGCCTGCCGCTCCGGCATCTTGCGGTCGAAATAGACGAGGACGTCAGGGTCGAACACAACGCGGTTCAGGCCGATGATCCCGAGCACGCCGATAGCGGCTCCGACCAGGATAATGAGAAAGCGCCAGCGATGCAGCGCGCACGCATAGGGTAGCGCAGCCTGTGGCTCACCCCGCATCACGGCCGCCAACTCATTCTGGATGACGTTGCCGCTCATTGTCCCCGAGTAGCATCGTCAGCGACACGTTCGTATGAACTCTCGGTCATCTTGTTTGCCCCTGATCCCAATAACCGCTTCAAGGCGAAAGCGACGGCGGCAAAATACCGCCTTGATGTCTCATTATGGCCCCATCTCCCCGAAGCTGGTGCTCCAGCGAAATGGCCCGTCATAGAATCCAAAAGCAGGCAGCCACTTGGGCATTTTATTCAAAACCGATATGCGGGCCGTGTTCACCGCCGCCGCGCGGGCGGCTGAAGCCGCTGCCTTCATCCAGGCAAAGCCCTCCTCGTGAGGGTTTCTTCAGGAAATCACCGCACTCTTCGGATGGCGGGCTATTCAGGCGACTACCTGAAGAACAGATACTTGACCAGAGCCGCTATCACCAGAACGAGAACGATCACACCGAGCAGACTAAAAGCTCCCATCCCCCACATCATGTCGGGGCTCATCATGTCATGCATCATCCGATCACTCCTTCCAGCTGGACGGAGACGGGATCAATTCCACGGAGCGACAGGAAGACATAAATCGCGCCGGGCGCCGCGAACACTTCTCGTGAGATGCCGTTGCCGGGCTACCGAAGTGCCACTGCGATTCTCACAATAGCCTAGAAATTCACAACGCGAGCATCGGGTTGCTTAGCGGCTGCGTGGAATTCATTCATACCAGCGAGCTTGATGCGGTTGTCAAGCGTAGCAGCATCCAGTCCCCGCGCCTCCAGACAGGGCTTGCATACCATCAGCGTGACATTGGCATGGCTCGCGACTTCCTCGTACCGATTGGGGGGGCCTACCGGCACTAGCCTGGCGCCACAACCCTCAACGGCCATCAACACCGAGTCCGCGAACAGCATAATGGTCGCATGATCGCCACTCTGCACCGCGGAGGCTGCAAAGATGAACGGCAGCATGGCGCGGGTCGGGTCGGTTGGGCCATAAGTCGCGGAAATCACGAAATGCATTTTTCCAATCCCTTTCTGGCGGCCGGTTTTGATGGCAAGTGGGCGCCCGTCCGCTGCTCTTCAATCTTCGAAAACGCCGGTCTGCCTGGAGGCGCTTTCAATCGAAGGCGGCTTTCCTCGTTATTCCTTCAGCCACTTTTGAATGTCTTCAGCCTTCGGCAGCCCGCCCGCATGCACGACCCTGCCGTCGACGACGATACCGGGGGTCGAGGCGATGCCGTATCCCGCGATCGCCGCATAATCGGTGATTTTTTCAACGGTGACGGCGATGCCAGCTTTCTCGGCTTCCGTCTTCACCATTTCGGCAGTCGTGTTGCAACGGGCGCAACCGGGGCCAAGGACTTTCACCTCTTTCATGACATTGCTCCAGGTTAGTTAAAGAGGGCGTTGAACAGGAAACCAACGGCCAGGATTCCGGCGCCGACGACGCCAACGAACACAGTGATCAATCGCAGCGTCAGCACCTTGCGCAGGATGATGATCTCGGGCATCGACAACGCGGTAACCGACATCATGAAGGCCAGCACGGTGCCCAGGGCAGCGCCCTTGCCGATCAATGCCTCCACAACGGGGATGATCCCTGCGGCGTTGGAATACATCGGAATGCCGACAATGACGGCCGCTGGTACGGACCACCAAGCATCCCGCCCCATGATGGCCGCGAGTGTCTCAGCGGGCGCATACCCATGAATGAGCGCTCCTGCGGCAATGCCTGCCAGCATCCAGGGCCACACGCGGCCAACGATGTCACGCACGGCGTCAAGACCGGCTCTGATGCGGTCCACCATGTCGAGGCGCGCGGACGGGATTTGCGCAGACCCGGAGCGGACATTACGGACCCACTCTTCGAGCCAATGCTCCAGATGCAGCCGCCCGATGACCCAACCGGCGACGATTGCAACGGCAAGCCCAAAAAGCAGGTAGGTGAGCGCGACTTTCCAGCCGAGGAGACCGAAGAGGAGGCCGAGGGCCACTTCGTTAACCATTGGCGCCGCGATCAGGAAGGAGAAAGTCACGCCGAGAGGAACGCCCGCGCTGACAAAGCCGATAAACAGCGGCACGGCTGAGCACGAGCAGAAGGGAGTGACGATGCCAAGACAAGCAGCAAGGACATTGCCAACTCCCTCGCGCCGACCGGCCAGCAACGCCCGCGTGCGCTCGGCAGAGAAAAAGCTCCGCACGATACCCATCGCGAACACGACAAGCGTCAGGAGCAGCAGCACCTTTGGAGCATCATAGAAGAAGAAGGCAATGGCTTCGCCAATGCGGCTATGAGCGTCAATCGAAAGTGCCCGCACGGCCCACTGCGAAAAGGGAGCAAGCTGGCTATAAAGCGCTGCCCACAGTCCCAAGGCTGCAGCGACGCTCGCAAACCACTTCGTATTACGCCAGGACTGGGGGGCAACGGCTGCTGGTGGATGCATGGTCATGCTGCCTTCCTTTCGCGGCCGCCTGATAATGCCAGAGCCGCTTTGAGCAGCGCCGCGATGTCGGTTGGGAGGTCGGGGGTGATGCGATATCTCACCCATTGCGCATCGCGGCGGTCGACTACCACCCCCGCGTTCCTGAGCACCGCCATATGACGCGACATGCGCGATTGGCTGACGCCAAGCTCGCGCATCAACTCGCATACGCAATGCTCCTGCCCGTCGGACAGGATATGCATCGCCGACAGCCTTGTCGGCTCGGCAAGCGCCGAGAGGATGGCAATCGCGGATTTCATGGGTAAAATATGCGCCCATGCGCATAAGCGGTCAACCGCAGAACGGTGGTGATTACCTGTGGCGCGTCACAATGCCCTGCTCACGGCAGTGGCCCACGCGCTGGTCGGGGCGCCCCTTCTCAGGACGAAGACGGCAAGAGCAGCCGAGAGGGCGCTCCCGCCCAGCACACCCAGGCGCACAGCGTATTGCTCCTCCTCGGGCAAGGCGAGCGAGCCGATAAACAGGCTCATTGTGAACCCAATGCCGCACAGGCAAGCAACCCCGTGGACTTGCCGCCAACTGGCCCCCTGTGGACGCGCGAAACCGAGCCCCTTCTCCAGGATCCACACCATGCCGAATACGCCGAGTTGCTTCCCGACAAACAACCCCAAGGCCACGGCGAGCGTCAGGGAGCTGAAGGCTTTTTCCCAGGTAAGCCCGCCGAGGTCGACACCCACATTGAAAAAGGCAAAAAGCGGCAGCACCAGCCAACGCACCCAGGGCTGGAGCGCATGTTCGACGACGTCTGCGGGCGCAGGTTTCCCCTGTTTGCCCTCAAGGGGAAGAAGCAACCCGATCATGACCCCGGCTACTGTGGCATGCACGCCACTTTTGAGCACGCAAAGCCACATGAAGACCCCGACCACGGCGTAAAACCAGATCGCCTGCACGTTGAGGCGGCTTTTCACGGCCAGAATGGCGGCGCCCATGCCTGCCAGAAACAGGTTCATCCATACCAGTTCTGCCGTGTAAAAGAGGGCGATAACGAGCGAAAGGGCCATTGCGATGGATAATCCGCCACGCAAACCGCCCCAGGTCAGAAGCGAGATTGTTCCCTGCCGATACCGTCCGCCAAGCCCCATCAGGCCGACAGGTAGCCCGACGCTCAGAAGTCGTCCGGCAAGAACCGCCAGGATTGCAAAAAGCCCAAGCGCAATCTGCGACGCTTCAATGCGAATGACCACGACCTCCAAACCGATGAGGATAAACAGAATGGCGTTGAGGGCCTCATCGATGAGCTCCCAAAACACGTCGAGCCTCACCCGGTTCGTTTCGGACATACCGAACTGGCGGCCGTGGTTGCCCACGATGAGACCCGCCGTGACCATGAAAATCGGGGCTGAGACATGGAGTTGTTCGGCCAGGGCATACCCGCCTGTTGCAAGTGCGAGCGTCAGCAGCACTTCAACCTTGTAGTCCTCCACGGATTTAAGCAGAAGATAGGTCACCCAGCCGCAGGCCAAACCGAAGGCGGCGCCGCCAACCGCTTCCTGCAGGAAGAGCACAGCCGCATCCTCAAATTTCGGGGTTCCGGGGCTCGTCGCCAAATTGAGAATGGTCAAGAAAGCAACGACGCCCACGCCGTCGTTGAACAGGCTTTCTGCGCCAATCTTGGTGTACGTTTCTTTGGAAATGCCGGAACTCTTTCAGGATCGCCAAGACGGCGATCGGATCGGTCGGCGAGATGAGCGCCCCAAACAACAGGGCGTAGAGATAGGGCAAGTCCAATCCCACAAGGCCGGACGCCAGCCACACAAGCGTTCCGGTGATGAAGGTCGCGATGATGACCCCGGCAGTCGCCAGGACGCCAACCGTCCAGCGGACGCTGTTGAGATCTGCAAGATTGATATGCATCGCGCCCGCAAACAGCAAGAACGACAGCATGCCGTGCAGGAGGACCTCCGAAAAATCGATTTTCCCGACGAGGAGGCCCAGAGTTTCGAGGTTGGCAAGGCCAGTTCGGCTCAAGACAATGGCAGCGGCCGACACGACAAGAGCGAACGCCATCAGGCCAATCGTCTGCGGGAATTTGAAGTACCTGTAATTGAGATAGCTCCCAATGGCGCTCAGCGTCACGACAGCAGCAATGATCTGAAAGGGCGTCATCGATTGCTTCTCCCTTGTGAGGATTTGACGCGCAACGGGCAAGGCTGTGGCCTGCCCGTTGCGAACGCCACATCGGCCGAGACTCATGCATATGGTGAGGTAGACTGGCACACACAGGCTGCCGTGGCTACGTACCTCGACCGGGTATCCAGAGCTTCACGCCTTCGTCCAAATGGGCATCCAGAGCGTTGACACCCGCACCTGACCCAACTCTGATATTCCCGCGGCTTTCACGTTCCAATATTTTATAGTACCCCCGTTTCCGCTGTGGGAGGGAGACGTCAATGACTGACGGTATCGCAAGCCATACAGCGAAAATCGAGATTTGGCCGATGGTATTGAGCAAAGCTTGCAAAGCGCGAATCGGTCATTTAACAACGGCTGATCTTGCAACGATTGATGAATTTCACATCCACGGTCGCAAGGCGACGCCGAAATTGGCTGCGCGAGATGTCACTGATCTGACGATCCAGGGCTCAATAGACCCCTGTAAGAAAATTTCGCACCTCGGCGTTAAACGCCTCGGGGTTCTCCAGGTACATGAAATGGCTTCCGCCTTCAGCAGCCCCAATTACGGATAACCTCGCATGTGGGATTTGGGACGCGATCCAAGGCATCGCCTCCGCGCCCAGCGGGCTCGCGGCGCCTGTGATGCAGAGCGTCGGACGCCGAATGCGCGGCAGCACGTCGCGATAATCGCCGTAGGAAATACTGAGCATCAATTTCGCCGCGTAGTCGCGAGAGACAGCGAGGCTGCTTTCGACGATCCTTGCGATTTCGGCGCTCGCAAAGCTGGGCGTGAACTCGCCGGAAAGGAACTCCCTCAGCATCTCCTCTCCATTTTGGCCGGCCAAGGCGGCGGCCTGAGCGATCGCTTCGTCTCCGGTCACCGTCGTGCCGTACCGCCGACAGTCTGCGTCCGACCAATCGGGCATCTTTATGCGCGCGATCATCTGGTCGGCGAAGATGTGCGCCTTGATGCGGTCCTCTCCGAATAGGTCGATGAAATTCCAGATGACCGCGCATCCGGCGGAATGCCCCAGCACCGTCGCGTCATCGACGTCGCAATGATCGAGGAATTCCCTAAAGTCCTCTGCGAAACGGGAAAGCCGGTAGCCGTGATTCGGTCGCTCCGAGTCGCCATGCGCGCGGAAATCGAGCGCGAGGCAGTGAAATTCGCCGGAAAGCCCTTCAAGTTGGGCCCGGAAACTGGCGGCGGGCTGCGTCCATCCAGGCAGGATAATCAAGGTCGGCCCCGCGCCGGCTTCGAGATAGTGCAGACGAACGCCATCGTTCGTCGTGAAGTAGGCTGAACGGATGTCCGCCATCGTCGCTCTCCCGGTCCTGTGAATCTAATTTTTGCCGCAGAATGTTTGCTGCGCTTTGCGGCGGCGCGGCGCGATAACGCCTCGATGCCGGCAGGCGCTTCGAGCGGCAGGAACAGCCGCAGCCGCCAGGCGATGATCTCGCTGAAGAAACCGAAGCTTTTCAGCTGGTCGACCTCGGTATCGGAATAGCCGGTCAGTTCGATACGCTTCGCGCCCATGACGGTCGAGATGCGCAAGCCGAGGCCGCCGCGCAGCGAAACCGGCCTTCCGTCGTCGATCAGCGCCGAAAAGACGTCGTTCGGCGACAGCGCAATCGCGCCGTCGAGATGGAAGGCGGCGCGGAGGTCCGGAACATCGGACGTGTGAAGGAGGCGGCCGACGATGCGCTCGCCCCCGGATACCGGGCCCTGGCCGGTTCCGGGGCAGGCTCTATCGGTTTGCAGGCGATAGACCTTTCCCGCCGTGCGCGGCAGATGCTTCCAGACCGGCAGCAGGAGGCCGGTCACGAGATGGAAATCGCTCGAACGGGTCGGCGGGATTTCGGCGAGTTCCTTGAGCCAGAGCGCAACAAAGTCCGCTTCCTGGAAGTTTTCGGAGGCAGCAGGCCTTCCTATCCCGTATTGGCACATCGAAACCGCCGGCGGGTCTGGAGGAGGCTTGCTCAAGCGGCCGGCGGAACGGCCTCCGGCGCAATGCGGGACGAACGCCTTTGTGTGCTCTTTCGAGGTCGACGATTTCGATAGAAAGACGGCGAAAATGTTAAGCCTTGGCGGAGTTGTCGCGCTCCCGAGATCTTGTGTGCCGGGGAAATGCTGGCAGGGGTATTTCATCGACACGGAAGGCAATACCTTCGGCATTTTCGAGGTCGACGAACAGGCTCGCGCTCGAGGGGCAAGGACCGGGCGGCTAGCGATATCGATATCATGATCGAAATCGCTCCCGACGTTCCTATGGACGTCTACGCCTACTATGAGCTGGGGTCCTGAAGCGTGAATTTCCGAAGAAAAGTCGCGAAGTATGAAGATGTTTCCAAGTAACCTATTGGTATGCTGCTGGCGCCCTCATGACGACTTCCATCCGAAGGATTGCTGTGGCGATGTCACGATAAAGCATCAGGCTCGGGGTCGGCTGCATTTTCAGCGATGCAAATTCCGCAAGGGCCTTTTTCTGAAGCGCGAGCGGAGCTTCCAGATCCTCCTTCATGTCGTGAATTGCGAGAAGGATTGCCCGGCGGGTGAAATGAGCGCCGCCAATAGCGACCCCGCCGTCCAAATATTTTTGTAGAGAGCTATGGACTTTCCCGCGCCCCGTTCTAAGAAATGTCTGCGCGATCTCATGGAACGCCGAAAGCAGGGCCACTTGGAAAGGGCGACGGGTTTCAGGCACTGGCAAATAGTTATTGTTCTCATTCATAAGAGGGGCCCTCCCCAGACTCACATTAAAACGCGGGCAAAAGGCACTCAGCCCTGCCAGTTGAGATCAGATCGTCCTCCTCGATAACTTTATTTCCGTTCCACCCGGGAGGTCGTGGGTCATGATGACGAGGGACTCTGTCTGAGCATTCTCGTTCTTCACAAAACCGGGGAGGAGGGCCTCGGCACGGAATCCTAAGCTGTGGAACAAAACTTGTGCCGCTTCCTGGTTGATCGCCATCCGAACCCAGAGTTTTTGCAGACCTCGAGCCCGCGCGATTGCGAAAATCTTCCCGGCGAGAGTTCGACCAATACCGAGGTTTCGATGATTGGCTGAGACGCTCATGCGAATTTCTCCAACATGGCGGGTCCACGGCAGATCGTTGGTTCTAAGATCGCAGTAACCGACCATCTGCCCGTCCTTCAACGCGAGCACGCCGATCGTCCGCCCGGACTTAACATTATCCATCCAACGCTGGATGGTTTGATTATTATGAACGTCAACCAGCAAGAAATAATTGTCCTTGCGGGGGAGCGATCGAAGAAAGTTTGCGAACAGCTCCTTATCCTCTGTGCGCATCGACCGAAACATCACCGGCATGGCGGGCATGTCGGCAGCGTTACCAATCCTCGCGCTGTGCATAAAGCGATACATGATCTAGCTCCTCTCTTTTCAAAATCATTGAAAACCCGTTCTTATTCCGGCAGAGCTTCGCTTTGCCCGCTCTTGCTTAAGCTCATATAAAGTGAGCCTGTGAGCCAACTGCATCTGGCCGAACCGGCCAATTGATTGGTATAATCGGACAATCGACAAACTGGTCGTGGCAATCGCTGGGAGGCGGCGGTTATGTGCGTCGAGTTCTGCAAAATGGCCGGGCCACGGCGGCTCTTAAACCGGTTGATTTAAGAAAATCGGCCCGGGATCAATGTTCTGAGCTTGAGTTCGACCATCCCATTCCATGATGGGACGCGGTGGCGTCAGCGGGCCGCTTCGGCATGAGATCGCCATTGCGCGGGCGTCAGGCCGGTCCACCGCCTAAACGCCCGGTAAAAATTGGCCGATTCGGAGTAGCCCAGCGAAAGGGATATATCGGCGATCGAAAGACGCCCGTCCAAAAGGAGATTTTCCGCGCGCGCCCGGCGGCACTCGTCCAGAAGTTGGCGAAATGAGAGTTCTTTCTCCGCAAGACGGCGCCGCAGGGTACGGACCGTCATGCCCATTCCTTTCGCAATGGAGTGCTCGCTGGCGCCGCCGTTAACGAGAGCGTTACAAAGCGCATCGCGCACATGTTCGGTGATGGCCGGTGCCGAGGTCAAGCGCCGAATCGAAGCCGATGCAAGGTCTTCGAGAACCCCGCTCAGTTCGGGTGTCTGGCCCGGGAGAGGTTTGTTCAGTATCGCCGGTTCGAAATACATTACGTCCTCCGCCGCCTGAAACGAGATGGGGCATCCGAAGAATGACTCAAATGCGAATGCGTGATTTGGGCCAGCCCATCGCATCGTCACCCTTGATGGTGCGATTTTGTTTCCCGCTAACGCGCGCGCCCAGACGAGGAACCGGCCAAGAAACAGGCATACGACCTGCTCGCGAGGCCCATAAGGAGACGGATCGGGATGCAGACACAGCGCAGCCACTTCTTTGCCGCGCGGTTCCAGCAAGAGGCGCGTAAAAGGGAAAAACAGTCTCGCATGGCGCTGCGCCCTGGAAAGCATGCTTGCCAGCGTTTCGCTCGAGCGCAGCATGGCTCCCCAAAGGCCCGCGGCCTCGAGTGGAAGAGCGCGCGCAAGCTCAATGCCAAGCGTCTCCCGGCGAGAAGAAAGAACTGAGCGGGCAACAGCGCAAAACTCGTCAACTGGAACCGCCACATCCTGCGCAAACCGGCAACGGCTCGGCGCCAAGGCTCTGAGGTTGACTCGAATTCCAAGCTTCGACGCGGCTTCAACCAGCATTAAGAGCGAACGCTCATGTACATACCCATCTGCCATGGCTGATTGTCCGATAATGCGACTTACTTGGCCGACCGGCCAGATGCGGCCCGGTCCTTACCCCCTAAATATAGTTGCAGCGACGGGGGTCATTTAAACCGATTTGCACCTAACGACGCCGTTTCCGGGCGTGGTTAACCTCGCGGCAGCAGCGGGGAGAATGACATGAAAAAATACAGCCCGATCATCGCATGGGTGGCCGCAGTGGTGCTTTCGCTTGCGATTGCACTAGTGGCAGGCGCTGCGCTTGAGCCAGCCACGGCGGTGACGCCGCAAAGGGTGAGCGCAAGTGGACCTACCAGCCTGAAATTCCCGACCATGTGCTGCAATATGCCTGCTGCGACTCGCAATTAGCCTTGATGCACTCGTCTTCGCCTCTTCGCCGCGGGGATCGGTGAGCACCCCGCGCAGGTCCCGGCAGCGTGTGTGGAGAAAGCAGCATGGCTCGGTTCTGAGATCAAGATCCTCATGATGTACTTGGCCATCTTGTAGCCGAGTTGGCGTTCCACGAGAAGCCGAAGCGGCTCTCCATAAGGCACGCGCAACGGCGCGCCGCTCATGTCATGCGCAAGGATTGTCTGCGGGTGGAAAGCGTCGGCTAGATCGATGCTTTCATAATACTTGGCTTTGTCCGGCTCGCCGAGTTCTTCACCCAGCCTGTCGGCGGAATAAAAAACAATATATCTCGCGTCCGGCGCGAGACCAGCGCGCTGCAACACAATGCTGAGCGGCACTCCCGTCCACTTGCCAATGCAACTCCAGCCCTCAACGCTATCGTGCCTGGTAATCTGAGTTCTTGAGTGGGATGCGCGCAGCTCGCTTAACGATAGACTTAGCGGTGCGTTGACCAGCCCGGCAACTTACAGCCTCCAGTCCTGAAAACCCGATTTCGCAAGGCTAACGTAAGCGGGATCGTCCGGGTTCGTCGGGCCGTTGGCGCGGAAATGACGGGAAATGTCTGCCTCGCTGAACTCTTGAGCAAGCGATTGCCGTGACAAGAGGAGCCGCTGCGCGGACTTGGTTAGGCTTTCGGCGCCATTTAGAACTCTGCGAACAGTTGGATCCTGCGAGTTGATATTGCAGCCGGCAAGGGGCAGTGCCGCGAGGCTCGCTCCCATCCCCGCCAAGACGCGCCGCCGATTTATCGGGCTAGCCATAAGAGCCTTCCCCCAGTCTGATCGCATACCATCCGGTGATCATGGAGCGCAAGTTGTTCCACACCCCCGACAGAAGCACCATCAGCACATGCACAACCACAAAACCTGTAAGGAGGAAAGCGCACACGAAATGAATAGTCCGGGGCGTTTGCCGGCCGCCAAAGAACGTTGTCAGGCCGGGGAATGCCGCATCCAGGCCGGGAGACATGGCTAGGCCAGCAAGGACCAGGAGCGGCAGCACCACGAACAAGATCAAGAGATAGGCGAGCCGCTGAAGCACGTTGTACCGCCTTGCCTCCTCGCCCCGTGGAAAGCGCAGGCGCACATGATCGAGAACTGATCGTCCAATACTGCGAAGCTGCGAAGCGGACGGGATGAGATCGCGCGATATGTGACCGCTGGCCAGCGAGTAAATCAAGTAAATCAATCCGTCGAAGACCAGTAGCCAGGCAAAGAAAAAGTGCCAGCGCCGCCCGCCCGCCAAGTCTTGATACCCTGGAAGGGTGGCCCAGGCCGGGAAGGCGTGTTCGTCGCTGTTATCCTTGCCCGAAAGGCCAAGGAGGCCAGTGATATTGAAGCGCAACCCAATGGGTCAAGCGGACGATGCTCGAATGCCGATAGATGAGCAGCGACTCATGATCTGAGGCTGAGGCATCGATGGTAGGCGCGGGACGCACGCTTGTGTCCGAGACAGTCTTAAGTGACGTGTGGAACCCTTTCCAAGACATTCCGTTCCGCTGCCTCACGGCCGCGCTCAAGTCATTCCGTCGTCGAGCGCTCCCAGCTGAAGCAGGAGCGGCACAGCCCGACGAGAGCGAGAAATGGGACGCACATTTCAGGACTGATTTTGCCCTTGAGAAAGGTAGTCAGGCAGGGTCAAGCGGTCTGTTATGCCTCGGCCAATGGTCAGTTTTGCAAGCCCGGGTATCCTCAGCACCTTCATGACCTGATTTCGTACAAACAGGCCAAACCTGGTTTTCGGCGCAAAAGCGCTCGCGAACGTTCTGGCTGCCCGCTGCTTTTCCTCCATGAAAGGGCGCAGCAAACTCTCATAACGGCGGAACGCCACCTCATATCCGCCTCTTGATTTCGCGAGCTCGCCCGCCAGCACATAAGCGGCGGTCATGGCAAGGGCGGAGCCTTGACCCGCCAGAAGGGACACGCAGAACGCTGCGTCGCCGATCAAGGCGACCCGGCCTTTCGACCACGTCCCGAGCTTGATTTGGCTAACGCTGTCGAAATAGAGATCCGTGCTCCCCTCCAGTTCGGAAAGGATCGCCTCGCATTCCCATCCGCAGTCCTTGAAGTGATCTTTCACGATCGCCTTTTGCGCGCTGAGTTCGTCGCGATGTTGAGGGACAGTGTAGTCTCCTACGAAAATGAGCAGGAAAAGCGTCCGGTCATCATGAAGCGCAAACCGCCCGGCCATTCGGCCCGGACGGCCATAAAGCATATAAACCCCCTCGTTACGCGGCCGATAGCCTGAGACCTCGAACGCGGCGACGATGTATCCAAGATGCCGCTCGAATTGCTGCGCGGGTGCAAAAGTCAACGCCCGTATCCGGGAATGAAGACCGTCGGCTCCGATCACGAGGTCAAAGCGGCGCTCTTTGCCATCTGCAAGAGTGACGTCCACACCTTCCTTATCCTGGCGCAGGCTTGCTACCTCGTTGGAGAACAGGACCTCGCTCGAATCTTTGATCGTGTCGAAGATGAGCCCCGAAAGATCGCTGCGCGCGAGCGTGATGTATCGCCCGCCCGTCAACTCCCCGAAAACGCGGGTACCGAATCCGGAAATGCGCCGGCCGCGATCATCGACGACGCGCAGTTCCTGCATGTGATAGCCAGTCGCGTCGATTTCGGACAGCAGCCCCATCTTTCCGGCGATCTCATAGCCAAGCCCCCAAAAATCGATCACATAGCCGCCACTGCGCAGTGCGGGCGCCTTATCGACGAGGGTACAGCGGAAACCGCTACGGTTCAGCCAGTGCGCCAGGGTCGGCCCAGCGATGCCTATGCCGGATATAAGAACGGACACTGCCATGAGAGAAGAGTCGGCTGGAAGGCAATTTAGTTCCCCTCATTTTTTTGGAAACCGCGGTCAGCCATCATCGCTTCCGCTAAACCCCAAACAGCGGACCCACCGAGACGAAGTCTCGCGAGGCGGGAGGCGGCGAACCAGGTCGCATGCTCGTTCAACCTTGTCCCGGAATGGCCCCGTTCTTGTTTTTTCCAAACTCGCGTTCTGCCTGAAGTGGCAAGCCGGTGTCGATTGAGTATCTCAAAATTTTTGCGTATTACCGGCCCTGTTCGCTCTGGCGAGAAATGACAGCAGCTCCACCTATGCCACCAAGATAACGCGCTGAATGAGGGGATTATACCGCCGCACGAAAAGACTGACTCCTGTTGGGCTGCTGTGATTTCGCATGTTGCCGGAGCATGATTCCCTATCCGCGTGATTCTCGAGGAGGGGCTCATGACGGCGCTGACGATAAGAGGGGATCGCACTCCGGCAATGCTGCGCAAGCTGGCCAAGGCTGAGGCCAACACCCGAGTGGCCCGGAGGCTCCTCGCCATCGCCAACGCGCTGTCCGGTATGAGCCGGAAGGAAGCCGCCGAGGCGGCTGGCATGGACCGCCAGACCTTGAGGGACTGGGTCATCCGCTATAATACGTACGGCCTCGATGGTCTTTGCGATTGTTGGGGCGATGGGCGTCCGGCAAGGCTTGAACCTGACGAGCAGGCCGAGTTGATGCGCATCGTGCTTGAAGGTCCCGCTCCAGAAAGCGGGCTTTCTGCGTTTACGCGCGAGGACCTTGTGCACATCTGCGAAGCCCGCTTTGGCAAGACCTTCCACCCGGCCTCGCTGGGGCGTCTGTTGAAGCGCCTTGGCTTCTCGCGGCAGAAGGCGAGGCCCAGCCACCCGCTGAAAGATCCGGCCCAGGCAGAGGCCTTTAAAAGGGGCTTCGGCGCTGCTGGAAACCATCCGTACCCATCATAAAGGCAAACGCCTTCGCCTGTTCTTCCAGGACGAGGCGCGGATCGGCCAGAAGGCCGCGTTTGTCATGTCTGGTGGAGACGAGGAGAGCGTCCGCCGGGGCTCTGCGACAAGCGCTTCACCTTCGCCTATATCTTCGCAACCGTCGAACCGGGCACGGACAATGCTTTTGCGCTGGTGATGCCCTACGCTGATACGGCGGCGATGCAAGCCTTCCTCGACCGCTTTCGGACGCCAAGGTTCCTGTGCGGACGAAATCAAAACTGAAAGCCGCCGCCGAGGACCACATGACCATGATCGAAAAATCACCCGACACGGATGCGCGCCTACTTCCAAAACCCGAGAGCGAAGTATGCCGCATAGAGACTTCACAGGGCCAGATCAATAACACAGGAGATGCCGATCATGCTTCCGACAGCTATATGCGCCTCTTGCCAAGCGCGCATTGTTTGCGGTCCTGCTTCTCGGGTCATCTTCCGCATCTCTCGGGCAACGGTCCGAACAGGCTTCGCAAATCGGGGCGCTTGGACCGCCGGGCGTGCCAACGCAATTTTTTCCTTTTCATGCCGGCCGGTCGCCGGGATTGTGGCCGAGGAATGGGCAACTGAGCAAGCCCGCGACCAGGATGGCGAGGCTGAACAGATCATGAATTTTCTCGGCGTGGGTCCCGGCATGACGGTTGCCGACCTAGCTAGTGTCCATCCGTGAAGACATAAACCATTGAAAAGACTAATATAATTTGGCATTTTCCTGAGGCCCATCCGGCTGGATTCGAGTACCCTGTGATAGCAAGTCATTGATTCTAAAGACAAGCGTTTCCCGGGGGATCTCACAAATGCGCCAAGAACGCACCACGCAAGCGAGCCTGTTCGATGGTTTCGCCGGTCACGAGACCGGCCGGGAGCTGAAGGCTATGTCTGAATGGCTGGATGGTCACCGCGAACTGCTGGACTTGGTGACGAAAGATCTGTGCCGGCGCCGGGTGACAAACACCGGACGGCATGGCTTGCCGGCGGAATCGGCGCTGCGTTGCGGGCTCCTCAAGCAGCATCGTCAGCTGAGTTACGAGGAACTCGCGTTCCATCTGGAAGATTCGGCGTCGTTTCGGGCTTTTGCCAGGCTGCCCATGGGTTGGACTCCGAGAAAGTCCGCGCTGCAAAAAGCTATCGGCGCCATCCGGGCCGAAACGTGGGAGGCGATCAACCGGACGCTGCTCGGCGGCGCCCGGCGGCGAAGGGTGGAAGACGGCGGCGTTGTGCGGCTGGATAGCACAGTCACCGCGGCGCTCATGTATGAGCCCAGTGACAGTAGCCTGCTCTGGGACGCCGTGCGGGTGATGGTCCGGCTGCTAAAGGAAGCAGATAGCTTGCTTGGCGGCGGCGCGATTGCCTGGCGCGATCGCCGTCGCGCGGCAAAGAAACGGGCGCGCGCCATCCAGTTTATTCGCGGTCAGCCCAAACGGGTTCAACTCTATCGCGAGTTGATCGCAATCGCGCGCGCAACAATAGCCGATCTCCGCCGAGTGGAGGCGCAGCTGGCAAAGCAGGAGGAGCCGCAAAGCGCGCTTTGGCGGGCCAAGGCCAGTCATTACCGGCCATTCATCGAGCGCGTCATTGCGCAAAGCGAGCGGCGGATGCTGAAGGGCGAGCAGGTTCCGGCCGCCGAGAAACTCGTCAGCCTGTTCGAGCCGCATGCCGATATCATCGTCAAAGGCGGTCGTGATACCAGTTACGGCCACAAGCTCAACCTTGTCACAGGCAGAAGCGGCTTAGTCCTCGACGTTGCGATCGAGGCCGGCAATCCAGCGGATAGCGACCGGCTGCTGCCGATGCTGGAGCGGCACATCGCCTTTTATGGACAGGCGCCGCGGCAGGCAGCCGCTGATGGCGGCTTTGCGAGCCAGGCCAATCTCGATAAGGCTAAGGCCCGTGGCGTCAGCGACATGGCCTTCCACAAAAAGTGCGGCCTTCGCATCGAAGATATGGTGAGGAGCCGCTGGGTCTACCGCAAGCTCCGCAACTTCCGCGCTGGCATCGAGGCGGGCATATCCTGTCTGAAGCGCGCCTACGGGCTCGCCCGTTGCACTTGGCGCGGGCTTGAGCATTTCAAGGCTTACGTCTAGAACTTTTCGGTCAGGCTCTTAGTGGCGATCGTGCTCGGTGGACTGACGCTCGATCTTTATGCGCAGATCGGCATGGTGGTTCTGATCGGCCTCGCGGCCAAGAACGCGATCCTGATCGTCGAATTCGCGAAGGAGAAACGCGAACACGGCGAGCCGCTCCTCGATGCCGCAATCGAGGGCGCACGCCTGCGCTTCCGCCCGGTGATGATGACCTCGCTCGCCTTCATCCTCGGGCTCTATCCGCTCGTCGTGGCGGAGGGCGCTTCCCAGCTTGCGCGGCGCGATGTCGGAACGCCCGTTTTCGGCGGCATGATCTTCACGTCATTCCTTGGCATTTTCGCCATACCGCCTCTTTATGTGACCTTCCAATGGATTGCGGAGAAGCTTAAAAGAGCCCCAACGAAAGCGCCGGAGCCTGCGGAGAAGGCTAAGGATGCGCACGCACCTGCGCGGCTGTCGCCAGGGCCGGCGGAGTAACTTGCCTCAAATCGACCTCAGGCAGGCAAATCCCCGCACTCCCTTCTCAGATGCAGATTCGGGAGCCCATGGCCCATCCCGACGCTCGCCTTGCATTCCGCTTCCAGACCACTTCCGCCGTTCACCCATCTTAAACGATGAGCTTGGCTCATCACCGTGGACGCATATCTCGCCGAGATTGGTGAAGACTATCCGGCGAACTAGATACTTGCGGACCCGTCCACAGCCGCGGCTTATCACGAAGCTGGCGAACTGGCCTGCGCGTGCAATCTCATTTACGTCCGCGCATTGGGCGCCTTGTGCTCAATGATGTGAGCCTCTCGTGCTGTGGTCCGGGCTGATAGAGATGAAGCAGGCGCATCCCGGCTTGCACGCTTCCTTCGCCTCCAGGGATGGGGCAGAGTTCTATCTCCGCGAAGTCTGCGCATCCTTCGGGCCGCTTGCCGAAGAGCAGTGGCGTCACGTCGCTGAGCACAGCACGATGGGGCAAGGCGATGAGTGCGGGCATGGCGTTCCAAAAATGGCGCCGCGCTTAAGATGTTGAGCGCGCGGTTTATTAGCCTGAGCCCGGCTGCGACTCAGACAAAGTCAGATGCTGCCATAGGGCCTGCGACAGCGAAAAGAACCAAGGCCAATACTCGCCGGAGGGTTCGGTCCGAGACCTGGTGAGCGCTGCGACTGGCCAGTATGATGCCCGGTATCGACCCGATCAAAAGCGAACCGAGAAGCTCCCAGTTGATATCTCCGATCAGCCAGTGACCACTGCCCGCAAGCAGGGTCAGCGGGACCGCGTGTGCAATATCCGAGCCTACGAGACGGACGGCGGGAAGCCGCGGATACAAGTGGCGCAGGACAACGATGCCGACCGCCCCGACGCCAACCGAGGTCAAGGAAACAAGAACGCCAAGCAAAAGGCCGAGCAAAACAGTCAGGCGAGAGCAGTTTCGTGTTGAAGGTCCTGTTTCCTGAGCCTCCGTAGGGACGCCGATGCTCTCCACGAGCAGACCGGCGGCAGCAAGAAGCAAGGCAACTCCGATCGCCACCGTGACCGCATGGGTGACTTCTGAACCGCGCCTGAGTAGCCGCGTCATGAAAAATATCGTCACAAGCGAGGCCGGCACAGAGCCGAGCGCGAGAAGGCCGACAACGCCCCATTCGACGTTCCCCCTGGAAGCATGGACCTTTGCACCCAACGCTTTGGTGACGGCGGCATACAGAAGGTCGGTTCCAACGGCAGCCAGCGGATGGACGCCGAATAACAGGATCAACAAGGGTGTCATCACCGACCCGCCACCGATGCCGGTGAAACCGACCAGCGCGCCGACGAGGAAGCCGCACAGGGAATAGGCGAGGTCCATCCGAGCCTCGCTTCAGCTTGCGCTCAATGGCGCAGAAACAGTGCGGTCTCTCGACCTCCGATCTTCAACGGAAACGGCTATGCCGGCCGCCTCGAACAAGCGTGCCACCTCGAGAGCCCGCCGGTGATACTCGGCTGCGTCAGCTTCGCTCTTGCCGAGGTCCGCGCACAGGCCTTTCGCCAGCATATCATGTGTAACGCGAAAGGAGTTGCGAGCAGCGATGTGGATGTCATCCGCGCTGCTGGCCGAAAGGACGGTGCCAGCGGCCAGAGTCGCCCCGGTCAAAGCGTCGACTAGCAGGAATGCGCCCGTTTCCTGATGGTTGCCGAACGGATCGAGGGCGGTTGGACGCCCAAATGAGATCGAGGCGGCGACAATGTCATTGGGCGCACACCCTTCGGCTGGCTTTGGCAATAGTGTGTCGAGGTCGATTTGTGCGCTGATTGTGATTCCCGCCACCGCAACCACATCGGTCGCCGTTCGCAGCAACAGGCCGTGGGCAGCGCCGAAGGGCCGGTCAGCAAGCCATACGAGGCGCCCTTCGACGCTTTGCGCCTTGACGGGGAGGGAGGCGGGCGAGGCGAGCACCGCGCCGCGAGCCACGTCCAGATCGTGATCGAGGAGGAGGACGATCGCTTTGCCTTTGGCGGCTTCAGCGAGATCGCCGTCCATCGTCGCGATTCTTGCGACGCGGGCCTTGCGTCCGTTCACCGCGTCCGCGATTTCGTCTCCAACACGGACGACGCCTGAGCTGACAGTGCCGGCCAGGCCGCGGAAATCCTGTCCGTCTCGCAGAACGGTTTGAACGGGCATGCGGAAGGGAGCCTCCGGAGAATAGCGGCCCGGCATGGCTTCAAGGTGGCCGATAAGCGCGGGCCCCGAATACCAGGGCGTGTTCGCGGAATGCTCCGCGACGTTGTCTCCATGCTGGGCCGACACCGGAACGGCGCCCGCCTCGACGAAGCCGAGCGGCGCCACTGCCGCCAGGAAAGCGGCTTCTATCTCCCGGAACCGGGCCTCGCTCCAATCAACTAGATCCATCTTGTTGACGGCCAGCACGACACGGGGAACGCCCATAAGCGAAAGGATTGCCGCATGGCCGCGCGTCTGCTGCTTCAAGCCGTGACGGGCATCGATCAGCATGACCGCCGCGTCGGCGTGGCTCGCGCCGCTCGCCATGTTGCGGGTATATTGGTCATGGCCGGGGCTGTCGATCAGCACGAGACGGCGCTTAGGCGCATCAAGGTAGCGCCACGCCACGTCGATGGTGATGCCCTGCTCCCTTTCTGCGACGAGGCCATCGAGAAGAAGACTGTAATCGAGCTTGTCCGGATTGCCCGACACTTTCGCCGCGCGCCGCACCATGTCGCGCTGGTCATCCGGAAGATCGGATACATCCCACAGGAGCCGCCCGATCAAAGTCGACTTACCGTCATCGACGGAGCCGCATGTAAGGATATGGACAATGCCGCGATCCTGGGGGCGTTGCGGCCCAACGTTCCTTTGCATTCTTTCGGCGCCGCTCATCAGAAATAGCCTTCCTGCTTCTTGCGCTCCATGGCGCCCGCTTCATCGTGGTCGATAAGCCTGCCCTGCCGCTCGGAAGACCGGGCTGCGAGTGTCTCCGCAACCACGCTTGCGATGTCCGTGGCGCTTGAGGGGATGGCGGCGGTCAGTGGCCAGCAGCCAAGCGTGCGGAAGCGGACCTGGCGCATGCGCGGCTCCTCTCCGTCGATAAGCGGCATGCGGTCATCGTCGAGCACAAGGAGCTGCCCATATCGCTCTACGGTCGGCCGTTCGGCGGCGAAATAGAGCGGCACAACGTCGAGGCGCTCGCGCATGATATAGCGCCACACATCGCGCTCGGTCCAATTGGAGAGCGGGAAGATGCGCGCAGTCTCCCCCGTGCCAAGCCGGCCATTCAGCAAGCGCCACATCTCGGGACGCTGCTGGCGCGGATCCCAGCGATGACGCGCCGCGCGGAAGGAGAACACGCGCTCTTTTGCCCGGCTCGCCTCCTCGTCCCTGCGCGCGCCGCCGATTGCGCCATCGAATCCATGGGCGTCGAGCGCCTGTTTCAAGGCTTGCGTCTTCATCACATCGGTATAGAGCGAGGGGGCGTGATCTATCGGATTGACATTGGCGGCGCGGCCCTTCTCGTTGATATGCACCATGAGATCGAGACCCAGCTCACGGACGGTCCGGTCCCGGAATTTAATCATCTCCCGCGGCTTCCATCCGGTGTCGATGTGAAGCAGCGGAAACGGGGGCTTCTGCGGCCAGAAAGCCTTTCGCGCCAGATGGAGAAGGACGGTCGAGTCCTTGCCGATGGAATAGAGCAGCACGGGCCTGCGGAACTGCGCCGTCGCCTCCCTGAAGATGTGGATGCTCTCGGATTCGAGGAAATCCAGATGCGGGGAATTTGCGGTCATCACGCAGCCGCCTGCTTGTTCGGGGCGCTGTGCAAACCGCATTCCCTGCCCCAATCGCGCTCCCACCACCAGCGTCCGGCGCGGACATCTTCACCAGGCCGGATCGCGCGCGTGCAGGGCGCACAGCCTATCGAGGGAAAGTCTTGTCCATGCAGCGGATTGATCGGTATGGCGTGCTCCTGCACATACGCTTCGAGCCTCTTGAGCGGCCAATCGGCGATCGGATTGAGCTTGATAAGCTGGAACTCCTCGTCCCAAGCCGCCAATGGCACGTCTGCCCGCCCTTCCGACTGCGCCCGCCTGAGCCCAGTCACCCAGGCGGCTGCTCCTTGAAGCGCCCGCTTTAGCGGTTGCACTTTGCGCACATGGCAGCAGGCCTTGCGCGCCTCGATCGAGTCGCGGAAGCCAAGCACGCCGTCGCGCGCGATAAGCGCCTGCACATGGTTCGCTTCCGGCACGAGCACCCGGATCTTGATGCGGTAGCGATCCTCGGTTCTAGCAATGGTTTCGATGGTCTCGGAAAACAGCCGCCCAGTGTCGAGCGTAAACACGTCTATAGCCGCTCCACTCGCGACAATGGCGTGCAAGATCGCCTGGTCCTCGATGCCAAGGCTCGTCGCAAAGGAGATCGGGCCTTCAATTCTAGCGCGTAGCAACTTAATACGGCCGATAATTTCGTTAGTGCGTGATAGTTCAACCAGGATTGAATGCACTGAGTATGTCATTTCAGATCTCTTGTATTGCGGCTCGGGACGAAGCGAAGCTGCAGTTTCTGTGCTCGTGTCATCTGGACGGCAATCGAAGGTAGAGTCATAGATGCGAAAACGTGGAACGTCTGATCGCCGGGGAGTGGAGGACGATGAGAAGCGTGGAGTGGCTGGCCTACGGGATAACGAACTCAGAGAAATCGTTGTCTGAAAGAGCCCTCTTCTGAGCAGCTCTCAGCGCGTCTTCTCCACCGCTAGCGACAGTGAGTGCCGCCGCATTGGCGCCGCAGGTCAAGTTCAAAGACTGACCTTCCTCACTGTCCAGGCCTAATACTTGCCCAGGGTTCAAGTCTAAGCGGATATGAGCAACTGTTTCGACGGACTGGCTGTCCGTCGCTCTTATGGCTATCTTGAAGGTGATCAGGCATCTGTCGACTTCCCTAACGAAGTATCCACTGGCGAACTTCGAACCAAACTCATGGTTGAAGTTCTGCAGAACGCCATATCGAGCGCTCATTGCACCCTCGGTTGAAGCACTACTCGTGAAAAGGCAGGCGGTGAAAACCACCGTAATGACTGCCGCGAGTTTGTAACGCTCTGCTTTTTTCACCTGCAACGTTCTTGGGTATGCTGGCTGTCCCTGCGACTGGATCTCCATTGATTAATGATCCCTTCCTCAAGATCAAATGTCGTCCGGCCAGTTTGCCTGCCTCTTAGCCCGAAGCCGAAGAACTGCGCGTGTATGTCTGCCGACTTCTTAGACTGGTGTAGGTGATCGCCGTCAAAGGCATCAGCCCTTAGGCGTCAAAGCCGCACCAAAAGCGACGCAAGGAGGCTACGACACCACGATCCACGCCGTCTTGGAGAATTACGAACACAGATGCGCTCATGAAGTTCGTAAATTGCAAAGCAGGTACCCAAGGAAATGCAAAGCAGCTGACCAAAGGAAGGCAATAGTACAACGCGATCAGAAAGTATATTTGGATTACGAAGCGTTTCTTCGCCGGCGGGCCAAGGTCGGCGTCTCGCCGAAATATGATCGAAACAGACGATTGAAATGCGATAAGTCCTTAAAGCCGGCTTCAAATGCGAGTTCCGCCACGGTCCTTTGGTCATTGTGTGGATCAACTAACGCGGCACGCACGGCCTGAAGCCGAAGGCGCGTCATATGCTGTGTGAAAGAAGCCCCCGTGGTCTTAAGAAGCTTCTGAATATATCGAACGGACATCTCATGTTTTTGGGATAGGGCAAGTTCGCTAAAGTCGGGTTCGCTGAAATTTGCGGTAATCTCATCAAGGATGGCGCGACGTCTCAAATCTGCGAGACCTTTCTTGGACGCACTTGCGATCACCACGGAGGCGGCAGGCGCTGCAAATCTTATGAGCTCATGCAGATGCCGTTCGATGGCCTTTTTCATGGAAGCATCGACAGCCCTCAGGGGGGCTGCCCATTTGATGTAGTCGAGGACGGCCTGAAGGCGACCGGACAACGGCCACCGCTCACAAACAACCGAATCGAGCTCCGCGCCGGCCAGGTTCAGCAAATCAGGCGAGAGGAAAACGACCAAAAAATCGGAAGGTAAACGGCTTTCGATTTCGCCCCCCTCCCAATTTCTTAAAAGGGTAGCCTCACCTCTATCTAGTATAACAGTCTTCTTGTTATGCCTGACTTCCGTTGCGCCATGTTCCGCAAAAAGGAGAGCGACGGTGTTGGGTCCACCTTTTGCAAGGCGAGAATCACGCCGGATGACACCTGCCGGTTGGCTTAAGCGAAAAATACGCACCGTGTTCAAAGCCAGGATTGGGTGCAATGAAGCTTGAAAGGGTTCGTCTTTGCGAAAGACGAAATCCAACTTGAGGACCTGTCGGGAAATCTCTTCGCGCCATGCGCCTGGATCGGTACAGGTAATGTTCATGAGGAACACCTCTCCCTTGCGAAACTTTTAAGACCACAGTTAAGCACTTATCCAATAACACCGGTGTGTTGCTATTGGACCACAAATCATAGTAATAAAATGATGTATAAAAGTGTTGCGGAAACAAATCCTACAGTGAAAGCGGCCGGAATTGCGCTGTAAATCAAGATAGGTTTATCAGCGTGCGGATCTACGGACTGTTTATTGCCTTGGTTGAGAGCAATACTTGTACGGACTTTCTCGATGAGATCGCCGCCAGCATCTTTGAGTCGTTCGGCGACGTACGCCGCACCGGCGGTTATGATGGCTTCTGCGATCGCTTTTGCCGCCTCGGCCTGCTTTTCCGAAATCTGCGCAAGCCGCTGCTCCATTACTGCGAGCTTCGCTTCGACGATCCCGATGGCGCGGGACAGGACGATCTCGTTGATGGTGATGAGCGCGAAGGCGGGATCGTCGGGGTCAAGCAGGATCTTGTGCCGCTTGGCGACCTCGGCGATCAGCGCCTCCCTATCGAAATGCGGCTGCTCCACGGCTTAGAGGACCGCCCGCAGCTTCTTGCGCACGTCGATCTCGATAATGCGCAGGCGCTGTTTCGCCATCAGCGTGAAATCGGGCGAGGCCACGGCTTCTTCGAAGGTGAGATGGCGCGCCATCATCTCCTTGATGTCCTCGCCAAAGGTCGCCGCGGTCCGAAGCGGCAAATGCACGATGCCGCGGATGCGATGGCGGTTCTGCTTGAAGACCTCCATGTCGGTGAAGGTTTTGTCGCCCTGCTTGATGAGCCCGAAATGCTCGTTCAGCCAGACGACGATGTCGACCTCCGGCGGGAGCTGGCGGGCGAGCTCGTAGAGATCGTTCAAGGTCTCCTTCAGGGTCGAGCCGCCGACGATGATGGCGTGCACCACGACCTTCTTGCCGGACAGCCGGATCTGCTCGTGCACGTCGTTTTCGATGAGATAATGGGAGACGGCGACAAAGCTCGAGGTGCCGGTATCGACCACGCAATGCGCATCCTCGGCGAGGATCGGCTCCAGCATCTCGTCGAAGCGGCGCGCGTTCAGGATGGTGCCTTCCATGAGCGTGATGCGGGTCACATTCAGCGCCGCGAAAGCGGGAGAAGGTGGCTGTCGTTGCATCCGCATCGAAGCAGAGAACCGGCTCGCGCAAATGGCGGTAGTGGAGCGCCAGAAGGAAGGCGATGAACGACTTCCCGACCCCGCCCTTGCTGTTGAGGATGAAGTGAACCTTCCTGATCGCCGCATCCCCCTGGCGGGTCTCGGCCTCAGATGAGCTTCTTGCCGTCGATGTCTGAGGGATCGAAATGGAAGCCTCTTGCAGCGCCGGCGCCTGGAAGCTGGCGGGGGCTGGCAGGGCGGTCACGGGCTTCGGCCCGAGCAGGCTTTTGAACGGGCCTTGGGGATGGGTCATGGTCTCTCTCCTTTGCTCGAGGGCTGGCGTAGCGGATGAACTGGCGGTAGCTCATGCCGAGGCGGGCCTCGAACAGCGCGTAGACCTTGGTCATCGGCAGCCCCTCTTCGAGGGCTTTGGCGATCTCTGGCGCGAGCGCCGCATAGGCCACCCGGCCCTCGCCCCACCGCGCTCTTTTGCTGCCCGATCCCTTTGCCACCGCCCGTTGTCCGGTCACCA
Source organism: uncultured Alphaproteobacteria bacterium (assembly GCA_963819665.1). Classification (GTDB taxonomy): domain Bacteria; phylum Pseudomonadota; class Alphaproteobacteria; order Rhizobiales; family Rhodomicrobiaceae; genus Rhodomicrobium. The sequence goes on from CAWFXN010000009.1 coordinate 49,476, forward strand.
GTTATCGGTTATGACCTATCTGTTTCGGCCTATGGCGAACAAGGGCAAAGTTTGGCGATCACTGTCGTTCTTTGGCGATCTATGGCGAGGAATGGCGAAAAATCGCGGGTTTGACGGAGATCGCCATAGATGGACGGAGTTTGCCTAAGATGGACAAAGATGGACGAAGATCGTCAGAGATGGCCAAAGTTTTTGACGGCAAGATGTGTGATGTTGGCCAACATCACCGCCTTCGGCCGTCCGGCCTTCGGCTTTCTTACTCGCCTTCGGCTCGACGAGAGCGCTGACGCGCGCCGGAAAGGAGAAGGCTGAGACCGTGCCGGCACGAAAGGTGGAGGAGAGCCGCGACAGGAACCGGCCGCTCAAGGTTTTCGTCTCCGAGCGCGAGCGCGCGGAGATCGAAACGCGCGCCGCCGCCACCGGCCTGTCGGTGTCCGCCTATCTCCGAAATCTCGGGCTTGGATTTCAGCCGCACTCGACCCTGGATCAGGAGGCCATTCTCGCCCTTCTCAAGGTGAACGCCGATCAGGGCAGGCTTGGCGGCTTGTTCAAGCTCTGGCTGTCGGGGCAAAGCGCGCCGTCAGCGGAGACCATGGAGATCCGGGAAGCTGCTCGCCGCCATCGAAGAGTGCCAGCGAAAGCTCAAGGCTCTCATTGAGAGTTTACCGGGCTAATTGCGACACGAAGGCACAGCACACCGCGGAATATCTTCAACCAGTCGGCTGTGAACGTATCCATCCGGTGCCGACCGCCTTGCGGCTAGTCGGTTTTTGTGACGGCTTGAGGTCTGCGATGAAGATAGGTCTGTGCCTATGTCTGGACCCGGGTCTACAGACAATTTCATGGTCGTTTCGACAAGGCGGATATGGAGCCAGTCGGAGAAGCTTCTGATCGTCAGTGAAGCCGTAGCACCCGGCGCGAGCATCTGCGCGGTGGCGCGGCGGCACAACCTCTCTTCGAGCCTGCTGTACCGTTGGATCAAGTATTTCCAGGCTGATGAGCCCGCCGCCGTTGTTAACAATGCGTGTTCATGCCGCGACGGTGACGCACGTTCGCAGCCGCGGTCAAGCGCATCTCGAGGTGCGGCAGGTTGACTTACCCCGAGCACCGCTCCCGTTCCGTGGGCGTTCCGCGAAGGCTTCCTTGCGGAACGCGGACCTTGCAATTTTGGGCTTAAGTCATTGATTTTATTGGAGCGGGCGACGAGGTTCGAACTCGCGACCCTCAGCTTGGGAAGCTGATGCTCTACCGGCTGAGCTACACCCGCGTTGTCCTTACATTATCATCGGTGGCGCGCTTTGCAACAGCGCAGGCGCGCTGCTCACACTTATAACAGGAGATGCCCTTGCGCCGCAGGATAGGTGATGACGCCATTGCCTCCAATGATGGCGGCTTCCGTGAGCTGAGCAGGCTCGGCCTTGCCCTCTCCCATGATGTGGGTCACCGCTTCGCCCGCAGCGAGAAGGTAGTCTGTGATGATCCGGCGATGGCAGCGCCACCACACAGCCTCGGCGCACATGATGGCGCAAGTCTGCGCCTCGCCGAGGCGGCGGAGTTCCAGGAGCCCTGCGTGAAAAGCCGGCGTCGCCGTATAGTCGGCGTAGTTGCGGAAACTCTCGTTCTCCCAAAAGCCGTTCGGAGACGGACCTTGATCCTTGCGCCTGCTCCGAAGCCCTCCAAGTTCGGGGATCCGCTTGTACCCGATCCCAACGCCGCGCAACGAATGTTCTAGCGCGTCCGCGTTAAATTGCGGGTTGTGCCGCGATTTCGGGATGGTGCGCACGTCGACAAGCAGGTTCACGCCGGCTTCCTGGAGAAGCCGAATGAACTCGTCCAAAGGCCGGTTCGAATGGCCGATAGTGTAAAACCGAGCCAAGGCCGCTCCCGATGTTCTGCCGGTATAGACTTTACCGGCGCCCGAATGTTCCTGAAAGCGCTTGCGCCAAATCGGAAATCAGGTCGTCCGGATGCTCCAGCCCCACAGAGAGGCGCACCGTGCCCGGCGTTATCCCCAATTCCGCCTTGGCCTCGTCGGTCAGCCGGTGATGGGTGGTTGTCGCCGGGTGCGCTATGAGGCTTTTCGCGTCGCCGAGGTTGTTCGAGATTTTGATGACCCGCAGCGCATCCATGAAGCGGAAGGTCGCTGCCTTGTCCGCGCGAAGGTGAAAGGCGACCAAGGGGCCGCCCGCCTCCATCTGCTTCTCGGCTATGGCCCGCTGGGGGTGATCCGCACGGCCGGGATACATGACGCGCTCAACCTCTGGCCGTTCCGCCAGGAAGTCGGCAATCTTCGCGGCGCTCGCCGTCTGCCGCTCGACGCGAACGGGGAGGGTTTCAAGCCCCTTCAGAAGCACCCATGCGTTGAAGGGGCTGAGCGAGGGACCGGTCTGCCTCAGATAGTTCTGAAGATGGTCCAGGATGAAGGCGTTGGTCGACAGCACCACCCCGCCAAGACAACGGCCCTGCCCGTCGATATGCTTCGTCGCGGAATAGATCACAACGTCTGCGCCGAGTTGGAGCGGCTTTTGCAGCATCGGGGTTGCGAACACATTGTCGACCATGAGGAGCGCGCCTGCGCTTTTCGCGATGGCGGCCACGCCGGCCAGATCGACAAGTTCGAGGGTGGGGTTCGCCGGACTTTCACAGAAAAGGACGCGGGTGTTGTCGCGGATCGCGCCGCGCCAAGCGGAAAGATCCCGGCCGTCAATGAGAGTGGATGAGATGCCGAACCGCGGGAGCATCTCCTCGATCACCAAACGGCACGCGCCGAACAGCGCTTTTGCCGCGACGACATGATCGCCAGCTTTCAAGTATCCCAGAAGCGCGGACGAAACCGCCGCCATGCCCGTCGCTGTCGAGCGCGCAGCCTCCGCGCCTTCGAGAAGAGCCATTCGCGTCTCGAACATGGTGTTCGTCGGATTCGCGAACCGGCTGTAGGTGTAGCCTTCCACCTCGTTCTTGAACCGCGCTTCAGCGTCGGCGGCGTTATTGTAAACATAGCCCGACGTCAGAAACAGCGCCTCGGACGTTTCGCCAAAGGAGGAGCGAAGCGTGCCGCCGTGAACGAGAAGCGTGTCGGGATGGAGACCCGCGAGGCCGTCTTTGTCTGCCATTTCCCCCTCCTAAAGGGCGATGAAAAAGCCGCGCCGGAGGGCAAACGGCCTTTTAGCGAGTTGTTTATCGTGGCTGCAAGCCGGCCGGCAAAGGACCACGTGGCTGCATAAAAACGCCATTGCGCACCCGGCGTCAAGCGGGCTCACCGTGAGGCCATGGGCGACATCATTTTTCAGCATCCTGCTAATGAACCCGATTTTCGCCTGTTAGAGCCTTGTGCTCTTAACCGGACTGGGCGCCCAAAGGCTTGTTTGCAGGCATGTCGGGCAAGTCTCCCTTCACATTGGACCAAAATTCTTGGTTGCGTTTGCGTCCCGGATTTCCATGACCCCGGATCTTAAGAAAATGCGCCTTACCGAGCGGTTAAGGCAAGGTAAGGCCTTGATTTAAAACGAAAAACATCAAAAAACGGACGGCGTCTCCGCCGCGCTCGCCGGACTGATTGGGGCGCGGATCTTGTTAACCCGCTGGTCCAAAAACATATTTAACGGACTTTTCCGCGTCCCAGTAAAGAAAAAAAATCCGGCATTAAATTTAATTTAATGGGCAATTTGCTAACCATATAAAATCGTTTGTTTTCAGGTGTTATAGCAGCATTACACCTGCCCGGTCCAAAGGCGCGGCCTCCTCGCTTCGCGCCGAGTAAACTCACTTTTTAACCAAACTATGACCGGAAATAATTCCGGCGCGCATCCGTTAACCAACCCGGAATTAAGGGATCGGCGCGGCAACGATCCGTTCATCTTTGTCGCCTCGCAATGCGCCGTCATCCCGGAAACACGATCGGCGTCAGCCGGGATCGGACAAGCCGCGTCCCGCCCAAGAGTTGACCAGAGCGATCTCGCCATCAGCGAGGAGAACCCCGCGAGCGATCAGGCGGCGAGCGAGGCGCGACGCACGGCGAGCGGGATGGGTTTCGCGCAGGCCCATTTCGCAATGGCATTGATATCGTAGAAGCGGCAGGCCTCCATCAACATCCGGCATTCGGTCCAGATGTCGCCGTCCACCATCGGCATGAAAAGATCGGCGATGTTGTCCACGCCGAGATAGCAGCGCACGCCCGCCTGATAAAGCTTCGGGAACGGGGCGATGGAGTTGTGCAGCGGCGCCGTCATCTGCAGTTTCGCCATGCTGAGCGCAGCCGACGGGCAGATCACGACGCCCATATCGGCTTCGAGAATTTTTGCGATGATGCGGTCCTGCTCGCGTTCCTCTTTTGCGCCAACGGAGATTGCATGGATGGCGAAGACGCGACCCCGCATGCCATGCTCGATCGTCTTCGCGGCAAGGAGTTCCGTCTCGTTTTCGAGCGGGTTGTTCTCCTGGTCGACATGCACGTCCACGGGCTTTCCAAGCCGCTTGGCAAGGTCGAGGACAATGTCGAGATGCGCCTCGGGGCGCGGGCGATCGCGTGACGGAAGGCCGCCGCAATAATCGGCCATCCTGCAAGCCTCCGCATATTGTTCGTAGGATGCGGGATCAAGAACGCCCTGAAGCGGCTGTACGCCGACCTCGAAAGTGATCTTGTCGGCGTAACGCTTCTTGACTTCGACGGCGGCGGTAATCGGCAGAAGCCCGACCGTGCTATCGGCGTCGACCATCGTCCGGCAGTATGTCACGCCCTGCGCGATCATGGTCTCGAGCCCACGGCTTATCCGCTCGACAAGGTCGTCATGGGTATAGTTTTCTTTGAGATAGCGGTAGATCTCCCACTTCTTCTGCATGTCGACCTGGCTGAGGCGCAGGTTCTCCATGTTGATGAGGTAGGCCTTGTCGAAATGGGCGTGGTGGTTTGCGATGCCGCCCAGCCTCTCGACGGCTTCAATGAAATGGAGATGCAGGTTCCAGGGCTGCGAATTATCGGCGAGCTTGTAGCGGAACTTCCCCCTGCTGGCATCGCGAAAGATCTGCTGAAGCGTGGCGATGCCCACATCGCAATCGGTGATGAGCGGGATGCCGTTTTCGATGCACAGCTTTCGGATGAGCTTGGCGTCCGATGCCTCGTCATAGTCGTCGTCGCCGGTCAGCACATTGATGACGAGATCGAAACGGTTTTCTTTAAGAAAAGTCAGGATATTTGGAGAACGGCGATCGTTAATTTTATGAATTTCGATACTTTCGATACCGTATGTAGCAAGAAATTTATGGGTGCCTGGTGTGGAATAGATATCGACTTCAAGGTCCAGAAACTGTTGAATCGCAGGCAACATGCGCTTTTTGTCTTCTGCCTTGCCTGCGCTGATAAGAACCTTTTTTCGGCTCTTTCTGCCCAGCAACTTCAGATTGAAGGCGAGCATTTCCAGCGAAACTCCATCGGTCATCACTTACCCCTTGCGTTCTCTCCCCCTTTTCTGCTGTGCGCGCACACCTCCCGGCGCCGCACCAATCCACGGACCCGCCCTCTCCGCAAATTGCCGCATCCTGATGCGTAAGAAGCATGCAGTCAAGTTGCAAAACCGCGCGGCCGCATGACAATTGGTTAAGCCAGTACAGCAGAAGAGATTTCTATCTTTGTGCATAGCCAGCGTTGAGCATGCATAGCGTGAAGGAACTTGTGTACATCTCGGCGCCCTTCTCACGCGCGCGCGACAAATTCTCCATGCTATTGCGCTCGGAGACGATGGATTTCTCAAGCGCCGCGCTTGCCGCCATCGCTTTGACTTTACAGTCATTTTGCGCGATTAGAGCCGCACGCTCTTTTTCTGCTTCAGTTTGGTACTTAGCCCGGATCGGAGAGGACGAATTGTCTCTCGGGCGCGGTTGTTCCTGCGGTGGCGCAGGCGGAGAGGACGGAAAGGAGGAAGGGCGCGATGCAGAACGCAACACGGTCATTTTATCCTAAATTGAAAATATGATTTATCACATAGCACATTCCAGATCGCGCGGCCCAGCGAAGCTTGCAGCTAAGGTTTCCTATTGCTTCCATGGTGCGTACCAAATACACGTCATTGGCGTTTCCAAATCGATCGCGGCGCTTTGAAGGACAATGGGTTCGAAGCGGGTCGTGAGGAAAGCGAACGGAAAAGGTGAAGTGAGGAAAGTCTATTACCCAGCCCTTGTCGATAAGGACGCCGATAGCGATTTCGGCGTCAGCTTCCCGGATTTCCCTGGCTGTGTAAGCGCAGGGGAAACTTTGGAAGACGCGCTCTTGGGCGCGCAGGAGGCGCTGTCGGGCCATGTCGCGCTCATGGTCGCCGATGGCGACGCATTACCGAGACCCATTTCCCTCGAACAGGTTACGGCAGAAAAGGAACCGTCGACGGTCGCGGTCACGCTCGTCCCTGTCGTCCCGCCCGGCCGGGCGCGGCGGGTGAACGTCACGCTGGATGAAGCCTTGCTCGAAGAAATCGATCAGATCAGCGACAACCGCTCGGGCTTCCTTGCCGAAGCGGCGCGCGCGGAGCTTGCTCGCCGCCGCGCGTGACTTCTACTGCGGCAGGGGCACGCCACAGGCTTCGAACGCCTCGCGCTGGCGCCCTTCGATGTCTTCCAGCTTGAAGTCCTCGATGACCTCGTTGAAGATGCGGTAGAAATTCATCTCCGTCGCAAGGTGCAGGAAGACCGCCCCGAGACCAATGGCCGCCCGGTCCATGAAAACGAACTCGCGCGGTATCTTCACCGGGCCTTTCTCCCTCAAGCCCATATGCACGCGGTAAACCTCGCGCCGGCCATATTCGTTTGGCGCCACGCCATCGGCGACCGGTCTCACGCGGTCGTCCAGGAGCGGCCCGTAAATAAAGCCCGCCCAGATGTTCAAGACGTCGATCAGATCGTTGGAGAGACCGCGAAAGCCCCACGTCTCATAGGCGTGCACGATGAGATCGCGGTCCTTGGTGCGAATGCCGTGATAGAGATCGATCACGCCGCCCACGAATTTTGGTTGGAAGGTGCGGATGCAGCCATAATCGAGAAGATTGATGCCGGCGGCGCGGCCATCTTTCTCGAAAATCGTGTAGTTGCCGAGATGCGGATCGCCGTGGATCACCGCATAATGGCTGAAGGGATACCACCAGGCGCGGAAGAGCGCCTTCGCGATCAGATTTCGCTCCTCGAGCGGGCGCGTCTTGTAATTCAAGAGCTTGCCGCCGTCGAGCCACGTCATGGTCAGAAGGCGCTTCGTGGATAGCTCCGGCAGAAGCTCCGGCGCGACGATGGTGGGATCGCCTTTGAAGATGCGGCCGTAAAGCGCCATGTGCCGCGCTTCGAGGTCATAGTCGAGTTCTTCACGAAGGCGCGCGCCGATTTCGCCGACGATTTCCGAGGTGTCGAGCGCGGCGTCCATCCGCTTGTAGATGCTCATCACAATGCGAAGCTGATTGAGATCGGCTTCCACCGCCGACTGCATTTCGGGGTATTGAAGTTTCACCGCGAGCGGACGGCCATCGAGAGCGGTGGCCTTGTGAACCTGGCCGAGGGAAGCGGCCGCCGCCGCCTCCTCGCCAAAGCTTGCGAATTTGGCTCGCCAGTCCGGCCCGAGTTCGGCGGCCATGCGGCGGCGCACGAAGGGCCAGCCCATCGGCGGCGCCATGTTCTGAAGCTGTCCAAGCTCGGCGGCGTATTCCGGCGGGATCGCATCGGGAATGGTCGAGATGAGCTGCGCCACCTTCATCAGCGGCCCCTTCAGGCCGCCGAGCGCCGCCGCAAGCTGCGAGGCGTTCTTTTGGCGATCAGTTCCAGCGCCGAGAAGGTAATTAGCCCCGATCCGCGCCGCGATTCCCCCAACATTGGAACCTACCTGCGCATAGCGCTGCACACGCCTGGAGAAGCGATTGCCTTCGCGGTCGCGCCCTGATTTCTGGGATTTCAATCTCGTCATTTCGGCCAGAGTTGTCCGCCAAACTGTCTACTCCTCGAATATTTAAGCTTGCAAAGCTGCCAGTCAGGAATGCGGCCCCCGAATGATGGATAAATGGGATCGCTTCACGGATTGCCCATATCTGGGCCATTGGAAGCATCAACGCGACTGGAACCATCGAAAGCGCCTGCTCACGCGTCAAGGTCAGACTTTCCTCACCGGGCAAGGATAGCGCGCGACAACCGGGTCGGCGGTCAGCAATAGGATGCCTTCGATCATGGCTTGAGCCGCCAGAATGCGGTCGAAAGGATCTTTGTGAATTGGCGGCAGAACGCCAATCGCGACTGCGTGCTCTCCTTTGATCTCAAGCTCACGATAGCCGTTCTCAAGAAGACCTCGGCGCAGCAGGCGGGCGTCGGCATGAAAATCCTCACGGCCAAGCCCGCTTTTGATCGCGATTTCCCAAAGACTGGCTACGCTGAAAACAACGTCGGTTTGCGGATTTTCGAGCAACTCCCGTGTCTCTCGCGTCAAGCGGCTCGGCTGACCCGCCGCCCAAAGCAAAAGATGCGTGTCCAGCAAGACTTTCATCGATCGCCAAAAAGATGCTCTATTTCTTCCTCGCCCATCCGGTCGAAATCATCCGGCACGGCGATAAGTCCCTCCATAAAGCCGAGACGGCGCTTGCCTTCGCTCAAGGGCGCATCAATGGCGGTCACTTTCACCAGAGGCTTTCCAGCCTTGGCGATAATGAACGGCTCTCCTTTTGCGGCCAGTTCGACAAGCCGCGAGAGATGGGTCTTGGCTTCGTGGATGTTTATAATGTCCATGAGGGGCTCGCTAAGTTTACCGGACTTAGTTTAGTGAGCCACCTCATCGAATGCAAGCAGACGAGCCTGCCTCGTGCGCCCGCCGCTCGGGGTCACGCTTCGAGAGCTTCCAGCTCCGTGATCATATCCTCGATCACCTTCAGACCCATAGCCCAGAATCCCGGATCGGTCGCATCGAGGCCGAACGGCGCCAGCAACTCCTTGTGATGCTTGGTGCCGCCCGCGCGGAGCATGTCGAGATAGCGGCCCTCGAAGCCTTCCGGCGCGCGCTCATAGGCGGCATAGAGCGAATTCACGAGACAATCGCCGAAGGCATACGCATAGACGTAGAACGGGGAATGGACGAAGTGCGAGACATAGGTCCAGTAGGTATCGTAGCCGTCGTTCAGTCTGATCGCCGGGCCCAAGCTCTCGCCCTGAACCGAGAGCCAGAATTCGCCGAGTTTGTCTGAAGTCAATTCTCCGTCGCGGCGCGCTTGATGCACCAAGCCGCTCGAACTGATAAAAGGCGACCTGCCGGACGACGGTGTTGATCTTGTCCTCGACCTTCTGGGCGAGCAGCGCCTTCTTCTCGCGAGGATTTTGGGTCTGGTTGAGGAGCGCCTTGAAGGTCAGCATCTCGCCGAACACGCTTGCGGTCTCGGCCAGTGTCAGCGGCGTGTAAGCCATCAGCGCGCCTTGCGCATTGGCGAGCACTTGATGCACGCCGTGGCCGAGCTCGTGAGCAAGCGTCATGACATCCCGAGGTTTCCCGATGTAATTCATCATGATGTAGGGATGCGCCGACGGCACGGTCGGATGAGAGAACGCGCCGGGAGACTTGCCTTCGCGCACGGGCGCGTCGATCCAGTTCTTCCCGAAGAAGCCGTCCGCGATCTCCGCCATGCGCGGTGAAAAGCGGTGGTAGGCCTCGATGACGGTGCTGCGCGCGTCCTTCCACTCGATGACAGGCTCGGGATCGCGGCTGATCGGGGCGTTGCGATCCCAATAGTTGAGCTTATCCATGCCCAGCCATTTCGCTTTCAGCGCATAATAGCGGTGAGAGAGGCGTGGATAGCTGTCGCGCACCGCCTCCACAAGAGCATCGACCACCTCGGGCTCGACGCGGTTGGCCAGATGCCGGGAAGACGCCACATCGGGAAAGCCGCGCCAGCGATCCGAGATCTCTTTGTCCTTTGCCAGCGTGTTCATGATGAGGGTGAACAGCCGCACATTGCCTTTGAGCACCTTGGCGAGCGCGTCGGCGGCGGCGGCCCGCTTCTCGGGATTTGAATCGCTTAAAAGATTGAGCGCTGGCTCAAGGGTGAGCGTTTCGCCGTCCACCTCGAATCTGAGGCTCGTCAAAGTCTCGTTGAAAAGACGACTCCAGGCGGCTGGGCCGGTCATGGCCTTTTCGTGGAACAGCCTCTCGATCTCGTCGGAGAGCTGATAAGGCCGCTCTTTCCGAAGATCCGTGAGCCAGGGCTTGTAATGGGCCAACGCCGGTTCCTTGAGAGCCGCGTCCATGACGGCGTCGTCGATCCGGTTCAACTCCAGCTCGAAGAAAAGAAGCTGGGTGCTGACGCTCGTGAGTTTGTCCTGGGCGTCGCCGAAAAGCTTCGCGCGGGCCGGGTCCGACGTGTTGGTCACATAATTCAGATAGGCGTAGGAGCCGATGCGGCCCATCAGGTCGGATTGAGCCTCATAGGCGGCGATCGCCCTTGCAAGCTCCGCCGGGTTCTCGCGCGCAAGCGCGTCGAGCTTCGACGCGTAGGCTTCGCGGAACTCGGCCGCGCCGCGCGCCGCACGTTCGACGTCAGCATGAAGCTGTGCGCCGCCATCCGGATAAAGATCGGCCAAATTCCAACCCGGCAGAGTCTCCGCTGGCCGCGGCGTCACATCAAGAAATCCCCCGCCTGCTTCGAGCGCATTGACCGGCTCCGCCCTTGACACATGAAAAGGCCCTCTCATCCGCGCCGTCCTTCCTCCGAGTTCCGTTGAGCTATGGATTTGGCTATTTCCGCCGATCGGTCAACAGCCGCGGCTACGCAATGCGCCGCTAAATCACCGATTGTGCGGAATATGAGTGGCGTATTTAACGTTTTGTTTAAGTTTGGATTTTGGCGTCGGCGTTTTTTCACTGTCCGCTTTTGTCCACAGTCGGCGGACTTTTCCCAGCAATCTCAGCGTTTTGTTTGCGCGATGCAAAAATGTCATGCCAAAGAGAGCCACGCCATGTTTTTCTCGCAATTCACGCCTAACGGTTTGTTAACCGCTTCAGGTTACCTACGTAAGCGTGTAGTCCCGCGTTTTTCCCTTTTGCGGCAACGCATTAGGGCGAATTGGGCTCTTCGCGGCGTACCAAAGGGTTCAATTGTGAAATCAGTACTGTTCGGCGTCCCGGGCCGCGAGCTGGCCCGAGTAGTAGGCGTGTGCGTAACGATCTTCATAATGCTGACCACTCCTTCGTCGGCCGAGGATCGTACGATCTCGATGTACAATATCCATACGCAGGAGACGATCACCGTCACCTTCAAGCGGAATGGAAAATACGTCCTGGAGGGATTGCAGCAGCTCAATCACTTCATGCGGGACTGGCGGCGGAACCAGGAAACCAAGATGGACCCCGCCCTGATCGACATTATCTGGGAACTGCATGAAGAGCTTGGCTCGAAAGTTCCCGTGCATCTCATTTGCGGATATCCGCTCACCGGCCACCAACGAAATGCTCCGGCGGACCTCCGGCGGCCAGGCGAAGAACAGCCGCCATATCACCGGCCAGGCGGCGGACCTCGTGTTCCCTGACGTTCCGTTGAAGCAGCTTCGCTATGCGGGGCTCGCCAAAGAACGCGGCGGCGTCGGCTTTTATCCCACTTCGGGACTGCCCTTCGTGCACGTCGATACCGGCAATGTCCGCCACTGGCCCGGAATATCGCGCACGGAACTGGCCTTGGTTTTCCCAAATGGACATTCGCGTCACGTTCCGGATGACGGCCGGCCCTTGACTCCGGCGGATTCCCGCATTGCGCTGACGAAATGGCAGGCCGCCGGAAACGAGCTGCCCGTGGGTTGTCACGCATAAGCAGGCTTCGGGCACGATGCTTGCCAACCTCACTCCCACGGATAAGCCCGTTCTGCAGCAGGCAAGCCTGACCCTCACGGAAGAAGAAGCTCCGGCCGAAGCGCCTGAGGCCAAACCTGCGGCCCTGTCTCAGGCCAAGCCTGCGGCCGCCCCGTCCGGCGCCGGAAGCTCTTGGCGCGCATGTGAAGGAACTTGAAGCGAAAATTCAGGAAGAAGGCGAGGAGCAGGACGACGACATGGAGTTGGAGCCGATTCCAACCCATCTCCTGCTCGTGGATAAGTCGCTTAGCTATCTCGAAATGTCCGACGAGCACGCGCGCCCGGAGGTGTTTCCAAAGATCGGCTTCCTGATGTCATCGCCAAGCGCGCTTGCGGCCGAGCAGTTTGATCATGGGCTGCAAATCGAAGCTCTTTACGAGGCGAATGTCTTCAAAGGCGCCGCGGTGGCGTTCGTTCGTCAGAGACGCATGTCGGTGGTGGCCTCGGCAGAGGCGCGCAACACCGCCGCCACCCGCTGACGCAAGCGATGACATGCGCCGAGGAGTGCAAGAAGCATACGGCTTAACGCCGCCCCGCTGGTGAGGCTTTACCCGCCAGCGGCGCATTTCCCCGATATTCGTTGTGCGCTAATCCGCTTCGAGCATCCCTAGAGCGTGCATATAGGTGGCCAGAACAGCCTCCTGATCGCGACGCTCCGAGGCCTCCTGCTTGCGAAGGCGAATAACGGTGCGAAGCGCCTTTGTGTCGAAGCCTGTCGATTTCGCCTGAGCATAAAGCTCACGGATGTCGCCCGCCAGCGCGGCCTTCTCCTCCTCCAAACGCTCTATGCGCTCGACGAAGGACCGCAACTGATCCTTTGCAGTCTGCGCGATGCCATTCCCAGAGTTTTCCGAAGCCACGCTCTTGTCCACGACGCCCTCCACGAAGCCGAATCGAAACTGGGGCTCACGCTAACGCGGAGGCCCGCTCGCTTCAACGTCGTGGCTTCCGTCATCCAAGGAATCCACGTAGCCTCGGCAGGCCGTCCCCCAAGGAGGGCGACGACAGGGTTTCTCCGCAGACCGCCCGCGTGGCTCGGATTCCGTGGCAAATCGTTCTTGCCTAAGCGAACATTCGCCTGCACATTTTGAGCGTGACACATTTCATGAAGCCTCAATCCAGGTGGTTCGCCCTATCGGCGGCCACGTTGCTTTTGACCAGCGCGCTTTTCCCGGTTTTGGCGGAGCCGCGCCTGCAACAGCGCGCTCCAGCCCTGACAGTATCGTTATCGGACGGGCGAGACTTCGATCTCGCCGCCATGCGCGGGAAAGTCGTGCTCATCACCTTCTGGGCGACATGGTGCGGCCCGTGTCTCGAAGAGATGCCTGCGCTCGAAAAATATTACCTCGAGCACAAGGCGGACGGGTTCGAAGTGCTCGCGCTCAGCGTCGATAGGCCGGGCAATCGAGCCAAGGCCTTTAGAGTGCTGGCAAAGTTATCTTTTCCAGGGGCGATGGTGAGCGACGCGAGCCGCAACGGGTTCGGTACGCCCGAGGCCGTGCCGGTCAGTTATCTCGTGGACGCGCAAGGCGTCGTGCGGGACAAGTTCACCTCTGTCGACGAGGGCCTTCTGGATGAGGCGATCACTCCGCTTCTCAAGGAAAGTCCCGCCGCGGCGATTCCCGCCGAGATGCGAAAATAAAACGGTTGTTCCTCCATAGAGCCGAAGCTGTCATTGTAGCTCTGCTCCTCCTTGCCGCGAACGGGTTAGCGCGAGGCTAACCGACTGTTTGCTTAAACTAAGTCTCCATTTCGACTCGTTTCACGGCTTATAAGCCTGCTTGATTCATGCTTCGGCGGTGACGAGGAGGGGTGTCATGACGGTTTCGCGCTTTTCCATCCTGTCCTTCCTCGCTCTTGTTCTCACGGCGATTGCGCTCATCCCGCTGGGCGCGCATGTCTTTCGAAATGTCCGCCAAGATGAAGCTGGGGCGAGACGCCTATTTTGTGGTGCAGGGCCTCTATCGCGGCTGGGCTTATTTCGGGATCGCCATGGTCGGCGGCCTGCTGGCGTCCCTCGCCAACGCCGCGTTGCCCGGCGACCGGCGCGACAGGTTCCTCTCGCTTTTCGCCGCGCTCATGATCGCCGCCTCGCTCGGGATCTTTTTTGTCTATGTCTATCCGGCGAACCGGATCACGCAGAACTGGACCTCGATCCCGGCCAACTGGAAGAACTGGCGCTACCAGTGGGAGTGGGGGCACGTCGTGTCGGCGGTCTGCGCCTTCCTCGCATTCCTGGCCTTGGCCTGGCTGGCGGTCACAAAAAAGGAGAAATGAGCGGCGCGCCGCCCCTGCCCCGCCCTCGCTTCAATGCCGGTGCGTTTCAGTGAATTTCGCCTCCGCTTCCGGGCTCGCGTCGGTCTGGTATTTGGCCTTCCACTCGGCGTAGGGCATTCCGTAGATGCGCTCGCGCGCCGCTTCCTTCGAGATGGCGATGCCCCGTTCAGACGCGGCCTCCTGATACCAGTTCGACAGGCAGTTCCGGCAGAAGCCCGCAAGGTTCATCAGGTCGATATTCTGCGCGTCGGTGCGCGCGCGAAGATGCGCGACGAGCCTGCGAAACGCGGCGGCTTCAAGCTCGATCTCTGTCTTCGGGTCCATTTCGCTCATGTGCTTTCCTCGCCTTTGATTGATCCATCTCTATGCTGGAAGAGGAGCTAGGAAAAGCACAAGCGGACTCAAAGAGCCGGATCAGCAACTTTCTGTCGGATGGCCTATCGCGACAGCAGATACAAGAGCACGACGTTAAGAACCGCCAGCAGGATCGCGAAAACGCGCCAGACGGTCGCGGGGTCGCGCTCCATCAGAGGCACGAAGCCGCCCGTCTTTAGGCTTGGGTTGGGCTTGCGCAGGTCTTCCACGAAGGCCGAGAGAACGGCAGTGCGGCGCTGAGGATTTTTTCGGACGGCTTCCTCGAGGGCGGCGTCCACCCAGGCGGGAAGGTCCTTTCTGAATCGCCGCGCTGAAATATAATCAAGCCGGTCCACGTCCTTGGCGCTGGCGAAGCCGCGGCCATAGGGGAGATGGCCGGTCAAAAGTTCGTAAGCGATGACGCCGAGCGAATAGATGTCGGACCGCGTCGTCGGCGGCTCACCGCGAAAATATTCGGGCGCCGTATATCCGACCGTGCCGGCGAAGCTTTCGCCATCGGCGGCGGCTGCCTCTTCGATGCCCGCCACCCAGGCCGAGCCGAAATCGATGATCTTGCAGGCGCCGTTGCGGTCGATCAGGATATTTTCGGGCTTCAGGTCCCGATGCAGGATCTCCTTGCGATGGAAGGCGCGCAGCCCCTTTGCGATCTGCTCGACAAGACGGCGAACGGTTTCAAGATCGCGGCTCGGATGGTCGAGCATCCATTGGCGCAGCGTTTGCCCCTCGAAATATTCGGTGACGTAATAAAGAGAGCGGCGCGCGCGGTCCGTGTGCAGCACCTTCAAAACATGAGGGCTTGAGACAAGCCGGCCAACCCACTCTTCCCGCGTAAACATTTCAATATAGCGAGCGTCGTCCTCGAAATTGACGGAGGGAGTTTTGATCGCGACGATTTCGCCTGTCGCTTTGTCTTCCCCAAGATAGACCTGCGTGCGCTTGCTCAGATGCAGTTCGCGGATGATTGCGTAGCCTTCGAAGTCGCTGCCCGCGAAGAGTTCCGGCGGGAACGGCAGGGCGGAGAGCCGTTCGGATTGCGCCTGTTGATCGGGCGCGCCGGGATCGTCGATCCTTACGATCTGGCAGGTGAGATTGTCCGGGCTGTCCTTGGCGAAAGCCGCCGAAACGATGCGCTCCGCCGCTCCGTTCAGATCATCGCCTGGCGTCGAGAGGATGATGTTCGCGATCTGGCGCGCCGCTCAAAAAATCATGAACGCCATCGGTGGTGAAAACGAGAATGTCGCCGCGCTCAACCGGCAGCTTGCGGTAATCGACCGCCAGATCGCGCTCCATGCCGAAGGCCCGGGACAGATATTCCTGCTGCCGGGACACGCGCACACGGTGATCGTTCGTGAGCTGTTCGATATGCCGGTCTCGCAGGAGGTAAATCCGGGAGTCGCCGACATGAAAGATATGCGCGATGGAGGACTTGAGCACCGCCCCGGAGAAGGTGCTGACCATGCCGCGCCCTTCGGCGGACAGCGCTTCGCTTTGGCTCTGCATCCAGCGATTGGCCGCGGACAAGACGCGCTCGACGCTCGTCTTGACCGTCCATGAGGGGGGCGTCGCGAAATAATCGTCGAGGAAGCTGCGAACGCAGGTTTCGCTCGCCTCCTTGGCGGCCTCGCTTGAACTCATGCCGTCGGCGATCGCGATGGCGACGCCCTTCGTGGCGAGAAGGGCCTTCTCAGGCAGCAGCACGCCATAGGAATTGTCATTGCGGCTCTTCCGGCCAGCGATGGAATGCTGGCCGACCGATATGGCGATTTCGCTGGCGGCGCGGCTAAGCATGACGGTCAGGCGACTTCGATCATGGTCACCGTGCCGTCGGGCATTTCCTCGGCGATATGTCCCTTCGGATTTTCGACGAACATATAGATCAGTCCCCAGGCGATAAACGCAGTGGCCGAAGCAGCAAGAAAGAAGGTTTGCGGCGTCACGAATGAGTAGAATGTCAGGAACAGCACGCCGCCGACATTGCCGAATGCGCCGACGATACCCGCAATCTGCCCGGTCAGCCTGCGCTTGATCAACGGCAGCATCGCATAGACGGCGCCATTTCCCGCATTGACGAAGAGCGAGCACAGGAACGTGGCCGCCACGCCGAAAACGAGGCCCGGTCGCCGCGCCAATGAAACTCATCCCGAGATAGCCCGCGCCTGCGCCGAACATGCACATCAGCATGATCTTGCGCCGCCCGAAGCGGTCGCTCAGCCAGCCGCCCGCCGGACGCGCGAAGAATGTCGTCGAGCCGAAGCTCGCTCCCACAAAGCCAGCCGTGGCCAAGCTCAGGTTGAAGGTATCCTTGAAGAGAAGCGGCAGGACGGAGACGACGGCGAGTTCGGAGCCAAACGTCACGAAATAGGAGAGGCTTAAAACCGCGACCTGGCGGAATTTGTATTTTTGCAGAGCCGGAACCGGCGCGCCGCCAAGCATCTCGCGATTGATGCGAAAGGCATCCCAGAGCTGGTAGAGGTAAAGCGCGGTCAGGCCCGCGTAGACGGTGTTGGTGAAATACGCTGGCAGCAGTTTGAGATTCGCTGGCCCAAGTTTCCAGGTCAGCAGCGCCAGCGCCAGCACGAGCGGCGCTTGCAGCAGCGCGTAAAGAACAAAGTCTCCGCGCGAGGTCACCTCCAGGGCGCCGATTTTCTTTGGGCTGAAGTAAGTGGAGCCTTTGGGCGTGTCGCTCACGCTGAGATAGTAGATGCCTGCGTAGATGATGGCGATGGCCCCGGTCACGAGAAGCGCGTAGCGCCATCCATTGTCGCCGCCGAAATAAAGCGCAAGCGACGGCAAGGTGACGGCGGCCGCCGCAGACCCGAAATTGCCGAAGCCTGCGTAAATGCCCTGGGCGAGCCCCGTTTCCTTCGCCGGAAACCATTCCCCGATCATGCGAATCCCGACCACGAAACCCGCGCCCGCAATGGCGAGGAAGAAGCGCGCCAAAGCCAAGCCGGTATAATCCGTCGCTAAGGCAAACGGGATGCAAAGCACGCCGGAAACCGCGAGCAGGAGCGAAAACATCAGGCGCGGCCCGAGCTTGTCGACAAGCATTCCAATAAGGACGCGCGCCGGTATGGTGAGCGCCACGTTGAGGATCAACAGAGCGGCGACTTCCTGATCGGTGAGCTTCAGCGAAGAGCGAATGGCCGCCATCAAGGGCGCATGGTTGAACCAGACGAGAAAGCTGATGAAAAAGGCGAGCCAGGTGAGATGCAACGTTCGAATGCGCGGCTCGCTCGGGTTGAAAAGATTGAACGGTTTCGGGCTGCTCTCTTCTGCATGATGTCTCCGTTGCCGCGCACGGATTCCGCGCCGCAGTTTTGAGGTCTTTGGAAATCGAGGTCTCGGATCAAAGCCGGGCGGCGCCTTCGGCGGCGGCGGGCGGCCCAATGCCGGAGGGAGGATCGGCTCCTTTCAACGGCAGCTTCGAACGGATCATGTGGCCCTCGCCTCGCGGTGACCTTCTATGATTTTCAGAATTTCGGGCCGGCATGAGCCGCAATTGGTGCCCGCCCGCAGTTCCTTGCCGATCTGCTCGACTGTGCCGCAGCGGCCCGCGAGGACGGCGTTCGTGATCTGCTTCACGCCCACTTCGAAGCACGAGCAGACGACGGCGCCACGGTCCTCGCCGTCCCGCGCCGCCCTCCCCGCGAGCATGCGCAGGCGATCCCGAGGCTCGGAAACGGTCTGGCCAAGCTGCTCGCAAGCCCAGCTCCGCGAAACGGAAACCGGATCGCGGGCGACGAACAGGGCGCCGGTCAACCGGTCGCCGTCGAACGCGGCGAAGCGATATTGGCCGGTCCCCGCATCGTGATAGGCGAGCATATCCGCGCCGTCCCCGAGCGCCAGGAGGTCATGAGCGAACGCCGTCCAGTCTTCGAGGGGCGAAAGCCCGGCCAATTCGAGGCGGAAGCCGGCCTTTGTTCTCGCAAGCGCCCAGTAATCGAGGCCTGCCCTTTGCGGCGCCTGCTCCGAGACCGCAAAACCGTGCCAGGACGCGGGATAGGGCGCCAAAGCGACGGGCGTGAATTTCAGCTCGGGCTGGCCGGAAACCGGGTCCGTATGCCCCTCGGCCAGCGCGTCCACCCGCGCGTTGCTTGCAAATTGATCGGTCCAGTGCATGGGCGCGAAAACCGAGCCCGGCTTCTGCCCCATCGAGACAGCAACGCGCAGGACCACTTCGGCGCGGCGGCTGCGGACGACGACGAGACCGCCATCGCGCAGCTCATAGCGCGCAGCGTCGGACGGATGAACCTCGGCGAACGGCTCGGCGACGTGGCTCATAAGGCGCGGGGTCTTCGCCGTGCGCGTCATGGTATGCCATTGATCGCGAATCCGGCCAGTGTTGAGCACGAGCGGAAAGGCGCGCGCCGTTTTTGACGCAGGCGCGCGCCAGGGCGTTGGAACGAAGCGCCCCTTTCCGTCAGCGGTGAAAAATCCGCCTTCGCCAAACAGCCTTGTTGCGCGGGTCGGTTGGCCCGAAGATTGGGGCCACTGAAAGGGTTCGAGTTTTTCATACTCCGGGACCGGGATGTCCGTATATGCGCCGATGTCGAAAGCGCGCGATCCCTCGTTCTCGAAGGCCGAAAGCCCGGCATGTTCCGCGAAAATCTCCGCTGCGTTCCGGTAGGAAAATGCGGCCGGGAAGCCAAGGCGCTTGCCCACTTCCGCCATCTGCCACCAGTCGGGGCGCGCCTCGCCGGGCGCCGGCAGGAATGACCGCTGGCGTGAGATGCGCCGCTCGGAGTTCGTGACCGTGCCGTCCTTTTCGCCCCAGCCAAGCGAGGGCAGAAGCACGTCCGCGCAGGCTGTCGTGTCGGTCTCGGACGTCGTGTCGGAGACGACGACGAAGGGGCAGCGCCGAAGCGCCGAGCGGACGTCATCGGCCTCGGGAAGGCTATCCACCGGGTTGGTCGCCATGATCCATAGCGCTTTGATCCGCCCCTCGCCCACGGCGCGGAACAGGTCGACCGCCTTAAGACCCGGCTTTTCAGCCATGCGCGGAGCCTTCCAGTAGCGCCGCACGAGAGTGCGGTGGCGCGCATTATCGAGGTCCATATGCGCGGCGAGCATATTGGCCATTCCGCCCACTTCGCGTCCGCCCATGGCGTTGGGCTGACCCGTCACCGAGAATGGCCCCATCCCCGGCCTGCCGATGCGCCCCGACGCCAAGTGGCAATTGATGATCGCGTTGACCTTGTCCGTGCCGGCCGAAGACTGGTTCACGCCCTGGCTGTAGACCGTGACGGCGCGCTCATGCCTCAGGAACAGATCGTAGAAGGCCAGAAGCGCCTTGACGGAGAGGTCCGTTTGCCGGGCGACTTCTTCGATCGTGCTTGCCTTGGCGCAGCTCAGCGCTTCCGCAAATCCAGATGCGCGCCGCTCGACATAGGCGGCGTCGACGGCGCCGTTCGCGTCAAGATGCGCAAGGAGCCCGTTGAAGAGCGCAACGTCCGAGCCGGGCGCCAAGGGCAGATGCAGGCTGGCGGCCTCGGCCGTTGGGGTCGCGCGAGGGTCGATGACAACGATTTTGGTTCCGCGCTTTTCCTTCGCCGCGAGCAGGCGCTGGAACAGCACAGGGTGGCACCAGGCGAGATTGGAGCCGACGAGCACCACCAGATCGGCAAGCTCCCAATCCTCGTAAACGCCCGGCACGACATCCGCCCCGAAAGCGCGCTTGTGGCCCGCGACTGAGGACGACATGCACAGCCGCGAGTTCGTGTCGATGTTCGCGGAGCCGATAAAGCCTTTCATCAGCTTGTTGGCGACGTAGTAATCCTCGGTCAGCAATTGCCCGGAGACATAGAAAGCGACGAAGTCCCGCCCGTGCTCCTCGATTGCGGACGCGAAACGCGACGCAATGAGGTCGAGCGACTCGTCCCACGAAGCCGCCCTGCCGCCAATCATTGGCTTAAGCAGGCGTCCTTCCAAAGACGTCGTTTCGCCGAGCGCCGACCCTTTCGAGCACAGCCGGCCGAAATTCGCAGGATGGCGCGGATCGCCAGCAACGGCGACGCCGCCGTCCGGATTGGCTGTGGCGAGCACGCCGCAGCCGACGCCGCAATAGGGACAGGTGGTGCGAGTGGGCTCCTGCATCGCTGCGCCTGATTACTCCCCGCGGCCCAAAGCGCATTGGCTTCCAAAAGAAGGCGCGCCGGCGCCCCGCGCCATGCCGGCGGCAAGATCGATCGACGTCATCCGGAAGAGCCGCGACCGCCGCTGTTGGGTCCAACGGGGGGCCGCCCGCATAACTCTGGCCGAAGATCAGGGTTTCGCGCATCTCGCCAATGTCGGCGCCGCGCTTCAGAAGATCGAAGAACCAAGGGCCATCGGAGGTGTCGCCATACATCACCGCGCCGATGATCTTGTTGTCCTTCAGCACGAGGCGGCGGTAATTGCCGCGCGCGGGGTCGCGCAGCACGATCTCCTCGCGATCCTTGCCGTCGGCGAAATCGCCAGCGGAGTAGAGATTGATGCCCGTCACCTTGAGTTTGGTCGCGGTCGAGGGCGGCGTGAATTTCGCCGAGGCGTCGCCGGCAAGCTGCGCCGCCACCACATTCGCCATCTCGTAAAGCGGGGCCACAAGGCCGTAGGCGATCCCATGCGCCTCCGCGCATTCGCCGAGCGCGAAAATATTCGGGTCGCTGGTGCGCATCGTCTCGTCGACGGCGATGCCGCGATTGACGGCGAGGCCCGCATCCGCCGCGAGACTTGCATTCGGCCGTATGCCCACGGCCATGACGACGAGACTGGCCGGAAGCTCGGTCCCGTCTTCAAGCTCGACGGCTCGAACCTTCTTGTCGCCCAGGATGGCCTTGGTATTCGCTTTGGTGAACACCCGGATGCCGCGCGCTTCCAGCGCTTTTTTGAGAAGATGCCCGGCGGCGGCGTCAAGCTGCCGCTCCATGAGCGTCGGCATCAAATGGACGACCGTGACATCCATGCCCTGCTCTTTCAGGCCTGCGGCCGCTTCCAGGCCAAGCAACCCGCCGCCGATCACAACGGCGCTTCCTCGGGATTTGGCGGCGAGCAGCATGGCTTCCACATCGTCCAGATCGCGGTAGGTCAGGACGCCGGGGAGGTTGGCGCCGGGAACCGGGATGATGATCGGCCGCGAACCGGTGGCGATGATGAGCTTGTCATAGGGGACGGTCTCCCCGATTGCCGAGGTTACGGTCCGCGCGGCGCGGTCGATCTTCGTGACCGCCACCCCTTTATAGAGCGTGATCCCGTGCTTCACGTACCAGCCGTCGCCGTGGATGATGATCTGATCGAAGGTCTTGCCGCCCGCGAGCACCGGCGACAGCATGATGCGGTCGTAGTTCACGCGAGGCTCGGCGTTGAAGATCGTGATGTCATACGCGTCGGGCGCGCTTTCGAGCAGGCGCTCAAGCGCGCGTCCGGGAGCCATCCCGTTGCCAATGACGACAAGCCTTTCCTTCATCGCAATGTCTCTCCTTGCATTGCTACAAGCACAAAAAAACGCCGCCCGACGGGACGCAGGCCAGATGATCTGACGCATCCCATCCGGCGGCGTTGCCGGTCACCCTTCGAAGGGCCTCAAGTCAGGAACCGGCGCCGGTTCCCGATGGACGGCCTTGTAAAAGCAAAAGGCGGGCCAAAACGGCGAAGCCCAAAAGTGGGCCGCGCTCTGGGGCTTCGGCTCTCATTTTCCGCTAAAGCTCATGCTTGCAGGGGACGCCTCATTGACGATTGGGCAGGCAATCGCCCTCCATGTGTGCACTGCACAAAATTTATGCGCCGAAGGGTTGCGCTTGGCCGTCATCCCGGAAGGGCGGTTACGCCCTACCGGATGAAAAGCGACGGCGTTTGGAACGCCCGGATAAGCGCTGGAGCGCTTTCCGGGACGGCGGCGCAACCCCGGAGGACGTGAAGGTATCATCTAATCAGATCCAGGTGTTGAGCCATGCCTTGTCAGTTCTATGTCGGAATGCGATCCGAAATAGTCCACGCGGGCCAAATGCTCCGACGAGGCAGGGTCCGCGAGGATAGCGGAGAGGCAATTGGCGAGGAGTTCCGCCCACTCCCGCTGTCCCTTGGCGTCGCGAATGAGATCCTGGCGGACCTCGACCAAAACATTGGGCAGGCCCCGAACCGTCGCGTGGCGGAAGATGCTGTCGTTGCGCAGGTGCCCGGTGTAGGGCTCGTTATCGCCGATTTCGAGGCCGGTGCGCTCGCGAAGCTCCCGCAGAAGCGGCACGGCGAGACGCGGGTCCTTGTCCCACAGAACCGCCGCATGCCATTTTCTGGGCACGCCGCGCCAGTTTTCGGTGAAGCTGTGAATCGACGCGACGACAGGGATCACGCTGCGGTCGAGCATGGCGTCGATCTCATCCGCGATGGCGGCGTGATAGGGCGCAAAGAACCGCGCGATGCGCTTTCGCCGTTCTGCGTCGTCGACGCGCACATTGCCGGGGACAAGCGCGCCGTCCGAAATCTGCATGATCAGCGTCGGGTCGTCCTCGCCGCGATTGGGATCGATGAGAAGACGAGAGAAGCCGGTCGACATCACAGTCGACCGCAGGCGGCGGCCCATCTCCAGCGCAACGCCAAGAGCGCCGATATCATAGGCGATGTGCCGGTTGAGCTGAGCCTTATCGAGGCCGAGCGTCCCATATTCCGGCGGGAGCCTGTTGGTGGCGTGATCGCATAAAATGAGAAATCTGGAGCCGTGGGCCGAGTGGCGCGCAATCTCGAAGCTCGTGCAATGCCCGGAATGCGGCTCCGGCTGAGCGGTGGATATCAGTTGCATCGATGTGTCATTTGGTAAAGGGCAATCAGGATCTTGGAGAAATAGGCGTGTGGTTCCAGAATGCGCGATCATGCAAAGGTAATGCCACCTCTGGATGCAAAAGTTCAAGCTTTTTGGCCAGGCGATCCCCCGCCGCCGAACAATACCGCATCCCCGAGCGCGCCGCATGGCTGGTCTGCAAAGCTGGCCCCTCCACACGAAGGGGAGACCAGGGTTCTGAGCTTGCCACCGGGCTTGGATGTCCGCATTTCGCTTCCATGCAATTTTGAAAAGCAGCTTGATAATGCACGCATTTCAAGCTGTCCAGGCGAAGCAGGCAATTCACGCTTTCTTTACGCATTTTCCTGCCCCACACGAAAAAGGGCCCAGGCATACTTTTGGGGAAAAGACTTAAGCCCAATTTCGGCTGTTTTGGGGAAGCGGTAGCCTCTCTACTCCTGGAGCGATATCAAAGCACCGCGTATTATTGTGCCGTTAAACACCAGACGCCTCCTCCACACTCTTTTCGATGCCGCCGTGTCCGCTGCGCTGCCGGCAAAATGCCTGCCGCGTCACTTCCCGGAAGCGCCAGCAGGCGGGAAAATCATTGTGATCGCCTGCGGCAAGGCCGCGGCGGGGATGGCCAAAGCGGCGGAGCAGTATTACGAGCGCAGGGTCGCGCCGGCTCAACTGACGGGCGTCGCAGTGATCCGGCATGGGTTCGGCGAGCCCTTGAAAAAAATCAGGCTCATCGAAGCAGGCCACCCGGTTCCTGACGTGGCGAGCCATTATGCGGCCGCCGAGGCGATGAGGCTGGCGCGCTCGGCGCAGCCGAACGACCTCGTTCTTTTCCTGGTCTCCGGCGGGGCTTCGGCGCTTTGCGCGGCGGCGGCTGGCGACGTGACCGCCTTTGAGAAACACGCTCTTACGAGGACGCTCCTTAATTCGGGAG
The DNA here is from genome assembly GCA_963819665.1 of uncultured Alphaproteobacteria bacterium. Taxonomy (GTDB): domain Bacteria; phylum Pseudomonadota; class Alphaproteobacteria; order Rhizobiales; family Rhodomicrobiaceae; genus Rhodomicrobium. The sequence goes on from CAWFXN010000009.1 coordinate 73,671, forward strand.
CGGACATTTACGAGATCGACTGCGTTCGCAAGCACCTCTCGCGCTTCAAGGGCGGCCGCCTTGCCGCCTGCGCTTCGGCCGCGACCCTCGTCACGCTTGCGATCTCGGACACTCCCAGCGACGAGCCTGAAATCGATCGGGTCCGGCCCCACATGCCCCGATCCGACAACGCTCGCCGAGGCGCGACGAACAATTGCGAAGTACGGGATCGCGGTTCCCCCGTCGATCAAGGCGGCGCTGGCCGACCCTGCGAACGAAACACCAAAACCCGGCGACCCAATCTTTGCGAATGCCGGTTACGACCTTGTTGCGACGGGCCGGGACTCGCTTATGGCTGCAGGCGAGCTTGCGCGCGGCCTTGGCTACGACGTCGTCATGCTTGGCGACTCCCTTGAGGGCGAGGCGCGCGATGTCGCGCGACTCCATGCGCGGCTTGCGCAGCGCTGCCTCGCCGATGGCCGCCGCGCCGTGATCCTGTCGGGCGGCGAGCTTACGGTGACGGTGAAGGGCAAAGGCCGCGGCGGCCCAAATCAGGAATACGCGCTTGCGCTCGCCATGGCGCTCGATGGCCAGAAAGGTATCGCGGCTCTCGCGGGCGATACCGAGGGCGCCGATGGCGGGACCGGCGGCGCCCACGATCCGGCGGGCGCGATCATGGATTGGAGCACATTAAGCCGCGCTGGCTCCCTCAATCTCGTTCCAGCCACATTTCTCGAGAATAACGACTCCACCGGATTTTTCCGGTTAACAAATGATCTGCTCGTTTGCGGTCCTACGGGAACGAATGTAAACGGCTTCAGAGCGATTATTGTCGATAGCTCGATCAGAGATTAGGGTGCGCGTCCGACTCACTTGATTTCTGGATTCCAGGGATGATTTTGCAACAACTCAACAAATCAGCATGGCCAGCGCGCGCCGCGACCGTGGTAGTTGCTTTTTGCGCGGCGCTTACGGCGCCCAATCCCGCGAACGCGGAACTCAAGCTTTGCAACAGCACCTCGAGCCGGATCGGCGTCGCCATCGGATACAAGGACAAGGACGGCTGGGTCAGCGAGGGCTGGTGGAACGTCGATAGCCAATCCTGCGCGCTTCTAATCCAGGACAAGCTTCGCGCCCGTTTCTACTACGTCTACGCCTTCGATTATGACAAAGGCGGCGAGTGGGGCGGCACGATCAATATGTGCACCAATGACGTCGAATTCACCATAAAGGGAATTGACAATTGCGATGGCCGCGGCTTCAAAAAGAGTGGCTTTTTCGAGGTCGACACCCAGGAACAGACGGATTGGACCGTGAAATTGACTGATCAATCAGAGCCTGCGCAGGCACAATCGCCAGTCGATAATCCCAATCAGACACAAGCTCCTTCCCAGGCTGCCGCCGCAACTGCGCCTGGGACGCGACACAGATGAAACGCCAGCGGCGTACAAAGATCATCGCGACGATCGGACCTTCCAGCTGCGATCCGGCTCAACTTGAGAAACTGGTCATCGCAGGGGCCGATGTTTTTCGCATCAACATGAGCCATTCAAGCCATGAGGATATGCGGACCTATGTCGCGGCGCTTCGCAAGCTTGAAAGCAAACTCGGTCCCATCGCCATTCTGGCCGATCTGCAAGGTCCCAAGCTCCGCATCAGCTCTCTGGCTGAGGGCCAAGTTCGGATCGAGAAGGGCCAGCGAATTGTCTTCGACGCCAATCATGCGCCCGGCACCAAAGACCGGGTCGGGCTTCTCCATCCCGAAATCTATGCGGCGGCCGAGCCGGGACATACGCTTCTGGTCGATGACGGGAAGCTGAATTTGCGGATCCTCCAGGTGCAGCCCGGCCGGATGATTGCCGAAGTCGTCACAGGCGGCATCCTCTCCAGCCGGAAGGGCGTGAATCTGCCGGACGCCATCCTGCCGCTTGGCTCTATGACGTTGAAGGATCGCGAAGATTGTGAGGCCGCAATCGAAGCCGGCGTTGATTGGATGGCGATTTCCTTTGTTCAGCGCGCTCAGGATGTTCTCGACGTCAAGGCGATTGTGCAAGGCCGCGCAGCCGTCATGGCGAAGATCGAACGGCGCGCGGCGATCACGGCGATAGAAGACATCCTCAACGAGAGCGATGGCATCATGGTCGCCCGCGGCGATCTTGGCGTGGAGCTGCCGCTCGAGGAGGTGCCGGGGCTGCAAAAGCAGATTTTGACCGCAGCGCGCGACCGGGGCAAACCCGTCGTCGTCGCGACGCAGATGCTGGAAAGCATGACCGCCTCGCCCGTGCCGACGCGGGCGGAAGTGTCCGACGTCGCCACCGCCGTCTTCGAGGGGGCGGATGCGGTGATGCTCTCGGCCGAGTCCGCAACGGGCGGCTATCCTGTCGAAGCCGTCGCGACCATGGATCGTGTCGCGCGGCAGGTCGAGAGCGATCAAAATTACGAAGACATTCTTCGCTTCCACAAGACCAAGTCCCGGCAGACAACGGCCGACGCCATCAGCGCAGCCGCGGCGTCCATCGCAGAAACGCTCAAGCTCAAGGCCATTGTCTGTTACACCGCGACTGGAACGACGGGGATGCGGGTCGCCCGTCAGCGGCCGCGCCAGCCGATCCTGGTGCTGACGCACGTAAAGGAGACGGCGCGCCGCCTCAATCTTGTCTGGGGGCTGCACTGCGTTCAGACCACGGACCCGGCGAACACAGCGCAAATGGTGAAAGGCGCGGAAGCGGTCGTGCGAGCACAAGGCTACGCGGTCAATGGCGACCACGTCATTGTTTGCGCCGGCGTTCCCTTCAAGAGACCCGGCACGACCAACATGCTGCGCATCTTCAAAATCGGCGAAACGAGCGGCACGACGCATTAGAGCGTATCCGCTTTTGATGGTCAAAAGCGCGCTCTAGCTCTTTGTTTTATCGTGCGTCTTATCGGAAAACCACTTCATGCTTTTCCGGACGCATCTGGCGAAAGGCGCGCCAGCAAAGGGCGCGCCGCTCAATTGATAATGCCGGACTCACCCCTGGCGAGCCTTGTAACGCCGGACCTTCTTGTTGATGACGTAAAGCCTGCCACGGCGGCGCACGACGCGATTATCGCGATGCCGCGTGCGAAGGGTCTTGATCGAGTTCTTGATCTTCATAGCAAAATTCCAAGCGATCCACGCAGTCGCCGGTTGGGCCGGTGGATACGCAAGCCAATAAGTTGAGGTTTGCGAAGCGCGCAGGTCTGAAGCGCCGTCCGGCAAACTTGCTATCACGCTTTTTCACCGTTTCCAACCCTTTCCCGTTTGAAAGAAAGATCGCAAGCGGCGCCGATCCCCATCAAATTGATGGCGACGGCAGGCGCAAGCAGCGCTATTGTGCCGAAGCTATGTTGTTTTCGTAGATGATGTTTTGCGTGCTCCGTTCCATGACTTTATCCCGCTTTTTTTTGGCCCTGATTATCTCGGCGGCAGCCGCGACGGCGGCAAGTGCGGCCTCCCCTCCGGCGGCGTGCGCCCAGGCAAGCGCCTCCGCCCGCGTTCCTTCGCTGATAGGCTTGCAATACCTGAAAGCAAGCAGCGGCGGTCTTTGCGATGCCGCCTCCGCCTTTCCCCGCCACGCTTCGTCCGATAGGGGAAATGCGCTCGCGCCAGCGACCGTTCGGAACCCGTTTGCGCGGCCAGCTCAAGAGCCAGCGTCCAGCCGCTAGCGCCAGTATCGTCGTCCCGGAAAGCGCTTCAGCGCTTATCCAAGACCGTAACAGGCGTTAGCGCTTGAAAAGATCCCTGATAACGCCTTGCGGCGTTTCGGGGATGACGACGGAGGCTCTTCCGGCTCAATGCAGCCTGTCGCGCAGCGTCTTCCTTCGTATCCCTCGCGTCATGGGCTTCCCGGACCGCCGCGCCGCGTTCTGCAGCTCCGTGCGGAATTCGTCCCTCATCTCGTGAATCGACGCGATGACCGGTCCTGCGGGCAGGCCAAGCCCGACGAGCGACGCCTCGGAGAGCTGAAGGCTTGCTTCGATGGTCTCGGGCACGGCGTCCGTGACGCCGATCTCGTAGAGATGGCTCGCGTGAGCGGCATCGCTCGCACGCGACACAATGACGATGTTCGGCCGCACCGAGCGCGCGGCTTTAACAATCTCGTCGATGTCGGCGCGCCCGGTGGCGGTTACGATAACGGCCTTGGCGTGCTCGATCCCGCAGCTCTTGAGGAAAGCCGGATTGGCCGCGTCGCCAAAGTAGATGTCACGGCCGGAACGCCGATGTTCCGAGACGACGTCGGGGTCCTTGTCGCTCGCAATGAACGGAAACACATGCCGCTCAAGAAGCGAGCAAAGCACCTGCCCCACTCGCCCATGGCCGACAACGATCACATGTCCCTGACATTGGCGCGGAACTGCGAGAAGATCGGGATCGTAACGCCTCTTCTTCTCAAAATGACTTATGCGCCTCCCGGCGGCGCCCAGCGCCGGGATGAAGGCCATGGACAGCGACGTCACGGCAAGCGCGAAGCTCGAGAGATTCGCGCTTAAAAGCCCGAGCTGAGTTGCAAGGCCGATCCCTACAAAAGCGAACTCGCCCGCGGGACCAAGCAGAAGCGCTGTCTCAATCGCCGCGCCTCTTGGCGTCCTGAACAGTGTGGCAAGCCCGGCGAGCAGAATGGCCTTGATGAAAATCAGCGCCGCGATCGCTCCAAACACCAGGAGCGGGTGATTGACGATCTCGCGGAAATCGATCTGCATGCCGACGGTAAGAAAGAAGAGGCCCAGCAGCAAGCCCTTGAATGGCTCGATCGCGATCTCGATCGATTTCCTGTATTCGGTTTCGGCGAGAAGAATGCCGGCCACGAAGGCGCCAAGCGCCATGGATAGTCCCGCGGAACTCGCCGCCACGCCCGTCGCCACAATGACAAACAAGGTCGCGGCCATGAAAGGCTCGCTTGCGCCCGTGGAGGCTACAAGCCTGAACAGCGGCCTTAGCAAGACATGGCCGCAAATGACAATCAGGCCGAGACCAAGAAGAGCGTTCGCAGTGGCCAAGGCGAGGACCGTCCAGACGGAAGCGCCAGTTCCCGCGCCGAGAATGAACAGAAAGAGCAAAAGGGGCACGACGGCCAAATCCTGCGCGAGCAGAACGGCGAGGCTGGTCCGGCCAGCGACCGTCGCCAGACGCGCCTGCCCCGCAAGAACTTCGACGACGATGGCCGTCGAGGACAAGGCGAGACATCCCCCGATAATGATGGACGGAGCCGGTTCAACGCCAAGAAGCGCGGCAAGGGCCGCAATCGCCGCTGTCGACGCCACGACTTGCAAGCTCCCAAGTCCGAAAACCAGGCGGCGCATTGCCCGGAGCCTGCCATAGGAAAGCTCCAGGCCAATCATGAACAAAAGAAAGACCACGCCAAGCTCGGCGATGCCTGCAACGGCTTTGGCGTCGGATATCGTGAGCCAGCGGAAAAGCCCGAGTTCGCCGCGCAGCGAGCCGAGACCGAACGGCCCCAGCAAAGCGCCCGCGCCAAGATAGCCGAGCACCGGGCTGATCCCCAGGCGGCGCAGGAGAGGCACGAATACGCCCGCGATGCCAAGAACCACCAACGCATCGCTGTAGGCTCCGATGTTGGCCTGCGCCGCCATGCCGTCCCTTTGATCCCCTTGCAAACGCCGTTCGCGAGCATCGCAACAACTCGCCTTCGAAGGCTGGCGGCCAGCACACGTCGCGCCCCCGGCAGCAAAAATCATACCAACTGTAGGAGATAGCTCAAGAGCAACCTACAACCGGATATTACGCAGGGGTGTCGGCGCGGAGGGGCCGCGCAGTCTGCTTGATGGACGGCATTCCAAACACAATGTTTCTGCGGCGCTTCGTCGGGCGAACAAGGGATTGCGGCCATGTTGCAATTGGATCATATCGCGGTGGCGTCCTTGACCCTCGAAGAAGGCGTCGCACATGTCGAGCGCTGCCTCGGAGTGATCGTGCCTCCCGGCGGTGAACATCCCTCAATGGGGACGCATAATCATGTGATGCGCCTCGGGGACGGGATTTATCTTGAGATCATCTCTCCGAACCCAAAAGTTCAACCGGCGCGGCCCCGGTGGTTCGGGCTGGATAGGAGCGAACTTCTCGCGCAGCTCAAATTGGCGCCTCGACTGATGACTTGGGTTGTCCGCGTCCCCGATCTTCGGGCGGCCTTGCAGACTCTACCCGAGGCCGGAGAGGCTGTGAGAGCAAGCCGGGGCGGCCTGTCTTGGCTGATTTCGGTTCCGGCTGGCGGAGCCATGCCTTTTGACGGCGCGTTTCCAACCTTGATCCAATGGCCGGATGGCCCTCACCCTTCCGGGCGAATGGTTGACCTCGGCTGCAGGCTTCGGCGTTTGGAAGTCGCGCACCCGTGCGCCAATCTCATCGGGGAAAGGCTTTCGAGCAATTTTGAGGATCGGCGGGTAACGCTCGCGCATGAGAACCGGGTGCGTCTTCGCGCCGAGATTATGACGCCCGCAGGCCTTCGTGAGTTGATCTGATCCGGCGCAACTCAGCCTTGTGCGACAAGCGAGTTCTGCTTCACGAGTTGCGCCTCGTCCTTGGCGGCGCCGCCGAAACCTTCCATCACATGCGTACCGAACGCCGCGTGGAATTTCCTGACGAAGTCCGGCTCCTCGCCCGGCGTCGTTGGTGAACGCACGCCAAGCGCGTTGCGGACGTAATGATCGTGGAGATGCTTGAAACGGACAGGATAGGCTCGGGGCCACGAACTGAATGTAATGACGAGCCCGTCGCCCTGAATGTAATCCTCCTTGGAATCCTCAAGCGTCATCCTTGTGTAGCCTCGCGACGCGTTACGCGCTTGCCAGATGAATTCGATGTCGGCGTCCTTGCTGGACTGGAAAAGGACATAGGTCGAATTGAAATCGTTCAGTTTCTCTCCGGCGGGACTGTAAGTGCGTCCGGCGACTTCATACCTGCGCCGTCTCGCATTGTAGAAGATGTTGACGAAGGAATAGCGCACCTCGCCGTTGCGCCAAAGGGCCTGAAGGTAGCGGCCGGCATAGCGCTCCCCGCGCATCAGCCTGCGCCGGATCGCCGACGAACGATAGGCGAGATCCTTCCAATAAAGCGCCAGTATTGTCACGACGGCGCTGAACGCCATCAGGAACAGGAGACGGAGGGCTTGCTCGCTGTGAAGTCGCCGGTCGACGGCCCAGCTCATGATCCAGATGAGAGAGTCCCAAATGGCTTCCATACACACTCCACGGTTGCCCGGATTTTCGTGAAAACACTCTGCCGTTCAAGACATAATTTGCTTTGGGCTTTTATTTGCCCAAGGCCGCGCTCGGCGCGTGCGGATGCTTGCCAGCTCGATTTACCAAACGTTAAAGCGCTTTCTCCTATCAGCGCCACAGAGTTGAAAATGAGTGCAGGAGGCACTTGTGGGCACGAGAGAGAAACTTGTGGGCATTAGCGACGAAGCTTGGGCGGCAGCGGCCGCAAAGCGCAGCAAAGGATTGGTTCACCTGCTCGGGATCGAAGAAGGGGAGGCAGGCGACACGAGCATAAGGGGACGCCTGACGGTCATCGCAAAACTCAAGGCGGCCAAGCGCGCGGAAATCGGGCGCGGTCAGACAGGGTCGTGGCTCTACGACGTCAATCGCCATTTGAGCATTTGCGCCTGCCTTCGAAAGGAATATGAGGCGCTCGAGGACATACTCGACAGCAACAAACCCGCGCCAAGCCAAAGGACACGCGCCAATAACGTGATCGAGTTGCGTCCTTGAAGCAGTCGCCCCCAGGAGCGCGAGGCTTACGCCGCCTCGCGCCGCGCGGGTTAAGCCGCAGGCGGGGACCACTTCTCCCGCATGGTGACAAGCTCCTCGGCGAGCGTGGGATGGAGCGCGATGGTCGAGTCGAAATCGGCTTTGCGCGCGCCCATTTTCACGGCGATGGCGAGCGCCTGGATGATTTCGGCTGCGTCCGGCCCCAAAATATGCACGCCGATCACCTTGTCCATTTCCGCGTCGACGACAAGCTTCATCAGCACCCGCTCCGGCCGCCCCGTGAGCGTGTTTTTCAGCGGCCGGAAGCTCGTCTTGTAGATGTCGACCTTCCGGAACATCTCGCGGGCGCTTTCCTCGGTATAGCCGACCGTGCCGATTTCCGGCTGCGAAAACACCGCGGTCGGCAGATAGGCGAGATCGACGGGGTTGGGATTGTTCTTGTAGACGCCCTCGATGAACGCGACGCCATCGCGGATGGCGACCGGCGTCAGGTTCACACGGTCGGTGACGTCGCCCACGGCGTAAATGCTGGGCGTCGAGCTTTGATAGAAGTCGTTCACCATGATGCGACCGTTCCAGCCGCATTTGACCCCGAGCTTCTGCAGGCCGAGCCCGACCGTATTCGGCCGGCGTCCGGTCGCGAACATGACCGCATCGCAAGCGATCCGCCCATCATGGTTCGTGACCACGATTAAGCCTTCTCGCGTTTTCTCGATGGCGGCCGGCTCTGTGTTGCAGGTGATCACGATGCCCTGCGCCCGCATGATTTCCGTCAGGCGCCCGCGAAGATCGTGATCGAAACCGCGAAGGATTTCGCCTCCGCGATAGAGGAGTTCGACCTCCACCCCGAGTCTCGTGGAAAATGCCTGCGAACTCGATTGCGATGTAGCCCCCGCCGACAATCACGATCTTCCTTGGCAATTCCTCCAGGTGGAACGCTTCGTTGGATGTGATGGCGAGTTCCCTGCCGGGAATCTCGGGGACGAACGGATGTCCGCCCGTCGCGATCAGAATACGCTCGGCGGTGACGCTGCGGCCTTCGCTGACGATTTTGATCGTGTGCGGGTCCACCACCTCGGCGCGGCTGTGAATGACGGTCCCGCCCGCCGCCTCGACGCCGCTGCTGTAAAGCTTGCTGAGCCGGGCGATTTCCGGATCCTTGTTGGTGACCAGCGTTTTCCAGTCGAAACGCTTCTCGCCGACGGTCCAGCCATAGGCGCGCGCGTCGTCGATGGCGTGGCCGAACTCGCTTGCATAGACGAACAGCTTCTTCGGCACGCAGCCGCGAATGACGCAGGTGCCCCCGAAGCGGTATTCCTCGGCGATGGCGGTGCGAACGCCAAGGCCCGCCGCAAGCCGCGCAGAACGGACGCCGCCTGAGCCTCCGCCGATGACAAAAAGGTTGTAATCGAATTTCGGCATGTTTTCCTTGCAGGAAGGGGCTTGTCAGGAAGCGATGGGAGCGACCCGCGGGCTGGATTGTACCGGGATCGCCCGGGCGTAAGGATCATATATTCGCAATGAGGTTGCGATGGAAATCATACGAACCGTCATTGCTTCGCTAGTTCATCCTGGAACGCCCACGGCGTTATCGGATCGTCACAAATGCCAGCGTTTTTACGATCCCGGATAGGGCGTAGCCGCCCTTCCGGGACGACAAGGCTCCCGCCGCCGCCATTGGCGGTATACAATAACTGCTTACATATTTACTCATGGCCATTTTACCAAACGAAACCAATCTTAACTCTTTGTCCATGCTGTCAGAATGCGCCTGGGCTCGCTGCCCCCTCTAGTCCAGAAGGACCTCACCAGCAGCAAAAGCGCCTGATGGCGCTCGAAATTTTCGAGGTCGAGGCGTCGATTCAGCCCATCCGGGACCTGCTCCGACGGCGACTTTCATCGCAAACGTCTCGGACAGCTTTCCGTAAAGGCTCAGACAGAAATAAAGCGCGTGACAACGGCCCCTGCTCGCTCCCGTTGAGATGGCGGATTTCCGCTCCGGCGAAAATCCCCGGCGCGATCGCGTAGGAGGCGGCGAGAGAGACCTAAGCGAGCTGTCGTTCTGCCAGCCGTCAGGATCGCGGGTTATGGCCGGTTCGCAAATAAGGTTGAACCCAACGTAGAACTTGTCCGGATCGATGGCCGCAACAGCCAATATCGCCGCCTGACCGGAATAGGTATCCGCCTCCTCGCCGGTGGCGTCGTTGATACGGCTCCATTGCGGCGAGAAAGAAAGAGTGAGATCGAGGGGCGCGCCTTTGCTCTGCTGTAGAGGTTGCCAGCGGACTTCGCCTGTCGCTCCCTCGAAGCCGAATCCTTGCGCTGCGACGGTCCAGGCCCCTCCTCAATCGCATAGCCCTCGACAAGCGTTCCAAAGGAGAAACGAACGTCGCCAGGGATGACGTACCGGAACGCGGTCTCATTCTCGAAGAAGCTATACGGCCTCGACTTGCCGAAGCGCTCGACGGCGGTATTCTCGATTTCCTGTTCGCCCTTCTCGCCGTATACGCGCCCTCGGTGAAGCCGAAAATGTGCTCGGTGTCGAGTTCCGCATGCTCGCCGGAACGTTGCCGTTTCATGCGCCGGGCGGGTAAGCCCCAAAAGGGCTACGGCAAGGGCGACTGCCAGCTGTTTAGGAACAGGAGGCCGGTTGTCTGCATGGCGCTGCGCGAAGTCGGTTCTTCCTGGCGTGCGTCCGGAAAAGTGTGAAGCGGTTTTCCGATAAGACGCACGATAAACTAAAGAGCTAGCGTGCGCTTTTGATGGCTATCAAAAGCGGATACGCTGTAGCCGAGCGACTTTCTCTAACTTGCAACGGTATCGCCCGCGCGGACTCTCGTATGTGATTACGTAATGCCGTCGCGGAAACGACGCCGCCGCTCGACGGCACGTCGCGCAACTGCAGTTCGTCCATCGATTGCTGAAGACCTTGCTGCGTTTCGGAAGAGATTTTCGCTTTCAACTTTTGGGTCCACCTGTCGACGAGGGCCGTCCATTCGCCTCGGCCTTTTCACGCTCCTCCGGGCTTCGCAGCTTGGATTCCTCGTCGAGATCCTTGATGGCCTTTCGCTTCGATAATGTCTTCCTTCGTGTAGGCCGTCGACGACTTGACGGCATCGCGCAGAAGGTCGAACGCTTTCGCAATGGCCGGGGCGTGCAGCAGATATCGGTGAGCGTTTCGAAGCTGCTGCTTGGTTAGGATGAAGCGAGATCGAGGGCCCGATGCCTATCACGACCGCCTTTTGCAGATTGTACATGAACTGGTACTGCTCGATGTCGCGGCGCAGTTTCTCCCGCTCCTTCGGGGAGGCCGGGATGGCTTCGGCGTAGACATCCCGCGCGAAAGATTTCCGCATCGGCCTCCATTTCATCGAGATGCGAAAGCCGCATAAGGTCGTTGACGGCAGCCTGCGCTTTCAGGACTTTTCGCCCGGAGGGAACCGCCTTCGAGCCGTCATGATTATTGCCCGGAATGACCTGGGAAATATCGAGGTTGAGGGACCTGACCCAGGCGGCGAACTCTGAAAACGTGCGGCTGTCCTCGAAGCCAAGCCGGTTACGAACTTCGACATCGCGTAGGCCGCGTCCAGCCGCTCCGCGCGTCGCCGGCAGATCGAAGAGGCGGCGCGCAATCCGAAAGCTCCCATGCATTGGCGGCCCTGGCCATTTGCTCTGCAAAGTCCGACGCATGAACGCGACGATACTGGGAGAGAGCCACGTCAAGCTCGTCGCCTGCCTTCCGCACATAGTCCATGAAGGTAAGCATTTTCGCCAGCGCCGCGGCGTCCGTGGCGTCCGCCTCGGGCAGCCCCGGGTAATCTCCCTGCACGAGCCCGCGCATGACCGGAATATAGACATCGCGAAGAGTGCGCCTGAGATCGTCGAAGATCTTCGGCGGCGTGGCTCAGTTGGAGCCCCTCTTCGATCAGACTTCGGCGCGACCGTTTTTTGCCTGGGGATCGACAGCCGCTTGCTCCTGAGGCGGTTTTGTCCTGCGCCAGGCTGATCAGGCTCGCTCGTCGGCCGCCGCAGCGACCAGGAGACTGAAGATGACGATTTTGAAGCGCATGCCGTTGCTCCCGTCTCTCGGTCGCGCTCGATCGGCAGCGACCCGCATTAGTTTAGCACGCTGCTGAAAAACGATGTCGCCCACGGCATCACGGTGAGCGCGCCGAACCGCGACAGGCTCACCATGAGGTCCCAACCGTTGAAAACGCTCAACCTCACCCCTGAACTTCGAAACCGCCGCATCGGCCAGGTCTGTTGCGGAGGCGGGCGCGGCGGAGAGACCGTCTCATCCTTGGACGACGAAGTCGCAGTCAGCAAGGGCAACTCTCTTCCGCCGCACATCCATTAAGCCCGACAGTCGCCAGGGCCGCACGCCGAGCCCGTTTAGACAAGGAGGGGCCGGGATGGAAACGAGGGCGCAGCCTGTGTTTGTCGGGATCGATGTCTCAAAGAATAAGCTCGATGTGGCGCTTTGGCCCTCGGGTGAAGGATTTGCGGTTGAACGCAACGCGAAAGGCCTGAACAGCCTCTGCGCCAAGCTTGCCGCCCTCAACCCTGTCACCATCGCCTTGGAGGCCACGGGCGGGTTCGAAACCGTTGTCGCTGCGGCTCTGGCGGCTGCGAGCCTCCCCGTCGCCGTCGTCAATCCGGCGCAAGTCCGGGCCTTCGCCCAGGCGCTCGGCAAAAGAGCGAAAACCGATCCGCTCGACGCCGCCGTCATCGCCCGCTTCGCCGAAAGTGGCCGCAAGCCCGCCATCAGGCCGCTGGCCGATGCCGAAACCCAGCTCCTCGCCGATCTCATCGCCCGGCGCCGGCAGATCGTCGACATGATCGTCGCTGAAAAACAAAGCGCTTCGGCGCGCGCCTGCCAAGCGCCTTAAGAAAAGCATCGAACGCCTCTTGAAAGCCTTGGAGAAGGAACTTTCAAACCTCAACGGCGATATCGATACGGCCGTCAGGGCCTCGTCGTTGTGGCGGGCGAACGAAGAGCTTCTCACCTCCGTTCCCGGCGTTGGCCCAACCACCGCGCGCACCCTCATCGCGGAGCTGCCCGAGCTTGGGACCTTGACGCGCAAGGAAATCGCGGCGCTGGCCGGTCTTCGCCCCTTCACGCGCCAGTCCGGACAGTGGCGGGGAAAGAGCTTCATCCAAGGAGGCAGAGCGAGCGTTCGGGGCAGCCCTGTTCATGGCGGCGATGGTCGCAGCAAGGTTCAATCCCTATCTGAAAACCTTTTATGCCCGTCTTACCGCGGCCGGTAAGCCGAAGAAGGCCGCTCTCATTGCAGTCGCCAGAAAGCTCTCGACCATCCTCAACGCCATCCTCAGAGATCAAGAAGCCATGGCAAACCGCTTGACAGGCCAAGACAGTCGCTGAGCCTGTCGAAGGATGAAGCCCAAATTCAGGCTTTTTCGGCAGCCTGCTAGTCCTCGTCGTCGTCGCGCTCGGCCTGCAGGTGCTTCACGCCTCGGGACCGGCGAGGAAGACGTCATCGGCTATGCCGAGGAAGAGCCGATGTTCCATGACTCCCGGGACATATCGAGCAAATCCGCCAAGGTTTCCACATCGGGAATCGCGCCAAACGCGCAATCGGCGATCAAATGCCCGCCATCGGTGCGATAGAGCTCGCCGTTGCGGCGAAGCTTGATCTCGCCCTTGCACCCCGCGTCCTGGCTGCCGTTTCAATCATGCCAAGCGTCGCCGCGAGGCCGAAATCGATGATCTCGACCGGCAGCGGAAATGCGCCAAGCTGCCGGACCAGTTTCGAATTATCCGCGATGATGCAGACATGGTCGGATGCCATGGCGACGATCTTTTCACGCAGAAGCGCGCCGCCGCCGCCCTTGAGCAAATTAAGCTGGTGATCGATTTCGTCCGCGCCATCGACCGTGAGATCCACATCTACGATGGTGCTGAAATCGACAATTTTGATCCCGCGTTGCTCCGCGAACTGACGCGTCTGCTCCGAGGTCGCGACGCAAGTCAGCTTGATGTGCTCCTCCTTGACGCGCTGCGCCAAAAGGTCAACGAATGCGAGCGCCGTCGAGCCGGAGCCAAGGCCGAGAACCATGTCCGGTTCGACGAGTTGAAGCGCCTGTGCTGCCGCCTGGCCCTTATAAGCCTGTGTTTCTTGCGTCAATCCGAAAGTCCCCCTAGGAACATGTATTTCATTTCGAGAAATTCTTCGACACCGTGCCGCGAGCCTTCGCGCCCGAGACCGGATTCCTTCACGCCGCCGAAAGGCGCAACCTCGGTGGAGATAATGCCGTCGTTCACGCCGACAATGCCAAATTCGAGCTTCTCAGTCACGCGGAAGACGCGGGCGATATCCCGCGAATAGAAATAGGCGGCGAGACCATAAGGAGTAGCGTTCGCAAATTGGATGGCCTCGTCCTCGCGCCGAAAGCGAAAGAGCGGCGCAACGGGTCCGAAGGTCTCTTCCGCTGCAAGCCGCATGTCGGCATTGACGTCGATCAGAACCGTCGGCTCGAAGAAGGTGCGGCCGAGCGCGTGGCGTTTTCCGCCGATGATGGCCTTCGCGCCTTTCGAAAGCGCGTCCGCGACATGCGCTTCAACCTTGGCCAGCCCGGCTTGATTGATGAGCGGCCCTTGCGCCACGCCTTCTTCCGCCCCAGGCCCCACCTTCATCTTCGAAACGCGGTCCGCGAGCTTCCCGGCGAAGGCTTCATAAACGCCGTCCTGAACCAGGATGCGGTTCGCGCAAACGCACGTCTGTCCCATGTTGCGGAACTTGGACGCAATCGCGCCTTCGACAGCCATGTCGAGGTCGGCGTCATCGAACACAATAAACGGTGCGTTCCCGCCTAGTTCCAGCGAAACCTTTTTCACGGTCGCCGCCGATTGCTGCATCAGCAGCTTGCCGACCCGTGTCGAGCCCGTGAAGGTGATCGCCCGCACAAGCGGGTTCGATGTCAATTCCTTTCCGATGGCCTCCGCGTCGCCCGTGACGATGTTGAGGACGCCAGCCGGGAAACCAGCCCTAAGCGCAAGTTCGCCCAAGGCCAGCGCGGTCAGCGGCGTGTCGGGCGCAGGCTTCGCAACAACCGTGCAGCCAACTGCCAGCGCAGGGGCGACCTTGCGCGTGATCATCGCGAAAGGGAAATTCCACGGCGTGATGGCGCCCGCAACGCCAACCGGATGCCTGTGGACGATGATGCGCCCGCCCTTTCTGTGGGTCGGAATCGTCTCGCCATAGATGCGCTTCGCCTCTTCGGCGTAAAACTCCACAAAGGACGCGCCGTACGAAACCTCGCCTCGCGATTCTGCAAGCGGCTTCCCCTGCTCCGCCGTCATGATCTGCGCAATTTCTTCGGCGTGGGCGAGTTGCAGTTCATACCAGCGCCGCAGGATCGCCGCCCGTTCCTTGGCAAGGAGACCGCTCCAGGCCGGGAATGCGCGATAGGCCGCGTCGATGGCGCTACGCGTCTCCGCCGCGCCGAGGTTTGGAACGCGGGCGATGGTCTCTCCGCTTGCCGGATTGACAACAGGCGTCGAAGGCTCGCCCCGCCATTGACCGTCGATCAAGCATTGCTGACGAATCAGGGCCTGAGAGGTCTGCTCCATTGTGGACGCTGTCCTTAATCTTGGTGAGGGGATCGCATCATGCGGCGACGCGGCCGAAACTACAAGCGCGGCGGGTCACACCGCCCTGCTTATAAAATAGGAACCACCGCCGATAAATCAAAATGCGCATTGGCGGACACCTCACGAGGCCGAAGCGAAGACGGCATTGGGGGGAGAGCTTTATCTGCTTGGCGTTTCCTGCGTCGCCGATGGTTGTCCGGCGCCCTTCTCGCTTGCGGGAGCGTTCTTTGATTGAGGCGCCGGCGCTGAGGGAGCGGCCGCGGCATCCTTGTTCGCGGGCTTCGATACAACCGCCAGCTTTGCCGCAGCCGCGGCCTGTTTCTCCTGCTTGGCCGCCGGCGGCGGCCTGCTCGGGCTTGCCGGGCGCGGGCGCCTGGGGCTGAGCCCCTGCCTGCGCCTCTTTCGCCGCGTGGATCGCGTGCACAAGCCTCAACTGCGCCGCTTTGTCAGGCGCTGCGCTTTGCTGGCCAGCCGGCGCCTGTGCGGACGCCGCCTTCGGCTCCAGCTGCGGCCTGAGGATGGCGAGCAGCGAGCCGTGGCTTTCGGCCGTGCGCTCGACCGCGCGACGGATTTGCTCGACGACCACCTCCATATGATGACCGCTTGCGTGAATCATCCAGTCGGGAGACTGCGCGATGGCCACATGACCCTGCCAGAACAAAAGATCGCCCCTCTGGATGGCGTCGAGATTCGAGGGATCGATGGGCTCTCCCGCGGCGCCCATCTGCATATCGGTGTCACGCGGAAAAGGCACGCCCGCCGCCTGGAGCGAGATTTGCACAAGACCCGAGCAGTCGATCCCGAGCGTAGTCTTTCCGCCCCAAAGGTAGGGGACGCCCACCATGCGTTCCGCGACGCGAACGAAGTCCCGCGCACGCTCCCGGATGCCGACGAGATGATCGGCGAAAATGAAGCCGCCCCGCGAAAGCTCGAAAAACCGGCCATCGGGCTTCCTGATTGGGGCGACGGTGGAAGAAAAACTGAGCTTCGTGATGGGCGGCCGCTTGATGTCGGGCGCGGAATAGAGATAGGTCAGCCGGGCGCTGACGCGATGCGTATTCTCCTCGACAATCGCCGACAGGCAATCGAGCGTCGTGTAGCCGACATACGCGTCTTCGCGAAGCTGCACCCACGCCCATCCATCGCGGATATCGTAAACGGTCACGAGTTCTCCGGAAAGCGCCTCTGTTCCAAGCGGCGCGTCGAACTTCGGCGCGACGCGGATCTGGGCGGAAGAAGCCGCAACCTGCCGCATCTCACCCTCGGAATATCTCGGGGCCCGAACCCGATCCCTCAGCGACGCGGCGGCGAGGTCTTCGCGATAGGCAAAGATGCGCGGATCGAGGTCTGTCATGCGGCCAACCTTCCGAACTCATTGCGAATAATCTCGTACAAGGCCCGCGCCCCCTGCGGCTCTCCGCCCAGCGGCTTTGCAGGCGCTGCGCGGTTCACCCAGCCGAAGATATCGAGATGGGCGTAGCGGCTGGCGTTCTTGACGAACCTCTTCAGGAACAGCGCCGCCGTGATCGAGCCTGCAAACGGGCCGTTGGATATGTGATTGACGTCCGCGACCTTGCTTTTGAGGTCCTTGTCGTAAGGCTTCCAGAGGGGCAGCCGCCAAACAGGATCGCCCACATGCGAGCCCGCAGCGTAAAGGCTTGCGGCAAGCGCGTCGTCATCCGTGTAGAAAGGAGGAATATCTGGCCCGAGCGCGACCCGGGCCGCTCCCGTCAGCGTGGCGATGTCGATGAGAAGGTCCGGCGATTCCTCGTCGGCGAAAGCGAGCGCATCGGCAAGCACAAGGCGCCCCTCCGCATCCGTGTTGCCGATCTCAACGGTGATCCCGGCCCGGCTCTTGATGATGTCGCCCGGCCTGAACGCGCTTCCCGAGATGGCGTTTTCCGCCGCCGCCACGACGATGCGCAAGCGCACGGGCAGTTTCGCCGCCATGATCATGGCCCCGAGCGCCATCACGGCAGCGGCGCCGGCCATGTCCTTCTTCATCAGCACCATGGACTGCGACGGCTTGATGTCGAGCCCGCCGGAATCGAAGCAAATGCCCTTTCCGACAAGGGTCACCTTGGGGTGCTTTTTATCGCCCCAAACGAGGCTCGCAAGGCAAGGCTCTCGTGAGCTTGCCCGTCCCACAGCATGCACAAGGGGGAAGTTGTTATCGAGAAGAGCATCGCCCTTGATGATGCTGACCTCGGCTGAATGCGCGCGGCCGAGGCTCGAAAGCGCGGCAGCCAGATCGGATGGCCCGAGATCGTTCGCAGGCAGGTTGATGAGTTCCCGCGCGAACCAGATCGCTTGCGCCTTGGCCGCGACCGCTCCCCGGTCGACGCCCTTCGGCAGAACGAGCTTTCGAACTTTCCTCGGCTCGGCCGTCCTATAGCGGCGGAAGGAATAGGCGCCCATCAGCCATGCCAGGACAGCGTCGTCGGCAGGACCGGGAAAATCCTTCAGTGCGTATGTCCCTTCGGGCAGAGCCGCCGCGAGCGCGCCCACCTGGAGAGCGGCGGCGGGAGACGGCTCATCATCGCTCAGCGCCAGAAGCACCCCTGCGAGACCATTTTCGCCGGGAAGAAGCGCGTGGTTGCCGGGTTTTGCTTTCCAGCCTGTCGCTTCGAGCCACGCGGCCTGCGCGGCTGTAACAAAGGCTGACAAGTCTTTCTGGAGGTCGACGCTCCGAGCGGTCCGAATTTCAACCGCATTCTTGCCGCTTTCGGCAAGATGCTCAGAAATATCCTTTGCAAAGTCTTTGTAGGAAACGGTCATCAATATTGCCTGCTGGGGAAGCCAACGCACTCTTATCGCGAGTGCCGCGTCTTACGCGCGATCTAAGATCGAAAAATGGCGAAGGAAGAGAATTTTGTCGGCAATCGGGCGCTAGTGTCCCGTCTCCGAATTGCCGACCAACTTGCAGCGCCCTCGTACGGCAATTCGGAGACATAAGGGACACTAGTGGATTGCACCATTTAAATAGCCTGGTTGCGGTTATTTGCGAACACTGATTCCCTCGCCTTTGCGAACGGGCGAGGGAAGATTTGATGGTTCACAAGCGCTATATCATTGATCTAACGCACGAAGAGCGAGAGCGCCTTCTGGCTTTCATTTCCAAGGGCAAGGCTCCGGCAAGGGCCTTGTTGAAGGCGCGCATTTTATTGAAGGCCGATGCGCGCGCGCGCCGGGCGAAGGCTGGACGGACGGCCGCATTGCCGAGGCGCTCGAAACCAACATCACCATGATCGAGCGGGTCCGCGCCAGATTTGTGACCGAAGGTCTTGAGGCGGCGCTGGCGCGCAAAAAGCGCCAAACACCCCCTATCGAACCGATTTTAACTAGAGCGTATCCGCTTTTGATGGAATCAAAAGCGCGCTCTTTTGTTTCTCGTGCGTCTTATCGGAAAACCGCTTCACACTTTTCCGGACGCACTCTAGCAAAAACAATAGTCTAGTGTGGCTTATGTCTCGCAATTGCCTATGAGAGCCTGCAGCGAAGGTGGTAGGCAATTGCGAGACGCCACACTAGAACGACGCCAGCCAGTCGGGGAGCACCGACAGTCCACCGGCTGCAATCGCTGCGCCATAAGGAACGTTGCGCGCGATCACAGTGTCTTGGCCGAGCCCAACTCTGGCGGCGCTGACTGCGAGATAGGCGAGGGAGAGGACGCCGCCCGCCAATGCGGTTGCGGCCAGAAAGGGAAGAAGGTTCTCGAACCCGAACCAGAGCGATGCCGCGGCTAGAAGCTTGGCGTCACCGCCTCCCAACAGCGACCGGGAGAAGAGCAGAAATCCGAAAGTCAGAACGGCGCAGGCGCAAACCGCGTGGACCATTATCTGGGCGGCGGACATCCCCGCCGTTCCGGCGAAAAGGCCGAAAGCCCCGGCGAGCAGCAAAACAACCGTGTTAGGAATTTCGCGAGTGAGAATATCGACGGCGGCGGCCCATACCAGGAGCACAGGTAGGGCCGCCGCCGCCGTCGCGATCAGGGATGAATCCATAAGCGGAACCAGATCGTAAGCGGAAGCTTTAGCCCATCGCATGAAGATTGAACGCGCGCAGATAATCGCGCACGCGTTCAAACACGATCTTAACCTCTTCGTTCATCTGACCTGCCAGCGTAATGAGGGCCACACAGAAGCCGGCTGCGATCAGGCCGAGCTCTATAGCCGCGGCCCCTGACTCGTCTTGCAGAAACTTTCGAAGTTTCGGACGCATAACACTCCTCCAACGCAGACGCCCGGAAGCGGCGTCTGTACGCACGTTAGAGCCCCAGCTATTAAGAGCGGTTTAATTCGAATTTGGCCGGAAATTGAATTGCATTTGATGGTTAGCGGCGTTTTAGGGATGATGCTTTGCGCTGCCTGAACCCTGCACGTAACAAGTTCTAATGAGATTGGCCAAAAGCAATATTTTCGCCTGAGCGAAGATTACGGCTTGGCTTGTCAGCCTTCGGTTTCTGCTCAGCGACTGTCATAAAGTTCTCTCAAACTTTTTCACAGGTCGTTACGCCGGCATCTTTGGCCGCTTTCTTGCAGCGCTTGTGTTGTTCATTGGCGTCTGTCCGGGTTCGGCATTTGGGTCTTAGCTAACCACCAGTCCTTGAATCAGGTCGTTCCATGCCACTTTTAGCTTGCCCGGTACAGTTCCCACCGAAAGCAACTCTATAAAGTTTTCGGTGAACTGGGCCCTACATTTTGATCCAATTGTGGTGAGAGTTGTTATGATCCAATCCTTAACCGGGACAAAATTGATATCATGTCCTTGCGCAAAATATTGTTTGGCCGCTGCGCGCGCCTCCTCCGTCGGAACAGCCGCACTAAAAAAGATAAGGTAGTCATCAATAGCGTGCGGTGAGATTTTAGTATTAAATGTGGATATAACTCTACCCCGATTTATCGGTCTTTCAGTCACTTCAACGGCCAGAACCGTACTGCCTTCCCTCTTAATTGTTATATCGCCACCGGCTCCGCTGGCTTTGTCCGAAACGTTTATACCTTGCCATTCAACTTCCCAGGGAAGCTTGGCGAGCGCGAACATGAATGGGCGCGCACGCTCAAGGCGCGATTTGCCTTTTGTACTGCCGGTGATCGCTAAGTGAAATTCTTCACGGGAAAAAGGCGTTAACGCGATCGCGCGAGCGCGCGATTCAGAATTATCGCGAAGAACCTGGAAAAAGTTAACAACGTCACCGTCTACATCATTATAGGTTTCAACGGCAGCAGGATCTCGATTTATCAAAACCGCAGCGGAACCCGCGAATGGCTCACAATACTGATGCTCATTAGGAAGTAAGGGAAGGAGCCAATCTAAGTGACTGAATTTGCCGCCATACCAGCCAAAAACGATCCGCTTGCCTCGTCTGCGCGGGATTGCCGGCAAATCCTTGACTTGATACCGCTCCAAATAGATAGGCGAAAGCGTCTTGGTCACTTTTGTCTGGCTCCCAATTGCCTAAACATACACATGATCTGCGCTATTGAACGAGCCAGCAAAGCCAATACTTACTCAATATTCTTATTATCAACCGATTTCTGATTGCAGCGCGCCTTGCGACGCGCGGACGTCACACCCTGGCGTAGACGTCCTCGAAGCGCACGATGTCATCCTCGCCGAGATAGGGGCCCGACTGAACCTCGATGAGCGTCAACGGAATAAGCCCCGGATTCTCCAGCCGGTGCACGGCGCCAAGAGGAACGTAGATCGACTGGTTTTCGGTGAGCAGCTTCACCTCATTATCGATGGTGATGCGAGCTGTGCCTTTCACCACAATCCAATGCTCGGCCCTGTGGTGGTGACGCTGCAGCGACAGGCTGCCGCCGGGCTCCACAATGATCTGCTTCACCTGGTAGCGCTCGCTCAGATGAAGCGTTTCATAGCTTCCCCAGGGCCGATGAACGGTCAGGTGATGCTCGACCTCGTTCCGGCCCTTGGCGGCAAGCTGCTGCACAACCTCTTTAACGGCGCCGCTTTCTCCGCGTTTGGCGACAAGGGTTGCGTCTTTCGTCGACACCACGATGATGTCCTCGACGCCGGCGATGGCGACCATGCCGCTTTCGGCGCGGACATAGCACCGGCTGGCGTCGCGCAGCAGCACGTCGCCGCGGATGGCGTTATCCGCCGCATCTTTCTCGGCGGACTCGAACAAAGCATCCCACGTTCCAACATCGCTCCAGCCGGCATCCAGTTGGACAAGCGCCGCCTTGTCCGTCTTCTCCATCACGGCATAGTCGATGGAATCGGCGGGGCAGCGACGGAAGCTCTCGGCGAGGCGGATGAAGTCGAAATCGGTGGTCGCGTTCTTGACGGCGTCCAGGCAACAGCGAACCATATCCGGTTCAAACTTCGAGAGTTCGTCGAGATAGGCTTTTGCGCCAAAAAGAAAGATGCCGGCATTCCAGAAATAGCCGGGTTCCGCGCAAAAGCGTTTAGCCGATTCCTTGTCGGGCTTCTCGACGAAACGGTCCACCTCGAAGACCTTATCGAAGCCGGCGCTGGCCCCCGTCTTCACATAGCCGAAACCGGTTTCCGGCTTGCTGGGCTTCACGCCAAAGGTAACGAACAGTCCGGCTTTCGCCGCCTCGTATCCGGCTTCGACGGCGTTGAGAAAGGCGCGCGGATCGTCGATGTGATGGTCGGAAGGCATGATGAGCAGAACCGCCTCCGGGCCGGCCCTCTCAATCGCCAGCTGCGCGGCGACGGCGGCGGCGGGCGCAGTGGAACGGCCCACCGGCTCAAGCACGATGCCTTGATGGGCGA
The DNA here is from genome assembly GCA_963819665.1 of uncultured Alphaproteobacteria bacterium. Lineage (GTDB taxonomy): Bacteria > Pseudomonadota > Alphaproteobacteria > Rhizobiales > Rhodomicrobiaceae > Rhodomicrobium. The sequence continues at coordinate 95,773 of CAWFXN010000009.1, forward strand.
GCTTCGCGTTCTTGAAAGCGGCCGCCACGCCGAACCGGTTCTCCTCATTCGTAATGATGAAAGGCGGCGCAAAGGGCTTTACAGAAGGCGCCCGGCGCGCGGCGTCAACAAGGAGCGGCTCGGCGCTGACGAGCGCATGAAACTGCTTCGGATGTTTTGCCCGCGACAACGGCCAAAGCCTTGATCCCGATCCCCCGGCGAGAATGACTGGAATAAGCATGAAGCACCTCGATGCGGCGATAAGGTTCGACGAGTGGGGACAAAACAAAAGAAAAGCAAGCCCGTTGATCGGCGAGTGGACCGCTAGCGCAGTGGAAAACGCTTTTATGCTCAAAAATATGGTGCGCGCTATTCAGCCGGCGCCGGCGCTGTTGTTTGAGTGACCGGATTCGCCCCGTGAGCCGTCTCGTCTCGTGGTCCGATGAAGCGGCCGAGCATCCAGAGGAAGACGCGCCCGATATCGTCCATCACCATGAAGAAGGCCGGAACGAACAGCAGCGAAAGCAGCGTCGACACCAGGAGGCCGCCAATCACGGCGATCGCCATAGGCGAGCGGAACTCCCCGCCCGCCCCCAGCGCAAGCGCGCTCGGAAACATGCCGCCAACCATGGCGATGGTTGTCATGACGATGGGCCGCGCGCGCTTGCGCCCGGCTTCCACGATCGCCGTCCGCCGCGGCACGCCGCTCCTCAACTCGTTCAGCGCGAAATCCACGAGCATGATGGCGTTTTTGGTCACGATGCCCATGAGCATCAGGAAGCCGATGAAGACCGGAAGGCTGATGGACCGGTCTGTGAGGAGAAGCGCGAAAATGGCGCCCCCGATCGAGAGCGGCAGCGAAAGCAGGATGGTGATCGGTTGCAGGAAGCTTCCGAACAGGATCACGAGCACGCTATAGACCATCATGACGCCGGCGCCCATCGCGTATCCGAAGCTTTGGAAGGTTTCGCTCATCACCTCGACATCGCCGGACTCGCGAAGGACGACGCCGGGAGGCAGGTTCTTGGCTGCGGGAAGCTCGTACACCGCGCTCAGCGCCTGGCCGAGCGCATCCGTTCCGACGAGGTCCGCCCCGATGGCGACGCGCCGAAGCCGGTCATAGCGTGCGATGGATGACGGGCCTTTGCCCATTTTGACGTCCGCGACCGTGATAAGGGGAACGGCCTCGCCGCGGCCAGTCTTGACCTTCAGGTTCTGCAGAGTCTGCAGGCTGGAGCGAGCCTGCTCGTCAAGCTGAACGCGGATCGGCACCTGCCGGTTGGGCGCATTGAACTTGGCGAGGTTGGCGTCGACATCGCCAAGCGTCGCAATGCGGATGACATCCGACAAGCTTTCGGTCGAGACGCCAAGTTCGGCGGCGATGACGGGACGCGGCGTGATCTGGATCTCGGGCCTGTCGAGGGCCGCGCCGTTCACGACGTTGGCGAGATAAGGCACCGTGCGGCTCTCGCTCGTGAGCTGGGCCGCGGTTTCGATCACCTTCTCATTGTCGGTCCCAGTCACCTCAATGGTGAAGGTGCGCTGCCCGTTTTCCTGAACGACCCAGGAGCGAACATCGGGAATGTCCTTCAAGTCCGCGCTGATGATCTGCTCGATCTGGCGTTGCGTGAGGTCGCGTTCTTCGCGGGGCGTATAATGAACAGTCAGCGTCGCCTTGCGCACCTCCTCAGCGCCTCCGGTTTCCCCCAGGATGCGGCCTCCGTCGATAAAAACAGAAAGAACTTCCGGCCTGCGGCGGATGACATTTTCCGCCTTCTCAGCGATCACCTCCGTGTCGCCAAGCTGTGCGCCTGGCGGCAACTCAAGCGCGAAAATCGAGCGTCCGGCGTCCTCGGCGGGCAGGAAACCCGAGGGAAGCAGAAACACGCTGCCGATGGAGAGAGCAAAAACGACGAAGCCCAGGACGAGCGTGGCGTAGTAGTGCCGGACCGTCCAGCCTATCAGGCGCGTGTATGTGCGCATAATGAGGCCGTCGCGGTCCGTCTTGTTGTGCGGACGCAGGAAGTACGCCGCCATCATGGGCGTGATGAGCCGCGCGACAAGGAGCGAAATGAGAACGGCTGCGGCGACGGTCAGGCCGAATTGGCGGAAATATTGCCCGGCGATGCCCCCCATGAAGCTCACCGGCGCGAACACCGCGACGATGGTGAACGTGATTGCGATCACCGCAAGGCCGATCTCATCGGCGGCTTCAAGCGCCGCGCGATAGGCGGATTTCCCCATGCGCATGTGACGCACGATGTTCTCGATCTCGACGATGGCGTCGTCGACGAGAATGCCGGTCACGAGCGTGATCGCCAGCAGCGACACCATGTTGAGCGAGAAGCCGAACGCCTGCATGAACCAGAAGGTCGGGAAAACCGAAAGCGGCAACGCAATCGCCGCAATGATCGTCGCTCTCAAATCCCCTAGAAAGAGCAAAACCACAAGAATGGCCAGGATCGCTCCTTCCAGAAGCGTATCCATCGCGGAATGATAATTCCCGATGGTGAAATCGACCGATGAGTTCGATCTTCTGAAAGCTCACGCTCGGGTGTGCGGCGCCAAGCTTTTCCAAAGCGTCGGAGACGCGCTGAGCCACGCTCAGATCGCTCTCGCCCTTTGCCCTGACAATAGTGAAGGCGACGACGTCCCGGCCGTCAAGCTTGGCGAACGTGCGTCTTTCCTCGGCCGAGTCGGTCACCTGGCCCAACTGGTCGAGGCGAACCTTGCGTCCGCCCGGGATCGTGATCGAGGTCGAGGCCAGCCGCGTGACCGTGCTCGCGCTTGCGAGCGCGCGAATGGACTGCTCCGCGCCCCCGACTTCGCCACGGCCGCCTGCGAGGTCGGTATTCGTGGCGAGAAGTTGATGGTTGACTTCCCCTGCCGTGATGCCGAGCGCGAGGAGCCGCTCGGGATTGAGAGAAACGCGAATCTCGCGCTTCACCCCGCCGACTCGCGAAACCTGGGCGACCCCGCGCACACCCTGAAGCTTGCGAGCCACCGTGTCGTCGATGAACCAGGACAGCTCCTCCAGCGTCATCGACGGCGCGGACGCGGCATACGTCACGATCGGCAGGCCCTCGACATCGAGGCGCTGGATGATCGGCTCGTTGATCGTTCGCGGCAGTTCCTGGCGAACTTTCGAGACAGCGTCCTTGACGTCGTTTACCGCGCGATCGGTATTCGTGCCGAGTTGGAACTCGATGATGGTCTTGGAAGACCCGTCCGTGATCGTGGACTTGATGTGCTTGACGTTCGTGACGCCGGCCACCGAGTCCTCGACACGCTTGGTCACCTGCGTTTCAAGCTCTACGGGAGCGGCGCCGGATTGCGTGATGTCGATGGTGACGATCGGAATGTCGATGTTCGGAAAGCGCGTGATCGCCATGTTCCGAAAGCTTAAGAGACCCAGCGTCATCAACACCAGGAAAAGCACAAGCGAGGGGATCGGCCGGCGGATCGACCACGCGGAAATGTTCATTTGCTCACTCCGATGGGCGCCGAGCGGTCCGCGGTTTGCTTTTCGGCAAATTGCGGGGAGATCGCGTCCCCGTTCCGAAGAAGCGAACCGGCTCGCATGACGACAATTTCGCCTTCCTTGAGCCCCTCCTTGATCTCAACGCTGTCGCCGGCGAAGAGGCCCGGCTTGACGGTGCGCTCCCTCACCTTATCCCCTATGACGGCAAGCACGGTCGCGCTGTCATTCTGGTAAAGGACGGCGGTTGACGGCACGCCAACCGCGTCGCGCTGCCCGGCGTCGATCATCGCCTTCGCGAACATGCCGATGCGCAGATCCGCGGCGTCGCCGAGAAAAATGCGGACGCGGCCAAGCCGGCTCGACGTGTTGACCTCCTGCGAGACGAGCCTGATGGTTCCCGTGCGCTCGCCGGCGCCCTCGACTTCAACGCGGGCTCTCTGCCCTGCCTTGAGCTTGGTCATGTAGAATTCGGGGACCTCGGCGTCGAGTTCGATTTCCCCATCCTTAATGATGCGAAACAGAGGCTCGGCGGAAGACGAGGAGACGGAGCCCATGCGCGCGGTGCGGCGGCTGACAACGCCGGCCGCCGGAGCGCGGATGTCCGTCCGGCCGAGCTTGATCTCAAGCTCCTGGCGCTGCGCGCGCATCAGGGTCTGCTCGGCTTCCGCAAGTTTTAAGCCCTCCTTCTGAGCCGCAAGCCTCGCCCTTGCTGTGCGAAATGCTGCTTCCCTCTCATCGAAGGTCGCCTGACTCGCCACGCCGGATTCGCGCAAGGGCTTCACGCGTTTGTACGCATCCTCAACCTGACGCAGAGTCGCTTCACTCTCCATGATCTGATTGCGAACCTGATCCATCGCGGCCTGGGTTTTTGCAATCGAAGCAGAGTTCTGGGCAAGCTGCGCCTCCAGAATTTCGCGCGACAGCCTGGCCAGCACTTGCCCCTTTTTGACCTGGTCCCCTTCCTCGGCCAGAAGCTCCGTCAGCCGGTATCCGTCGATCTCGGGACCGACCAGAACTTCCTCACGCGGCACGAGCGACCCGGTTACCAAGACATTATCCACAAAAGATATTTTCTTGGCTTCCATCACGGTCACGGCCGGAGACTTCGCCTTCTGCGCGAGTTTGGCGGCCGTCGGGACGGCCTCCTCGGCAAAAGCAGCGGCGCCAGGAAAGGCAAGCAATCAGCGCCAGGGCGAACAGGCAGGCTGAGCGCATCGGGAATGGTTTCCGGTTTCGAAGCATGGTCAATCAGGCCTTCCTGTTCTTTTCAGCCGGACTCGCGAGAGGCACAGGCGCGAGAAGCGCCTCTATCATGGTCATCATCGCCGGGATAACGGACCTTGGATCGAAGTGCGGATCGAGACTGCGGCGGAGGAAAAGCCCGTCTCCGAGCGCGCACATCGCTCGCACGATGATCTCGATCGGCGCCTTTCGGCTTGATCCGGCCCTGATCTCTCTCCCGTTCCAGAAGATGAACGAAGCTTTCGCTCACCGCCTTGTCGATCGCGCGCACTGTGTTTCCGATCAGCGCATTCCGGCCCGCTTCCGCGCCGATCTCGACGTGAAGGCGGACCTTTTCGATGGGCTCGTTACAGCAATATTGCTCTGTCATGCAACGGAGCGCGGCAAGGAAATCGGTCGCCTCGGTCATCTTGGCCAACTCCTTGCCAAAGCGATCTTTTTCCCGCTCGCACAGGCCGATGATCAACGCCTCCTTCGAGACGAAGTAGGTATAAAGGGCGCCGGGGCTCACCTGCGCCTCGCGGCAGATGTCGTCCATCGTCGCGTGGTGAAAGCCCTTCGCGATAAAGCAGCGCTCAGCCGCGTCGAGGATGTGCTCGCGGCGCGCGCGCTGTGTTTTTGGAGCCAGTTTCGGCATGGCCGCCTTGCAAAGCCTGGAGCGATAATAAAAAGGGAACGCTCGCTCTTTTTGGAGAAGAGCTTCACGGCAAAGTTATGGCAAATCGCAGATGAAAATTATCGTGGAAATTCGTCTGCGCTCAGGATCTTACCTGTTTGCCGAACACCGGGGCGCTTCAACAATTCGGCTGCTGTCAAGCCGAAGACGGGGTGATGCCAGAAGGGGGCGATTTCCGAAAGCGGCTGCAAGACAAATGCGCGCTCATGAGCTCTCGCGTGCGGCAGTACGACGCGCTTGCCTTCGAGCGGCCTTTGCATCTTCCAGTTGTAAACAACCCCCTTATAGCTCACAATATCCAGGTCGAGCGGCCTTGGTATCCACCGGTGCGCTTCTTTTAATTCGCGTCGCCCCGCTTGCGCCTCAATCCGCTTCAAGATTTCCAATAGAGTGTGAGCGGGCAATGGTGTATGAGCCGTGGCGATGGCATTTAAGAAGTCGGGCTGAGGATAGCGGCTATACGCGCGTGTGCGGTACAACCTCGACGCGTCTTTAATTTTAATGCCTGACGCTGTTAGCTCATTCAGAGCTCTACTTATAGATTGATATGGCGTTCCGAAAACACCATCTAGATTTGAGCCGAGCGCAAGAATGATCATGCCACCTTGATATCATTCGCAATGTTTTGGTATTCTAGTGCTCATCGCTATATTTTTGGCATGATTCGGGATTGTGGGCCGTTTTTAGCCAAATAGATAGAAGCAACAACTCCGAAGTTTGCAGCCAAGGTAACCGGATGAATTTCTACGCAACTGAGCGGATTGCCCTTTTCATCGACGGGGCAAATCTTTATGCCACAGCTAAAGCTTTGGGCTTTGATATCGACTATAAGCGTCTTCTGAATCTTTTCAGAAATAAAGGCCTTTTATTGAGAGCGCTCTACTATACGGCGCTCGCCGAAGAACAGGAATACTCCTCGATCCGCCCCCTCATCGATTGGCTGGATTACAATGGGTATTCCATGGTGACGAAGCCCACAAAAGAGTTCACAGACGCCTCCGGCCGCCGCAAAATCAAGGGCAATATGGATATTGAACTTGCGGTCGACGCTATGGAGTTGGCTGATCATCTTGATCATATCGTTCTATTCTCTGGCGACGGCGATTTCCGCACGCTCGTCGAAGCGCTCCAGCACAAGGGCAAAAGGGTCAGCGTCGTCTCAACCTTGACAACGCAGCCACCCATGGTTGCAGATGAACTTCGCCGCCAAGCTGATCAGTTCATCGATCTCTCCGATCTGCAAAAAGATATCTGCCGCACCCAGCGCGCCGAAAATGGCCGCGAGTATCAGGCTCATATCCACGAGCAGCGAATTCATGAGCGTATGAGCGCCGCGGCTGTTCTTCGTGAAAGCCAGGTTGACGCTGACTAGCGAGCGAAAGGGGTGACCTTGTCAATTGCCCCTTCCCTCACGAACGAGACGGACGTGGACGCGCCGGGCGAGCCTCAGCGCGATTGTCTTTTTTGTCCGCGGCTTGTGGATTTCCGTCAGACAAACCGGAGCAATCATCCCGGTTGGTTCAATTCGCCTGTCCCTTCTTTCGGTTCTCGCGATGCGTCGGTCTTGATTGTCGGACTTGCCCCGGGGTTGAAGGGCGCCAATCGCACTGGCCGGCCTTTCACCGGAGACTATGCAGGACTGCTTCTCTATGAAACGCTCCTGGCCTACGGACTCGCCCGGGGAACTTACGATCAGCGCCCCGACGACGGGCTGGTTCTCGCGGGCTGCCGAATTACGAACGCCGTGCGCTGCGTTCCTCCAGAGAATAAGCCAACGCCGGCTGAAGTCGCAGCGTGCCGCGGATTCCTTGCTGCGACGCTTAAGCAGATGCCGGAGGTGCGAGCCATTCTTGCCCTGGGACGAATTGCGTTCGAGGCGACATTGCGCGCCCTTGTTCTCAAACCGTCGCAGTATAAATTCAGTCATGGGGGCGCCATCGACTTAGGCGCTGGCCTTAAACTTTTCGGCAGCTATCATTGTTCTCGTTATAATACGAGTACAGGCAGGCTCACGCCAGAGATGTTCAGGGATGTCTTCGATAAAATAACGGCGCATCTGAAAAGTGCTGCTTAATGGTGTAGAGCGAATACAATGCTGGAAATTTCGACAGACAAAGTCGCCCATGTCATTCTCCGGGCTCGCGAGGTTGACGTCAAAACCGAAGCCTGGGACGACGAAAGCGACCTGGATGGCGACGATGTCGACAGTGAAACCATCCTCGAAGACTTGCCGGAGGACGCAACGCGGCAAGAACTCAAGGAATTTCTCGAAAGCCTTAATGAAGATGAGCTGGCCAGTTTGATAGCGCTGGCTTGGATTGGCCGCGGAACCTATGCTCCCACCGAGGTGGAAGAGGCAATTTCGACAGCCAAGGCAGAGCACGGCGGTAACGGGGTTGCGTATCTGTTCAGCCTTCCATTACTGCCGGATTATCTCGAGGATGGCCTCGATGAGCTGGGCATCTCCGCCCAGGCGGCCGAGGAGGAAATCATTGGCCCAGCGTAGCCCGGGTCCACTTTCCCCTCATTGCTTCCCGGTAAGCTGACTTATTATTGTGCTTGGGAGGGGGGTGCGAGGGAGCTGGCGGCATGGCGGTCTTCTTTATTTCCGACACCCATTTCGGGCACGAAAACATCATCCGCATGTGCCGCCGGCCGTTCGGAAGCGTTACGGAGATGGATGAGGCGCTCGTCGCGCGTTGGAATGAGCGCGTCGGCGCAGCCGACACAATCTATCATCTTGGCGATTTCTGTTACCGGAATAGGTGCGGCGCCGACACCTATCTGCGCCACTTGAACGGCCAGATCCATCTCATAGCCGGCAACCATGACGACGAGACGATCGCTCAGCATGCTTCGCTTTTTGCAAGCGTGAGCCACATCCGCGAAATCCATGAGGGCGGCCATCGCATTGTACTGTGCCACTATCCCATGCGCGAGTGGCACGGCTCATGGAACAGATCGTGGCACCTTTTCGGCCATGTCCACGGCCGCCTCGATCACGAACCGCACGGATACAGCCTTGATGTCGGCGCCGACGCGCACGACTTCCGTCCCTGGAGCCTGGATGAAATCGAGCGTGAATTTGAAGGGCGCCTCAATCCATTCGGTGGCGGGAGGCCCAAGCGTGCGAGACCGGCTTGAGACGCGCGACCGGTTCGCGGTCTTACGTTTTCAAAGCGTTTTCGGCAGGACACCGTAATCGCCATTGCACCCCTGCCGGATCGTAGTCGAGGCGCACTTCTGCGTCGAGCGCGTCCTCAGCCAAGCGCAAGAGCACGGTCTGGCCAAACCCTTTGCGGTTTGTCCTTATCACGGGCGGCCCCTCGCGCTCCGACCAGCTTAGCGAAAAGACGGCGTTATCTTCGCCCCTTAGCGACCAATCGACGAACACATGACCCGTCTCGTTGGATAGCGCGCCATATTTGCAGGCATTGGTTGCAAGCTCGTGCACGGCCATCCCGATCGTCTGCGCCGCCGATGCATTGAGCTCGATCTCAGGCCCCGCAAGCCTCACCCGCGATCCCAAGGCATCTTTGAAATGGGAGAGCTGCGAGCGGATGAGATCAAGGATTAGCACGCCCTTCCATTTGTTGCCGATGAGAAGGTCCTGGCTCGCGGCAAGTCCTCGAATACGCTCGGAGAAAAGTTCCACGAAGTCGTCTCGCGTTTCCGTTCGCGCCGTCTGACGCACGATAGCCTGGACGACGGAAAGAAGATTCTTGGAGCGATGCGTAACTTCCCGCACCGCGTAAGACATCTGCTCTTCAGCCTGTTTCCGGGCCGTGATGTCGAAAGCGACGCCCATCATGCGGCTCGGCCGGCCGTCGTCGAAATAGACCCGGCCCTTTGATGCGATCCAATGCAAAGAGCCGTCCGGCCAGATTGTCCGCATCTCGACATCGTAGATCCTTGCCCAGGTCAATCGCTTCGGACACTGCGGCGTCGATCCTCTCTCGATCGTCGGGATGCAAGGCGCCCAGGAAAGCGTCGTAGCTCATGGGCGCCTCGAGGGGCGCCCCGAAGAACGCCTTGCAGCGATCCGTCCACGTAAAATCCTGCGTTCGCAAGTCCCAGCTCCACCGTCCAAGGTTTGCCGCGTCCTGCGCCAACTGCAGGTCGGCTTCGCTCTCGCGCAAGCGCACCTCCGCGCGGCGCCGGTCGGTAACGTCCGTGGCCGATGGAATAACTTCCACGATCTCTCCCAGCGCATTGCGGAGCGGCGCCAACTGAAAGTCGATGGTGATGAACCGCCCTTCCCCGACACGGATGTCTACGTCATATCGGACGGTCTCGCCTTTGAGCGCCCGCTCGAAAGATTGTTTGAGGCGCTCGCGCGAGTCCTCGGAAAAACTCCACCAGTAGCAATCCCAGAAAGGCTTTCCGATTACGTCCTCGCGGGCGAGCTCCGCCGCGCGTAACGGAGCCTGATTGGCTTCGATGAGGATGCCTTCGCGGGTCAGCACACCGACAAAGGGGAACAGATTATCGAGAATACGGCGTAGACGGTCCTCGCTGTCTTTCAGACGAGCCTCGGCCTCTTTCCGCTTTGTGATATCCTCAACGACCGAGATGAAATAGTCGATCGAACCGTTGGCTTTCTTGGCGCCGCTAACCGTCAGATTGACCCAGACGATGGAGCCATCCTTGCGGATGTAGCGCTTTTCCAGGCAGTATTGAGGGATCTCACCCGCGATCATGCGATTCACGAGGATCAAGTCTGTCGCGAGGTCCTCGGGATGTGTCAGGTCCTGAAAGGTTTTCCCGGCCATCTCCTCGCGGGAATATCCCAGGATTTCGCAAAAGCGCTTATTGACGAGAAGCCATCGGCCATCGGCTGCGACATGGGCAATGCCAACGGCGGCATTCTCGAACGTCGTTCGGAACCGCTGCTCGTTCTCGCGAATACCGGCTTCAGAGAAATCGCCGCTTACGCTTTCGAGATCGTTGTCCGGCCGGGAAAAGACATCAGCGTGTTCGGTCATCCAGGCAGGCACGGATTGGAGTTTGGGGAGTAAGCTCTGGTATACCAGAGCACAACCGTTTTACACCCTTACCGGCAAAGCTTCAACCAGAGACACCCAACGCAGCGTCTTTTCCAAACCACTCGTCAAGAAGCTGAAGTTCGCGCGAGGTGATGGTTCCGAGAAAGTGCTCGGCTCCTTTCATCGTCCGGAAGGCTCCATAGCCCCTTTCAAGGAAGTTTTGCAAATCGGCAAGCCCGGCCAATACGGCAGGTTTTCTCATCATCGACAGGGCTGCGCCGATGAGAGGCTTCCTGGTGAGCTTGTCGAGAGACGCGCCAAGATGCGCGATCAGCTCGATCTGACGCTCGCGGTCTGGGCGGCGTCCGACGGCCCGGTAGGCCTCCACATACTCGGCTTCGGTCAGTGAGAAGACCCTTTTCTTCAGCGTGGCGATCATGTCGGCGTCGAGGGATTCCGAGAGCGCGTTCAGCTCGATGGCGTCGGCGACCGTTTCGAGACCGGGGACCGGAAGCACTTTCTCCATAAGGGGCACGATGCGCCGGACGTCCTCCTCGTGGCGGCTCAAATCTTTCGGGCCGTAAATATCGTTCAGAAAAAATGACGCGGTGCTTGCGTAGCGCGGGTTTTCAAGCAGATCGGCATGGGTGCGCGCAAGGCGGTTGGCCTGCCACCCGCGCAAAGCGTCGCGCGCCTCCTGGCCCTCGGGATCGGCGGCGAGCCTCGCCCTCGCCCGCGCCGCGGCGTCGAGCTGAGTTTCAATCCGCGAAACAATTTCGTTCTTGGTAGTCAATCCTTGTCCTTTGTGATGTATTTACGAAGAAGACCAGCATCGGCGACTTCGAATATTTGGGCGGCGCAGCTCAAGAATTGTAGCGCCAGCGACTTCAGGCCGCGATTTCCGAAGCCGAAAAGGTGAACCGCAATGTCGAAAGCGGAACGCATGTCGTCCGTGGACATGACGTGGCTGCGTATGGACCGGCCAGCCAATCCCATGGTCATTGTGGGATTTTTCACGCTTGCGGGGCCGGTCAACCTCAATGAGCTTGAGGCGACCATCGCAGAGCGCTTTCTCTCGATCCCCCGATTCAAACAGCGCGTCGAGAGCCGCGCCGGAGAACATTGGTGGGTGGATGACGCCTATTTCGACGCATCCCGGCACATCAAGCGCGTCCGGCTTCCAGGCGACGCAGATCAGAGGGAACTTCAGCGCTACGTCGCCCAGCTTGCTTCCGAACATTTAGATAAAACGCGGCCGCTGTGGCAGCTGCACATTGTCGAGGATTACCAGGGCGGCGCCGCGGTCATCTTTCGGATCCATCACGCCGTCGCCGATGGCATGGCGCTTGTGGGCATGATGCTTTCCATGACCGATGGCGGCGACCGGCGCGTATGGAAGGCGCATTCCAGAGCAGAGCCCCCGGCATGGCTGTCCGTGCCCGGACTCAAGACCCTGCAAAAGAGCCTTGGCGTGACGACAGAACTTCTGCAGGAGGCAAAGGCCCTGGCGGCCAGTCCCGCAAAAACTGCAAAGATTGGCGCGGGCGTGGCCGGTGAACTCGCCTGGCTCTTGTTGATGCCGGAGGATAGCCAAACGCGGTTCAAGGGAAAACCTTCGGGCAACAAGCGCGTGGCCTGGACGGATACGATCCCGCTTCATGAGGTCAAGGCTGTCGGCAACGCGCTCGGCTGCACCATAAACGATGTGCTGCTGGCTTCGGTCGCGGGCGCGCTCTGCCAATATCTGAAGGACAAGGGCGACCCTGTCGAAGGCGTCGAAATCCGGGCGCTGGTTCCGGTCGATATGCGCAAGAGCTACGAAGCCGGACAGCTTGGCAACAAATTCGGAATTGTCGGGGTGGAGTTGCCGGTCGGCATCGAGAACCCTCTGATGCGGCTTTACGAAGTGCACCGCCGCATGCAAGCCCTCAAGCAATCGCTGGAGCCTCCGGTTACGCTCGGTTTGTTCGCGGCTCTCGGCTACGCGCCGCAAATGCTGCAGGACAGGCTTTTCAACCTGCTCATCCACCGCGCAACCGCGGTTATGACGAATGTGCCGGGGCCGCAGACGCCGCTTTACCTTGGCGGCGCGGAGATCAAGCAGGTCATGTTCTGGGTGCCCCAATCCGGCGATATCGGGATGGGGGTCTCGATCTCTGTCTTACAACGGCATGGTGCAGTTCGGGCTCGTCACCGACGCCCAGATGGCGCCCGATCCGGAGGCCATCATCGCACATTTCAGGCCGCAGTTCGACCAGCTGGTTTATTATGTTTTGATGTCGTCCTGGGGCGACGCTGACCTGGAAGACGCCGAACAGGCGGCGCTGCATTCGGAGACGGAAGCGCCGAAGGCCCCAGCGCGCAAATCAAGGCCTGCCTCAAAGCCGCGCGCCAAAGGCGCCCGGACAAAATCGGCCCCCGATGTGAAATCGGCAGCCCCGCCGGACCCGGAAACGTCCGGGATAATCAAGTCCCGGAAACGCCAAAGGCGTTATCCGGGATCGTCACAAACGCCGGCGCTTTTTGCGATCCCGGATAGGGCGTGATCGCCCTTCCGGGATGACGGGACTGTGCAGCAGCCGGACGGCCTACAACCGTGAGCCATATCCTTTGATGCTGTCTGCCACGGAATTCAGCCACGTGTTCTTTCGAAATGACGCCCACGACATGGTCTGCACGAGGCCTCCTCTTCGCGCCACGGACCACGACCGCCATCGCCGCGCGCCGCCGCCACATGCGCTGAATGACATTGAAGAGAACATCCTCCTCGCGCGCGATCGTGAAATCCTTGCTTGCAACCTCGCCAAGCGTGACGCCAGCGCCCGTCCCCGCCAGGCCGCGCCGCAGTCCTACGTTGACGCGCTGAACCCCCACGATCCGGTCGCCTTCGCAAACGACGACATGCTGCATCTGCGCCGACAGCTCAGGCCGCCGCAAAAACTCGTCGAAGCCCATCTTCGCAGGGAGAACGAGCGCGTTGCGGTCCATCACATCGCCCGCATGGCGAACCAGAAACATGTTGGCGTGGAGCGCTTTCGGAATGAAATGACGCCTGCCGACAAGCTTGATGGTGTAAATGTTTTCGCGAGAGAGAAGCCGGCGTATTCCAATAGCAATGGCGACGGCGACGATCATCGGCATCACCAGGCTGTAATCGCGCGTCATCTCGAAAAGCATCGTGATCGCAGTCATGGCCGCGCCCGTTGCTCCACCCACCATGGCGGCCATGCCGATAATGGCGGAGCCGGTGACGTCGATCCCGGCGACCGGATAGGCGGAATGCAAAACCGCGCCAAACATGCCGCCAAGCGTCGCGCCCATGAAAAGGGCGGGCGAAAAAATGCCTCCCGATGAGCCGGAGCCGAGGCTCACCGATGTCGCGATCAGCTTGCAGATGAAGAGGAGGCCGAGCAGGCCGGGAACGACAAGACCGCCATTCAGGATGTCCTGAATCGCCGCATAGCCGACTCCCTCCACATAATATTGTCCGAAGGAGATGAAGAGCACATAGATCATCACCCCGACGATGAGCATTCCCATCGCGTGGCGCAGATAGCTGTTGGAAATGTGCTCGAAGGCATCCTCGGCCAGATGCAAGCCGCGAATGAAAGCCGTCGCTCCGAAGCCTGCAATCGCGCCAAGAAACGCGTAGAGCAAGAGGACGTAAATCGATGCTGGCAGGCTCTCGGCGGGGAGAGCGACATGGAAGGCAGGCGCGACGCCAAGAAAGAACCGGCCGACAAAGGTTGCGGCCCCCGTTGAAAGCGCGACCGGCAAGAAGGTGCGGACGCTCACCTCGGGCATCATGAGTTCGATGGCGAACATCACCCCGCCGATCGGCGTGTTGAAGGTCGCGGCGATGCCCGCGCCCGCGCCGGCGCCCACGAGCGTGATGCGCTGCCAGGGCGCCATCGCGATTGCTTGTCCGGCGGTCGATCCCAAGGACGAGCCGATTTGGATGATCGGCCCTTCTCGCCCGACCGCCGCGCCGGTTCCAATGGCTAAGGCGGACGCCAATGACTTCACCGCGGCGACGACAGGCCGGATCATGCCTTCCTTGTAATAGATCGCGTCCATCACTTCGGGCACGCCATGTCCGCGCGCCTCCGGAGCGAAGGTGTTGACGAGAAAGGTGACGGCAAGACCGCCCACCACCGGCACGAAGATGACGTACACGCCCCAGGGGCTCGCCGGGGTGTAGACATTCGCGTCGTAGAAAGTCGAAAACTGGCCCAGAAAGAAGACGTTGTGAATAAAGCCGATCAAAGCGCGGAAGGCTACGGCGCGAATCCCGGTGACGACTCCGACGGCGACCGCGATGAGCGAGAGGCTTAAAAGCCCGATGGTTTTGAAGGTCTCCGAACTCTGATCTCGACCGCGACTTTCACGCAGCGTCCGGACCGGCTCTGGCGAGCCTCCACCGTTGAACGCACGCGACAATCGCTCGAAACCTTTCATCAGTTTCCATCCAGACAATTTATCCAACGCCCGGGGTCTGGCGCGGTTCAGATCCCCAAACAGGCTGCTGAAAAACGATGCGGCCCATGGTTCGACAAGCTCACCATGAGGTTCAAGCCGTTGAAATCGCTCCACCTCATCCTGAGCCTGTCGAAGGATGAAGCGGGAATTTCCGCATTTTTCAGCATCCTGTTTCAAAATTATGCAACGCCCGGGTTCTGGCGGAGTTCAGAACCCCACAATCATTGTAAGCGAGGAAAGCGGACAATCGAACGCGCTCGATTCACGCAGAAACCGCCGCGTGCATGCCAATGCAATGGTTCTCAAGGTTGGAGCGCGACGTCACGAACGCCTTGAGCGGCGTGTCGATCTCGTAGAAGTAAATATTGGCGACAAAGCCGTAGATGGCGGCGTCGATGCTCGTAGGCTTCGACCCGAACATGGGTCCGCCTTCCGGCAGAAGGTTCGCCAGCGTCCGCAAATCCGCCAAGCCTCTTTCGTAAACGGCGGTGGCCTCGTAGCGTCCGATGCCCTGATAGTAATATCTCTGGAAATTGTATTGTCGCGCCGCCTCGAGGGCCTCTGGTGAGACTGCCGGGTGCGTCTTCAGAAACGCATCGCGGAACAGCGGCCAGAAGCGATCATCGCTCCAGCGCGAATAGGACATCACCCAATAGAGATCGTCGAGCATGCGCCGGATCATGAGGTGCGTATCCCGCTGCGCCGGGGTCAGACCGCTATCGATCTCGAGGCCATATGTCCTGATGAGATGGGCGACGATCGCGTCGCTGTCGCCGATATGGGCGTCGCCATCCACAATGTAGGGGAGTTGGCCGCGCGGCGCATTCTTTGCGTCAAGGATGTGCTCATGCCGGAACGGCAAATTGCACAGCTTGAGGAAAGCGAAAATCTTCAGGCCGTAAGGATTATTGTCGGCGACCCCGAACAGCTCCGGGTACGAATACAGCGTAATCATCTCATCGATCTCCCAGCGATGAGATTTCCTTCCCCAGAAAAGGAAAATGCAACTCAACAGATAGTGTGATTACTTTCGCCGGCGATCCGCTAAGATCCGCCGCTCTACGCCGGGGCCGGGAGGAATGGCCATGGATAACGAAATCGACGCCATTCGGGCCCTCTTGAGTTCCAAGCCGCGGCCCGTGGGCTGGAAAGCACGGCGAGAGCGGATTGATGAAGTCGGTTCCGTGTGGCCTGTCGCCGGTGACGTCGAACTTTCGCCAGCCGATTGCAACGGCGTGCCCGGGGAATGGTCCATCGTCCCCGGCAGCGACGCCTCGCGTGTGCTGATGTTTTTCCACGGCGGCGGATACTGCTCCGGTTCAGCCATCAGCCATCGCCGTATGGTGACCGAAGCCGGGCGCGCGGCGGGCGTGCGCACCCTGGCGGTGGAATACCGTCTCGCCCCCGAGCATCCCTTCCCTGCGGCGTATGACGACGCGCTCGCGGCGTGGCGCTTCCTGCGCAGCCAGGGCATTGCGGCGAAGCATGTTGCGGTGGGCGGAGACAGCGCAGGCGGCGGGCTCACGGCCGCGCTCGCCTGCCGGTTGCGCGATGCCGGTGAGGAGGCTGCCCGCGTGCCTCTGGCTTGTCTCGCCCTGGACCGACCTGACGATGTCGGGCGGCTCCATGGCTGCCAAGGACGCCGTCGACCCGCTCATTCACAAGGACTATCTTGGCGAACTTGCCAGCGCCTATGCGCCCGCTGGAATGGATCGGAAAGATCCTCGGATCTCGCCTCTCTACGCGAACCTAACCGGCCTTCCGCCGATGCTGATCCAGGCTGGCTCCGCCGAGACCCTTCTCGACGACGCCACCCGCTTTGCCGGCGCCGCAGGCGCGGCCGATGTGCCGGTCACGCTGGAAATATGGCCGCACATGATCCATGCGTGGCCCCTGTGGAACGCGCATCTGGAGCCGGGCCGCCGCGCGCTCGAAAGCGCGGGCGCGTTCATTCGAGGGCGCCTGTAAGCTGCGAGGCGAAGCCGGGAATGTGGCTTAGGCTTCGATTTCCGACTTCGCCAGTTCCACATCCAGCCATTCCATGACGTCGGCGGGCTCGCATTTCGCGGCCTCCTCGTAAAGCTTCGTGGCCTCGGCCAGCTTGCTCTTGCCGAACAGCATGGCGAGAGCGTTCGCATATTCGATGTGGGCGACGGCGGAGCCTGGGTTGAGCTTCATCGCCTCCTGGAAATGCTCGACCGCAGCCTCCTTCGTGGCGCCGTAGGTCAGCCGGGCAGCCAGACCGCCCATCTTATTGACGACCGCGGCGTTGTAAGCCCCGAGCGCAATGTTGGCGTCCGCGTGCTTCGGCTCCAATCCAATGGCGCGCTCCAGCGCCCCTTTCACCTTGCCGCCGAGTCCTTCGGCAAGCGCCTTGGCGACTGAGATGCCCTGTCCATAGCGCCCAAGGGCCTGCGCATAGAGATACCAGCCATTCGCGACATCGGGCGCGGCCTTCTGCAGTTCTTCGCTGCGATGAACCACATCCAGGAAAAGGGCGAGCTTGGTTTCCTTGTCGTGTTCGAGATAGGTGGCCTGGATGTTTTCGGCTTTGTTGGCGACATTCGCGCCCAGGAGACCCGCCGACTGGCCGAGCTTGAACGCCTCATGAAAGTCGCCGCGATGATAGGCCCGCCACGCATCCTGAAGAGTACCCGCTGCTTGAGCGATGGGCATATCGGGCTCCAAGTCGGGATGCTTGTCGACGAGCTTTTTAAGATAGGCCGTATCGGGAAAAGGCTCGCAGTCGCCGCGATGAAGGCGCGCCCAGTTCTTCTTCAGGGCGGGGCCTTCATAATCGAAGCCATCCGTGCGCCCCTCGAATTTGTTCCACTTTGCTTGCTTTGCCGCCATGGCGTTATCCTCCATCCAGATATGTTTGTGAAAGGCATTCCAGGAGCTTCCGCTGTTCCGGCTCCAGATAGGGGCTTGCCAGAGACAGGATGTGGGCGACGCCCCGCGAGAGAGTCTCGCCATCCTGCCGCCCTCTCGGATTGCGCACGAAGGCGTAAGAGACAGCCAATAGGTTGCGATGATCGTCATATTCTCGGCAAGCGTCTCGATCTCAGCCGGCGTCGCCTGCATGGAACCCGCGTCGACCAGCCGCCGCATGATCGTCCTCGCAATCGCGGTCTGATGATCGAGGATTTCCTGGAAGTATTTCTCGATCGAATGATGCCGCGAAAGAAGCTCGTTCAGATCGCGGTAGAGGAAGCGATATTTAAAAATCGTCTCGAACATCAGATGCAGGAAAAGCCACACGTCCTCGGCGTGAGGCGGATGCGCATTCGGCGCCGCGAGCGTTCTTGCGATGTCGCGGCGAAAGTCGCGAAATAAGTCTTCGACGATCTTTTCCTTGGACGGATAGTGGTAATAGAGATTGCCGTGGCTGATGCCCATGTCGGCCGCGATCGCGGACACGGTGACGCTCGGTTCGCCAAAACGGTTGAAGAGCAGCAACGCCGTCTCAAGGATGCGTTCGCGGGTCTTTCTTTTGGGTTTGCGCTCCATCGTCCAGCCCTTCGCTCCCCCTGGCGAGAGGACCTAAGCCGGTTTCTCTGCTGCGTGCAGCATGGGCTCGAGCCGCTCCAAGGTCTCGGAAAGATTTTGAAGGATGGTTTGCAGGCGCGGGGCCTCCTCGTCCTTTGGCATGAGCGTTCGGCTCTTGTCCCTCAGCACGGCTTCATCGAGCGAGAGACCGTGGCGAGCCAGCACGGGCTCCAGCGAAGCAGCCCGGCGCAGCAGGTCCTCGCGCGTTTGCTGATAGGCGTGCTCGCAAAGACGCCGCCTATCGGCATAGCTGAATACATTGGTGAAAAACATCTCGCGGTCGTCGCGCCGCGGTTCGAAAAGCACGATGTCGGCGTCGGGATATTGATGGCGGTAGCGTTCCATGCCGACCTTCATGCGCGAGTAGATGAGCGACCGGAACGTCTGCGATAACACGGTGACGAGGCCGTCTGCGGCCAGGCTCTTCGTTTCTTCCTCAGGGAGTTGCAGTTCCGCCTTGTAAGGCGTGAGTGGATTGATCGCGAAGAGCAGCTTCACGCCTTCCTTCAGCGCCACCGACGCATGGAGCGTCTTCAGGAGCGCGCCATCGACATAGTGGCGGCCGTCGATCTTGACGGGCGGGAAATAGCCGGGAAGCGCGGCGCTGGCCTCCACCGCTTGCGAGATGGGCACATGATCGAAGCCGGGCGCCCCGAACGTCGCGAGGCTCGATGTGTCGAGATCGGTGGCCACGATGAAAAGTTTGCGCTTCAGCTTGCGAAAATCGTCTGTGAGACCTGGCGTGGCCGCAAGCCGCTCAAGGTAGCGACGGATCGGGCCGCTGTCGAAAATGCCGTTCGGCAGCGCCTTCGAAAGCCGCTGGAAGGAGGCCATGGCGCTTTGCTTTGGGCTACCCCGCAGATGATCGGCGAGCGCGGAGGCGAAGAGCCGAGGGAGTGTGGCGATCCGTTTGCCATATTCGCGAAGCGCCAATTTGAGAAGAACTTCGGGCTCGAAAGGTTCGTCGTGTTCGGTCGTCTCGATGAACCGCGCGTGCATCTCGCGAGGGGAAAGCCCGTTGGCGAGACCGGAAGCGAAGAAGGCGCCCGAGCTGACGCCGACGAAGACGTCGCAGTCGTTCAGGCGAAGCCCGCATAAGGCTTCATCCAGCGCAACGAGCGCGCCCACTTCATAAATCCCGCCGAGCGGGCCGCCGCCTGCGAGGGCGATGCCCGATAGATTGCGTTTGACTGGTTTGTGCTCATCCATGGGCATCGCCCGCGTGACTTACGAGTGAGCGCGCGTTGACGGTTTCTTGGCGGCTGGTTTGGCGGCG
Organism: uncultured Alphaproteobacteria bacterium; assembly: GCA_963819665.1. Lineage (GTDB taxonomy): Bacteria > Pseudomonadota > Alphaproteobacteria > Rhizobiales > Rhodomicrobiaceae > Rhodomicrobium. The sequence continues at coordinate 115,440 of CAWFXN010000009.1, forward strand.
GATTCGGCCTCTTCGAGATGGGCCGAGAGTTTGTCCGCCACTTTCGTCAGTTCATGGACCCGTTTCGACAGCCCATCGATGTCATGTTTCGTCGGGACATCGAGGCTGTGCAGAGCGCGCTGGACGCGCTCGACGAAAACCTGCTCAAGCTTGTCCCAGGTGCCCGTCGCTTTCGTCCTTGCCTCCGAAATCGCGTCTTGCGCGGATTTCGAAGCGCGGTTCTGCACCGCCTCGCCTTCTTTCACGAGCGCCTCGAAAAGCTTGCCGCCTTCCTCCTGCCCTTTCGAAAAAGCGCCAAGGCCCGCGAGCCAGATCTTCGCGGCCGATTCACGGATGGTGGAGACAAGACCGCTTTCGCCGCCTTCTCCAGCCAGTTCATTGAGTTTCTTGATCATGGTGCTGCTCCAGTTCCCCTCGCCCAGCGAGTTACATCTTGATAAATGTATATATGACTACGACCCGCGCTCCGGTTGACATTCGTCAAACCATTTTAGGCAGCCGCCTCTAATTATCCGCGTTGCGCGATAGACAGCGGCGGCCGGCTGGCTGTAGGGAGGCCATCGCATGAAATTTACTTCGTCACGGGCGCCAGCGGCTTCATCGGCAAGCGGCTGGTCCGGAAGCTCTTGGCCCGCGATGGGGCGACCGTCTATTTTCTCATGCGCAATCCAACGCCCGAGCGGCTGGAGAGATTGCGCAAATTTTGGGGCTTCAGCGCCGAGCGCGCGATCCCGATTGAAGGCGACCTTCTCAAACCGAGCTTCGGCGTCTCCGACAGGGACTATCGGAACCCTCAAGGGCAAGGTCGACCACGTCTTTCATCTCGCGGCTGTCTACGATCTCGCCGCGGACGCGCAGATTGAGATGGAGACCAACATCGCGGGCACGCGAAACGCTGTCCATTTCGCCAAGGAGATCGGGGCGCGCCGCTTTCATCATATGAGCTCGATTGCGGCGGCCGGCCTCTATGAAGGCGTCTTCCGCGAGGACATGTTCGAAGAAGCGCACGGGCTCGATCATCCCTATTTCAAAAGCAAGCACCAGTCGGAGAAAGTCGTCCGGCGCGAGTGCGCCGTGCCCTGGCGCATTTACCGGCCCGGCATCGTCGTCGGCGACTCCAGGACCGGCGAAATGGATAAGATCGACGGTCCCTATTATTTCTTTAGCGTTATCAAGAAAATCAGGGGGCTTCTTCCTCAGTGGACGCCCTGATTGGCATCGAGGGAGGACGGATAAACCTGGTTCCGGTCAACTTCGTCGCCTCGGCCATCGACCATATCGCGCATGTCGATGGCCTCGACGGCCGGGCATTTCATCTGACCGACCCGCACCCGCACCGGGTCGGCGAGGTCATGAACATCTTTGCTCATGCCGGGCACGCGCCGGACATGAGCGTCCGCATTAACGTCGGCCTGTTGCGCCATCTTCCGGTCCCGCTGTTAAGCGGAATTGCGCAGTTGCCCTCTATGCGCCGCTTGCAGCACGCCATCATGAAGGATCTGGTCGCTCCCGGACGATGTCTTCACCTTCTTCAGCTATCCCACTCGGGTTCGATTACGCGGAGACGCAACGCGTCCTCGAGCCCGCGGGCATTGAGGTTCCCCGCCTCGAAACCTACGCGGGCGCCTTGTGGGATTATTGGGAGCGCCACCTCGATCCGGACATCGTCAATGGAGGCACGCTCAGGAAACACGTCGAGGGCAATATCGTCCTGATCACGGGCGGGTCTTCAGGCATCGGCAAGGCAGCGGCGTTCAGGCTCGCCGAAGCGGGGGCGGTGACGATTATCCTCGCTCGCGACCCGCATAAGCTCGAAGCCGCCAAGCAAGAGGCCGAGAGCCGGGGACTCAAACTCATAACCTATGCCGGCGACATCACTGACCCCGAGCAATGCGCCGAAGTCCTCCGGACCATCCTCAAGAACCACGGGGCGGTCGACATTCTCATCAACAATGCGGGCCGCTCAATCCGGCGAAGTATTTCCGAGTCCCTATGACCGCATGCATGATTTCGAGCGCACCATGCAGGTAAATTATTTCGGCGCCGTGCGCATTACGATGGCGTTGCTTCCGGAGATGTGCCGCAAAGGCGACGGTCACGTGATCAATATCTCTTCGATCGGCACGCAGGTGAGCCTGCCGCGCTTCTCGGCTTATGTCGCGTCGAAATCGGCGCTGGAAGCCTCGATGCGCAGCGCGGCGGCGGAGTATTTCGAGCGCGGCGTTCGCTTTACCGTCGTGAATTTCCCGCTTGTGCGAACGCCCATGATTGCGCCGACGAAGCTCTATGAGCACGCTTCGGTGCTGACGCCGGAGCAGGCCGCCGGGATGATCGCCGAAGCGATCATCGATCGCACGGCGCGTCAGGCAACCGGGCTCGGCGTCTTTGGCAACCTTGTGCAGACCGTTTCGCCAAGGCTTCTGCTCCTGATCATGAATGTGCTCTATCGGTCTTCCCGAAGTCGGCGTCAAAGAGGGACGGCAAGGCGCAGGAACTCACGCCGGACCAGATCGCTTCGCATCTGTTCCCGGGCATCCACGTTAAGCGGAAGAACTCGGCCGGGCGCCATCAGGGCGTTCCTGCCGTCGTTCGTGGTTTACAATGGGTTGAGATTGGTTTCGTTTGGTAAAAGGGCCATAAGTAAGTATATAGGCAATTTCTATCGATTTAACCCAATTCTTTCGTAACGATATCAAGAACAAGCGGGGAGAATACGAGGGTGAGATGCCCCATCCCGGTGACGATGATGTCTTGAGCGCCAGAAAGGCGAGCGCTTGTCTGCGGCGCGATGAAGTTGTCTTGTGCTGACCACACAGTGACGACCGGCACGGGCGCGGGTTCCGGAAGCGCGGCAAGCCGAGCCGAGCCCGGCTCCATCTCCCGGGCATTCGTTCCGAGCCCGAAATAGGCGATCCGTGTTCCGTGGTGCCCGCAAGCAAGCGTGATGACCTTATCGACGCGCAGCCCGCCATACCGCTTGAGATAAGCCCGGGCGACAAGGCCGCCCATGCTGTGCGTGACAAGCCGCAGTTTCAGGCTGCCGGTCTCCTGAAGATAGGCTTCGATGGCGTGGTGAAGCTGTTCCGCAAACCGGTCGATGCTTGCGAGCGCAGGCTCCAGATCAATCGCTTCGACCACAAAGCCAGCCGCCCTCAGCTTCGGGATCATCCACCACCACAGGCCCGAATTGCACTGGTAGCCGTGCACAAGCAGGACCGGAAGCTTTGCCGCGCGCCGCGAACGGCCTTTAGCGGAGAAGAAGCTGTCCGCAAATGGCTGGATCACGGCGAACAGCGCGCGAAGATGGCAAGCCACTCCGTCAAGATCGTCCGGCATCCCGAGAGAAGGCTGATGGTCTGTCCGGGACCGCCGTCGCGGCTGCGAGGCCAGCAGATCGCGAAAGTCGCCAGCGTAAGAAGAAGATAGACGCCAAGCAACGCGGCGAAGCTGAGGGCTGCGGCCGCGGCAAGGCTCAGCTCTGCAAACTGAACTAGCAAGTAGGCGCAGATCGCCATGCCGACCGCTTGAACGGCAAGCCCCCGACGAAGCCCCTTTGCAACCATGCCTCACCATTCAACCCATGATCTTCTCTCAGGGTTAAGCTTCCGGCGCGGGGGACGCAAGGGGCATGCCGAGCTTTAGATCAGCAGGCTGCTGAAAAACGATGCTGCCATGGCCTCACGGTGAGCCTGCCGAACCGCGACAAGCTCACCATGAGGATCAACTCGTTGAAAACACTCGACCTCATCCTGAGCTTGTCGAAGGATGAACGGCTCGTCTCAGGCGTAATGGATGTGCCAGAAACTCTACAGGCTATGCGAGAATGAAATCAGAGGCGGATTCGGCCCCTGCGTCGCTGCTCAAATGCTTCAGTTCAGGCGAATGCACCGCCTACTTCAAAAACGCTGGCTATGCTTCAATCTAAACCGGAAGACTTTAGCTCGAGCAATCCGGGCCGGCCAGCGCCCAAAGCTGGATGTCACGCTTGACCTTCGTCGAGAGGGTATCGGACAGCGAGACGTTCCGCGTTACGATGAGGGTGTTATCGTTGTATTTGTGAAATTGGATTTCGAAGACAGGCGCCTCTCCGCCTCCATCGAAGAGCCTCACATCGTGATAGCCCTCGCCGGAGTCGCTGTCTTCCCGCTCACCCGTTTCGAAGTGGTATCCTGCCAAGGGAGCATGCGCGCCGGAAAACGAGCAAAGCTTCATCTTCTCGATGAAAGCGTGCTGGACATCGGGCGGCGGACCGAAGGACAAGCGCTGTGGTTCCGATCCGACCAGGCTCTCGACCGCAGGGTCTTTCCGTGCGCACGCCTGCGGAATGACGGATAGAAACAGAAAAAATGCGATGCGAAGCCACAAGCGCGCCCCCTGAGTAGCCTTGTCTCAGTGCCATTGGGTTCGTTCGTGGCAAAACTGAGGCTGAGGCAGGCGGCGTATCGCCGGGCGCACAGGGTTTTATGAACCGGACCTCAATGGCTCCCGGCCGCTCGAAGTGGGGCCGCCCAAAGGTCTTGACGGCTTGCGCCGCGAACCGGGCCGGACTTGCCTTTGAGCCTCAAGATCGCCCGCGGTCTCCGAAAGTTTCAGCTGCTCGAAGGCTTCGAGCGCCTCTTCACGAGCGCGGTCAAGCCTCTTTTCAAGCTCGGCGACCGACGACCGGAGGTTGTCCCTTCTTATCAGGGCCGCCCGGGCGAAAGTCGGATAGGCGAAGTGATTGACGTCACTGACGCCGGCGGCCTGCTGCTCGATTTTGATCTGCTGATCGAGGTCGCTCGCCATGCGGCGGAAGTCGTCGATCATCATTTCGAGGTCACCGACCTGCTGCCTCTTCTCGTCAGTACTGAAAACTCCTTATTGTTGTTGAGAATTAATTGCTTCGATCATGATCGCTTGAGGCCCCTACTCCGGTTACAACTCTCAACGGGGAATTGTACAAAGCAGTTTCGCTCAAAATAATTAATGTACTAAAAGAGTTGCCGCTTCTGCAACAGGAGTGACCTTAATGCGTTAACAGGAATGAGTGTTGGCCCGACTCTGCGAATTACGTCACATTAATCTGCGTCGTCGAATTCCATGTCGAAGGTTCTATCGGATGAACGGCTCTTCAGTCAACAAGCAGCGTCTCTGCTTCAAGGTCTGGCTTACTGGGAATTTTGTAATATAGTGAAGCTTGCGCAAGAAATGGCGCGCGGGAATGAGCCCACGCAGTAAGCTTAAGTTTTCTTAACCTTTCCTGCGTTAATGTCTTTTTTGAAGTTAAGCTTCACGGCGCGGTCGGGGCCTCTGGCCACGCGTCTTGGCGGAACGGACGTGTTGAGCGAGGGATTCGACGCGGGTGCTTCTCATTGAAGACGACAGCGCGACTGCCCAAAGCATCGAGCTGATGCTTTTATCTGAGGGTTTTAACGTTTTTCAAACCGATCTCGGTGAGGAGGTGTCGATCTTGGGCAAAATCTACGACTACGATATAATTTTGCTTGATTTGGGGCTCCCCGATATTAGCGGATACGAAGTTTTGCGCGCTCTGCGCGTGAGCAAGATTAAAACGCCGATTTTGATCCGTCCGGGTCCGGCGGTGTGGACGACAAGGTTCGCGGCCTTGCATTGCTGGAGGCGATTACCTCGTCAAGCCTTTCCACAAGGATGAACTTGTGGCCCGCATTCACGCTATCGTCCGCAGGTCCAAGGGACACGCCCAGTCCATCATTCAAACGGAAGCCTTATCGTCAACCTCGACACCAAAACGGTGGAAGTCGACGGCGCCCGCGTCCATCTGACCAGCAAAGAGTACCAGATGCTCGAGCTTCTCTCTCTGCGCAAGGGCACGACGCTCACAAAAGAAATGTTCCTCAATCACCTTTACGGCGGTATCGACGAACCCGAACGCTGAAGATCATCGACGTGTTCATTTGCAAGCTACGCAAAAAGCTCGCGCGGCCAAGCACCGGCCAACATTACATCAGAATGCTGGGGTCGTGCGACGTATTGCGTGACCCGAAAGAAGAACAGGCAGCCGCCTGAGATATAATTACAGACAATCATAAGCCAATATAGACAATAGCCGTCCTAAAGTGGCGGCTTGTTTTGTTACCTGATTTGCCTACGTATCAAAACTTTCAAAGCACATCCATGTTTTAGAGTATTTTTTGTCTTGAAGGATCATTTGACTTCAAGAATTCGCTCCTTTTAAATAAGAATGCCTGCATTCGAGGTTTTCCCGTCGCCTGCGAGCGGCCGCAAGAGTCCCCTCGATGCATGCTGGGCATGCAAAGCTTTCCAGATAATTGAGAACACATTCCTGAGAGGCGTGTTCGCGATCGGCTATGGCGTTAATGCGCCTGCGGGCTTCAAACGCCTCTCTCTGTTTTATTTATAATTTTACACACTCCATGTCACAGCTCAGCGCCTTGTCCTTCAGCTCGCAGGCGTGTAGTTTCAGGACGATTTGTAAGCATGCAGGCGTGGGCCGCTGGGATTTCGTCGTAATGCGTGAAGCCTTTTCCTTAAAAGTTGGGGACGGTGGGAGCTTCACCATGAACTTTTCTTCGAAACTATTGGGCGTGACATGCGCGAGCGTGATCGCGCTTGGCATCGGTTCTGTAAATGCGACTGATCTTTATCATGCAACAGGTGGCGGGCTGAAGGATGGTCCTTATGTTCCTCCTCCGCTCTGGACCGGCTTCTATATCGGTGTCGACGGCGGCGGGTCATTCGGCGTCAGCGAAAATCTTCGCGTAGAAAATAACGCCGACGGGACAGAGGCCGATATCGGACAATTCTTCCACGATGGCGGTTTCGGCGGCGGCCAGATCGGTTATAACTGGTGCCTGCATGGCTTCGGCAATCAGGTCGTTTTGGGCGTCGAAGCCGACATTCAGGGCGGCGACCTCGGCAGCAGCTTCGACAGGAACGACCTCAACTACGACTTTGCTCCAGCAGCCTTCCACGCGAGCCAGAACATCGACTATTTCGGCACCGTCCGCGGCCGTCTCGGCTACGCCTTCGGCAGCGCCTTGATCTACGCCACCGGCGGTTTTGCATATGCGAATGTCAACACAAAAGTCGGCATTACAGGCGCCAGCTTCACCAACTTCCTGAGCTCAAATGACACGGAGACGGGATGGTTGTCGGCGGCGGTGTTGAATATTATTCGCGCCTAACTGGTCCGCTAAGGTCGAATATCAGTATATCGATCTTGGCTCCCAGACGGTCAGCGCAGTCGCTAGCGATGAGTTTTATTGATCGCATGCCCTTCGACAACAACTTCAGCACCGTCAGGGCCGGTATCAACTATCACCTCCCGGTCTAGTCATCCGTGGCCTTGAAAGTAGGCAACCGAAACGAGAAAAGGCAGGCTGAATAGCCTGTCCATCTGACAAACCCCGCCAAATGGCGGGGTTTTTTGCTGATTTGACGGGCAGATAAAAGGGGGCATAGCCTCAAGCCCTCTTCTCCTACAAAGGCTCCAGCGTAAACATGATGTCCTCGCTCTCTTTCGCCGCTGAAAGCTTGAGCGAGGCTTCCGCAGCCAGCCGGGCGGCATAGTAGGCGATCACCAGCCTCCCATCGATGGCCCTGGAATCCTTTCCGGCAAAGACATCCGCAACCCCCTCCGGGATGCGCGCAGACGCACCCTCGGCACAGGATAATCAATTTGAGCCGGGACTTCGAACGTTCCCTCGGCTTCGTCACCGGAAGGCCAACATAGAAGTCGCCGCCTGCGGGGAGCGCCATCAGAGAAACAGCCAACACCGCCAGCAGAAGCTTGGCATGCTCTTTTTCGACGTTCTGGGCATTGGCCTGCCAGTGAATTGGCGCTTGCCTGTTTGACATAGCGCCGCGCTACCTGCTCGACATCCGCCAGCGGCACGACAGCGCCAAGACTCGAGGCCACGCCGAAGGCGAGGCGGTTAAAATCGAGCTGGGCCCATGCGGCCTTCGCGCTGTTCTGAATGAGCTCCAGCGCGTAGTATCGGGTGTCCTCGTCGTTCTCTTCTTCGAGGAGTTCAAGGCCGTTATTGATCGCCCCAATCTGCCCCGCGAGGTCATGACAAATTTTGCTCGATATCAGCGCCGCAAGGGCGGTGTCTTCGAGGATTGCATTGGCTGTCACGGTCTATCCTCCTGCTCTCGGGCATACGATTAGGCCCGCGCAAGCGCGGGGATTCAAGATCTCAACGTTCAGGCACCATGATTTGGCCTTGCACTTCAACCGCCGTATATAAAAAAAATAGGTACGTGAGCACAAAAGTTACATCATCGGGACATTCCCTAAAAATCGACATCACATTAACCACAAAGGACCTTATCAAATCGTGACCGCCGAAGCGCCCCCTCTCGAAGACCTGGCCCAATCAATCATTCCAATCGCTCAGCGCGCCGGCGCGGCAATCCTGGACGTTTACCGCTCAAACCCGAACACCCGTTACAAAGCGGATCGATCTCCCGTCACGGATGCGGATCATGCTTCGGAAGATCTCATCATCGACGCGCTTTCGAAGCTTTTCCCCCAAATCCCCGTCGTCGCGGAGGAAAGCCTGGCTGCGGGCAACATTCCTGAGATCCAAAGATACTTCTTCGTTGTCGATCCTCTCGATGGCACCAAGGAGTTTATTAAGAAAAACGGCGAGTTCACGGTAAACATAGCTCTCGTCGACGGGGAGCAGCCGGTTTTCGGTCTCATCTACGCGCCGGACAAGGCGGATTGCTATGTGACGCTCGGTGGAAACAGGGCGGCCCGCTGTGAGCTTCTCCCGGACCATAACCCCGCCGCGCGCCAGATGTTCGATTTTCAAATACTGACGGGCGACTCCCAGGCGCGGAGACCTATGACGGCCATCGTCAGCCGGTCGCACCTGACGCCCGAGACCGAAAGCTTCCTTCAAAAGCTCGGCGACCCGCCGCGGCTCCTCCAGGGCTCCTCTCTCAAGTTCGGCGTGATCGCAAGGGGCGACGCGGATGTCTATCCTCGCCTCGGACGGACCTGCGAATGGGACACCGCCGCCGGCCATGCGCTCCTCAAGGCAGCCGGCGGATGCCTTCTGACCGAAGATGGCGAGCCGTTCTTGTACGGGAAAAAAGATCGGAAGTTCGTCAATCCGCCGTTCGTGGCTTGGCGCCGGACTCCAATTTCCCCTGTGAGTTGAAGCCACCGGGCGAAATAGCCCTATGGAGACCCCAAAGCGCAAGGGCTAAGACAAGGATCGCATTCGCTTGATGGGCCAATGCGATCGCAACAGGGACGCCGTAGACGACGGTCGCAACACCAAGCGCGGTTTGAAGGAGAACCGCGGCGATGGTCGCGAGGATCGGCAGCCGCAGCGCCCGCGCCTGCTCGACGCGCCATACATATACGGCGAAAGCGGCCGCCAGGATTGCGAGCGCGTAAGCCAGGACGCGATGGGCGAATTGAGCCGCCAGCGGGTTCTCGAAGAGATTGACGTACCAGGGGGAAAGCGCATCGAGCCCGGGCGGAATGATTTCGCCGCCCATCAGCGGCCAAGTGTTCGAAGCATGCCCCGCCTTCAGACCGGCCACGAATCCGCCGCCGATAATTTGCACGTAGACGAGGCCCGCAAGAAAGGCCGCCCCGAGTTTAACGCGCAGCGGAGACGTCTGGGCAAGCCCTTGTCTCTCCGTTTGCGTTGGCTCCCTCATGGACAGCGCAAGCCAGAAGGCATAGCCCGCAATCGCGACCGCAAGCGCAAGATGAGCCGCGAGCCGGTATTGGCTGACATCCACCCGGTCCTCGAGCCCGCTCTTGACCATGAACCAGCCCAGCGCCCCCTGCACCGCGCCTAGCGCGAAAAGCGCCGCGATCCGTGGAATGGCCGCCCGCGGAATTCCGCCGCGGGCAAGAAAAACCACGAAGGGAATGAAAAACACGAACCCGATGGCCCGGCCGAGCAGCCGGTGCGTCCATTCCCACCAATAGATGGCTTTGAACCCTTCCAGGCTCATCCCTGGATTGATCTGGCTGTACTCGGGTATCTGCCGGTATTTCTCGAATGCGTCCAGCCATGCGGCTTCGCTCATCGGCGGAAACACGCCAAGGATCGGCTGCCATTCGGTGATCGACAGACCGGAGCCCGTCAGACGGGTGGCGCCTCCCACGACCACCATCGCGAATACCAGTCCCGCTATGGCGAAAAGCCAGACGCGCACGGGTTTGAGCCGCGAGTCTGGGCTTCTCGTTTCAGCCAGCCCGGTATCGGAAGCATTCGCAAGCGATGTCATAACAGATAGACCCTCCGCCGGTTTTTCTAACGACGTAGGATATCGGCGCACAGACGTAAAGCCTAAGCTTTGCTTACCACCGCCGCTCGCCCGCGCGCAGCAGCGGACCGCCGACGTAGAACTGGGGGAAGGCAAGAGCATTATCGACGATGCTGGCGTCACGGTCGAAGCGATAGGGGAACGGAAGATCCTGATCGTAGGGCAACAGGCTATATCCGTATCGCCCAAGCGGCGGACGCGCGTAGCGGCTGACGCGATAACAATTGTAGGCGCACCAATTGCCGAAAAGGTCGCCGTGCCGATAATGATGGTGTGAAGCCCTGACGTCCGATATCAAGGTGACGTGCGATTTAGGCATTTTAGGCGCGCTGTGTGCAGAAGCGCCACTCACGGATACGATGGTGGCGACGACGGCCGCGCAAAGACAAGAAAGCGCTTTCATGCGAAGGGTCCCTGGCTGGAAGCTCTACCGAGCCGTTTACTTACCTTGAGACATCGAAACTAAAAAAACGTTGCATTCGCCTCATTTTTTCTGCGATTTTCAGCCCCCTCGACCTACCAGCCAAAAACGCCGCCGCATATCCAGGTGTAGCCGCCGTGGCCGCATCCACCGCATCCATAGGCGCCATTGCAAGGCGCCACGTAGGTGTAGAGGCTATAATAGCCGTTGCACTGATTGCGACAGCAATTGCGGCGCGGGCGGCAGCGTCCGCAGCTCACTTTTATTGTGTTGGCGGCAGGCGTTTCCAGCGTTGTCGCGGCGCCTCCCGGAACGGCAGAAGCACTGCCTGAGACAAGAGTCGCCGACAAAATGGCGGCTGTCGCAAGAATGAGGCTTTTCATCCTTTCCCCCTGGAACGAACGGACTGTCAGCAGCGTCGAACTGCTAAAACATTGTAAGTTAACCGGATTTATAAAATGTTCAAAGGAATTGACTAGGAGACCGGCTTGTGTGATTCCGGAATGGAGGCAGGCTGAGACTTCTCCCGAGCCGAATGGCCGGGCTAAAGGCGGAATTGGCGGCTCATACGAAAAAGCAAAGATCACCGTAATGAACATACGTCAAAGAAAGCTGGCCGGAACGGTGATCTTCGTTGCCGGGTCCGTCTTCTACTTCTTCCTGGCTATCACCATCGCCATCGCGAGGCTCCCCGACACATCTTTGGGCGTGCAGCTCCTTTTCTACCTCGTCACCACCTTGATCTGGTTTTTCTTTTCGGCTCTCTTGATACGCTGGATGCAAAAGCCCGATCCGAAGCAAGCTAGTACGCCCGCGGGAAGTCCTAACTCATTTGCTGCGGGCGACGATAGGACTTCCGCGATAAGGCGTACTAGCAACCTGGGCTGAAAAGCCCGAGGCAAGTTCGCCGCGCGAGCGGCCCTCGTGGAAGAATACTTGGTTCGGCTAGTAGGGGCCCTCGCCCCCGCCGCCATAACCGCCATAGCCCGGGCCACCGCCAGGACCGCCGCCTGGACCGCCAGGGCCGCCGCCATAGCCGCCACCGGGACCGCCGTAGGCGCCGGGTCCACCACCATACGCCGCCGCCACCAGGACCACCGCCGTAAGGACCGGGGCCGCCATAGCCTGGGCCGCCACCACCGGGACCGCCGCCACCTGGACCGCCGTAGGGACCGGGGCCACCGTAGCCGCCGCCGCCACCGGGACCGCCGCCGTATGGACCGGGTCCGCCATAGCCTGGACCGCCGCCCATCCTGGAACCGTAAGGACCACCCATGGGAGGACCGTAACCGCCATAATTAGGCTCGCCATAGGCTTGCCTCGCCATGCGGCGGCCGCCATAGATCGGTCCGCTCATGCGCGGGCCGCCATAGAACTGATCCCCTCCGCGCGGCCCGCCATAACCGGGTCCAGCCATGCGGGGTCCGCCGTAACCGGGGCCGCCGCCCATACGGGGGGGAAGATAACCGGAGCTCATCTGCGGGCCGCCAGGGCCAGCCATTCCAGGGCCGCCATAGGCGCCGCGCATGCCGGGACCGCCATAAGGACCACCCATTCGTGGGCCGCCATAGGCGCCGCGCATGCCAGGACCGCCGTAAGGCCCGGCCATCCGTGGGCCGCCATAGGCGCCGCGCATGCCGGGACCGCCATAAGGCCCAGCCATTCGTGGACCGCCATAGGCGCCGCGCATGCCAGGACCGCCGTAAGGGCCGGCCATTCGTGGGCCGCCATAGGCGCCGCGCATGCCAGGGCCGCCATAAGGCCCACCCATTCGTGGGCCGCCATAGGCGCCGCGCATGCCAGGGCCGCCATAAGGCGCGGCCATTCGTGGACCGCCATAGGGACCGTGCATGCCAGGGCCGCCATAAGGCCCGGCGCCGGCGACGCGGCGAGAAGCGTGCCCGCCTATGCGGGGAGCGCCCTGCGCCGGGTCGACAACATGCAGGCCGGCAGGAACGGGGCCCTTTGCCTGAGCGCCAACTGCGCGGTCGGGATGCCGCACAAGTGAAAAGGTGCTTCTTGAATTGATTTCAACGGCCGGTCTTACAGGAGCTGCATCAGCCGCATCTTCCGCGGCCGAAGTCCCCTCTCCTGTCATGGATAATCCGATCGCCGCCAAGGCCGCGACCATAATTCGTGTCATGCACATAGACACCCCCTCCTTACTCGTTGACATCCCTTCGGCCACTACGGGGGTCGACGCCGCCGAAACGTGTTACGCTCAAGCCAAACTCAGCGCTTTTGAAACCGCCGCCGCTGAGAGAGGCTTTGAGGCCATTTAAACGAACTTTCCTAAAATTTTCCTTAACGGCACATGAACAGAGGCGGAGGCCACAAAAAAAGGGCCGCTGATGCGGCCCAGGAAACTACCAGGAAAGGTCTCAGTAGCAGAAATTGTATGCGTTCGCGCTGCAGTAGCCTGCCCCATAGCCCGCTGCGAGGCAGTTCGTGTAACAGCTTCCGCCGTCATAGCCATAGTCCCAGCCCCACAGGCCCACCCCAACACCAACGAACGGGAAGAAGCGACCGTGGCGCCAAAATCCGCGGTTACCGTTATGGAAGGCCGTGCGCCCGCCAGGGAAGCCACGTCCGGCATAGACGCCTCTCCCCGCGATCCCCGGGCGATAGAAGGCTGTGCGCCCGCCGTAAAAGCCCCGATTGATCCCAGGCGCCGCGAATGATCGCCGCCATCCGGGGCCGCCGGTGCATCCCGCCCATGCGGCCGCCCATAGCCATGCCGCCCATATGGCCGCCGCCCATGCCACCACCAAAACCGCCGCCACCGTGGCCCATGCCCCGCCGCCCATGCCGCCGCCACCCATGCCTCTGACAAGCGTGAAAGTGCTCGGCGATGTCGCCGATGACAGGGGGGGAATACTCTCATTCAGAGGACCGGCCGAGGCAGAGTACGCCCCCAGCGACAGCCCAAGCGCCGCGACGGCAGCGACGGTAAGTTTCTTGATAAACATCGATAACAACTCCTCACTTGTTCGCGATCCCTTCTCGGCCCAGAGAGGATCTGTGGCTTTTCAGCCACGACTGTATCTAGACGAAACCTACCGCCAAGGTATTGTTCCAGGCGACCGCAGTTCCGCTCAGAAATGATGAGGAGGTCCTGTAGTTTTTATTGTAACTGGGTGTGTCAATCGCGCGGCTTTTCCTGCCGTGCTATTGAAACCCCATAAGTATTATGCAGCGACTGGAACGAGCCGGTCGACAACTTTAGCCGAGCATATTACGCCGGGAATACCGGCGCCGGGATGTGTGCCCGCACCCGCAAGATACAGGTTCTTGATCCCCTCCGCCTTGTTGTGGAAGCGGAAAAAGGCAGACTGTGTGAAGTGCGGCGCGATCGAGAAGCCAGCCCCGGCGTGGCTCAGATAGTTGGTTTTGAAGTCCTCGGGCGTCATCATCATTTCGGCCCTTATCGTCTCGCTCAATCCCGGCAGGATCGTGCGCTCCAGGCCCGCTACGATGCGGTCTCTGAGCCGGGGAGCCTCGGTCTTCCAGTCAATATCGGCCAGGAGATTGGGCACGGGGCAAAGGACGTAATACGCGTCGCAGCCTTCTGGCGCGAAGCTTGGGTCGGTTGCTGTCGGCCGGTGAACATAGAGCGAGAAATCCTCCGCGAGGACCTTCCGCCGGAAGATGTCGTCCAGCAGCCCCTTGTATCGCTCGCCAAGCCAGATGGTGTGCCGGGCAAGCTCCGGATATTGCCGGGCCGTTCCGAAATAGAGAAGGAACAAACCCATCGAAAGCCTGGCCGTTTTCCGCTTCAGGCGCGCGGTCGCGCCCTGATCGCGGGCGGGGATCATGTCGCCGAAAAGATGCATGGGGTCGGCGTCGGACACGACGATATCCGCAGGGACGGCCGCGCCATTTTCAAGCCGCACGCCAGTCGCCGTCCCGCCCTCGACGACAATGGAGGCGACGGTCGTGTTCAGGCGGATATCGACGCCCTCTTCCTCCATCAGCTTGCCGAGCGCCGCCACGATCGCGCCGGTGCCGCCTTCGGCATAGAAGACGCCCCACTTCCGTTCGAGATAATGGATCAGGCCGTAAATGCTGGTGGTGTCGAAGGGGCTGCCGCCGACGAGCAGCGGCTGGATGGAAAGCGCCTGCCTGATTTTCGGGCTATGAAAGTATTTCGAGACGAAATTCCAGACGCTGCGGTAGCTGCCGAGCTGGATGAGGCGCGGGATTTGTCCCATCATCGTCAGCGGATTGTGGAAAGGCTGGTCCGCAAGATTCGTGAAGCCGGCGTCGAACAGCGCCTTCGAGTGGTCGAGCATCCTGAGGTAGCCGTCGCCGTCGAGCGGGTCGATCCGGCGCATCGCGGCCAGCGTCTCGTCGAGCGTTCCGCCGTAATCGAATGTCGAACCGTCCTCGTCGAAATAGAAGCGATACCAGGGCGTCAGAGACTTCAGCGTGAAATAATCGCCGCTCTTCTTGCCAAAGAGTTCGAAAAGCTCCTCGATCAGAAACGGCGCCGTGATCACCGTCGGGCCGGCGTCATGCCTGAAGCCGTCTTTTTCGAAGACCTGCGCGCGGCCGCCAAGCATGGGCGCCCGGTCGATCAGAGTGACGCGATAGCCTTTCGCGGCAAGCCGCAAAGCCGAGGCGATACCGCCGAAGCCGGCGCCGACGACAATGGCCCTGTTTCTTGTCCCGGACGAAACGCGATTGCCTGTCTGCGCGACGGTCTGATCCATGAATACCCTTTTTGGTCTTAAGGCCCGACGCCTTCGACAATGACGATTTCACAGGTCGCGGCTGGGAGGCGATGGGCGCGGGCGGCCTGATATTCCTTGGAGTTGTAGCAATCGAGCGCCGCCTGATAGGATGGAAATTCTATAACGACGTTACGGCTGCGCGCCTGCCCTTCAGCCGCCGTGAAGGCCCCGCCCCTCACCAAATACGTCGCGCCATACTGTTGGAAGGCCGCGGCCGCGCCGGACGCGTAGGCCTTGTATGTCTCGGCGTCGGTGACATCGACGCGGGCGATCCAGTATGCTTTTGGCATGAGGCTTTCCGTCAACCTGAATAGACAATTGGATGCCATCACATGTAAACCCTGGGCTTATGGGCCATGCGGTTTTGATGGCTAGGCTGTTTTCCACAGCCTTTCAAGATGGCGTATCCTCCATTCGCTCAATTTGGAGAAAATAATTAGCTCGCGTCGAGGCAGGGACTGCAGGATCGTCAAATGGGCAGCCAGTTAGAGTATTTCATGAAGCTGCGTGCTCGCATAGAAGCACGGCTTGCGGAGCTTGTTCCGTCAGGCGCTTCGGAAGACCCTTTGCAGGGCTCCATGCGGCATAGCCTGCTTGCCCCCGCAAAACGCGTGCGGGCCGTTCTCATGATGATTGCGGCGCGGGAACTTGGCGGCAAGGAAGAGCATGCGCTCGACCTGGCCTGCTCGCTTGAGATGCTCCATGCCGCATCGCTGATCCTTGACGATCTCCCGGCGATGGACGATGCGGAAACGCGGCGGGGCTTGCCGGCCAACCATCGTGTTTACGGCGAGACGACGGCCATTCTTGCTGCGGTTGGCCTGATGAACCGCGCCTATGGCGTCGCGGCGTCCTCCGATGCCCTGGACCTCCAGCAACGGGTTGACGCCGTCGAGGTGCTGCAATGGTCGATCGGGCTTGACGGCCTCGTGCGCGGCCAGCAGGATGATCTTGCCGGCGCCCGCGACACGATGACGCAGGCTGAGCTGGAGCGCATGTATGCCCGCAAGACAGGCGCGCTTTTCGCCGCCGCCGCCGAATGCGGAGCAATCGTCGCGCAAAATTCGGCCGCCCGCTCCGGCATGCGCCGTTTTGGCCTTGACCTTGGCGTCGGATTCCAAATGTTAGATGATGTGCTTGACGCGCGCAGCAGCCGTGACCGCGCGGGCAAGGACGTCGATCAGGATTGCGGACGCACCACATTTGCAAGCCTGCTTGGCGTAAAAGGCGCGGCGGCGCTTGCGCGCGCGAAAATAGAAGGTGGCGTGACTGCGGCTTGCATGGCGGCGACGGCTTCCGGCGGAGATGGCCGGATGTTTACCGCGTTCGCAGCAAGGCTTGCCGCCGCTTTTTCGGATTTGATGCCGGAGTTTCAAGCGGAGCTTGCGGCCAGCGGATAGAGCAGGCATCGATGAGCGATTGGCTCTTGTACTTTGGACTGTTTCTTGCCGTATTTTTCACAATGGAGGGGGTCGCCTGGTTTCTGCATAAATATGTTATGCACGGCTTCCTCTGGGTCCTGCACAAGAGCCATCACGAGCCGCGCAAGAGCAGCGCCTGGGAGCTGAACGACGCCTTCGGCTTGTTCTTCGCCGCGATTTCCATCGCCTTGTTCGCCTGGAGCGCCCAACTCGGCGGCCCCCGCTGGGCTTTTGTCGTCGCCCTCGGCGTCACGGCCTATGGCGTCGTGTACTTCCTCGCCCACGACGTGCTCGTTCACCACCGCGTCAATCTCGGCCTTAACCCCAGGAAGGGATATTTGCGGCGCCTCTATCAGGCGCACCGGCTTCATCATGCGGTCGATGGAAAGGACGGCTGCGTCTCCTTCGGGTTTGTCTTCGCCCGTTCGCCGGAGCACCTCAAGAGGAAGCTGCAGGAACTTGCGCCGCTGCGAGAGCGGCAGCGCAGCAGGATCGACGCAAAGCGCCAGGAGCCGCGATAATCCACAGGGGAACACGGCGCTCGCAAGCGCAACGTCAGCCGCGCCGCGCTGCTATGATCGCGGCCACGTCTATCTTCTTCATACCCATCATCGCAGCGAATGCGCGCTTCGCTTCCTCGCCGCCAGCCGCCATCGCTTCGGTCAGCACGCGGGGCGTGATTTGCCATGAGATGCCCCATTTGTCTTTGCACCACCCGCACGCGCTTTCCTGCCCGCCATTGCCGACGATGGCGTTCCAATAGCGGTCGGTCTCGTCCTGATCGTCGGTGGCGATCTGGAACGAGAAGGTTTCGTTGTGCTTGAATGCGGGACCGCCGTTGAGGCCGATGCAAGGGATGCCGGCGACCGTAAATTCGACCAGTATCACATCACCCGCCTTGCCGGATGGGTAGTCACCGGGCGCACGGTGGACGGCGCCCACGACGCTGTCGGGGAAGGTCTCGGCGTAGAAGCGGGCCGCAGCCTCGGCGTCCTTATCGTACCAGAGGCAGACCGTGTTCTTCGCCATTATACGTCCTTTCGGTTCCAAGCCACATGAGATGGGCGTCCCTTCCACTATGCTCCAGCATTGAGGTGCTTTTGCGTAAGCAAACTTCGCCAATGTGGCGGGATTGTCATCCCGGCCAAGCGAAGCGCGAGCCGGGATCGCAAAAAGACATAGGCACTTCAATCTGTTACGATCCCGGATAAGGCTTCGCCTTCCCGGGATGACAATGCGCGCCGGCGAAGTTTGCTCAGCCGTCACAAGACCGCTTCATCTTTCGGAAGACGACGAGACCGTTCCCGGGATTGCTTGGCCGAGGCCGGGCATCGTCCAAAGGCCCGTCCGGTTCGGGGCGTACCCGATGCGAAGCGTCGTGTGAGCGCGCAGGGCGGCGATGGCGCCGGAGATTGCGGCCGCGACCTTCCGGGTTCTGCCCACGATGGCGCGGCTGTCCCAGGCGCTTTCTCCGCGACTGGCGACAATCCGTCCGATGTCGCGATAGACCCGCCGGGCGCAGCCGATGCCGACGGCGGCTCCGAGCGGCAGCCGCTGCATTCCGAATAGGGCGGATCTGTAATATCCGTCCGCCTCGCGCAAGAGCCTGCGTGTCACCTGAGAGACGGCCTTGCGATGCTGGGGATCGCAGAGATCGGCGCCATCGATCCCAGCCTCGCGCAACCATTCGCGCGGCAGATAGCACCGGCCGCCCCTGGCGTCCTCAACCACATCGCGCGAGATATTGGTGAGCTGGAAGGCGATGCCGAGATCGGAAGCCCGGTTCAACGTCTGGCGCTCCCGAACGCCCATGATCATGGCCATCATCACGCCGACGACGCCCGCGACGTGATAGCAATAATCGAGCGTATCTTCGAGCGTTTCGTAGACGCGGCCATTCACGTCCATCTCGAAGCCACTCAAAAGCTCCATCGGATGGCGTTCGGGCATGCCATGCTTGCCGGCGACGCGCCCAAGGGCGATGAAGACCGGCTCAACGGCGCGGCCTTCGAGGGCGGCCTTCGTTTTTTCCCTAAGCTGCTGAAGCCGCTCTGCGGGCGTTTCGACGCTCGCCGTCTCGCTTGCAAATCCGAGGATCTGGTCGTCGATGACGTCATCGCAGTGGCGGCACCACGCATAGAGCATCATCGCGTCGTAGCGCGTATCGCGCGGCAGAAGCTTCGCCGCCAGGGCGAAGCTTTTCGAGCCTTTTTCGATGAGTTCGTGGCTTAGGGAGACGATCGGGTCCATACAACTAGCTCGGTGACGAAGCCGGCTGCGATATGGGATTGACTGTCGTTTCTCCCATGACGCGCAGCGCTCTGCTGATAGGAACTGGAGGCCAGCCTACAAGAATCCGGACTTGGTCCGCAAGTGTGAGGCTTGAGCTATAAAAGCGCTCGATAAGAGGATCGCCGAGCATGTAGAAGCGCTCAAGAACACGGTAGCGCTGGGCGGGCGTCGTCGCGGCCCAGAACAGCATCCGGTTCAAGAGCCGGAAGAAGCTTTGCTCCTCCCAATGCTTCCGGGCCCATTTCCGGGTCAGATGATCGAGCGTTTCACTTGTCAGGTGATCGATCGCGGCGATGGCTTCGGCGCACTTCACCGCGAATGGAAAGGAATAACTCGTGGTGTGGTGGAAAAAGCCGCCGCGAAGGCCGAGCGCGGGCACACCCGGCGCGTCCCTGGCCAGGAATGCGTCAACGTCGCCGCCAAGCACTATCGGGAGCGCGCCCCGCTCCTCGCGGACGATTTCCGCGACCTTCCAGCCCCGCTCCCCGGCATACTCCAGGCAAAGCTCGCGAAGCGCTGGCGCGTCGATGCTCGCCGTATCGCTATAATAGGTGTCCTCGATGAGCATGGTGTCGTGGTAAACGGCAAGGTGTAGACGAAGCGATACCCGTCGCGCTGCTTGACGGTCGCGTCCATGATAATCGGGTACGGCTGACCATGCGGCCGCTCGAAGCGGACCACCAGCCCCAAGAATTTCTGATAGCCGACCGTCAGGCCATCCAGCCGCCCCGGTCCCCTTGCGTCGATCACGCACGGCGCGCGCAGAACCTCGCCCCCGGAAAGCTCTGCGTGATGCGGCCCGACGCTCGCCACGCGCGAACCGAACCGCACGCTCCCTGCCAGCAGAGGATAGGCCGCTTCATGCAGGGTTTCCGAAAAGATCGAATTATAACCGGACATTAGCATACGCGAGTGCTTGGGAAAGCGCACCTGCTGCTTGTCCCATGAGTGCGCGACGAATGGCGAAATCCAGCTCCATGCGTCCTTGCTGATATCCTTGTCGTGAAAAGACCAGGTGTGGTTCCCTCCCAGCTTTTCGCCCGCTTCCAGCACGCAGAGCCGAAGATTGGGCCTTAGCTGCCGGAGGCGGTAAGCCGTAAGGGTTGCAGCGAGGCCGCCGCCAGCAAGGATGACGTCGAAGTGGCGAGTGTCCATGCCTCCGACTCTGCCTTGAATTTGACTTATGTCAACGACGATAGCCGGATAAAGTTTCGTTGAGTTCGCCTCAAAATTTATTCAATCACTTGATTTCCAGGCTTTGCGCTGCGGCCGAGATCGATTCTCCATTCTTCACACGTGCTTATCAACTGGCTGCAATTGCGCTTGCTTCGGCGGCGGCGAACCGTTATTGCTTGCGGCAGGCGGCTTCGGCCGCCCTTTTTGCATGCCCATGACGGCTTCCGCCGTCTGTCGGCAGGGAAACCTGCAGAGGAGGGCCTGCTCCACCAACCTCTTCTTTTGGAGCACAGACATGACAAAGCGCGTCAGCGCCCAACATAAAATTGACCGCCGCCTTGGGGAAAATCTCTGGGGCCGTCCCAAGAGCCCGCTCAACAAGCGCGAATACGGGCCGGGCCAGCATGGCCAGCGACGCCGCGGCAAGACTTCGGACTTCGGCACGCAGTTGAAGGCGAAACAGAAGCTGAAAGGCTACTACGCCAACATCACGGAGCGGCAGTTCCGGCTCATCTATAATGAGGCGACGCGGCTCAGAGGCGACACCTCCGAAAACCTCATCGGTCTTCTGGAGCGGCGCCTGGACGCCGTCGTCTATCGCGCGAAGTTTGTGCCGACCCCATTCGCTGCGCGGCAGTTCGTGAGCCATGGCCATATTTCGGTCAACGGCCGCCGGGTCAACATTCCGAGCTATCGCTGCCGGCAGGGCGACGTTGTCGAAATCCGGGAGAAGTCCAGGGCGCTGGCTCTCGTTCTTGAGGCCATCCAAAGCACCGAGCGCGACCTTCCCGATTATCTCGAGGTCGATCACAACAAGATGACGGCCCGGCTTGCCCGCGTTCCGCAGCTTTCCGACGTTCCCTATCCGGTCGTGATGGAGCCAAATCTCGTCGTCGAGTTCTATTCACGTTAATCCCGGCGGGAAGGCGCTTTTTCCGTGGCAATGCGCCATCGGATCAAGCGCCAGCCCGCTTGTGAACCCTCACAGATTGCGATTACTGACGCGTTTAGAAATAAGAGCCGGTGCTTCGGCTTCGGAGATCCCCCCAATGACCTATGTCGTGCTGGATGCTTGCATCAAGTGCAAATTAACCGATTGTGTTGAAGTGTGCCCTGTGGACTGCTTCTACGAGGGCGAGAACATGCTCGTCATCAATCCTGACGAGTGCATCGACTGCGGCGTTTGCGAGCCGGAATGCCCGGTCGACGCCATCAAGCCCGATACCGAGCCGGGCCTTGAGAAATGGCTTGAGCTCAACCGCGAATATGCGGAGAAGTGGCCGAATATCACCGTGAAGAAGCCTCATGCCGAGGACTCCAGCAAATACGAGGACGAAACCGGCAAATTCGAGAAGTACTTCTCGCCGAACCCCGGTTCGGGCGATTGAGTTGCGTCGCTAGGGCTGCTGAAAGCGATGCGGCCCATGGTTCGACAGGCTCACCATGAGGTTTAAGCCGTTGAAATCCCTCGAGCTTGTCGAAGATCGAGGCTGACGCTTGATTGGATCGAAGGCCAACCTGCGATCGCCCCCCGCGCATATGGCCGCGGATCAGGCAGCGGCGGCTTCTGAAATTTTTTCCGGATAAAGCTGCGCCAGTCCATCGCGGGAAGCGGACGTAACCCCCCGTTCCGTCATAAGCCCGGTGATAAGGCGCGCCGGCGTCACGTCAAAAGCGGGGTTTGCGGCTTTGCTGCCGGGCGCCGTCACCTGCACGGTGAGGATTTCTCCGCTCGGCGCGCTGCCGGTCATATGCGTGACTTCTCTTTCGTCGCGCTCCTCGATGGGAATGTCGCGAACGCCATCCGCCAGCGTCCAATCGATGGTCGACTGCGGCAGCGCGACATAGAACGGCACGCAATTATCCTTCGCCGCAAGCGCCTTGAGATAGGTCCCGATCTTGTTTGCGGCGTCTCCGGTCGCCGTCAGCCGGTCGCATCCGACGATGCAGAGGTCGACATCGCCATGCTGCATGAGATGGCCGCCCGCGTTGTCCGCGATGATGGTGTGGGGCACGCCATGCGCGCCAAGCTCGAACGCGGTGAGCGCGGCGCCCTGGTTGCGTGGCCGCGTCTCATCGACCCAGACATGGATCGGAATTCCCGCGTCGTGCGCATGATAGATCGGCGACAGCGCCGTGCCCCAATCGACAGTGGCGAGCCAGCCCGCGTTGCAATGGGTGAGCACGTTCACCCGGCCGTTCTTACGCGCGGCGATGTCCGCGATCACGGCTTGCCCATGATGGCCGATCAGGCGGCAGGTTTCGACATCCTCATCCGCCATTTGCGCGGCTTTCGCATAGGCCGCCGCCACGCGCTCCGAAGGCGGAATCCGGCCGAGCGACTTCTGCATTTCGCGCAGCGCCCAGTTGAGATTCACGGCGGTTGGTCTCGTGGCGGCCAAACTTGCGCAAGCGCTTTCGAGCCCGGCGTCGGAGGCGTCCGCCTTCAGCGCCAGGGCGACGCCGTAAGCCGCCGTAACGCCGATCAAGGGCGCCCCGCGCACCTGCATGATCTTGATGGCGCGGGCGGCATCGGCGAGCGTGGTCAGCGTAAGGGTTTCGAATGCGTGAGGCAGGCGCGTCTGGTCGATGATGCCGACAGAGCCATCACCATTGTCCCAGATCGTCCGGTAATGAACGCCGCGAACTTTCATATCTCACTCCCGCGCGCCGTTGGCTCCGATTCAAAAGAGAGAAAGCGGCGCGATTCATCGGACGTGGGCATTTCCATGATCGTCGTCCCGGAATGCGCCTCGGCGCATATCGGGGACCGTAACAAATCGAAACGCCCTTTGCGATCCCGGATACGACGCAAGCGTCGTTCCGGGATGACACGGAATTGCCCGTCGCAGCCCTCAGCTCGTGGCTTCATCCTTCGACAAGCTCAGGATGAGGTCGATAACTTTCAGCGGGTTAACCCTCATGGTGAGCCTGTCGAACCATGGGCAGCATCATTTTTGCAGCATCCCTTCAGAACTTTCGCGCGACGACAAATTCCGCTGCGCCCGCGAGCATGGCTTCGTGCGGCCGGAAAGGCGCCAGCGCCGCCAGCGCCTCGGCCTTGATGTCCTGCAGCTTGGCGTGCGCCGCCTCGATGCCCAGAAGCGAGACCAGCGTTCCTTTGCCCGCCTCCTGATCCTTGCCCGTGGCCTTGCCGACAATGGCGGCGTCGCCCTCCGCATCCAGGAGATCGTCCGCCAGTTGGAACGCCGCGCCAAGCGCATCGCCGAAGCTGCGCAGAGCCGCGACATTCTTCTCCGGCGTCTCGCCGAGAAGACCGCCCGCGACGCAGCCGAACGTAATGAGCGCGCCCGTCTTCATGCGCTGGAGAGTGCGGATGTCGGCTTCGCTCAGCGTCTTGCCCGGCGCTTCGAGGTCGAGCATCTGCCCGCCGGCCATGCCCGCGCCGCCGCTTGCCCGCGCAAGCCGCAAGCCGAGTTCGGCCCGCACAGCAGGATTGGGATGCGTGCCGGGATCGGCGAGGATCTCGAAGGCCAGCGTCAGCAACGCATCGCCCGCAAGGATCGCGGTCGCCTCGTCGAATGCCTTATGCACGGTCGGCCGGCCGCGCCGCAAATCGTCGTCGTCCATGGCGGGCAAATCGTCATGGATCAGGGAATAGCAATGCACACATTCGAGCGCGCAGGCCGCGTTCAGCGCCTGCTCGGCGCCGACGCCGAACAGGGCCGCGCTCTCGATCACGAGGAAGGGCCGGAAACGCTTGCCGCCGCCGAGCGACCCATAGCGCATCGCCTCCAAAAGCCGCGCCGGAACCGCGCCAAGCCGCTCTTTCGTAAGCCATTGGTCGAGATGGCGTTCGACACGGCTTGCATGGGCTTCCAGGCATTCTGTAAAGGTCATAGCGAAACTACATTTCTTATTGGCCGGCAAAAAGCCCCGGCACCATGGACCAGATGGGCGCCATGCTCAAGCGTGTTTTACGGCCTGCGTCATGACGGATATCGTCCCGGAAATTTTAGAGCCGTCCGGCATCCCGTCCAGCGAGCAAAACGAACAAAGCTCGCCGCGGCGGCGAATCCTGCGCGTGGCCCTCATCGCGTTCGCGGCCTTTTTCTTCGCGCCCTATCTTCTGACGCTGCTTTACGTTTTTATCGATCCGCCTTTCTCCGCCCTGATGCTGCGGCAGGCTCTGACGGGAGGGCCAGCAGCTTACGAGTGGCGCGATCTCGATCAGATTTCGCCGAACCTCGTCGCCCAGGTCATCGCCGCCGAGGATGGCCGCTTCTGCGCGCATCACGGCGTCGATTGGACGGCGCTCGACAGAGGCCGCCGATGCGGTGGTTGACGGAAAACCGAAAGGCGGCGGCAGCACCATCACCATGCAGACGGCGAAAAACCTTTTTCTCTGGAGCCGTCCCGCCATCCTGCGCAAGCCGTTCGAAATTCCCCTCGCCGCCTTCATGGATTTGGCGCTCGGCAAAAGCCGGGTGATCGAGATCTACTTGAATATCGTGGAATGGGGGCCGGGCGTTTACGGGGCGGAGGCCGCGGCGCAGCATCACTTCGGGAAATCCGCCGCCAACCTCACGCCGCAGGAAGCGGCGCAGCTTGCCGCCGCGCTGCCGAATCCGAAGCGCCGCAACGCCGGCAACCCAGGGCCGCGCACGATGGCTTTCGCGCGCCGGCTTCGCATGAAAGCCTTGAGGGAGCGCGGCGATTCGGTCTGCGTGCTCGACGCGGATGCGGAGCGGGGGGAGGAGGCTGGCGATTGGCAAGACCCCTCATCCTGTCCTTCTCCCGCAAGGGGAGAAGGGACGCCGCCGCAACGTGCGCGACCTGCTCCCTCTCCCCTCGCGGGAGAGGGCCGGGGTGAGGGGGAACGCCGGGTGACATAAGTCATATCGTAAAGATGAAGAAAGCGTTGCCGCGCGGGCTCCGGCAAGAAAGTAAATTCCGCGACGGTTAACGGATGTAAGCCGGATTTACTTCCGCTCCTATCTTGCTAAACAAGCAGTTAATCCTATCACAATTTCTTCCTTATACGCCCATTTTCGGCGGGAAGTAATTCAGGTAATCAATTGAAAATAAAAGCCTTTTTCTCGGGAACGACTTGCCCATTAAATTAAATTTAATGCCGGAATTTTTATCTTTACTGGGACGCGGAAAAGTCCGTTAAATATGTTTCAGGTTCGAAAATTAACGCTCGCGAGCGGCCGGAATGGCTGTGGCGCAGGCGCAGAGATGGCGTCGCGAACGGTATTTTCCTCATATTTATCAAGGGTTGGAGCGGGCTGAAGCCGCGTTAACCTGCCGTCAAGGCGATTTCGGCGAAGATCTTTCAGAAGAAGGAAAGCAGGCGAAAACGTCAGAGACAAGTTGACAAACCCATGCCGCGCTTCGCGCAACACATACAAAATGCCAGGGGTCTACGCCGGGACAAGCCGCAAATCCCGGAGAAGGCTTGCGCCTTTCCGGGATCGCGCGGGGTAAAAGACAAAACGCTTGGGGGGACGGGGTGAAGATACAGTCCCGGACGCGAACACAGAGCCTCGGGATTACAAACCGGCACGCAAAAAACGCAACATCACGCGCTCAACCTACAGAACAGAACGCGACAGCCGCAACATCACGCACTCAACCGACGGAACGGAACACGACAGACGCAACACCTCCAGGATGGAACGCACGCAACGGATGGGATACGACGCAACAGGCGCAACTGCTAATAGGGGTAGCGATCAAGCCGCTCGTGATCGCGGTGAAGGTCGGCGCGGCGGGCGTTGATCTCGCGCTCCTCATGGTGGCGGCGCCAGCCATACCACCAGGCGCTCAGATAATGGCCGTCGCGAAGGGCCTGCTGCTCGCGCTCGCTGTAATAGCGGTGCTCGGCATAATCGTGATCGAGTTTCACGCGGTCCTTGTCGATGTCGCGCTCGAGGCGGCTGTCCCCGCGATAGCCATCATAATAATCGTAGGCGGAAGCGGGCTGCGACAGGCCGAGGGGCAAAAGAGCGAAGGCGCCGATGGCCAGTGCGAAAGAAAAGCGTTTCATGGGGCGCCTCCTGATTCATCTCGAAACCATGATTGGAGCTTAGTCTTCGCTGGCTGAACGCGAGGGAAAGGGCGCGTTTAGAATTCGTTCAGCTTTTTCACTCCTTCGTGATCGCCATCGGATTGGGAAGCGGCCGCGTCTTTCCGACCACTCAGAATATCCCAACGGACCTCATGCTGAGATGCCCGTCCCGCCCGAGGATGATGTGATCGTGGACGACAACGCCGAGCTTCGTCGCCACATCGACAATCTGCTTTGTCATGTCGATATCGGCTTTCGACGGCGTGGGATCGCCGGACGGGTGATTGTGGGCCAGAATGATCGCCGATGCCGAAAGCTCCAGCGCCCGTTTCAACACCTCGCGCGTGTAGACGGGAGTGTGGTCGACGGTGCCGCGTGTCTGCACCTCATCGGCGATGAGCTTGTTGCGCCGGTCGAGAAACAGGATGCGGAACTGCTCGCGGTCCTCGAAGGCCATCGCAGAGCGTAAGTATGACAGAACAGTTGACATCGCCGCCAGCACCGGCCGCTTCCTGACCTCGCTTTGGGAGGTTCTCAGCGCGGCCGCCTGGATGACCTTGATCTCGGTCACGACAGCCTCTGTTACGCCTTCGATCTCCATCAGCCGTTCACGCGGCGCGGCCACGGCTTCGGCGAAGGAACCGAAGCGCGCAAGGATCTCCTTCGCCAAGGGTTTCACGTCCCTGCGGGGAATCGCCCGAAAAAGGATCAGCTCCATGAGTTCGTAATCGGGGAGCGCCTCTGCCCCGCCCTCGCGGAAGCGCCTTCTCAAGCGGTCGCGATGGCCCCAATAATGCGGGATGGGTCGAGGCGGCTGCGGGGGCGGCAGGTTGGCGCCCGTTTCGAGCGCAATCAATTCGAATAGAGGGCTCTCTTCGAAGCTGTTCGACATAAATATCGCCAACGCAACATCACAATACCGCTGCCTTTATACACGGCATTACGCCCGCAGAGAATAAGCAGTTTAGCTAAAAAGCGACAAAAAGTTTCAGAGCTGGCCGGGATAGGGCGGCTTGTGCAAGCCCCTGGGGCTATAGGTGAAAACCTCCACGCCCCTGTCGGTGACGCCGACCGTATGCTCGAACTGCGCCGACAGCGAGCGGTCGCGCGTCACGGCCGTCCAGCCGTCCGAGAGCATCTTCACATGAGGCTTGCCCAGATTGATCATGGGCTCGACGGTGAACAGCATGCCGGGTTCGAGCGTGACGCCTTCGCCTTGCGTTCCGTAATGCAAAATGTTGGGCTTGTCGTGAAAGACAAGGCCAAGCCCATGGCCGCAGAAATCGCGTACGACGCTGCATCGCTCGCTTTCAGCGTATTTCTGGATCGCGTGGCCGATATCGCCAACCCTGGCTCCAGGCTTGATGACGGCAATGCCGCGCATCATGGCCTCGTAAGTCACCTCGATGAGGCGCTCCGCCTTCCGCGAAACACGGCCCACCGTGTACATGCGGCTCGAATCGCCGTGCCAGCCATCGAGAATGAGCGTGACATCGACATTGATAATGTCGCCTTCGATCAGCAGGCGCGGCCCCGGTATGCCATGGCAGACCACGTGGTTGAGCGACGTGCAGCAGGATTTCGGGTATCCCCGGTAGTTCAAGGTCGCCGGCACGGCGTTGTGCTTCATGGCAAAATGGAAGACAAGCTCATCGATCGCTTCCGTCGTTACTCCGGGCCGGACAAAATCGGCGAGAATATCGAGGGCCATCGCCGAAAGCTGCCCGGCCCGGCGCATTCCCTCAAACGCTTCCGGCCCATGGAGCTTTATTTTCCCGTCATTCGCGAGCCTGATAGGCGCGCCGTATTCCGATCCGTGCATGGCGATGAGGTCTGCGCGCGGGGCGCTCGTTTCGGTTGTTACAGTCGTTCGCGAGGGCTGTCCTTGGGGCAGAACTCCCCCGACATAGATAAAGCCAGTCCCGCAGTCGAAATATGGCAGGTATGGGTCAAAGTCTCAACTCCGAAGCCAGCGCCGCCGGAAAAGCTCTGCAACGCCAGCTTGCGGTTGCGACTCCGCCACGCCCTCACAGCCCAATGGTGAGCCGAATCAGCAGCCCCTCGTGCTGGGCGAGATAGGCGCGGTCTGAAGCGATAATGGGTAGTTGCGGATCCGCCTATTTTAAAAAAAAGAAAAAGCTTCTTATGACTTTTAGAATAATGCGGCGAATCGTCCGTTGCAGATCAGTCCGTCGCGGGTTTTTAGCCCAGCTGCTCCTATCAAGGTTGATAGGTGTAAAGCGGATTTTAGATGGTTTTACTGGGTCACGAATTTGTGAGCATCGGGGTGACAGAGGCCCGTTTTAAGACCACGAAAGATAAAGACATGAACGTCACTGTTTTGTCCCGTGTACAAAGGCATGCAATGCCCGAGGAAGAGGTTACCGGAGCACTCCTCGTTATAGGAGATGAAATTCTTTCGGGGAGAACCAAGGATAAGAATATCGGCTTCGTCGCCGATCACTGCAATCAGATCGGAATTCGCCTGAAGGAAGTCCGCATCGTGGCCGACGATGAGGCTGCGATTATCATTGCTGTCAATGAATTGAGGCGAGCCTACACGTACGTCTTCACGACGGGCGGTATCGGTCCTACCCATGACGACATCACGGCCAACTCGGTGGCCCGCGCGTTTGGCGTCGCGATCGATATCGACCCAAGAGCCGTCGCCTTGCTACGCGAGCGTTACGCCGAAGCCGACTTGACCCCGGTACGGTTGCGCATGGCTCGCATCCCCGAAGGGGCGGAATTGATCGAGAACTCCGTTTCAAAAGCTCCCGGCTTCAAGATCGGCAATGTCATCGTCATGGCAGGCGTGCCCGTCATCATGGAGGCGATGCTTTTCGCCGTCACGCCAAGGCTGAAGACCGGGCATAAAATGCTGGCGGATACGGTCCGCGTGAACGCTCCGGAAGGCCAGGTCGCCGCTTTGCTTGCCGATTGTCAGCAGACCTTTCCCGATGTGGCGATGGGCAGCTATCCTTTTTTCGAGGATAAGCGCCCCGGTACAAATCTCGTCCTGCGCTCAACAGAGGAAGACCGCCTAAGGCTTGCGAAGGCAGACCTCATCAAACGATTGGGGCCGAACCTCATCATTTCTGAATGACGACGCAAAGCACATCGCCGTCAAGCTTATCGATGGAGAGAAAGATGCATCCCGACGCCTCGCAATAAGCGCGTAAGTCCTGCTCCGCAAGCGGGTCGGTGGCGAGAATCTGGACCGCTCTTCCAGGCTCTATGGAGCGCATGGCCTTGCGCACTTTCAACAGCGGAAGCGGACATGACAGGCCGCGCGTGTCGATTGTGAGGGCCTGCATGGTTCACCGGCCAAGGCTATTCCGCAAGCTTCACAGCAGTAGACCGCTTCTGGCCCTCCTGCCGGCGGTCCTTGGCGCTCTTCCCCTGCATTTTAACGGTGACGAAGGTCAAGGCCATCATCAGCGCTACAAGAAATGCGATGAGGGCCACCCAGTTGCCCGTCGTCAGCCGGCTGAGGTCGCCGACTGCTTTTGAAAAGGCGTAACCCCAAAACAGCATAAAGGGCACCCAGACGATCGCCGAAGTCACGTTTGCGATCTGAAAAGTCAGGTGGCGCATCCGCATAATTCCGGCGACAAGCGGGATCGTGGGACGGATCGGCCCGAGAAAGCGGCCGATGAATATCGAAAGGAAGCCGTATTTCCGGAAAAATAACCGGGCGCGAGCGACTGCGGCCTTATCGCGGTTGAGGGGCCAATGATGCACCACGCTCGGCCCAATCCAGCGCCCGATCCAATATGTGACAATATCGCCAAGAACGGCCCCGGCGATGGACCATCCTATGACTGACGCCGCGTCAAGCTTGCCTTGCTGAATGGCGAGCCCGGCGAAAACCATGATGAGCGTGGCCGGGAAAAAGAGGCCGACGAAGACCAGGGATTCGCCGAATGCAATCGCGCCAAGGATGGGACCGGCCCAGGCCTTGTGATGGAGGACATACGACTTGATGATTGCCGGATCGAGCGAGACTACGGCGTCGAATAGATTCACAGAAGCCCTTCTTTCCTACCGGATGGCAAGCCTGCATCGGCTCTTTGGCGCGCACCGTTGGCGCCGTCCGCTCAGCTTGCTACCCTGAACTACAAATTCCGCCCCCCTATCGGAGAAGCTCATCTCGCAATCACAAATCGCGGCTAGCACCAATAGACTACCACGGCAACACCTAAGTTTTTGCTGCCAACGGCAGGCTCCGGCAGCTGGCTACTCGATTGTGCTTCAAATACTACGTCTGTGCAAAAGCCTTATGAACTCCTCCCTCGCCTTCGGGATCGGCTTCCCGGTCTCCGCGAAGACATGCGCGCCGAGAAAATGCCCCGTCATCGCGAATGCCGACTGTAGTTCCGCATGACATGGCTGATCTGTTCCTTGTCCGCTCCTCAAAAACACTGGCAGAGGGAGCAACCTGTCGTGGTAAACCTCCCCGGCTTGTCGGCTCACAGCTTGACCGGATTTTGGCGAGACATAGGCAAGATCGTCTGTTCGGCCGGTCGCCGCGCACGTGGTGAGGTTCAGCCCAAACCCAAGTTCGTCGAGAAATCGAAGTTCGAACCGGATTAGGGACACCGGAAAGCGCGTCTCACTGGCGGCATCGAGGCAGGTTCGCGCGGCGTCAAAAAGCCGTGGATGAGGATCGCGTTCCGGCAAAATCTGCAGAAGCCCGGCGAGCGCCGTCACGCCCGCGAGCGAGAGCTTATCGTCAAGAACGCGCGACGCGGTCGCTTCCGTCAATTCGGCTGTATAGACGCCGAGCTGATCGTCAAGACGCGCGCGCCACTCCACCCTGAGGCCATTGCCGGTTTGAAGAATGGGCCGAATTCGACGGGAGCGCCCGCCCTTTACAAGGCCGCGCGCACGGCCGTTCTCGCGTGTGAAGATGTCAGCGATCACGCTCGATTCGCCATGCGGCCGACCCAGGAGAAAAATGCCGTCGTCAGTCCATCTCATGAAGCAATGTCCGCAACGAGCGTATTCATGATTTCGGAAAGTCGAGCCCCATTTCCCGATATCGCTCTGGATCATCGGCCCAGTTCTCCCTCACCTTTACAAAGAGGAACAAATGAACCGGGGCTTCTACGCCCTCCGCGATCTCGCGGCGCGCTTCCATTGAAATCTGTTTGATCGCCTGCCCTTTTGCGCCAAGAACGATTTTGCGCTGGCTCTCGCGCTCCACAAAGATTGTTTGCTCGATGCGGGTGGAGCCGTCTTTCAACTGTTTCCAGTCTGTCGTTTCGACCGTCGAGGAATAGGGAATCTCTTCGTGGAGCCGCAAGAACATCTTTTCGCGGGTAACTTCCGCCGCCCATTGGCGAAGCGGCGCGTCGGCGATCTGATCCTCCGGGAAAAGCCAGGGGCCGGGCGGCATGCGGCGTGCGAGATAGTTCTTTAGGTCCTCCACTCCGTCGCCCGACAAGGCCGAGACCATGAAGAGTTGCTCCAGCGGCAGGGACTTCGACGCTTCCGATGCAAGCGCCAGGAGCTTTGCCTTGTCGACCTTATCGACTTTGTTGAGGACGAGGACAAGCGGGATTTTAAGCTGGCCTGCTTGCTGAAAAATGGGTTCGGCGACATCGTCCAGGCCGCGGATCGCGTCGAGGACGAGGACCGCCACATCCGCCTCGCGCGCTTCGGTCCACGCCGTTTCGACCATAGCGCGATCGAGCCGCCGCTCGGCCTGAAGATGCCCGGCGTGTCCACGAGCACAATCTGGGTCTTGCCCGCTACGGCGATCCCGCGCATCCGCGCGCGTGTCGTCTGCGCCTTGTGAGTCACGATCGAGACCTTAGCCCCGACAAGCGCATTCACGAGCGTGGATTTGCCAGCATTGGGGGCCCCTATGACGGCTGTAAACCCGCAATGCGTGTCCTCAGACATGGTCATGCTCCGCCGGCCAGACACTGCCTCGCGCTTCAAAAGGGCTTCGGCGGCCGCCTGCTGAGCCTTCTTCAGCGACGGCCCGGCGCCCTGTTCGGGTTTCAAGCCTTTGACCGACACTTCGACCATGAAGCTTGGGGCGTGGTCAGCTCCGCTCCGCCCCACCTCCCGGTACTCTGGAAGCCCCCATTTCTGGCTTTGGGCATATTCCTGCAACGCGGTTTTTGCGTCCGGAGCCGGAGCCTCCGCCGTCCCGATCAACGGCGACCACAGACGGCCGACGGCAGTCTCTGCCGCGAGCGCGCCGCCATCCATCAGGATCGCTCCAAGGAGCGCTTCGCACGCATCCGCGAGGATCACCTCTTTTTTCCGGCCGCCGGAGCGAGCCTCGCTTGCAGCCATGATAAGATGTGGACCGAGTTGTAGCCGCCGGGCGATCTCTGCGCATGAAGCCTTGCAAACGAGCGCGTTGAGGTGCCGCGCCAGCTCCACCTCGCGAGCCTGGGGAAAACGGACAAACAAAAGCGCCGCAATGGCCAAGCCCAAAACGCGATCGCCGAGAAACTCAAGACGCTCGTTATCCCTGCCGCCATTCTCGTTGCGTGCGCTTGAATGGATCAGAGCTTCAGTGAGAAGGCCCTTATCCTTGAATGTGTAGCCGAGCAGAGCCTCAAGCTCTTTGATGTGAGGTTTTTTTATAGACACTCAGTGGATCACGTTTCCAATGCGCGACCAGCGAATCTCCATCGGCCAGCGCCACGGTGCAAACCAGCTCGCATTCTCGTCGATGGAGAAGAAGAGAATGCGCGCGCGCCCAACCAGATTTTCCTCCGGCACATAGCCAACGCCATTGCCATCGGTGAAACGGCTGTCGGCCGAATTGTCGCGGTTGTCGCCCATCATGAAGTAATGATGCGGCGGTACGAGGAAGACCTCCGTGTCGTCCGCAGCGCCAAACCGGCCGAACCGGCAGGTTTCCGACAGCTTCTGTGTGAGAAAGGAGACACCGTTCGGAAACGTCTCTCGATACTGGTGAACCACTTGATTTGGCCCGCACTTTGTATCTTCGACGACATCGGCGACGCGCTCTCGCTTAACGGCCTCACCGTTGATGTGCAAGATGCCGCCAATCATCTGAATCCGGTCGCCGGGAAGGCCGATAAGCCGCTTAATGTAATCGGTCGTGTTGTCCCGCGGCGTCTTGAAGACAATGACGTCCCCTCGATGCGGATCGGAGAACAGAATGCGCCCTTGAAAAGATCCAAACCAAAGGGGAAAGAGTATCGGCTATAACCGTAGCTGTATTTCGAAACGAAGAGATAATCGCCAACGAGAAGCGTTGGGATCATGGAGCCGGAAGGAATGTTGAATGGCTGAAAAAGAAAAATGCGAATGACAATTGCAATGGCGACGGCTTGCAAAAGCACGACGGCGAGATCGAAAGCGCTGCTCTCTTTCTTTTTCCCCTAGTGACTTCCGATTTCACGCTCATCATTCCGATCC
>CAWFXN010000010.1:0-70625 GCA_963819665.1 uncultured Alphaproteobacteria bacterium
CGAACATCGGCCGCCCCAGCATCGGGCGGCGGCGCGGCTGACGTCCGAGGCGGTGCGCGAGAGGGCCGCGGCCATGGGCGAAGCGCTGACGGCTCTGTCGGACAAGATCTTCCTCGCCGCCGATCATCCCGAACAGGCCGCGCGTCAGGTGGCTGGGCTGATCGCGCTTGGCGAGAAGTTCGGCGCCGATGCGCTGCGGACAGCCGTGATCGCGGCCCTGAGCGCCAACGTGCATTCCTACGCCTATGTCCGCCAATGGCTGGCGAGCGGCCGGAAGGCCTTCATCGAGGAACCAGCCAGCCCCCGCGCCGGTCCGCACCAGAATGTGCGCGGCTCCGCCTACTACCACTGAACCGCAAGCCGACCTGAAGGAGACCCCCGATGCACCACCAGAATTTGGAAAAGCTCAAACGCCTGCGCTTATTCGGCATGGCGCGCGCGCTCGAAGACCTGCAGAACCTCGCCGATCGCGGCCAGCTGGACTTCGCTGACCAGCTTGCCATGATGATCGACCGCGAAGCGGCGGATCGCGCCAATGCCGCCATGCAGACCCGGCTGAAGCAGGCTCGCCTGCGCCAGGCCGCCTGCTTTGAGAACCTCGACATGAAGCCGGCGCGCGGCCTGGACAAAAGTACGATCCGCGATCTGTTCACGTGCCGCTGGATCGGCGAGCACCGCCATCTGATCGTTACGGGGAAAACCGGCACAGGAAAGAGCTGGCTCAGCTGTGCTCTGGGCAATCAGGCCGCCCGCGAGGGCTACAGCGTGCTCTACACGCGCCTGTCGCGCCTGCTTGACGACTTTGCTGTCGCGCGGCTTGGCAATGGGGTGGGCCGCCTGATGCGCAAGGTGACCAAGGTCAGCGTGTTGATTTTGGACGATTGGGCCATGATCGACCTGACCGCCGCCCAGCGCCGGGACCTCATGGAGATCGTCGACGACCGGCACGATCGCGGCTCCATCGTCTTGGCCAGCCAACTCCCGGTGGAGAGCTGGCACGCCACCATCGGCGATGCAACCTACGCCGACGCGATCCTCGACCGCGTCGTCCACAACGCCATCCGCTTGCCCCTCAAGGGCGAGTCCCGGCGCAAACCGCAAACGAACGGCGAGGCCAGAACCGATGGAGACGCAAAAATCGACGCCAAGACATAACCCGCTTCCTTAACGCCAAGGACAACCTTAGAATGAAGCTCAGATCAGACGCCGGCCGGGTACACCGCCCCGCGGGGCGGCGTACCCGGCAGCCTCAAACCAAGCGCCTTGCATGACTGCTCAGCAGTGGCCGCATTCATGAAAACGGTGGCCACTTTCGTGAACATGCGCACCGGAGAGCGTCTCGAGGCCCTGGTCGTAGAGGCCTGCCGCAATCGCGCCCTCGATCCGCGCCGTGAGCAGTGTCTCGAACTCCTCGAACAGCTTGTTCTGGATGTCGATGGGCAGGGCAAGCAGGCGGTTCAGGAAGGTCGTGATCGGCGGAAGCTCTTCACGCAAAGTGCCGTCGCCGTCGCAGAGAGAAAGCCCGGTCGCCTCCTCGAACGCTTCGAGCGTGAGGCAGGTGCATTTGCCGCGATAGATGAGATCGTAAAGGTGGCGAAGCGCATCGCGGGCATAGACGCTTTCGAGATTGTCGCCGGGCCTGAACAAGCCCTGGCCTCCGGTCTGGCGCTGGCCGCGGGTGATGGCGCCGAGGGAGTCGAGCCGCTTCGCAATCGTCGAGAGGAAGCGCTTCTCCCCGCGCACATCCGTGGCCACAGGCCGGAACAGGGGCGGCTGCGCCTGATTGGTGCGGTTCGAGCGGCCAAGACCCTGAATGGCGGCATCCGCGCGCCAGCCGGGCTCCAGCAGATAATGGATGCGCTTTCTCTGGTTCTTCACGCCGCGATCGGCATGGTAGCTGCGGCCGGTGCCCCCCGCATCGGAGAAGACCAGGATGCGCTTGTCGTCATCCATGAAGGCCTGCGTCTCGGAGAGATTGGCCATGGATGGACGGTTCTCGACCTGAAGGATCGGCTGGCCGTGCGAGTCCAGCTTCCGCACAATGCGGCGGCTGCGTCCCGTTACTTCGGCCACTTGATCCGTTCCGAAGTGCTGTACGATTTGATCGAGCGCACTCGGCACCGCCGGAAGGCTTGCCAGCTTATCGATCAGCGCATCGCGTCGCGCGGTTGCTTCCTTGGAATGGACGGGCTGGCCGTCCACGACGACGGGGCGGGAGCGAATGTTGCCATCCTCATCCGAATAGCGCTCGTAAAGCTGCGTCGGAAAGCCATGATTCAAGTAATCAAGTACATATTCCTTAGGGGTCAAATCAAGGGAAAGATCGCCCCATTCCTCGGTCGGAATTTCTGACAGGCGGCGTTCCATGAGGCTCTCGGCGGTGGAGACAAGCTGCACGATGGCCGCGTGCCCGTCTGCCAGGTCGGACGCAACCGCCTTCAAAAGGCTCGGCATCTTCATCGCCGTTATCAAGTGATTGAAAAATCTCTGCTTATTGCTTTCGAAGGCACTCTTGGCTGCTGATTTCGCCTGCTTGTTGAGCGTGCCTTCGGAGCCGGTGATGTTGGCTGCTTCGAGTGCAGCGGTCAGGTTCTGATGAATGATCTGGAAGGCGCTGGCAAAGGCATCATAGATGCGGACTTGCTCCGTCGTGAGCGCATGTTCCAGAATAGCGACCTCGACGCCTTCGTAAGAGAGGGAGCGCGCGGTATAGAGCCCAAGGGCTTTCAGATCGCGGGCGAGCACCTCCATGGCGGCAATACCGCCGGCCTCGATCGCCTGCATGAACTCCGCACGCGTCGCAAACGGAAAATCCGTGCCGCCCCACAGCCCAAGCCGCTGCGCATAGCCGAGATTTTGCACTGTGGTGGCGCCGGTCGCCGAGACGTAGACAACGCGGGCCTTCGGCAGGGCATGCTGAAGGCGCAATCCGGCAAGGCCTTGCTGGGACGGCGCTTGCTGACCGCGGGCGCTCGCGCTTCCCACCGCGTTCGCCATGGCGTGCGCTTCATCGAACAGGATCACGCCGTCGAAGTCCGTCCCGAGCCAGTCGAGAATTTGCTGGAGGCGGGAGTTCTTCCCTCCTCGGTCGGAGCTTCGCAAGGTCGCGTAGGTGGTGAAGAGTATCCCTTGCCGAAGCTTGATCGGCTGGCCCTGCTTGGTGCGGGTTAGCGGCACGATCTGGAGTTTCTCCTGGCCGAGCGCCGACCAGTCGCGCTGCGCATCTTCGAGAAGCTTGTCGGATTTCGAGATCCAGAGCGCGCGTCGGCGGCCTTGCAGCCAGTTGTCGAGCAGAATGCCAGCCGCCTGCCGGCCCTTGCCGCAGCCCGTGCCGTCGCCGAGAAAATAGCCCTTGCGGAACTGCACCGCGCCTTCCGCCTCTGGCGCGATGCGGTCCAGCCTGTCGAAGCTCTCATCGGCCTTGTAATGGCCGGCCAGAAAACTCTGATGGGCTTCGCCGGCATAGATGATCGTCTCGATCTGCGCGTCGGACAGGATTCCTTCCGTGACCAGATTGCGCGGCAGCCGCGGCACATAGGATGGCATCGGCGGTGCGACGGAAGCCATGGACGCGGATTGCACAAGCGCGGTCGGATGCGGCTTGGCGTCGTCGATGGCAATGGTCTGAACGGCATAGGGCTCATAGAGCTTGTCTGATGAGAGCGCCGCCTCCTCGACCGAGGTTTTGCGCCGATAGATGACGGGCTCGCCGCCAGAGCTTTCCGCGGAGAGAGGCTGCAGCCGCAAAAGTGACAGAGGCCGGTTTCGCGACGGGCTTTGGCGCCAAGGACGTTTTAGGCAGCGCCCGCGAAAGGACAGCCGAGGCCTCAAGGCGCGGCGGCACCCCCTCGTCGACAAGACGGAACAGCACCGCGAGGCCGGTCGCATGTCCTGACGAAGCCGGGATTGCGGAATTCGTCCGCCGCCTCCTTGTCGAACACCAGAAGCCGGGTCGCCGTCGTGGTGCCGTGCCGCTGGTAGAGTGCGCCGTCGATGGTCGCGTGAAAGACGAGGCGGGAGTGTTCGGTGAGGCGCGCGAAACTGTCGGCAAAGCGGGGCGAGCAGGGATCGAAGCGGTCGCTCAAAAGCGCAACGAGACGCCCCTTTGGCGAAAGGCGTGCAAGCGCCGATGACACATGCCGGAATCCGGCAAGCAGGCTCGCGCCATCGACATGAGGCGTCACGCTGAAGGGCGGGTTCATGAGAACGGCCGTGGGCGCGATGTCCTCCGGAAGGAAGTCATCGATGTGTTCGGCGTTGAAGCCGGACAGTGGCGCCGCCGGAAACAGGCCTTTCAGGATGCCGTGCCGAGTTTCCGCAAGCTCGTTCAGGATAAGCGTCGCGCCTCGCAGCTCGGCATGGACGGCGAGAAGTCCCGTCCCTGCCGAGGGTTCAAGGACAAGATCGGAAGAAACAAGTTGAGCCGCCCGCGCCATGGCCTCCCCGATGCCGATGGGCGTCGAGAATTGCTGCAGGCGGACGCTGTCTTCCGAGCGCTTGGTGTGCGAGGGCAGCAGCCCTCGATCCGCTTCAGAAGGCTGGCAAGTTTCGGCGCGTCACCCCTGGACTTTGTAAGAAGCGCCCTGCCGTAGCGCCGGAGAAACAGAACGCAGGCCGCTTCCGAGGCCTCATAGGCATCTTTCCAGCACCAGGCGCCGTCGGCGTCGGAGCCGCCGGTGACCTGCTCCATGGCGGTGCGCAACAGCCTTGCGTCGAGCGCTTCGCCCTTTGCGAGCGAGGTGAGAAGGATGGTCGCGGCATTGAGAATGATGCGCGCTTTACTGGATTCCGGGGCAGCATCGAGGGTTTCGGCGGGCGCGGTGTTCGCGGGCGTCATGTCGGGATCTTTCAAGTGAGAGGGTGGGAATGAGCGGCGGGACGGCCCGCGGACGAGATCCGCGGGCGGACAAAACAAAGCCCGCGTTGTGAACGCGGGCGGGATCGGGCTTTCGGCGCTGCGGTTGTCAGAGCCTTTTGGACGCGCCGTATCCGGAAGGTTTTCAACGATTTGACCCGCGCTGCGGGCCACTTCGATGTAGCGGGAGATGGGCGCCTTGGCCTTGAAGAAGCGGTCGCGTTCGATGCCAAGCCCGGCAATGCCCTTGAGTTCGGCGAGTTCCTGTAAGCTCACGGTGCCGAATTCGGGAAAGCCCATACCGAGATCACACAAGCCCCAGGAGATCTCGGGCTCTTCCGGTTCGACCTCGGTCAGCAGCCAGGTAGCGGCCGAAGCGGGATAGAACAGCTTCACCACGGGGACGGGATCGAGTTCCTTCGACGTGCCCTTCACCTTCGCCTGAATGAGGCCGTTCTTGTAAAGCTGCTCCCACTCGGCTTGCGTGATTTGCAGTTTGAGTGCGGAGGGGGTGCGGGGAGGTGTGAGTTTCGTCATGGCCGCACCTCCGAGCCGAGAACGGCGTTGACGCGCCCGGCGAGCGCCGGCAGATCGTCGAGAAGCGACAGGCTCGCGAAGTGATTGCGTTCGCCGGTGTAGTCCTTGCGGCCCGTTGCAACGGCGGATGAGGATGCCGCTGTCATGGCCCGTAGCAGGGCTGAGAGACCTGGATATAAATGCACTCATGGTGAAGGGTAACTTCGCCGGAAACAGCAACTCCCGCGCGATTACTTCGCATGTTGAAGCTGCTTTCTTGCCAGCCCATGAGGTTTGCAAGCTTGCGAAGCCGGGCGCGTGCGGTGCGATGGAAGGTGTCTTTGACATCAGGGTCGTAGGCGCAAGGGCGGTGCCAGTTCATGGAGCGTCTCCGATA
The DNA here is from genome assembly GCA_963819665.1 of uncultured Alphaproteobacteria bacterium. Classification (GTDB taxonomy): domain Bacteria; phylum Pseudomonadota; class Alphaproteobacteria; order Rhizobiales; family Rhodomicrobiaceae; genus Rhodomicrobium. The sequence continues at coordinate 5,769 of CAWFXN010000010.1, forward strand.
AGTGAAAAGGCCCGCTTGAGTGCGGGCCTGGTGGCGGATGAGTTGGGTGCAAACTTGACCGGTCAGGCAGGCCGGCTCTTCTTCGGCATGGGCTTGCCGGGACGTTTCTTGGGCGCATCGGGAAGGCCTTCGCTGCCGATCCCGATTTCGACGGTGGGGCCTGCGGCAAGGCTGTTCGGATCGATGCGCTCGACCGCCCAGTGCCTGAGCGCCCTGGCGAGGATGTCGGTGAAGATGAGGTTTTCGGCGTCGCAGAGATGGCCGAGATCGGCGAGATGATCCTGGATGCGGGTGGCCAGGTCGTCATTCGTCTGCTCTCTCGCGGACAGAGCGGCGCGCGCCGCATTGGCGCGGCTTTGTTGATGCTGATTGCTCATGAGTGTCTCCGAAAATGCAAAAGGCCCGCGGGGTGCGGGCCTTGGGTCTGTGAGTTGAGTTGGAGGTAAGATCAGGCGGCCATTTCCTCCGTGTCGAGGAAGGCCGGAAGAGCGCCGTTATCGGCGGGTTCGCCGGAAGCCAGCGCCTCATCGGCGTTTTGCTTCGGCTGGACGCCGCGCAAAGGCGCCGGCAGCCAGCCTGTTCCGGCAACGAGGCGCTCGGCTTCGATCGCCATCTCCTTTTTCTTGAGATCGGCGAGAAGGCTTGCGGTCTCCTCGCCGCGGGCGTCGGTGACGGCGTTCAGGATTTCGGCCTTGGTCACGCGGCCGAAATAGTTTTCTGCGGTCGGCGCGAAGCCGGCCTCTCCGAGATCGAGGTTCAGCATCTCTGCGAGCTGGTCGGCATGGCGGATGCGGTCGCGGCCGGGATTGCGCGGCTCGATCACCGCGTTCACGGTCATGCTGACGAGCTGGGCCAAGAGAGCCCGCCGGTCTTCCTGGCCTAAGCTCACCAGGAAATCCCAGAGGTCCTTTGCTTCTCTCGGCAGCGCCTGTTTCCAGCCATTGGTGCGGGCTTCGATGGCCTTGGCGGGCTTCGTCTGGCGCGCATCTTTGAGCGTATTCGGCAGAAGGCCATGAGCCTGAATCTCGACGCAGGTCATGTGGGCTCCGTACGGGTAGAGGAGCTTCAACGACAGCGTATGAAGAAGTGCAAGCAAGGCCGTGTCGGGATCGTTGGCCAGCGCATCCCGCAAAGCGAGCGTGCGGAACGTCGTCAGATCTGCGATCAGCTTCTCGGGCAAGGCCGCGCTATCGTCCTCGTAGTCTTCCACCGGAGCGGCAGAAGGGACCGGTCTCCAATCCGTCTCCTGCTCACCACCGGAAGCGCTTTCGAGGGGTTCTGCAGCTTCCGCCTCCTCTGATGACCGAGGCTCGTCTTCGGGGCGGACATAGCCGCGCTCGATGCAAAGGCGGCCATCGGAATCAAGGCTCACAAAGCAGCCCGCCATGCTCACGTCTTCGGGTGCGAAGGTGGGTGCATTGGCCTCAAGCTCTCCGACGCGCTGGATCACTGCGGCGAGGCGCTTTTCGGTTTCCGTGTCTCCTTCGCTTGCTTCCAGCTCGTCGCGTTCGTTGAGGAGCGTTTCGAGTTCGTGCTCTTCCTCACTGGTGAGCGCGGGCGCCACAGGCACAAGCGGGCGGAGCCCATAGGTTGCGTTGTAAGGGATGTCCTCGGCGGCTTCGACCCATTTCCAACCCTCGGCGCGCACCGTTTCGGCCGCCGCATCAAGTTTCTCGTTCACGAGCTTCTGGAGGAGAAGCGGATCGGTGAGATAGCCGCCCCCGTCCTCTTCGAAGAGGTCGCGCATGACAAAGCCGCCCGCCGCTTCGTAGGCCTCGATGCCGACAAAGCGCACGCTCGCATCACGGGCGGAGACGGTGTTTTCGGTGAGAAGCCGGCGGATGTGGTGCGGGGTCTGAAGCCAGCTTCGTTGCTGGATGGCGTCCCAGACCTGTTCCTGCCGCGCGTGATCGGCGTTCAAGGCGAACGCCATGAGGAGGTCGAGCGTCAGGGCATCCTCTTCGTATAGCGCAAGCAGTTTTGGGCTGACGCTTGCAAGCTTCAGGCGCTGGCGCACGACGGCGGGCGTCACGCTGAAAGAGGCGGCGATGTCCTCGATGCCCTGGCCTTTTTCCGCGAGCGCGGCAAAGGCGCGGAACTGGTCGAGAGGATGCAGCGCCTCGCGGTCGGTGTTTTCGGCGAGGCTGTCTTCTTCCTCGAGCCCGCTTGTCTTCACAAGGCAGGGAATGGCGGCGTTCTTTGCCAGCCGCTTTTGCTTGACGAGCAGCTGCAGGGCTTCTAGGCGCCGGCTTCCGGCCTGGACGTGGTAGCGCCCTGTTTCGGCGCCGGCCTCGTCGAGGATGGGACGGACGCTTAAGGATTGTAAGAGGCCGCGCCGCGCGATGCTGTCGGCGAGGCTTTGGATCGGCATTGCGGGACGGATGCGGCGGACATTGCCGTCGCTTCGTTCGAGGCAGTCGAGGGGAACGGTGATGGGAGCAGAGAAGCTGAGCTTGGCGCGAGCCATGAGGGTCTCCGGGTTTCAGGATGGACACTGAAGACCGGAGCGGACGCTGGATGCGTCCTCACTCTACTCCTCTCCAGCCTTCACCCCGTCACGGCTCCCACTCTCCCTCTGCCTCCTTCTCAGGTTTTCACGACGACGGTTCGGTGGCGATGTCCGTCACAAGCGCGTCGAGATCGATAGTCCCGGCCATCGCGAGATAGCCGGCACGGTTTGGATGGAGTCCGTCCTCCTTGCTGACGCCGTTGGTTGGAACCGCGTATTCGGTTCTGAGCGCGCCAGATCGCGGATTGGCCGTCGCGCTATCGAAATCGATGACCGCGTCAAAGAGGCCGCTCGCCCTGATGAAGGCGTTCAGCGCTTTGCGGTCCTCCTCTCTTGCCCCGAAGTCTGGACTACCGCGCGCCGATGTGAGGGTTGCGCCGATCATCCTGATGGGGGGCGACCCCGATCGCAGCGCCCGGACGCCGGATGTGATCGCCTGCTCGAGCTCCTTCAGAGCTCGCGTGGCCGTGCGGCCCGAGATCGTTGATGCCCTGAAGCCAGATGACGGCCGAGACGCCGGAGAGGCTGAGAACGTCGCGGGCGACGCGCTGTAGCGCCGCGGGGCCGCTCGCATCCGGGTTTTCATCGCGATAGACGATCGGGTTTCAGGATCCTGTTGCCGGCGATGCCCGCATTCACGACGGCGACCTTGCTGCCGAAGCGGTCATGCAGACGGCGGGAAAGCACGTCGGGCCAGCGGTCTTGGCCGTTCAAGCTCGCGCCCATGCCGTCGGTGAGCGAGTCGCCAAAGGCCACCAAGAGCTTCGTTCCGGCATCGGCCATCATGTCGACGGCATCAAGAAAAAACGCCGACGTCGTGCTGAACGGGAATGCGGCCTCATCCTCGCGCGCGCTCGCAGTTCCCGTATGGGGCATCGTCAGATAGGACGTCGTCAGCGCCTTGGCGTGCCAGGTCATGGGGCCGCTCTCGCCCATGACATGAAAGCTGACGGCGAGCTTTCGTCCAAGAAAGCTCGCGGCATCGTCCACAGGCACAAACGGCAAAGGCGCCGCGTCGCTCCAGGCGTCTTTGCCGGGCGGGATCTCGACCGATTCTTGACCGCCGAAGGTGACGGGGCGGTTCGTGCCGGCAGAGACGGCCGAACTCTCAAACTGCAGGCCGATCGTAATCTGGTCGAAGCGAATTGGTTTTGTGCCGAAGGCGTTGGACAGGCGGATGCGAGCCTGATCGCTCCAAAGATCGGGCCTTACGATCATGCGGAAACTCTGATCGGCAGCGCCGCGCGCGGGATCCGGAAACACAAGGCTCAGATCGGGCTGCAGCAGGGCAAAGCCAGATGGGTATGGCCCTTGCACCGAGGCGGTCCAGGCCGTGATCCATGTCTTGTTTTGGGCCGGGGCCGGCTCACCGCAAAGGGTGTTTGCGATCATGGCGTGGATCGGCGTCTGAGCTGCGAGCGAGGCGCTTGCCGTCGGCGAGAATGTGAAGCCAGGCGGCTTGGTGCGCCACATTGGCAAGGCCGGCGCCGAGCAGGACGAGCACCGTGGCGGCGTAAAGGATTGAGCGCATGGGTCAGAGCTTGTGAGTGTTGGGTGAGAGAGTGTGTTTGCGAGGCTTTGCCGAAGCGGCTCGGACCTCGATCGAGGCTATCCAGCCGGATGCCCGTGCGACAGGGGAATGGGCTTCAGTGTCTCGCGCCACCGCAAGAAATGATGACGACGGTGTTTTCGCCTGCAGAGCCGCAAGCCCGCGTCTTGGCCCAAAGCGCTGCACCAAGAGGAAAGCAGGATCACGGTAGCGAGCGGCTTGAAAGCCAAACCGCTGCGCTGCCGTAACCCGGCAGAGCCCGGGCGCGAGCGCGGCGAACGCTGTTTTTCGGGTTCCCGAGATCGTGATGGGCGCCGCGAGAAGCGCTGACACGGCCGCCAGGACTGCAAGGGGACGCAGCCGTGACCGGGGTGTTCTTTCCCCAAGCAAGGCTCGCCACAAAGGCGCGGTCAGGACGAATGCGGCTCCGATGGCAAAGAGCGCGGGCATGAAGACGAAGCCCACGCAGCCCCGGCAGGCGGGAGGTGCGTTGAGAAGCGCCGCCATCGCGGCGAGAGCCAGCATCAGGGTCAAGGCCGCTTTCTCGGCTGCCGCGCCGTCCGAAAGAGGCAAGCCAATCCCAAACACGGAGGAGACTGCACTTTTGAAGATCGCGGCGAAGGGTTGCGCTCGTCTTCGTGGCGGGGTCACGGCGAGCGTTGTAATGGCCGGCGACGGGCGTAAGAGAGCGATCACTGCCGTCACCGCAAACCCGGCCAGCAGCCACGGTCCCGAAATAAGAGGCACGAGACTCGCTCCGAAAAAGGCCGCCGCCAGAATGGCGGGCGAAAGCCACGCCACATGCCGGCGCTCAGCCCGTGGCAAGGGCTGAAGCCGGCGATCGACACCGGAACGAGCAGCGCGAGCGCGGTCGCGATGGCAACCTGGACGCCGGCTTCGGCCGGGACACCGAGGCTCGGCAAAAGGATCGCGAGCAGCGGCATGAGAAGGAAGCCGGGCTCGATCGCGAACAGCGATGACGCAAGCCCAACGAATACCCCGCAAAGCGCGAGCAAGGCCCAGTTCTCGGGGCTGAGACCCACCGCCATCTCAGCGCCCTCCCGGCGTTTCGCGCCAGACCCAGGGGCGCAGCACGATGTCCTTTGTGACCATGACCACGAAGCGATAGCCGGGACGGATTTCGAGCGTGGGCTGGACCTGCATGTTCCGGCGCGCCGTCTCCTGGCCGAGCTGGCCCAATTGCTGGCCAAGTGCCGCTGCGATGGTCTGCTGGGTGGTGAGCCCGCTTGTCTGGTTGTTGGCGTTGCCCTGGCTTAATTGCACGCCGGCGCTTACGACCGAGAGCAGGATGGCGTTGCCGAACACCTTCAGGAAATGATCGTCGACCTCGTCGTGGAAGCCGGCAAAGCCGCCTTCGTCGGCGCCCGGCATCTTGCCGAGATCGAGGGAGGAGGCGTCCGGGATAGATGATCCTCGTCCAGGCGATAAGGCACCCGTTCCTGGCCGGTCGTCACGCTATTGTCGTAAGTGCCGACAAGTTTTGCGCCCTGGGGGATGAGGATGTAGCGGCCCGTGGCCGTGTCATAGACGTTTTCGCTGACCTGGCCCAGGATCTGACCGGGCAGATCGCTCGAGACCCCGCCGATCATGGTGGCGGGAATGAGCGCGCCAGCCTTCAGCTCGAAGGGCGAGAACGGCTCCTCGCGCCTGGCCGCAAGCCTGTTCTGGGACGCCGATTGCGGTCCCCGGTCCTTCAAGAAGTCGCGCTTCTCGCGGGCGCGATTGAGATCGCGGTCTTGGGTCTCGGGACCGTCGAAGCGGCGCAGACGCTCGGCAAGATCGGCGAAGCGCTCGGATTGCGGGACAGGTTCGGACTTTTTCGTCGGCGAAGCCGCCGGCTTTGGACTCGCGAATCCGGCATTCGTGTTGGCGAGCACGGCCTGCAGGGTTGCTTCCTCGCGAAGCGCCCGCCTCCGCTCCAGTTTCTGCCGGTAGGTTTCCCAGGCAAGCTTTCGCGCCTCGTCCTGGGGTTCTGGCGGCGCGACGGGCTCCTTGGGAAACGGCGCCACGGCCGGTCGCGGAGGCTCTTTTTCTCTCGGAATGAAGCCCGCGTCGGGCGCATCCTTCAAGAAAACGGGCGCAGCCTCGGGCTTCTGCGCTTCCTCGGGCTTGCCGGTCGTCTTGGCGAGCCGTGCATAATAGCTGTAAGCGACGGCGGCAAGGAGCACGGACAGAAGCACGCCCGCGATGAGAAGGGGCACGCGGTTCAAACGCCGGACATGGGGCGCAGGGGTCAATTCGTTCGGGGAGTTTTCGGGCGCCTGGCTCATGGCAAGGCCTCCCGGAAGGAAAGGCCAGAGGCCAGGACCATGGCGCCGCCGGCATCGCGGGCAAGGAGCGAGGCCGCGGTTCCACCGTCGATCGTAACCGTGAGCAGGGCGCCCGCCTTGAGCGGCATGACAGCAAAGCCGATCCGGTGTGCGGCGCGCGGATTGTCCTCGATCCGATAGCCCTGGATTTGAAGGACGCGGACGAGTTCTTCCCTGATGGGCCGCGCGGTCTCGTCCGATGGGCTCTCGAGGCGAAGGATGTCCTGGCTGGGCGGTAGGCGAAGGCGGATGATGCCCGCGATGGCGTTGGCGGCGGGCGCCACATCCTGCGCCGTCACCGTCACGGGCGTTGGAAACGAGGCGAAGGGCGCGCAGGCTGCGAGCAGCAAGGGGATGGGAAGCGCGATCGAGTTCTGCATCACTCACCCACCTTGGTGATGGTGACCGAGGTCTGCGCGCTGCCCACGCCGCTGATGAGGACGGCGCGATTTAAGATCTTGTCGGCCTCGAAGCGGTCCTTCACGAAGCGGTAGTTGACCAGCGTCTTGGTTGCCCCATTGATGAGGCTGTCGAGATGCAAAAAGCTCGGATCCTCGGCAAGCGCGACGAGCGTGGGCAGATCCCCGAAAGCAATGCCAGCCGGGAACTGGATGATAGTCTTGACGCCGTCGGTGTAAACGCGGATGGGCCGCCAGGGCGGGGTGTCGCCTTCGATGCGGTAGCGGTCGTCGATGAAGCGCGGGGCCGTCGCCTTGGCGGCTTCTGCAATCTCGGAGGCCCGCTCGCTACGGCTGCGATAGGCTTTCCAGAGCGCCGCCGTCTCGTCCGGATAGTCGAACGAGACTTTCGGCATCCAGTCCTTCTCGCGGGACACAAGCTTGATGGTGTAGGTGCGCCTGTTGGTGGTGAGTACGAGATTGGTGATGAGGCCGACATCGGTCGGCTTGATGATCACATGGGTGATGAGGCTCTCGCCCGATCCTTCGCTAGCCGGCGTGATCTTCCAGCGCACGCTGTCGCCGACATTCAAGTCGTTCACGCCTTCGCCTGGCTCGAGCGCCAGATCGCAGACGAAAAGCGGCGCGCAGACAATGGTGGGCAAGGTCGAGCCGAACACGAAGACAGTGGCCCCGGCATCGCCGCGGGCCGGCATGTCGCGGTTTCCGGCCCAATCCCGGCCGAAGGCAACGCCTTTCTGCTCCTTGGGCGTCAGTCTGGCGTCCGGCGCGGAAAACAGCGGCAGGCGCGTTGGCGGAGGCCCCGAGCCTTCGGGAAGAGGTGCTTGAGCGCAGGCCCGCTCGGAGGAGATCGTGAGACCCGCTCCCATCGCAAGAAGCGCAAAAACAGTGGCCTGGTGGAGTCGCGCTCGTCTCATCATAGCCGCTCCGCCCAATCGAACGCGTTCACGTAAAGGCCGCTCGGGTTCAATCTGAGCGTCGCCTCGTCGGAGGGCGCACTGAAGGCGACCGTGATGGTGGCCTGCATCTCGGTCGAGGCGGGCTCGGTGCCGTCGCGTTTTCGCCTCTCCTCCCGCCATTCCACCCGCCAGGTCTGGGCCGAGAGGGGCAAGACCGAGCGGACCTCGACCGTCACCGTCTCGGATTTGGCGCGTTCGAAGGGATCGTGGGCGCGCATATAGGCGTTCATGGCGGCGTAGGCGTCGCTGCGCCGGTTGATCATGGCGTAGCCTTCTTTCAGGATCGCGCGTTCAGCGGCGGCATCCACATAGACGCTCCGCATATCGGCGATGAAGCGGGCAATCCCTGCCACCGTCACGGCCCGGTCCGGCTGGACGGCCTCGTCGGCCCGGCCGACGGCGATCGCGCTGCCGAGCTTGTCGACCGTCACGACGTAGGGAACGATGCGCCGCTCGCTCAGCGTCACGACAAGGCCTGTGCTCGACACTGTGGCGGCTGTCAGGGCGATGAAGGCCGCCCAGCGCCATTGCCGGGTTTGGGCAATCTGGCCGCCATAGCGGTCGTCCCATTCGCGCCGGGCGGCCAGATAGGGATTGGGGTTGTCTCGGGTCTGGACTGTTGTCATGGGTTATGACCGATCATCGAAAGCGAGGTTGGAAACGGACGCGACGGTGAACATCAGGGTGAAGACTGCGACTGAGAGGTCTGGCGCACGCGGCGCTCCTCCTCGCGGACAGCAGCCTTGCGTTCGAGCTCCTCGGACATCTGGCCGAGCCGGGTCCCGAAATGCGCCCGCCCGCTCAGGCGGTCGCCGATATTCTCGACCGCTGCGCGGGCGACGTTTCCGGCCGTGGCCGCGGTGTATTGGAGCCCTCGTCCGAAGGCAGTTGGCGCTGCTGTGCCATTGAACCTCGCATCGGCGAGCTGTTCGCTGGCAAGCCGGCCGGCGCTTCGCACCACCATGCCTGCGCCATAGGCGGTGCCGCCAACAACGGCAGCTCCGCCCGCGATCGCCGCGGCACTTGCAAGAAGCGGGGAGCTGCCGACCGCTGCGCCATTGATCAAGGCCTGGATCATTTCGGGGATGATTTTCACGAGCGCCAGCATCACGACCGCGGCTCCCACCACGACGAAGATGTCCGTGGTTTTGGCCTCGAAGCTTTGCGAGAGCGTCTGGAAGATCTGCTGGCCGAGCGCGATCAGAAGCTGCAGCACAAACAGCTTGGCGCCGACGCTCACCGCGTAGGTCATGGTGCGGACGGCGTAGTCCTTGGTGAAGCGCGAGCCGCCAAAGCCCATCAAGAGCACGCCCGCCGAAATCACCACATAGGATTCCACGAGGCTGACCACGAGAAAGGCGGCGATGAGCGCAAAGCAGATCAGGATCACGAGCGCGCAGACAATGAGGCCGAGCGAGGAAGCGGGCGAGAACAGACTCGTCTGATCGGCAACCTTGGAGGCGATCCCGAGCCCTGTGTCGAAAATATCGGAAGGCGCCAGATTGCTCGAGCCGCCGCTCGAGATCGCGGCCTGGTTGGCGGCTGCGCGAAAGCTGTCCACGATTGCTCGTGCCCAGGCGCTCGAATTGTTCAAAAGCGCGAGAAAGAATCCCAGAAACAAAACCTGGTTGACGAGCTCGGCGAGCCATTCGCTCGCGTCCGAGCCACGGATCGCAAGGCGAATGGCCGAGACCCCGAACTCGATCGCAGCCAGGAGGAAAAAGAGGGTGAGCGCGTAATTGCGCAGCGCCGTTTCCCAGCTCGACGCCTTGTCCCGGTAGAGGGTGACGATCTTGTCGAGGGAATTGTTGGCCACTTCCGCGGCGCAGGCTTTCGGCGCAGCGAACAAGAGAAAGCTGGCCAGAAAAATGGCGATCCCAGCCGCGATCAGGATGAAGGGAAGCCGGCGTTCCATCAGAAGCGCGCTCCGCCTTGGCCAAGCGTAACCGTGGGCTTTGCGGCGAAGGCCTGCCAGGCCGCCTGCTGGGCTGCGTCTTTGTCGGCCGAGGCTCCGGACGCATTCGCTTTCAACTGCAAATCCGTGAGCAGAAGCTGCCGCAGCTTCTGGACTTGCGCGATGGCCTCAAGGCCAATGGCGTTTCCGGTTTGAAGCGCCTGAAGCTGGCCCGCAGCGCCCGTCGACTGCGCCTGCAAGCGCGACACGGTCTGCTGCTCGGAACCATTGATTTGAGTGGCTTGGGTTTGCGCGGCTTTCAGCGTGGTCAGCACGCTTGCCTGCATGTCCTGCGACCATTGCTGATATTTGGCTGCAAAGCCGGTGCTGTTGAGCGGTGACGATGTGTAGGTCTGATAGGTCTGAAAGCGGGCGTTGACGGTGGCGTCGAGATTGGCCGACGCGTAGGACAGCGCTGTCGTCTGAGCCACGAGGTTCTGCAGGGCCTGAAGGTCTGCCTGCCCGCTCCCATATTGAGGGTTTGAGAGCGGCGTTGCGTTCTGCACCATGAGGCTGGTCTGGGTAATCGCCTGTTCGAGAAGGGCGGCTTGTTTCGCGAGCGTCGAGACGAGCTGGAGATAGTTCTGGAGCTGGGTCAGTTCGGAGCTGCAGTTGGTGCAGTAGACCACTTGCGCCGAAGCCGGCGCATCGGGCGTCCCGCAAAGAAGCATGGCGACAAGGGCGGGCGCCAGCGCGCTGGCCTTCGCCTCACGCCGCAGAAACAAGCGCATCGGTAGGCTCCTCTTTGTTCAGAAGTTTTGGATCAAGCCCGCGCTCGCGAAGCCAGGCCTCGCGCCAGTTCTCGCCATGCGCATCGATGAGGTTCAGGACGCGGGCGACGTCCTCGCGCGATGAAACGGCGGTGAAAGCAAGGGCGAGCGGCCCGAGTGCCAATTCGAACAGGCGCCGGCCTTCGGGGCTCGTATAGTAATAGTGCCGTTTCTTGACCGCGTTTTTGAGGATCGCGATCTCGGCCTCGTTCAAGCCGAACAGCGTGTAGAGATCGCGGGGGCCAAGCACGGCGTCCGTGCCGCCCTTGTCCGCCTCCTCATTGGGAAGCAGGATGCGGGTCGGGCAGGATTCGAGAAGCACGTCGAGAAGGCCGGAGCGGACCGCATCCGAGAGGCTTTGGGTGGCGAGCACCACGGCGCAATTGGCCTTGCGCAAGGTCTTCAGCCAATCGCGGATCTTTTCGCGGAACACGGGATGGCCCAGCATCACCCAGGCTTCGTCGAGGATGAGAAGGGCTGGCGCGCCGGTGAGCGAACGCTCGAAGCGGCGGAACAAGGCGAGCAGCACGGGCACGAGATTGCGCTCGCCAAGCGCCATCAGGTTCTCCATCTCGAAGACGGTGAAGAAACTCTCGTCGACGCCATTGCTCCTGGCGTCGAGAAGGCCGCCCAAAGGGCCGTCGATGGTGTAAGGGGCGAGCGCGGCGCGAACGCTTTCATCCTGCACCGTGGTCACAAAATCGGTGAGGCTCCGGTGGGCCGGGGCGTCGCGCAAGAGCAGCAGCGCGCGGTGGATTTCGTGCTTCTGGCGCGGGCTCGGCGCCGATCCCGCCTGCAGACTGTAGGCGCTTTCGATCCAGTCGCCCGCAAAAGCGAGATCGCTTTCGGTTTCAAGGACCGCAAGCGGCGCAAGGCCGATGCCGCGCTCGCCGCCAAGATCGTAATGGCGGCCGCCAACCCCATAGGCCAAAGCCAGAAGCGAACGGCCCTTGTCGAAGGCCGTGATTTTTGCGTTGGGATAGCGCAGGAACTGCGCCGCGATCACGGCAAGCAGCGTCGATTTTCCGGCGCCCGTCGGCCCGAAAATCAGCGTGTGGCCGACATCTGCGACATGGAGGTTGAGGCGGAACGGGGTGGCGCCCGCGGCGGCTCCAAAGAGGAGCGGCGGCGAATTCTTGCGGAAACAGAGGATTGGGGTTGAACGCAAGGCCCGGCCAGCGCGAGGAGAGAGGCAACAGATCCGCGAGATTGAGGCTATGGATGAGCGGCCGGCGCACATTCGGCGCGGTGTGACCAGGCGAGCGATCCAAGCCAGGCCTCAAGGGCGTTGACGGTCTCGATCCTGACCGAAAATCCGTCGCGGCGCACTTCGCTTGCGATAGAGCGGGCCTGGTCGAGAACGATTTTGGGGCTCTCGCCCCGAAGCACGATGACGGGCGTATAATAGCCGAAAGCGACGAGCGCGCTGTTCGCGTCCGTGATGGCGTCCTCGGATTGACGGGCCATCAGCCCCGCATCCTCGTTCACATAGCCGCCTTGCGTCCGGAAGACCTGGGACCAGAAGCCCCGCATCCATTGCCGCCATTTGCGCCGGTATTTATGGAGCTCGGCGACGGCCTCATGGCCGTCGAGCGGCATGAAGCGGGTGGAAAAGCGGTAGGGAATGGCCAGCGCATCGAGGCGCGCGAGCATGCCGGGGAAGGTCTCATGGGGAAAGCCGTCGAGGGCGGCGACCGCGACTGTGGTCTCGCCGAGCCTTGGCGTGTCGCCGGTCCAAAGTTCGGGGATGCCAAGGAGCGCGTCGAGATACATGGCGCAAGGCGGGATGGCGACGGGGGTGAGATCGCCGTTCACGCAAAAGGAGAGGTAGTTGACGAGCTCGTCATAGAGACGGTCCTGCCCGCCGTCGCCCTTCACGCGGTAGGCGCCCATGCGCCTGAGTTTCAGACAGTCGCGGAGCCCGTCTTCGAGATCGAAAAGGACGCGGGCGAACCCTCGGATCTGAGCATCGCCCGGTGACGTCGTCTTGGGCTTTGCGCCGGTCTTTGTCGTGCGCTTCGCAGCTGCGGCGCTGCCGCCGATGTCACTGCCGGTCATGCTATGACGGCCGGTGCTGCTGTCGCTGTAGACGAGATCGGCGATGCGGCTTTTGCGGCGGACGGGCGGCGTGTAATGGACAAGCAGCGCGTGCTCGCTTTCGAAATGGCCGCCTTCGCTCAAGAAATGGCGGCGGCGTTCCTCGTCGATGGCGAGGCTGACCGCGTCCGGGAAATGCGACGCGGACGGCTCAGGATAGGCGGCAGACGGCAGTCTCACCGCATCGATCCAAAGGGCGAAGCCGCTGCCGAGCCGGGACAAGGCTGCATTGACCCTGGCCGTGAGATAGTTCCGTTCTTCGGGGGTCGCGCTTTCCTGGTCGGGGCCGCGAAAGAAGAAGCCGGCGAGCAGCGAGCCGTCCTTGCACAGGACAAGCCCGTCATCGATGAGCGCGGCGTAATTGAGGAGATCCGCTGTCCCCGGCGCTCTTCGATCGCTGGTTCCGCCCCAACTCATGTCTCAGCCTTTCAGGCTGCGCAGCGAGCGCGCGGGATAATAGGGACGGTGGCGAAGCTGCCGAAGGTAGACGCGCGACAGTTGGGGGTCCGACTTCGCCATCAGCCGGAACAGGCCGATGCAAAGGCTCCAGACAAGAAGGCTCGCAACAGCGCCAAAAACGGTCAGGCTCGAGACGCCAACGCCCGCGCAGGCGATCGCGGTGATGAGCACGAGTTCGCGCTCACCGCCGAGGAACAGGTTTGGGCGGTGCAGCGCGCGATAGATCGGCGTCTTTCGGAGCGCGCTCATCCGATCACCGCGCCCTTGTTGAAAAGCGTGTTCAAGAGGTCGGCGGCGAACACCATGAGCGAGATGACAAGGACGAGCATGATGAGGCGCCGGACAAACTCGTTGATCTCGCCGCCAAAGACGAGAATGGCGCCGGTGACGACAATGCCAAGAAGCGAGATGGCGTAAGCGACGGGACCCGTGACGCTGTCCCTGATCTTCTGGAGCGGCGTCTCCCATTCAAGCCCCGAGCCCGCCGGTCGAGGCGGCATGTGCAAGGGACGGAAGGAAGAGGATTACCGAGAAAAGAAGCAGCGCCCAGAACAGCGTGCTACGCGGCGGGAAGAAGGAAGCGGTCATGATCAAAGCTCCACGGGTTCGGTTCGGTAATGGGTTCCGTCGAAGCCTCGCACCCGGACAAGCTCCTGGACGCGGCGGCCGCGCTCGGTCTTGGCGATGCAAACGATGAGGTGAATGGCTTCGGCGATGGTGCGCTGCACCGGCGCTGACGTTGCTTCGGCGACGAGGTTTTCGAGGCGGGTCAAGCCCGAGCGCGCATCGTTGGCGTGAAGGGTGGCGACGCCGCCCGGATGGCCCGTGTTCCAGGCTTTCAAGAGATCGAGCGCTTCGGCGCCTCGCACTTCGCCCACAAGGATGCGATCGGGACGAAGCCGCAAAGTGGCCCGGAGCAGGCGGCGCAGGTCGGCCGCCTCGCAACTGCGGAGCAGAACCGCGTTCAGGCTCGCGCATTGGATTTCGGCTGTGTCCTCGAGAATGACGAGCCGGTCCTCGGGAAAGGCGGTGCTCACATGCGCGATGACGGCATTGACGAGCGTGGTCTTTCCGGATCCCGTGCCGCCGACGATGAGGATATTCTCGCGATTGGCGGCCGCCCATTCGATGATGGTCTTCTGACCCTCGGTCATGATGCCGGCCGCGACGTAATCGGCGAGCGAGAAGATCGCTGCCGCCTTGCGCCGGATCGCGAACACAGGCGCCGAGACGACCGGTGGGATGAGCCCCTCGAAGCGGCTGCCATCGAGCGGCAGCTCGCATTCGAGGATGGGATTCTGCCTCGTAATGGTCGTCTTATGCGCGGCTGCGATTGTGGCAAGGGCCGCCTCGGCTCTTATAGGGGCAAGCGAGCCGAGGCGGCTGGGCGGACGCCCTCCGCGCTCCACCCAAAGCGTGCCATCCGCATTCAAGAGGATCTCGATGACGCTTGCGTCCGAAAGACAGGCGCAGACCTCCGGCCCAAGCTCGCGGGAGAGCTTGTCGTGAAGCCGGGCGTTTCGGTCTTGATCGGGGGTCTTGAGCATGGACGGCATGACCAATGTTATTGGTCATAACCGATAATATTGTTCGCGCCGGATGGAAGGCGAAAATAAAACTGGTTGCTACGGCTTCAGGAGTTCATGGACAGGGACGTGGACGAGATTGGCAAGCTTAACCATAGTCTCGATGCAAATATTGTGCATCGCGCTTTCGATCTCGGAAATATGCGATTGCGGGATGCCTGTCTCTTTCTGAATATCGCGCTGGCTCAGGCCTGCGTCTTTTCTGGCCGCGCGGAAGTTTTTTGCGAAAAACTCGCGCTGCAGCTGGCTCTCGACCGCCTTGTCTCCTTTGTGGCGCCGGCTCGTTGGCGCCTTGTTCTTTGCGGAGACTTCTGTGGCTTTTGCGCCACGCGATCTGTCAAAACCGATTTTAGACGCCTTCGCAATCGCTACGGTGCCTGCTTGCAAGGCGGATTGGGAAACCGGCCTCGAACGCTTCCGGCCGCCGGACACCTTGCCTGACGCCTTTTCCTGGTTCGGCGCGGGAAAGCCCGGCTTTTCGCTTGTCTTGAGCGCGAGTTTGCGTGGCATCGGTCAAACCCAAAAGGAGAATCTATCGGGCATGACCTATCATGAATTTGTCTTATGCGGCAAGTTTTGCTTCGCGTTTTGGCCATCTGGCAGGGCAAGGCCGCCAGCTTACGCGGATACGCGGGTTCAGGCGGTCTCCAGACCACCACGGGATTTTTCTAAATTGCACCTCGCGAGCTTAAAAGAGCCTGGGGCGATTTCGCCATTGCCACGTCCCGGGAGGGACGCTTTTTCCCGACCCTCGGCGAGAACTCGTTGCTCCGATCTACGGCCTGCTGCCCAAAGCCGCTCGACGAACACGTTGTCCTGCCTGGCGCCCTTGCCGTCCATGCTGATCTTCATCTCGTGTTTCGCGAGCACATCGGTGAAGGCCGCACCCGTGAACTGAGAACCTTGATCGGTGTTGAAAATCTCCGGCTTTCCATGCTTGGCGCGTTTCCTCGAACGCCGCGATGCAGAACAAAGCTTCCATAGTGAAGAAGACACGCCACGACAGCGCGCGCCGCGAGAACCAGTCGAGCACGGCGGTGAGATAGACGAAGCCCTTCGCCATGGGAATGTAGGTGATGTCCATCACCCAGACCTGGTTCGGCCGCACGAATTCCAGGCCGCGCAGCAGATAGGGGTGAACCTTGTGCCCTGGCTTCGGGCCAAAATTGCGGGTTTTTCGCGCTCCGCGGCCGTGTTGTGGGCCAGGGCGTATTTCGGGTGTGGCCTGATCTAAGCAAACTCCTGGAACTTGACCAACGGATTTTGACTGTGATTGCGTCTTCGTATTGATTTGCGGGGGCGGGACATGGCGGGCAAATCTCCTGTTAAGGCGAGTGACGAGCAGCGGGCGGCGCTCGAAGTTTTGGCGGTTTCGCGTAATCGCGGCGAGGCGGATCGGGCGCGCGCCATATTGCTGACGCTCGATGGCTGGACCAGCGCGCGGATCGCCGAGGTGTTCCGTGTGCGCGAGGATACAGTTCGCTTTTGGCGCGGCGATTTTGCGCGCGGCGGCGTCGAGGCCATCAAGGCGAGCGTGTATGCAGGCCCGCCGCCGGTGAAGGCCGAGGCTGCGCTGCGGGTTTGCGCGCCGTTGCTCGCAGCGCCCGTCGCGAACCGTGTGAACTGGACCATCCCGCGCCTCATCGCCGAGATCAAAAAGCGCGAACTGGTCGAAATCGGGCCATCGCAACTCTCCAAGGCGCTGCGAAAAAAAACTTCCGGTGGCGGCGGCCGCGGCGCACGCTGAAGGGGCGGCAAATCGCGGCTGAGATCGAGCGCGTTGGGCTCCGGCTCCAGCTGCGCAAGGCCCAGGCCGAGGCCGGCGATATCATTCTCCTCTATGGCGACGAGAGCGAGGCGCTGACGCATCCTTATCTGGCGCGTGCGTGGGCCGAACGCGGCGCCGATCTGCGCGTGCCAGCGCCGGGTCAAGCCAAGAAAGTGGCCATGATGGGCTCGCTCGATCCCGTCACGCGCCGGCTCATCGTGCATACCAGCCGGACCAAGCGCAGCGCCGATTTCATTGCTCATCTGGAGCAACTCGATCGCCTTTTTGGTCCCAAACCCGGGCGCGTGACAATACCCGTCGTGCTGGTCGAGGATAATGGGCCGATCCATGTCAGCAAAATCGCCCTGGCGGCGCTCGATGCGCGCAAGCACTGGCTCACCATCGAGTGGCTGCCCAAATACGCGCCTGAACTCAATGACATCGAGGTTGTCTGGCGCGATCTCAAGGCGCACCATCTGGCCCCTCAGACATTCATCGATGCCGAAGCACTTGATCGCGAAATCCACGCGGCCGTCGAAGCCTTGAACCGCGAGAGAAATGTCGATTCGTTGGTCAACTGGCGAATCTCTGCTTAGTCCGCACGTAACGTCCTCCGGGCTCAGGCTTCTGCGAACGGCACTATTTGCGTCCGTGAACGCGAACTCCTGGGACGTCACCGTTCGTGAACTCAATGCCAGCGGCCTCGAACGTCTGTTGAACCACGGTAAGCGTGGCTCTGATCGGGTCGGACTGCTCGGTTTCAAACCGCGTGATGGTTGTGACGCTCACGCCTGCTCGTTTTGCAAGGTCGCGCACACCCCACCCCAAGGCCGCGCGGGCCATTCGACACTGAGTCGCTGTTATCATGTGAAAACACTAATAGCGTCCATCAATGAGTGCAAAGGCGTACTGGACACCCACACTATAACTACGTTACAGCGCTTTGACAGTGCTACTGGATATGACCGCTAAGGTCTCCGATATCCACAGTCCGAGCAAAGCTGACTCATGCCGTCAACCGATTGGAGGCCTGTTTTGCCGCCAAGCGGTATCTGAAGGAAGCCCTCAATTTCGTTGCCGATGTGCAGGTCATTTTTCCATAACAGCGGAGACGGCGGTACGGTTGGAGACGCGATACGAAACGAAATCGAGCATTTGGACCGCTTGCTTGGACGCCAACCATAAACAGGTTGCTTCGGGGGGACGCAAGCGAACATTCTCACACGACCCCCCAGGTTTTGGTCCCTTGAAGTCTAATGTTTTGACCCTTGTTGGACAGGTTCCCCGGAAACCGGGCCGAATTGGAAAGGTGGCATTCTGATGCTTGGCAGAGGAACTTCATCACAGACAATGAAAGCGGTTCCTGTGTCGATCAAGGAATCGGTGGGTGAGCATAACTGCGCAGTGGCGTGATCTCCGAACATCAATTAACTGACAATCTATTGGGAAACTGTGGCCGGGTAAAACTGTGCATGCCTCTGATTTTAACGTCCTGCACTAATCGTAAACGGCTGCCGCCGGTTCACGCGCTAACGGCCCATGCGCTTCGGCAGGGCAATCTCGGCGATGTGGCAGGGCAGTGGATTGAACGGTTGCGCGGTGCAGAGCCCAGCACAACCGCCTCTGATCTTTATTGTGGACGCGCTTTCAGGCAGGCTGCGACGGCGGCAATCTCGGCGCGCGCCACGTTCCTCGTGGTGTCGGCGGGCCTCGGTCTCGTATCCGCGACGACGCGCATCCCTAGTTACAGCCTGACGGTGTCGGCCGGAGTCAAAGACAACGTTCTCTCGCTCATATCCGGTGCGAGTTCTGCCGAGTGGTGGGGCGAACTTGCGCGAAGATCGCCCTTTAGGACGGAGTTGGCAGAAGTGGCGCGGCTTGCCGACGGCCCCATCCTGCTTGCGTTATCGGCAAATTATCTTGAGATGATCGCTTCAGAACTTCTTGGGTTGCCGCCGTGCACTCGCACCCGCCTGCGCATTTTCACGCTGACCCCGGTTTCGGCTCTCTCTGAAGGCCTCCGGGCATATGTTCTTCCTTACGACGCTCGATTTGATGGCCCCGACTCACCGATGCCCGGAACAAGGGCTGATTTCGCCCAGCGGGCCCTCGGCCACTTTGTAAACACGATCCTGTCCGCGGATTCTCGGTCCGATTTGGATGGGCACGCAGAGGCTGTCGAACAAATGCTGGCCAGACTCAGACCACAACGCGTGCCGGTGAGAACAAAGCTATCGGATCCCGACATCACGAAGCTCATTCATTCACATTGGAGAGATGTCCGCGGCCAATCAGGCAGAATGCTGAGGTTCCTACGGGACGATCTCGGTATCGCCTGCGAGCAGGGTCGCCTTCGCGATCTCTTCCGTGCCGCGAAAGCAAGCCGGGGAGGGCTGTCATGAAGGGCGGCCCGGAGCAAATTGTCGTCCGCGCCCTGCAGACCAGACAAGCTGATGGCATAGACGTCTACGCCTTTTTCCTCTACGGCGCAGATTTATGCCGTATTGCGGACATTTCCCGTGTCACCCGCGAAGGCGGCGACCTGCCTTCGGAGCGAGATGCGGACCGGTCGCACCGATGTCTTACCCGCCGATGGCACCTCGGACTACTATCAGATCAACGCTTGGGAGCCAGGGCGCCGCGTTGAGTTCAGCGAGGAGTTCCGTCTTCGCCGAGCCTTACGCGTCATTCCGGTAACGCCCCAGTCCATGCAGGGCGCGACAGCAGCCATCGACAGCGTCGTGCGCGCAATCGAGGACCGCGTTGCCCACGAGAGCGGCAGCAATCACATCCGGCGGTCGTGGTCAGCAGACAGCAATGACAAAGACACCTGTGCCGCTTGCGACTTCAGGGTATCCTGCGAGCGCTACAACGAATGGCCGAAGCTCGATTGACCGCGCCCCTTTCCGAGGCGGTTGTGCAAATTCACCGGTTGGTGAGCAATCCTTTTAAGCAGCGCTGGAAGAAAACACTGGCGAAGGCGTGATTGCTATCCGGTCGGTGCGTCATGTCCAAAACCCTGGCGCCGACACGGTGTGAGGAGGCAATGGCTATCGGATTTCATGAGAACCGTGACCCCGTTCGCCGATCCAGCTTGGCGGTGTTCCGCTTTCGATGGGCCGCTCTTGCAAGACGCCCCCAAGCTCGATCGCCGAGAGAGAAGCCGGTACGATCAGCGATCCGCGTTTCACCAGATTATTGGCGACAGCGATGAGAAGCAGCGCCGAAAAGGCGCGCCTGCGAATGACAGGCGGCAGGGCGTGCGACAGCCACGCTCCGAACGGCGCCGCCAGAGACGAGGCGATGCCCGCCGCAAACATGCCGGGCAGGAAAATCGGCCCGAGGCAATCAGACCCGCAGTGCGCGGGCGGCTCGGAAAACACGTAGTAGGTGGCAGCCGCGGGAATGCTCATGATGAGGCACCCAGCCACCGTCGTCCCAACGACCTTGTGAGCCGGGAGATACTCTTTCAGAAAGAGGGGCAGGACACCGCCCGCGCCTGTGAGCGCTGCCAGCACCCCCATCGCGGTGCTTCGCGTGACCCACACGGCAAGCGACGGCCTGTCTTTCCGCTCGCTCTTCCTGTGCCGGCGTAACAGCCGCGCGGAGAGCGCAACGGCAAACGCAATGAAGACGAGTTCAAGGATCGCCGTATCGAGGTGCGTCGCGAGAAGTGCGCCTGCCGCGGCCCCAGCGATCGATCCTGGCCCAAGCCGGATAAACGCCTCCCAATCGATCGATCGCCTCACGGCATGCGCTTGAAAGGCGGCAAGGTTGGTAATGAGGTTTGCGCCATGCGTTGTCGCAACCGCGATCTTGAAGAGATCGGCACTGGGAAAGGCACTGAAGCTCAGCGCAAGGCTTAAACCAGGAACGAGCAAAAACCCGGCGCCCGACCCGGTCATGCTGACAAGGGAGCCCGCAAGCGCGCCGGCGATAAGGCAGAGAATCCAATCCATTTCCCCCTCCAGGCGGGACATATCTCGCGACGCGAACACGGTTTGTTTCACGTGAAATCTGTTATAACAGATCATTTTCGTGCAAGTGTTTTCGGCGTCGATCCGGGTGCTGTTTTGCGTTTCGGTTCCAGCCGTGGCCGGCCCATCACGGATGGCGGTGTGGCCCCATGACGAAGAGGGGTCTTGCCAGTCCTTCGATCTTGGAAATCGGGACCGGCCCGAAATAGCGGCTATCGAAGCTCAAAGGGTTATAGGACGAGATCACCCAGACCTCGCCCTTGGCCACGATGACATCGTTGGCTCCAGCGCTTGGGAGGGTTCGGCCTGAGCCGGTCACTGGACAAGGCTTTTCGAGTTCGCGATCAAGCGCCCGTTGATCCTTATACCCTGCTCTGTGCGGGTCACACGGTCTCCCTCGATCGCGGCAATGGGTTTGAGGAGGGGTTCGTATCCTCCCTCGCATAAGCCCGCTGCCGAGATAGCCGCGCAGCCACGCTTCGCGAAAAACCCATGTGTCGGGAGGGCAGAAGCTGACGACGTCGTCTCTGCGGACTTCGTCGCGCAAGGGTGAGAGACGCCACACCCCGACAGGAAGGGACGGGCTTTCGTTAATACGAAGGCCCACAGCATGCGCACAGAAGACAAGGGCCGCGAAGAGGCCGATGCCAAGCCATGCGCGAAGCGCAAATTTCCGTCCCGCGCCCGCCGTCATAATCTGAAGGGCGGGATGGCCGCCGCGCCGATCGGGCTGTTGCCCGAGGGCGCCGGCAGGTTGGCGCGGGCAAGGAAAACGGGGTCCCGGAAGTAGAGGCTCTGCGTCCCGAAGATGGGCGCATGGCCGGCCACAAACACGAGCATGTCGCCGGGCTCGGTGATGATATCGCCCTTATCTTTGACGGGCGCCTTCAGCCGCATGATTTCATCGGCGGTGGCAAGCGGGCGGCCCACCTGATGGTAGGTCTTGGACACGTTTTTGAGGATGGCGGCGAAGCGGCCGCCGCTTTGGGTGATGTCCTCCTTCACGATGGTGGCGGTGCCTGCCATGCGCGACAGCCATTCCGCCGTCTCGATCTTGTTCGGGGCATAGGCGATGCGGATATGGCAGTTCGAGACGATGCTCTCGTCGCGCCCATAGGCGCCCCAAAGCTGCGCGATGTCCTGGGCGATGAGATAGGCCTTGATGCCGTAGCCTGCGATATAGGCCAGCGCCTCCTGGAAGACCTCGAGTTTGCCGTAGGACGGGAACTCGTCCAGCATCAGAAGAAGCCGGTGCCGGTGCGGCCGAACCGGGCGCCCCTCTCGATAGGTGATTTCAGGGCGAAGCAGCACGCGCACGAGCTGATTGATGATGAGCCGCATCAGCGGGCGCATGCGGTCCTTGTCCTCGGCGCGAACCACGAGGTAGAGCGTGACCGGCTTCTCATGGTTCATGAGATCGGCCATTTTGAAATCGCTGGCGCCCACATTTTTCGCGATCAAGGGATCGCGATAGAGCGACAAAAACGAGATCGCGGTCGAAAGAACCGAGCCGCGCTCCTCATCGGGGCGGTTCAGCATGTCCCTTGCGGCGGCAGCAACGACGGGATGGGGCTTGCCATCGCAATGGGTGTTGGCAAGCATGTCCTCATAAAGCGCGTCGATCTCGCGGGCGGGATCGGAAAGCGCCAGCGCGATCTCGGGCAAGCCTCCGGTCTTGCCTTCGGCCTTCTTCGCATAAAGCACATGAAGCACCGCGCCCGTAAGAAAGGCATGCGCGGTTTTCGCCCAATGGTCGACGAGGCCCTTGCCTTCCGGATCGACGAGGATGGTGACGAGGTTTTGCACGTCCCCCACCTCATGCAAGGTCCCGAGCCTGATTTCTTCGAGAGGATTGAAGCGGGCTCCTCCCTCCGCCGAACCTGGATCGAAGCGAAGCACCGCGTTCTTCGCGTAAGCGGCGCGCCACCCCGCCGTTAAGTTCCAAAGCTCGGCCTTCTGATCGTTGACGACGACGCTGTGGGGCCAGGACAAAAGCGTGGGCACGACGAGGCCCACACCCTTGCCGCTGCGGGTGGGCGCGATCGCAAGCACATGCTCGGGGCCGTCATGACGCAAATAATGCAGGCACTCTCCGGCACTGTCGCGCCAGGCGCCGACATAAACCCCTTGCCCACGTTCCCATGAGGACAACAGCCCTGTGGAGGCGATTTCGTCCTTTGTCGCCCAATGGGCCGTGCCGTGGACGCCCTCATGCCTTTTGGCGCGGCGGACGCCATAGCTGCTCGCGCCGAGCAAGAGAAGCAAGCCCAAAGCCACGCCCGCCGACTGCGCCGCATGGAGCTGGCGGAACACGCTTGGAGCGCTTTCCGCAAACTGTGATTTCCAGCTGATCCAGCTCCAGGGCCGGTAAACATGCGCCACTATCGGCTGGCCCAGAGCCGGATGATAATGAAGGCGATGGGCGACGAACTGGGTCGAGGCCACATTCGCGGCCAGCAGCATCAGCAAGGCCACGACAAGCCTGACCGGCCAGTTGAGGTGGCGGGACGCCGTCGCGGCGTGCATCGTCATCGCTTTGAGACGCGGCGGCTCTGAGAGCGCCGCTGCACCTTGGACGCGGGCAAGGCGGCCATCACGCGCGCGGCTGGAAATGAGGCGTGAGTCGTGGGCCGCAGGCGTTCCCATGATGTCTTCGTGCCGGCAGGCGCGCGATCCACGGGAGCTTTCGGCAAGGGGCTCGCGTCTTTTCTGCGCGTGCGCCAGCGCTGGAGAAGCGCCAACGCGTCGGCGTCGCCAAGCGCTGCCTGCGACCGCACATAAGCCGGCCAGCTCGGGAACGAAGCTCCGCTCGTCTTCTGGGGGACTTGGCTTTTGAGCTGCTGGCGCAGTTTGTCGAAGGCGGCTTGCCGTCTTTTCCTGAAATCCCGATAGGCGGCGCGCTTGCCGACATTTGTGAGCGCGCGGTCCTCCGCGATCGCGCGCGCCTGGCGCACATAGGACGCCTTGACGAGCTCGAAGGCATCCAGGGCTTTGTTTGCGTGTTCTGCGCTCGCGGCAGCGGCGCGTTCAGCGCTGTAACGCTGGTAAAGGGAGGCAGACCCGCTTGTCAGGGTCTTGCTCACCGCTCCATCCTCGCAGGCTGAGGCCCTGAGCGGACCAAGCTTGTCTGTGAGCGCTTTGAGAGAGAGCTCTCTTGCGACCGAGGATGCTTTCACTCTCACCGTGCCGCCGGTGTTCTGAAAAACAAGACCCGCTCCGCGCAGTCTCAGTTCGAGACCATGGTCGCCGAGAAGGCGATGCAGCTCTTCCCACGTCTGAGGACCGGTCTTGCAGGACCTTCGGCAGGATGTTCGATTGAAGCAGAGCCAGCATGGTCTGGCGCGCGGTGCGCGTCGCCTCTCGCACATTCAAGACCTCGCCATGGGCGGTGCGGGATCAAGCCGTGCTTTGCCTCAAGCTCCACGCAGGCCTGCATGAGGCGGCGCTTGTCGTAATAGGGCTCGATGCAGCGAAAGCTCTCGGGATGGATCTTGTTGATCGCGACATGAAGGTGAAAATGGCCTGTGTCGAGATGCGTGGCCGACAGCCGCTGATGTCCGCCAAGCCCGATCCGCTCGCACAAGACTCGCTCGATGTCTTCGAGCTGCGAGAGCGTCGGCCGCTCGCCGGGCGGAAAGGAAATCACAAGGTGGTAGGTGCGATCGCCTTTGGCGCGCTTGTTCATGGCCTGGGTCGCGAGGATCTCCTTCAGCGCCAGTTCCGCATCCGTCGAAACGCAGTTCGAGAAGCGGACATTCGCGGCCCGGCTTTTCTCCGCCCCAAGGATGTAGTCCGCCATGCGCGCCATCACGGCCTGCTCTTCCTCGGCGGCGCCGTCGAGGATGTAGCGGCCGAGGCGGCGGAAGTTCGAGGCGCCGCGCTCGCGCACAATTCGCTTGGCGATCATCGCCACACCTGCCCTTACCGCTTCCCAGATCCTCGGTATCTGTTTCGCGGGCGTCTTGGGAAGCGGCTCCTTCGGCAGGTCAGAAGAGGGAGCGGGTTTTGGGCTTGGGGCCTCTCGCGCAATCATGGCGGTCTTGTCCGCTGTCATGGCTTTTGGGCCATCAAGCTGGCGAAGCTCGTGGAGCTCGTCGCGAAGCCTTACGGCGATCTCTTTCAGCCTCTGCGCTATCTCGGCATAGCCTGCCCCGCCCATGATCGTCTCGACATCGCCGACAAGATCCTGGGCCTCTTTCAGAAGGCGCGCCGCCGAAATTAGCTGTTGAGGGTTGGCCTGCATGGTTATTACACTTGACGTAATTTCAGACACACCTCAAAGGTAACACAAATACAAGCTCTCGACTACACGTCAGAGGTTGTAAAATACTCTTGAGGGGTTATTATGCTCTATTCCGAGCAGCTCAGAGCCGCCCGCGCCCTTCTGCGCTGGGAGCAGTCGACGGTGGCCGCGCACGCGCGAGTCTCGGTCGAAACCGTCAAACGGCTCGAGCGGCTCGACGGCCCGATCGTCGCCGTGAAAGTCGCGACCATCGAAGCGATCAGGCGCGCGCTCGAGGCCGCGGGCATCGAGTTCATCGATCCCGAGGAGGGCAAAAGAGGGCCGGGCGTCGCCCTGAAATGGGGCACGGTTGTTGGCAGCAGCCTGGGCGGCAAAGATGCGGGCGCGAGCGGGGATGGCGGCGGCCTGAAGGCGCTTGACGGCGCCGAGCCATTGGCGTCTTACTGGCTCGATCACCCGCGCGAATGGGCCAGGCTTTCAGAAGCCGGCCGCGCTGTCTTGAGCGTCGAGATGTTCGGCTTTCCTGAAGGCGGAGACGAGGTCTTTGGCTGAGCGCGCTGTGTAAAAAAAACCGATAAATTTGAACGCTCGGCACATTTTACGTCCGAGTCTAGGGCATTGCGGCCGCCGCCCAAGTTGCATAGGTCGAAATTGACCCAACTCGCACATCGCGAGGCTCAGGTCCGTCGTTGTGTGCCCCCACGCTCTTAAACAGCTATGCCTTGTGCGATCCGGAGCGCGATCGCTGCGTCGATTTCGGCGTGTAGGTCGATGTCCTCGTCGAGGCATTTCAGTGTCATGATCAGCGCGTATCGCGTCTTGCTGTTGTAGCGCTTCTTCGGCGTGCGCATCTTCCACCAGCCGCTGACCGGGTAGACCGCTAGCGTGCGCCGTGCGGCCAGCTCCGCCCCGTGGCCTGTCCAGACGTCGTAATGCAGCGAGCCTGCGGCTTTCGTGCTGCGGCTGTTGGCGCCGAAGCGCCAGCGCGGGTCAGTCGCCTTGGACGTCCCGATGCTCGCTTCGTCTTCGGCTGCATCTTCGGTCGCCTCGGCAACGGCTTCCATGCCCTCGCCTTCCGCCTCGGCTTCTTCTGTTGCCGCGAGCGTGTTGATGCGCGCCAGGAATTGCACCTCGTTCTCCAGGTGGTGCTGCAGGTCGAACCGCAGCCCATGCGAGCGGTAGCGCGCCGGTGTCTTTGGCGCGATCTGACCCGGGCTTGGCTCGATGAAGTAGGACAGGGTCACCTTCAGCTCCACGCGCTTTTCGCCCATATCTTCAAGCGCCTGGATCGGCCACGGCAGCCGGTAGAGATGGAGCTGGTGGAATTTGGCGGGCCCGTCGTTCACGGGTGTCCCTCTCTTGCCGGGCTTGGTCGGCATGATGAACGGCTGGATGGTCGCCTGCGCAATGAGCGCCAGATCGCTGCGCGCCGATTTGAGGGCGCGGTCGAGGCTCGTCACGCCGTAGCCGAACTCGCGAGCGAGCAAAAGGGTCCTGGTCTTGCCCGAATTCTGACGGAACCGTTCGAACATACGCGGCGTCCACTCCGCCGAGTGTACCATGAGGGCGCGAATCGTCTCGGGCCAATGGTTCGGATCGGCCGCCATCAAGATCGCGGCCATGCGCGCCGCTTGGGATGTCGCTGGGCTGGTGGCCCAGGTCGTTGTCAATGGATCGGTGACGAAATCGCGGTTAGTCGTCAGCAGTGACAAGGACTCGATCCCGGCCACCAGCTCGGTTCCCATCGGGCTAAGCGCGCGGTTGCCGGCTTCGAACACGAGCTCCGGCTTGATCGGCGCGTCGATCCATGATGTCGAAGTGCGGCTGTACGGGCTCCTGTCCCCCACCTCCGCCGCCGCCGTCCAGTTCGCATAGTACGTATGCGTGATGTCGCTCTTGTCCGTGAAGCCGCCAATGGTCAGCGGGTTCCAGGCCTGCGCCGGATCCTCGATCGGGAAGCGCGCGAGATCGACTGCCTCTGCGGGTGTGGCCTCGTCCGGCACGTTGCCCGCCGAAGTCAGAATCAATCGAGGCGGCCCCGCGGGCGGAGCACTGGCCTCATCCGCGAGCGTCAGGCCGCCGGCAGCACGATCTATTGCCGCGCTCCAACTTGTCGGCCGCGCACCGGAGAGCCCGTCGTTGGTGGCCGACATGGAGAGGACACGCGATCGATCCGGCGCCGCGATTTCTGGCAGGCTGATGGCGCTCTGGGTGAGGTAGCCGAGATTGGCTGGCTCGTTCGGCGGGAAGCCCTTGGGCGGGAGCAGCTTCACCAACTCCAGCCGGTGAGTTAGAGCGATGTTGCGCTGGTCGCCGACCGGATAGGTGAGGTCTCCGTAGAGCGCGACGCCGGCCATCTCGGTGCCGTGGCCGTGATGATCGTCGGTCTGCCAGGCGGCATCGACTGCATGGCAGTCGTCGGCGGCGAGCGACGGCGACAGCAATGGGTGTGCGTGGGCGACGCCGGTGTCGAGAATGCAGGCGGCCGGTGCGTCGCTTGGGGGCGGTGTAACGCGCGCAACAAGATCGGCAAGAACGTCTTTCTGGTAGGCCGCGAGAGCGTGCGTGTAGACGTGCGGCGTGTCGGAGGCGTGCCGCAATTCCTCGATCGCATCCGTGTTTGCGAGCAGCCGCTCCATGTCCTCCACGCTGGCGTAGACCGGCACGACCTCGAAATCCGGGAAGTGCAGCCGCTGCTCGCTGACGCGCAGCCCGAGACGCTGGGCGGGACACAGGATATTGGCGGCCGTTTCAGGCCAGCACCAGCACTCCCACCAAATGCGCTGGCCTTCTTCGGGCAGTGTGCGCAGGTCCATCCACAGCGATGCAACAGTCCCTGGCGCGATGCGCTCGATCTGATCGATCCGTCTGGTCGAGGCCGAGGTCGCCGTGCTTCCAGTGTAGGTCGTGATCGCGTCGGACAGTACCTTCTCGCCGGCCTCCGTTACGAACAGCGTACCGACCTGGGCTCCGCTCGGACCGCGGCGCACGGCGCCGACGCGCACGTCCTGCCGCCAGCCCTTCTCGGGAAGCATTTTGTCGATGTCGGAGGCGACCTCGAAATAGGCATTAGGCTTGCCGACCGCGATCGACGGATCGCGCAGTTGGCGCTGGCGTTGCGCAGCGGTGATGGCTTGAGCAAGCTCGACGGCGAGCTTGCTACCGTGCGAGAAGCGCTCGCGGCCGTCTGGCTCGCCGGGACGGCTGCGCGGCCGGGGCGGCTGGTAATCAAGGGCCTCGGCGAAGCGATCGATTTGCAAGTGGGGCAATGCATAATTGCGCGGGAGTATCGCAGGCTTTCGGGCCATGACACGGGCACTTTCGTTGAGAAGCGAGGAGAAACGACGCGGCACGCGGATCAATGCGCAGCGTCGCTAGCTTTCACGCTTCCCGGATAGTGCAAGCTTCGCCTCTTGACGCCTGGAGAGCGCAGCAGCGATGGCGTCCGACTTGGCGATGGTGCCGCCGACCATGATGGCCCGCTTGATTACGTCGTCCACACCGCGCGCGAGCTCGGCATGGCTGAGACCTGCCGCAGCCGGCAGAATCTTCGCCCAGGCGACCTGTTTCGGCCGGAAGGTGCCGAGGTGACGTTCGATCACCTGCCGCGCCGCCTTGTCGTCCGGCATGTCGTAGACAATTACGTCGTCGAACCGGCGTCCCAGGGCATAATCGAGCAGCTCGGGATAGTTGGTCGCGGCGATGATGACGCTGTCCGTGCTGTTCCCTTCCTCCATGAACTGGAGGAACGAGTTCAGGATGCGGCGCATCTCGCCCACGTCGTTGTCGGCGCCCCGGCGACCGCCAATGGCATCGAACTCGTCAAATAGGAACACGCCGCGAGTCGCCGTGATGTGATCGAAGATGAGGCGCAGCTTCGAGGCGGTCTCGCCGAGATAGCGGGTGATGAGCGCATCGAGCCGCACCGAGAACAGCGGCAGATGCAATTCACCGGCGATCGCCGCAGCGGTCATGGTCTTGCCGGAACCGGGAGGGCCGGCCAGCAACAGCCAACTCGATGGCACCTTGCCGTGCGCGCGGAGGAGGTCGCGTTGCGCCTGCTGCTGCAGGAGATCGTCGAGGCGTTTGACCGTCGCATTGTCGAGCACCATCTGCGATAGGCGCAGCTTCGGGTATTGCACCGACAGTAGCGTCTGCAGTTCGCCGCGCGGCCGGGCAATCGGGATGGTGCTGTCAGGTTTGGGGCCCAATTGGGCTTGCCGTGCCTCGTTGCGGGCCGCCTGCACGAGGCGGCGCAGCTGGTCGGCGGTGTCTTTGCGCCCTGAACGCGCCTCTCCCGCTGCCACCTGCAGGGCGATCGACAGGAACTGTTCCTGATCACCCTGTACGTGGCTGTGGAGCAGTGCGATAATCTGTTGGGCGCTAGCCATCTTGATTTTGCGTCAGAGGTGAGTCGTTGCCTCGACTATAACTAAGATCAGGCTGAATGGCCATTGAACAACGCTGACCGACAACTCCCTGATGCGCCTAGCTTTGGTGCCGCCCCATTCAACATCGCTCGAAATCCATGCCGAAATAGTGCTTTGAACAAGCAGGCGGATGATAGCCACTCAGACGTGGTTCGCCCAGCATGCCGCGGTCGCTATGAAACCCGACACTGAGTTGACCGTCGACCGATGTCGCCCCAGACCGAGTCGGGTGACGTGAGCTAATGGGAATGTGCTGCCTCCCGATTACTTCTGGCACGCCCGCGGTCGTGCAGGACGACAGTCAAAGTGCTTTCAACACCGGCTCCTCGGCGGAACCCGATATTGTCATCGATGACGTTGGCCGGTCCAATAGGAATCTTTGCCGGGTTTGCCTCGCCTAGCGTGTCGAACTCGATCTTATCGGCCCAAACCTCCCGCAAGAAATCTGAGAAGACCGCGATGTTAAGTTGCTCGCCAGGGCAGCGGCGATAGCCAGCGGCGAGTTCATGTCGTTCTTCCTTCTCCGTGGGGTGATCGATCCGATGGCTTAACAGGGCGATGACGATGCCTGCCGCCGCCATGCCGAAGGTACTGGCGTTGACCGCAAAGGCCATAGCGGCAGGGCTCACTTTATAAGATGCGGCGAGCGTGGGCAGGATGGCCTGCGCTGCGAAGAGATCCACAAGCGTGAGGAAGCTAATAACACCCATAATCAGGCGCTTGGGAAATAGGCCTTCGATTAGTGAGGGGGGGTTCGCGGTCGTGTGTCTCATGATTAGGCCTGTCTGTTGAACTGGAAACGCGTACCAGGGGCAACGCTGCCGATGCATTCCGCGTCCAGGCCGCGAAACACGTAAATCTCCAGCGAGTCCTGCCGCTTCTTTTGAAACAGCTAGCCCGCATTTCTCACCAGCATGGTGATCCAGGACTGGCGTTTGCTTCAGGGCGGTCGAGTGCTGCGCCCGAGCTTTGACGGGCACGGCTTTGCGCCGGTCTTGAGCACCGGTGCGTAAACGTTTGCAATGTCTCTTGGGGCTGAGCCGCCTGTTCAGGCGACGGAGCGAAGTCGCCAATGGGCGCCGGCGAATGCGCCTTTCAGTGGGCAGGCGGACGCGATGGCGATCTTGACGCGCCGCACGCTCACCGTGACGAGCGCGCCAAGCTTCAGGAGTTTGAGCCGGATGGTTCCTGCTGTGGCGTGAGCCAGTTCTGTTCCTTGCAGGGCTATGCGGCGGAGAGCGGTCATGAGCACATAGGCAAGCGAGGCGAGCCACAGCCTCAGCTGGTTGGCGCGCAAGTTCCCCGCCGAGGTCCGGTCTGCGAAGAGGTCGAGCTGGCATTCCTTGATGCGGTTTTCCATGTCGCCGCGGGCACAGTAGATTTTTTCGTAAAGCTCTTTTGCTTCAAAGGCCTCGCTTGAGAGAGAGGTGACGATGAAGCGCGGATTTTTGCCTTTAGGAAGATGCTCCGCCTTGGCGACGACGCGGCGTTCGCAAGACCAGCTGTTCAGAGTTTGGTAGCGCAACTCCTTGAAGAGGCGTTCAGGTTTGCCGCTGTCCCTGGCTTTAGCCTCAACCTCGGCCAACTCGTCTGTGATCAAGGCCTCAAGCCGTGGATTGCGAGCGAGGCCGAAGACATAGTGAACGCTGTGAGCCTCACACCAGGCCATCAACTCATCGCGGCAGAAGCCTCCGCCCGAAGCCAGAATCTCGATGTTGGGCCAGCTTTCGCGGATTTGAGCGACGATGAAGACGATCTCCTCCTTGGCGCCGGCCGAGGCGTCGATGTTCGCGGGCCTGAGTTTCGCCAACAAGAGCTCCCGGCCGCAGAAGATATAAAGCGGCAGATAGCAGTAGCATTGGTAATAGCCGTGGAAGAACCGGCCTTCCTGATCGCCATGGATGGGGTCGTCGGTTGCGTCGAGATCGAGAACAATGCGCTTCGGCGGCGCTGCATGGCTCTTGAGAAACAAGCTGACGAACAGCCTTTTCATGGCGCCCTCGTCCACGGAAAGCTTGCGATAGCGATCATCGTCCGATCTTGGCGCATGCTCAAGCCGGTTCAGCGTTGACTTGCCGGCCAGAACCGCGCAGTCGCCACGACGCGCCTCAAGCTTGCCCGACAGCAGGCCCAGCACGGGATCGCAGCGCAGCTCATCGTGATCGTTCAGATCCTCGTAGCCAAGCGCAATGCCATGAATGCGTTGGGCGATAAGCGTCTCGACGCTGTGCTCGATCCTGTCCTGCCTGCGGCCATCTGTGAAGCAGGCCGCCGTCTGCCGCGACAGGCCGATGAGGCGATCGGTCTCGCGCAACAACAGCGCGCCCGCGTTCGAGGTCATCGCGCCCCCGTCGAACGCCGCTGTGACATTGCGGCCGCCAAGGCTGGCGAAGTCGAGGGAATCCGGGCTACACTCCGTCCGCATCGGCGCGGTCTCCTGGGTCAGAAAAAAGTCCTTTGTGGTAGAAGAACTTTCGCTGATTCAGCCCGCCGATGCGCCTATCCCTTGTGAGATATCCGGGCTAGAAAACCACAGAAAATCAAAATGCTATGGGCAGGCAGCCACCACTCAGCCGGACAGATGTGGCCACACGTATTCTTCCAAAAGCTCCGCGCGCATCAGAATAGAACGCTATCCCCGTTGCCCAGGAACGCGTGGCTGCCCTTGGCGTGCGCCGAGCGTTTCGGATAACTGAGATAAGCATCGGTGCCCTTCACAATGGGCACACCATGCGTCGCTGCCTTCTCCGCCCACATCATGCCGGTGCAATGGTTGCAGCCCATCTTTTCCATTCCGAGCCCTTTGACCTCATCGATGATCGTATCGAACTCCGGCTTCCAGGTGTCGAAGACGCTCAGGTGCAGGCCGCCATAACAGCCGTAGAGGCCGGGTGCGGCGAGGCGATCCTTGGCGAAACCGAGCAGGTTCATGATTCCAGGATGGCCGCAGCCGGTGACGGTAACGATTCCCTTGTCGGCGACGTTGACATAAAGAACGTTCTCACCCCTCACCTGCAATAGCATCGAGCAATCGAACATCCGAAGCGCCACGCCCGGCAGCAGCCGGTAGATGCCGCTGCGGTCTTCGCCCTGCGCTTCGGTGAGAATGAGATCGCCTTCATGGGGGACGCTGTTCCTGCAGATGGAGACGGTTCGGCCGTTGTGATCCTCGACCTCTATATTCCCTTTTTCCTCCAACAAGAGCCGGTCTTCCTCGCCCCATGTGGCCGGGGCGTAAAGTTTGAGCTGCGGGTTGTGCTTGAGCGCCGAACTCGATGCCCCAGAAGTGATCAAGGTGCCAATGCGAGAGCACCATGAAATCGATCTCGCCCCGCTCCAGCATCCGATCGACATGGTGCCGGGTGAAAACGTAGTCCATCCAATTGTTGTTCCAGCCGGTATCAAGCAGGATCTTGCGCTCATCGCCATCGAGCGATGTGAGAGTCAATAACGCCGCGTAGCCGCCCGCATTCTCTGGATCCCAGGCAACGCGGTACTGGCTTTGGGCGGCGCCTCCGTAATCGGCCATATTCTGTTTGAAGCGGGCATCGTCGAACCAGCCCGTCTCGGTCAGGACATCGATCTTGAGGCTTTTGACAGTGCCGATATCTAGCTTACTCATCGCTCTTCCTCCTCATATTTGTGAAGAGTGCGGCTAGCATGTGCCCTTCCGTCCAAGGTTAAAAAAACGTGATGTTTTCCGATGAAATAAAAAGGGGGACTTAATGCCACGCGTCATCGTGCCCGGGCCACTCGCGGGCTCGCGAGTGCCAACGCCACGGAACCAGTCACAGGACTGATTCCTTTTTAATAGCGGCGCGGCGTAAGTCGTCGTGCCCATGCTAATACATTTTTTACTTGACGCGGAAAACAGCGTGACAGGCATTGCACCGCACCATTACTTTTGCCAGGCCTCCCAAGAGTTTCGACCAGTTAGTACCATCGGGCGGCTCTGGGGCGTCCGCAGCGATACGTGCGAAATCGTCAGCCGCCTTGTGATACTCGAAACCCATCTCGCGGAATTCAGTCGGGATGTAACGCCCGAATCCATGCGCCTGACCGATCGCCATCTCCTTGCGGGCGGTCGCGCCCGCCTCGTGGATCTTCCCTTCGGCCATGAGCCGCACAACATCGTTGAGCGCGCGTTCTTGCGTCCGCATGTGCTCAAGGAACTCCGTCTTCACCTCCGGCGGCAGGTCAACCGCAGTTCGAGAGTCTCCCTCAGCAGCAGCCGGAGCGGCAGCAACAGGTATCATCAGCGCCGCCGCCAAAATCATGCTTCTCATAGTTACCTCCCCAACTGCAATCATTGCAAAGCCCGCTAGACTGAGCTGCTGGCCGTATATCGGCCGTCTGAATGCTAAAAGCCGCGCTCGGAAAAAAGTGAGGTCCTCACCAGTAGCATGACCCTTGGCCGAAGCCAGTACTTCTGGGCTGTTGCCGGCGCTACGAACGGCACAATCCCGAGTAACGCGACGGAGAGACAAAATGGAAGGTTTTTCATAGGATCTCCTCCTGGAAAAGACCGGCGACCGTAGTTCGCTGGTCGTTCTGTGGATCTGGCCGCTATCTCCAGCGCTGTCCGAACCCGGTTCTTCCGAGCACGGACCTGCAATCATGGGACAGCCTGCGCCAGTTCGACCCCAGGCAGGCACGCACATTGCCCGCTCCGTGGCGTTCATTAGCGCAGTATCTGCTGATTTCTGGCGCGCAGGCGCTGGCGGCTGGGCCGCGGCCCATACTCTGCGATGAAGCGCCGCCAGCGAAAGCGAGTAGAGCAGCGGCGGCCGCCGCTGCGGCGATTGTGATGTGTTTCCTGATCATGTCATGTACCTCCTTACCCGGTATAGCGGCTGCAAACCTCAGTTGTGCCCAACCGCCATTGCCTTCCTTCTCATGTGTCACGCCCCTTCATTCTTGAGCCCCGACTATAAGCCAAAGCGCTTTTCGGCAACCTGAACCGCATTTTAAGCTTGGTGAAAGCTGCACTCTGTTTAGCTCAGGCGCGCCAAGCCTTTTGGCAAAGATCAAAGCCCACGGCAGGAAGAGGGCCTATCTTGGAACCTGATCACCACGCTCGATGTGCAACGGCGGAAGCCCAGAGGCACAAGCAAGTGAGAGTTCTTCTCGCCGAGGACGACCCTGGACTGGCGCGACAGATTTCGGCGGCGCTTGAACGCGCGGGCTATGCGGTGGACAAGGCTGCGGACGGCGAAGAAGCCTGGTTTCTCGGCGATACCGAGCCCTACGATGCCGTTATTCTCGATCTCGGCCTGCCCACGCTCGACGGGCTTGCCGCGCTTCGACAGTGGCGAGGAGAGGGCCGGACCATGCCGGTCCTCATCCTGACCGCGCGCAGCTCCTGGCGGGAGAAGGTCACCGGTCTCCGGGAAGGCGCTGACGACTATCTTGGCAAGCCTTTCGAGATCGAGGAGCTGCTCGCGCGTCTTGAAGCCCTCATCCGTCGCGCGTCCGGCCATGCATCGGGCACCCTGGCTTTCGCTGGCCTGAGCCTCGATCCTGGCTCGCAGCGCGTGACCTGCAATGGGGGCTTGCTCGATTTGACCGCATTGGAATACCGCGCGCTTGCCTATCTCATGCTGCATGCCGGCAAGGTCGTCTCGAAGACCGAACTGATCGAGCATATCTACGGCTACAACGAGGATCGCGATCCGAACGTCATCGAAGTGCTCGTCAACCGGCTGCGGAAAAAGATTGGCGCCGATATCATCCAGACCCGCCGCGGCCAGGGATATGAGCTTTCCGAGGATTGACATGGTCGCCATCGGACACGCAAAGGCCCATGCGCGCGAGGGACAGGAACACGCGTCCCTGCCCTTGCAGGCGCGCTCGCTTAAGTTCCGTCTCATTGCTGTGTCCCTGGCGTGGCTCGGGTTTTCCCTGCTGGCGACGGGGGCTGTGCTTGTGCTGCTGTTTCGAGCCCATATGCAGCGGCACTTTGATCAGACGCTGACGAGCCATCTGGAAGAGTTGGTGGCGGCAGCGAGCGTTAGTGCGGACGGGTCGCTCGATCTGAGCTGGGAGCCCACCGACCCGCGTTTTCGTAAACCCTTGTCGGGCTGGTATTGGGAAGTGCGAAGCGGACAAACGGTAAAGCGCTCCCCGTCGCTCCTTGACCAAAATATACCGCCGCTTTCGGGAAAGCCGGGTGCGCCTGGTATCTTTGATAATATTGCCGGTCCGGGTCACACCCGGCTTCGGATTGCCGCCGAGGATTTCCCTCAGCCCGCATCGAGCGGGATGCTTTCGGTTCGCGTCGCCGGCCCATGCGTCACCGTCCAGAACGATGTCTTCATCTTCATTGGCCAACTTGCTGCGGCGCTGATGACGCTCGACCTCACGCTTGGCGCCCTGATCGCGGTCCTAGTCACCTATGGTTTGCGTCCGCTCGCCACCATGCGGGCCAAGCTCTCGGACGTGCGTCTTGGGCGCGGCTCGCGGCTCGCCGCTGATGGGCCTTCCGAGATCGCACCGCTCATCGATGAGCTGAATGAATTGCTCGATGAGCGCGATGAGATGGTAACGAAGGCGCGGACAGAGGCCGGCAATCTCGCCCATGCATTAAAAACGCCGATCGCCGTGATCCGCAACGAAGCAAGCTGGCTGCCTGAAAAGCAAGGCGCAGCCATCAAAGCCGAAGCCAGCAAAATGACGCGCGTGGTCGAGCACCATCTCGTGAACGCTCAGGCGCAGATCAAACAACGCCGCGTTCCTTCTTGCGCGTCGCTCAATCGCGTGATGGCGGATGTGCGCTTCTCCTTGAAGCGCATTTATCCTGAGCGGCAGCTCGAATTCGGCATTGCTGACGGGCTTGCCGCCGCCTGCGCGGAGGACGATCTCGGCGAGATGATCGGAAATCTGGCAGACAACGCCTGCAAGTGGGCCGCCCGAAGGGTTCGGATTTCTGCAAGGCGTGCAGGCGGACGCGTTCTCGTCCAAATCGATGATGACGGCTTAGGGCTTACCGATGAGCAAGTCCCGCGGGTTCTCGCCAGAGGCAAACGCCTCGATGAAAGCGTGCCGGGACATGGCCTTGGGCTCTCCATTGCCGCGAAGGTGGCAATGCTTCACGGCGGGACCCTATCCCTGGAGCGCTCGGAAATGGGCGGGCTGGCTGCAATCCTGGACCTGCCTGCGGCAGAGGTTCCGCCGCATTGAACCCATAGCGCATCCTGGTGACCCCACTTACAAGAACCGCCATAAGTCACGACACCTTCCCGATCGCCGTCCTTATCGGCGAGCGAAAAGTACTCATATGATTGCTTATGGTCATTTTGCGAAACAAACCAAATTAAGTTAAGCTGCCCCAAAACTCCCACAGGATGAATGCGAAAGCTGCAATTGAAGAATGCGAGCGCTGCCTGAGCACGCGAAACTGAAACCAGTATATCTTATGCCGTCAATTCTTCGGGCGCCGTAGCGACCTGGGACTTTCCCTCGTGGGGCGTATCGCTGGGCGGGGCCCCGCCTTCTTTACCCCGCAGAACCACATAGATCGCGGGGATGACGAGCACGGTCAGCAGCGTCGATGATGCAAGCCCGAACAGGAGCGAGATCGCGAGCCCCTGGAAGATCGGGTCGGCGAGGATCACCGCCGCGCCAATCATGGCGGCAAGCGCGGTCAGGAGGATGGGCTTGAACCGGATCGCGCCCGCTTCCAAGAGCACCTGCCGCAAAGTCATCGTCCCGCGCTTACCCTGGATGAAGTCCACGAGCAGGATCGAGTTGCGCACGATGATGCCCGCGAGCGCGATGAAGCCAATCATGGACGTCGCCGTGAACGCCGCGCCGAACATCCAATGGCCGAGCATGATGCCGATAAGCGTCAGCGGCACTGGCGTCAGGATCACGAGCGGCAGCTTGAACGAGCCGAACTGCCCAACCACGATGAAGTAGATGCCAAGGATCGCAATGCCGAAGGCCGCACCCATATCCCGGAAGGTGACATAGGTGACTTCCCATTCGCCATCCCAGAGGAGGATCGGCTTCGAGTCATCGTCAGGCTGGCCATGCAGGACGATCTCAGGTTTCTGGCCCGGCTCCCAATCCGCCTTGGCGATGGCGTCGCGAACTGCGAGCATGCCGTAGATTGGCGCCTCGTAGCTGCCTGCCAGCTCGGCCGTCACCATTTCCGCGGGCCTTCCATTATGGCGGAAGATCGGAAACGAGGCGCGCTCCTTCTTCAGGCTCACCACATCGCCAAGCTCGACGATGGAGCGGTTGCCTGGGATCGCGTTCGCGGGCACGGGCGTGGAGAGCGTGTGCTGCGAGAGCGAGAGTTCCCTCTTCGGCAAGGCGATGGCGATTTCGACCGGATGACGGCCCTCGCCGCGATAGGAGTATCCCACAGGCACGCCGGAGAGATACGCCTGGATCGTGTCGTAAACATCCTTCTGCTCGACCCGGAAGAATTCGAGTTTGTCCTGTCGATCGAAACCCGGAGCCTTTCGGCGGGCGCGTGGAAGCTGTCGTCTACATCGACGATAAAGGGGATGCTCTCGAAAACGTCCTTGAGCTTCATCGCCGTCGCCCTGCGCGTTTCAGGATCGGGGCCGTATACCTCGGCGAGAAGCGTCGAAAGCACAGGCGGTCCAGGCGGAACTTCGACAACCTTCAGCGCCGTGTCTTTCGGCCTCTCGAGGCCGCGAAGCTTTTCGCGAACTTCGAGTGCGATTTCATGGCTCGTGCGCGAGCGCTCCGACTTGGGTGTGAAGTTGAGCTGCAGATCCCCCTGCTCAGGTCCGCCACGCAGATAGTAGTGCCTGACAAGGCCATTGAAGTTAAAGGGGCTCGCGGCGCCAGCATTCGACTGGATCGAAACAAGCTCGGGCACATCCTTCAACTGCTCCGCGGCTGCCTGAAGAACCCGCTGCGTTTCCTCAAGCGACGATCCTTTTGGCAGATCGATCACAACCTGTACCTCCGATTTGTTGTCGAAGGGCAGAAGTTTCACCGTCACGGACTTCGTCCAGAACAGCATCAGCGAGGCGAGCGTCGCCACGCCCACGCCCAGGAGAAAGATCAGCGAGCGTTTGCGGCTGCGCAGAATGGGCTTTGCCACCGTGACGTAAGTGCGTGCCAGGAAGCCGCCAGCGTGCTCATGGGCGTGCGGCGCGGCCTGCTTTCGCGCGATCTTCATCATTAGCCATGGGGTGACCATCACCGCCACGAAGAAGGATAAGATCATCGCCGCAGACGCGTTCGCCGGGATGGGGCTCATATACGGACCCATAAGGCCCGAAACGAACAGCATGGGCAAGAGCGCGACCACCACCGTCAGCGTCGCCAGGATGGTCGGATTGCCCACCTCGGCGACCGCCTCAATGGCCGCCTGAACCCGGCTCTTCTGCGTGTTCATGCCCCAATGGCGCGCAATGTTCTCGATCACCACAATTGCGTCATCGACGAGGATACCGATGGAGAAGATCAGCGCGAACAGGCTCACCCGGTTGATGGTGTAGCCCATAATCCAGGACGCGAAGAGCGTGAGAAGGATCGTGGTTGGAATGACGATCGCCACCACAATGCCTTCGCGCCAGCCGATCGCGAACACGATGAGCGCCACGATAGAAACCGTCGCAAGCCCGAGGTGGAACAGGAGTTCGTCGGCCTTTTCGCTGGCCGTAGCACCGTAGTTGCGGGTGACCTGGACGTCAATATCGTCAGGCAAAGCCGTACCCTGAAGCTGCTCCAACCGATTAACGAGGTTCCAGGCAATGTTGACGGCGTTGGCACCGGCCCGCTTTGCGATCGCGATCGAGACCGCCGGGACGCGCGCCAATTCGCCGTTCTTGTCTTTCGCGTATTGCCAGCTTTGCTGCTCGAGCGGCTTGCCGCCGACGACGATCTTGGCGACGTCATTTACATAGACCGGGCGGCTATCGCGCGTGGTAAGGAGCAAGAGCCCGATGTCGGGAACGCCCTGAAGGGTCTGGCCAGCAACAACAGGCACTGCTTTGCCCTGATCGCGAATTTGTCCTGCGAGGAAGGATCGGTTCGCCGAGCGTACCTTGTCCACGAGTTGCGCCAGTGTCACGCCATAGAGGGAAAGCTTCTCGGGGTCGGCCTCAACCCGAATCTGATCCGGCCGCCCGCCCACGATATAGGTGAGGCCTACATTGTCGATCTTGGATAGCTCGATGCGCAAATTCTCGGCGAGGTGGTAGAGCGAGTTGTCGGTCCAGCGCTCAGCCGCCTCCGGCTTCGGCGACAACGTCAAACTGACGATCGCGACATCGTCGATGCCGCGCCCGACAATCAGCGGCTCGGGAATGCCGATCGGAATACGGCCCATATTGGCGCGCACTTTCTCGTGCACGCGCAGAATTGCCTCGTCCGACTTCGTGCCCACGAAGAAGCGCGCGGTGACGAGAACCTGATCGTCATTGGTCTGACTGTAGACGTGCTCGACGCCATTGATCGCCTTCACGATCGTCTCAAGCGGCTCCGTCACAAGCCTCGCGGCGTCCTGCGCCTTGAGGCCATCCGCGCGTATCTGGATATCAACCATCGGCACCGAGATCTGCGGTTCCTCTTCACGCGGAAGCTGAACAAGCGCGATGCCCCCCAGCATTAAGGCGGAAAGCAGAATGAGCGGCGTCAGTGGGGACGCGATGAACGCCTTGGTCAGGGTTCCTGAGATACCGAGCTTCATGGCCGCGCCAACCTGTCGCCGGGTTTCAGACCCGCAAGCACCTCGATTCCATCGCCGCCACCTTCGAGGCGGGCCAGTTGTCCGGGCTGGACGACCACGTCGATGGTCCTGTTCTCCCCTTGGCTGATCCGCGCATAATCAAGTCCGAAATGTCTGAAGAGGTAGTCGCGCGGAACGACAATGGATTGTCGTTTGCCCGCCGAAATCCAGACAAGAACGCGTTCGCCGACGAAGTATTTGCCGAGCCCGTCGGCTTGGGCGTCTGCGATCACGCGGCCATCCTGAAGCTCGGGATAGACAAGCGAGATTTCGCCTTTTCCAAGCGGGGCGTCGCTCGCAGCAAGTTCACGACCGCCGATGATGACCGGGTCGCCTGTTTTGATGAAGCGGGCATGCCTCTCAGGCAGCTCAAGCCGCAGTACGTAAGCGTTGGCGGCGATCTTGGCGATCGCTTCGCCCGGCATCACGACCGCACCCACGGTTACGGGAATGGTCAGCACCCGGCCTTGCGCCGGCGCAAGCACCGCGCCTTCCTCGACCTGCTGGATGATCACGGCCCGCTCCGCCTCAGCCGACTTCAGCGCATTCGAAGCCACCGCCGAAGCGGCACGTGCTTCATCGAGCTTCGCGCTCGCAGCAAAGCCACCCTGCGCAAGCTGTTCCTGCCGCCTTGCCTCGGCCTTCGCCGTTTCCGCCCGCGAGCGCAAGCCAATGATTTGCGCGTCAAGCGCCTTCATCTTCAAAGCCAGCTTGTCGTCCGCAACGGTTGCAAGCACGTCACCGGGCTTCACCTCACTTCCGCGCTTGATGGTAAGCGACGTAATGGTGCCGCCCGTGCGTACGCGCGCATTGATCTCGTCGGGGCTGCGGACGGTGGCGAAAACGGCCTTCAGGTCGTCAATGGCGGTCTCTTTGACCTCGAACAGGTTTTCTGCCTTGGCCGAAGCGCTAGCTATTACCATCGCCAGTACCATAAGCACCACGCGTGCTCGTGATAGTGGTCTTGTCAACGCCTCGCCCGTTATCCGATTTGTCATTTTATCAATCCCCTTGCGGGCCGATCCACAAGCATTGCTGCGGCCTGTGTCAAGTTTGGGCTTTTCGTTTGATGCA
Source organism: uncultured Alphaproteobacteria bacterium (assembly GCA_963819665.1). Lineage (GTDB taxonomy): Bacteria > Pseudomonadota > Alphaproteobacteria > Rhizobiales > Rhodomicrobiaceae > Rhodomicrobium. The sequence continues at coordinate 46,607 of CAWFXN010000010.1, forward strand.
GCGGATACTAAATGTGGCTTTGGAAAAGTTCAAGACTTCGTATGTACGGCAACATGAAGATACAAACGGAAAAAATGTCGCAAGCCGCGGATAGCGCTGTCGGGCTCCTTCAATCGCTTGGGAACAAGTCGCGGCTGATGATCGTGTGCCAGCTGGTCGACGGCGAGAAGTCTGTGGGCCAGCTTGCTGAACTGCTGCAAGTGCGCGAGTCGACGGTGTCCCAACACCTGGCGCTTTTGAGAAAGGACAGGCTGGTCGCGACGAGGCGCCAGGGCCAGACCATATTTTATGCAATTGCCAGTGATCAAGCGCGCCGGTTGTTGGAGACCCTTTACGAGATTTACTGCCCGCAAAGTTAGCGTTGATAAGGACGGATACCGTCTTCCGTGTGGAATACCTAAGCATGGCCATGCAAGAACACGACCACAGCCACGGCGATCTCAGAGCTTTAAATTCGGGTGGATAGGCGCGTCCGTGGGACACTACAGCTGGACTGGAGAGGAACGGAGCCGCGCCCAGGCTCTCAAGAGACTGAGCCGTAGCGATTTCTTGTTTAGAACCGTAACAAGGATGGCTGGAATTGGGGTGTTGATGGTGCTTGGCGCCATATTTATTACCGCCGGTCCGCAGCGATTGAGGCTCTGAGCTTGGCTAGCGTGGTGTCTTGAGAGAAATCGCGGAGAACAAGGCCCGCGCCTAAAGAAAATGCCCCGCCGGGGTCTGGCAGGGCCTTTTAATCCTAACACGCGCAGACAGTGTGTTCTAAACGACGTGTAAGTAGGTTTCTGTGAGGTTAACCCGGAAGGGGGAACACACATGACCACGAAGACGTCGATACCACCGGAACTGCTGGACCAGCTTTTGGCGAACTATTCCAAGCCCGAGGATTTGACGTGCGAAGATGGGCTCTTCAAGCAACTCAAGAAGGCATTGATCGAGCGGGCGCTTGGCGGAGCTCACGGCGCATCTAGGCTATGAGAAGGGCGATCCGGCTGGCGGAGGCAACGGCAACAACCGCGACGGTACGATTTCGAAAACGCTTCTGACTGAGAATGGGGAAGTGGGGGCGCCGTCAAGAACAAAGCGGTTTATGTTGCGCTCGCGCTCAATACCGAAGGCGGCAAAGAAGTTCTCGGGCTTTGGATCGAGCAGACGGAGGGCGCGAAATTCTGGCTTAAGTTATGAACGAGTTGAAGGTCCGAGGTCTGAACGACATCCTGATCGTCGTTGCGGACGGGCTAAAATGTAAAAGCCAGGACTTGATCTGACAGTCAGCGTCTGGATGGGCGGCCGGGTTTATCGTTGCTGCCGTGATCAGGCAGCGATCATTTTTTCCTCTGCAATCGGCTTTGCGTCAAGGAAGGTCTGCATCGGCGTTTTGCCGAAGCACCAGCGTCCCTGATGCGGCCGGCTTCGATTGAACTCTTCGAGCCATCGATCGAGATCGGCCTGCAGCTCTGCGATCGAGCCATAAAGCTTTTTCCGGAAGGCGATGCGGTAGAACTCGTTCAGCATGGTCTTGTGGAACCGCTCCACGATGCCATTGGTCTGCGGGCTTTTGGTTTTCGTGCGGGAGTGATCGATGTCCTCGACGGCGAGATAGAGCTCGTATTCGTGATGCTCGGGATTGCCGCAATATTCGGTTCCGCGATCGGTCAGCACGCGCTGCAGCTTGACGCCTTCTTCGTCGAAGAAGGGGATGACGCGGTCGTTCAAGAGATCGGCGGCGGTGAGCGGCGTCTTTCGGTCGTAGAGCTTGGCGAAGGCGACTTTCGAGTAGGTGTCGACGAAGGTCTGCTGATAGATGCGCCCCACGCCCTTCATGTTGCCGACATAGAAGGTGTCCTGGGCGCCGCAATAGCCGGGATGCTCGCTTTCGAACTCGCCATGGGCTTCTTTTTCGGCCTTGGCTTTCTCCAAGGCGGCAAGCTGGGCCTCGGTGAGGATGACGCCGTCCTGGGCGACTTTGGCCTCCAACGCTTTCAGGCGCTTTTTCATGGTCTCCAGATCGTGGCGCTGCCACACGCAGCGGACGCCGGCGGGCGAAACGGTCAGCCCGCGCTTTCTCAGTTCATTGGCGATGCGCACCTGCCCGAAAGCCGGCTGCTCGATGGCGAGCGCCACGATGGCGGTCTCGATCTCTTCGGCGACGCGGTTCTTGAGCACCGGCTTCTGCCGGGAGATTTCGGCGAGCGCGATTTCGCCGCCTTTCTCGTACAGCTCCTTGAAGCGGTAGAAGCTGTCCCGGCTATAGCCCATCATCTTGCAGGCCTGGCTGACATTGCCAAGCTGCTTGGCCAGCTCCAACAAGCCGACCTTGGCGCGAATGACTTTCTGATCTTTGGTCATGACGTCTTGTTCCTGAAGACGCCAAAGCACGGCGCTTGAGCCACCCGGCCGCTCCAGCGCCGTGCTTTGGCTGCGTTGCGACTCGTTGCGCCCATGACGCCATCTGTCAGGTTAAGTCTTAGCTAATGCAATAAAATATCAATGGAGCAATGATATCCAAGACAGAGCTGACCGGGCTTGCGCATCGCCTTCGCGCCGCGGCGCAAGCTCTAGTCACGGCCTCGGGCAACAATAGCCTAGCTTAAGATATCCGCCATGGCTACAGGACAGAGCTCGCGCATCCGCAATCCGCAGCCATTTGGGCACCGCCCCCTACTCTACGTAGATATGGAAACTTACAACGAAATGGGAGCCCGTCACTATTGGTAACTGTGGACTTGCCCCGTTTTCGTGGAGAGGCTTGGTGTTGGGTCAGTGTAACTGATGTGGGGTTGCGTCGTCCTCCTTGTCGATGCAGTTCCTTGGTTCGGCCCCAGCGGAGCCCGTTCCTTCATCCCGGCCCATGCGCAGGCTCTGCCGTCGCGCACAGTCCCTGTCAAGCACGCGCGTTTTGCGCGCCCGCGAGGGCTTGTGCTTGATAGGGGCGAGCACGGCGGCATGATTGGGTTGGCCGGGCGAGGATGGTGAACTCTTCTGCGCCATGATCGCGTGCCGGCGCTCGAACGCCACCGGCGACAGATATCCGAGCGCCGAGTGCCTGCGCCGTGGATTGTAGAACCCTTCGATGAAGGCGAACAGGGCCATGCGCGCCTCCGCCTGGGTCTTGAAGCGGCGGCGGTCCAGGAGTTCGCATTCGAGCGTGGCGAAAAAGCTCTCCGCCATGGCGTTGTCGTAGGCGTCGCCAACCGAGCCCATGGAAGGACGAACGCCCGCCTCGCGGCAGCGGTTGCCGAAAGCGATGGATGTGTATTGCGAGCCTTGATCCGAATGGTGGATCACGCTTTTCGGCTTGCGGACCGCGAGCGCCATGTTCAGCGCCGCCAGCACAACATCGGCATGAAGCGTCAAAGACATCGACCAGCCTACGATCCTCCGGCTGAACACATCGAGAACGATGGCGAGGTAGAGAAAGCCGGACCAGGTTGGAATATAGGTGATATCGGCAACCCAAAGCCTATTGGGCGCTTCAGCCTTGAAGGCGCGCTCGACACGATCGGGCGCTTGGCGGCCGCCATCGCGCACGGTCGTGGTCACAAAACGGCGGCGGCTGACGCCCGCCAAACTGGCGGCTTTCATCAACCGGGCAATGCGCTTGCGGCTGACGCGCAGGCCGCTTTCGGCGAGTTCGGCCTGCACGCGCGGGCTGCCATAGGTCCCGTGCGAGGCCGCGTGGATGGCGCCGATGCGCTCGATCAGCGCCGCGTCGCTTATCGCGCGCGCCGACGGCGTCCGTTTCGCCCACGCATAGTAGCCGCTGGAGGAGACGCCCAGCACCCGGCACATGGCGGCGATCGGATAAACGGCCCGGTGTGCGCTCACGAATCGGAACCCCTCGACGGAACCGCCTTCGTCTCCCGAGCGAACCAGGCCGCGGCTTTTGAGAGGATCTCGCGCTCCAGCCGGAGTTGCTTGTTCTCCTTGCGCAGCCGCGCAAGTTCACTGCGCTCGGCATGTGTAAGGCCGTCGCTGCGACGGCCCTCGTCGCGATCGGCTTGCGCGACCCAGTTGCGGATCGCCTGTGCCGACGGCTCAAACTCCTTTGCCAGTTCTTCCGGCGACCGGCCGGCGCGAACCAGTTCGATCATCTGCCGCCGGAATTCGGGCGGATATGGGGGACGTTTCTCTGACATAGCGGACTCCTGAAACACAAATGTTTCGGTGTCCACGAAACCGGGGGAACTTCAACTGTACCCTTAGCCGATGCAAACCGGCCTGCCTCGCCACCCGCGTCGGCTTAAGAAAGCGGCAGAACGGTCCGGCCGTAAACCGTATTGACCAAGGTCGCGGTGGCGATATACCAAGCGAGCAGGCCCACGACAAAGATTTCCCAGCCGGCCAGCGACGCGGGCACGATCCCCAGGGTCACGCCGTCAAGGAGCAAAAACGCCAGCAGCAGCAGCCAGAACAGGATGGAGAGATACTTGCCCACACGCAGGGAGGCGATGCAAAAGGTAAGTGTGAACAGCGTCCACATAAGGAAGAAACCAAACTGCTCGTTGGGACCCGCTTTGAGGCCCGCGTTCGGCTGTACGTACAGCAACGCGAAAATCGCCCACCAAAAGGCGCCGTAACTCATGAAGGCGGAGCCGCCGAAGATGCTTCCCTTCCGAAGGTCGATGACCCCCGCAACGAACTGCGCCGTGCCCCCAAACGCGATCGCCAAGGCCAGCGTCGGGCCGGCGCCCCAATAGCCTACATTATGCAGCCCTGTCGCCATGGTCGTCGTGGCGAACCCCATCAGCCCGACAACCGCCGGATTGGCCCACCATTCTTTGTACATTCCGGCATCTGTGATTTCTGGCATTTCCTCTTCGTCCTTTCCGTTTAGTAGTGATTTGCGACCATTTCGGAAGCTACGGCTTTCAGTTTTTCAGGCGATAGCTTCCATTTGCTGTGCTTGGCCTTGATATTGCAAGCTTGTACTGATCTCTATTTTTATTATTTGCGTTACAAAATAGCAAAAGATCTATCCGTAATCCGATTCTATGTAGAAACTAATCTTCCATGTCACCGCAACAATCGATTGGAGCACGCAAGCAATCAGACGAACACCCCCTCCGACAACCTCCCGCCCATGCTCTCCATACTTCCTAGACTCTCGCAAGAGAAGCCTAGAGCCGCCCCCTTGCAGCTTGCGCACGGACTAGGCTGAGTTCGCTTCGCCGGCCCATTGTCATCAAACTGTCATTTAAATTGCTTTTGTTACCCTCCCACAACCGCCCGCTCCAACCGCGGTCTCGATGCACCGCGTCGATTTGCCCGTCCGCCGCAGGATCGCTACCGTGCCGAGGTCATCCGCCGTCGCCAGCATGATCCCCGCACGCCATAAATCCTTGCTCCGCGTATTGCCATCCGCCACGTGGGCTAGTTGCGTGCCTGGTTACGGCGGATATCGGGGCAGGCAACCGGCAGAGGCGGGTCAAGTCGAAAACGCTTGTGGAATTACGGAGCATTTTTCTTGAGGCGGCATCGCTTCGAAAAGCACCTCTTCTTGAAGCGGGGGCAACCTATCCAGGGCGCTCCCAAGGCTCGACGTATTTGACGGTCCTGCAATCCATGCGCCGAAGCTTTGATCGCTGATAAGGAAAACGAACATAGCCGCCACAACACCGTAAAGCGCAAGGATAGGATAGAGCGCCGCCATTTTCTCTTCCGTTTGTGGTGACTTGTAAATTAGGCGTGCTTACCGAAATATTGTCTATTCCGATAAACGTCGCTTGAGCCAAACATGCGAATCGAATCATACTCCATTCCTCCTAAGAAACATCGAAATCGGCTACAAACTACGCTATGCAACAAGGTTGACTACTAGTGCTGTTTATTTTTGTGAAATATAAATTTCATCTGTATCATACCTAACAGTATTACTCGTTATTTCTTCTATCGTTTGACGCAGCGCGAGCATATTTAGCGAGCCTAGAATAGGCTTTTGAGATGTTCAGTAAAAGTTTTTTTGCGACAGGGTCTCGCATCGCCTGAGCGGCTTCGAAAGTCTCCTGAGCTTTGTCTAGCCATTTCCTTTCATTATCATCGCCCAAGCCGCCTTACTCCTTTATACTTACACGCGAGCAGGCTGCCCGCGGCGTAGAACGCCGATTTGGCGCGTTCTATTCCTAACAGGATTAACCGCTACGGATTGTCATGTCTTCGAACACCTTTCTGCAACCAATCGGTTTTCACGAGACGGGAACAGACTAGCTTGAGCTACATTTCATGGTCGTGGCTGGCGCTATACATGTTCGCAATGTCGGGCAAAGGAGCATCATTGACTGTGCTGTGCGTGATTTATTTGATTGCAATCACAGGCACGGCCGTTGAATGTGCGTAGATCTTTAGTTAGCCGCCCTTATTCATGAAGGCGGGTTCCTCGGCCGCGAATGCCAGACATGGCATGCCGTGATCGAGAATTGCGGTGGAATCCCTGAAGCGCGGCCGCAGCAGACCACCTTCCCGGCAATTTGGCCTGCAGGCTGCGATTCAATTGCAAATGCATTCCTGAGGCGGAACAATGCCCTACGGGTGTCAAACGGTGAGGCTACCTCGGTCACCAGAAGGCAAGGTCGTTGACCTAGCGATCCACGAGGTTCCAGCGTAGGCTTGCAGCTTATGCCCTATCTGCTCGATAAAATCCGGCGGCCCATAGAGATTAAGTTTCTTTTGCCGCCCAGCCAGCACCCGCAGCAAGCTGGTCAAATCCTCATGAATCCCCTCATTTTTGCGCGACTCTAAAAAGCCCGACTTTGGGATTCCCCCAAGCGGCAGGATGGAGAATCATCCGGGAGGGGGAGTTATGCGCGCACCGAAGGAACGATTTGATTTCGTTCATGACTTCTTGAGCCGAGTGTTTGGCGACGACTTGCATGCCAAACGCATCCTTTCTTTGACCAATGGGACGCTCGGAGTGATGACGGGGGCAGCGCTCGCTGTTTCTCTGATCGGACAGGCTTTGGCGACGGCGCGTGGATTGATCGCCAAGTCGGCGATCAAGCAGGTCGACCGGTTGCTCAGCAACGCAGGCGTGTTTCCTTGGGACTTGTTCGGGTCGTGGGTTCCCGAGGTCGTGGGAGCGCGGCGCGATATCGTCGTGGCGATGGACTGGACCGATTTCGATCCCGACAATCAGTCCACGCTTGCGCTGCATCTCGTCACGCGCCACGGGAGAGCCACGCCGCTGCTTTGGCTGACCGTCGACAAGGATGAGTTGAAGGACCAGCGCAACGATTTCGAGGATTTGTGCTTGTCCCGGCTGAAGGCGCTTCTGCCCGAGGGCGTGACGGCGACGATCCTGGCCGATCGCGGTTTTGGCGACGTCAAACTGTTCAAATTCCTGGACAGCCTTGGCTTTCACTATGTCATCCGCTTTCGCGGCAACATTCACGTCAGCGCGGCCGATGGCGAAACGCGGCTGGCCGCCGATTGGGCCGGCAAGGGCGGACGGGCGCGGAAACTGCGCGACGCCGAAGTCTCCGCCGCCCGCCAAAAGGTCGGGGCGGTCGTATGCGTGAAGGCGGCGGCCATGAAGGAGGCTTGGCATTTGGCCGCCAGCGACGGCGCGCTATCCGCGCCGCAGATCATCAAGCTTTATTCCAAACGCTGGACCATCGAGCCCAGTTTTCGAGACAGCAAGGATCTGCGTTTTGGCATGGGCATGAGCGCGCTGAGGATCGACGATCCGCAACGCCGCGACCGCCTCCTGCTCCTCAACGCGTTTGCCATTTTGCTGCTGACGCTCTTGGGCGCCGCCGGCGAAAGCCTTGGAATGGACCGGCAACTGAGAACAAGCACCGCCAAGCGTCGCGTCCATTCCCTGTTCCGGCAAGGCTGCCTGCTCTACGACCTGATCCCCAACATGCCGGACGAGAGATTGAGGCCCCTCGTCGAGCGATACCAGGAGCTCCTACGCCAAAGCCCTGCTTTCTCCGGCGCTTTCGGGCTCATCTAAAATGAGGGGATTGGTGAGGGTCAAATCCTATAAAATGGTCGATATGGGTGTGGGAGACAAATACATGCGGTTATAACAACCAGGTATTTACAATACAAGGGTTGTCCTAAGCGAGTTCATCCAGGTTTTATCTTGGCCTTCAGCTTTCGGTTTGATCCCTCGACCTGGTGAAGCTTACAGGCGACTTGGCTTTGTCTTTGAAGTGGGCGGCGCGCCCTTGCAGGCAAAGTCAAAAGAGGGAATTCACAATGCACGAGCTTAAGATAGTGACCGCCCAGGAAACCGCGTCCTCCAGTGTCTCCTGACCGATCCGCCGCCGCGCCATCGAGTCCCCCTTCGCCAAAGCACATTGAGGGAATCATGATCCGCGCGCTCAAGTCCAGACCCGCACACAGGTCTCATGATAGCCAACCGTCAACTCACCAACTCAAGGACGCGCTGCCTTTTGCGCATGCGGCTTGCATCGAGCAGCATCATGCCGGCCCAGCGATAAACGTTGCGGGATCGCACAAGATTTCGCATAAGCCGCATGCGCTCGCGCTGTTCCGCCGAAGGCATGGTCAGAGCCTTTTCAATCGCCCGGCCCATCCCGCTCGGATCGTAAGGATTGACGATAAGCGCCTCCGACAGTTCACGAGACGCCCCTGCAAAATTCGACAAGATCAGGACGCCTTGCTCGTCGTCGCGAGCCGCGATGAACTCCTTGGCGACAAGGTTCATGCCGTCATGCAGGCTCGAAACGATACAAAGGTCGGCAGCTCTCAGAAGCTCGTAAACCTCGTCCGGCTCGTGATGGCGTATGATAAGCTCGATCGGCTTATGACTCCCGCCGCGGTGGCGCTCATTGATCGCATTCGCAAGCTCAACTGCTTCCTCCTGCAATCCCCGGTAGGCGGAGAGCTTGCTTCTGGTCGGCGCGGCGGCTTGAACGAAGGTGAACTTGCCGCGCCATTCAGGATGGCAGGCCAGGAAAGAGTTGATCGCCAGCATTCTGTCGAGAACGCCCTTGGTATAGTCGAAGCGTTCGATGCCGACGGCGATTTTCGTGTCGGGCGCCAGCCCCAGCCGCTGTCGGACGGCGATGCGGCATTCGCCAATCGGCTTTTGTTTGAGGAGCGCGGCGGGCGGCCATTCAATCGAGATTGGGTAGGGCTTGACGAAGGTCTCATACCCTCCGAGCGTTACGGAGCCATGCTCGCGATCGATCCGGCTTTCAACAAAGCGATCCACCGTTTCGATGAAATTATTGCAATGGAATTGGGTGTGAAATCCGAGGATCGAGCTTCCAAGAAGCCCTTTGATAATCTCTTCCTTCCAGGGGCATATGCTGAACGTCTCGGCATTCGGCCAAGGGATATGCCAAAATGTGATGATCGTCGCGCGGGGCAGGCGCTCGCGCACGTAGCGCGGCAGCATCCCGAAATGGTAATCCTGGATGAGGACGATAGGCTCATCGTCCCGCGCCTCCTGCGCCACGGCATCGGCGAACCGCTCATTGACGGCGTAGTAGGTTTTCCAATCATTCTCGCGAAAGGTCGGCCTGGTGAATGCAATGTGACAGAGGGGCCAGAGGCCTTCATTGGCGAAGCCGTAATAATATCCTTCCTGCTCGTCGTCCGTAAGCCAGATGCGTCGCAGCGTATAGGCCGGGTCGCCGGGGGGAACGGCGAGCCGGTTCTTGCTGTCGACGGTCTCGCGATCGGCGGAGCCGCTTCCATGAGCGATCCAGGTTCCACCGCAGGCGCGCATCACAGGCTCCAAGGCCGAGACGAGGCCGCTCGCAGGGATTTGCAGTTCGACGCCGCCTTTGCCGCGATTGTGAATGTACGGCTCCCGATTGGACACCACAATCGCTTCCGTGCCGGGAAGCTCGATTGAAACGACCTCTCGAAGCTTTGCCGCGCTCCAATGGGCGTTTTCGCCATCGATCGCGGTACGGCTTTCATCGATCTTCCGCAGGACATTGCGCAACTCGTCCGCCAGCGGGCCAAGACGACTGTCGTCATACTCCGCCAAGCTTCCCTGCTGAAGTGAAGCGATCGATTGCCGAAGTCCCGAGAGCCATTGGCGAAGCGTCAGAACCGCCGTCAGGACCGTGAGCAACACGCTCGCGAGCACGATGGCGGCGAGGACGGCAGTCACATAAAAGCGCACTTTTAGTCCGCGCTTTTCGGCAAAGCTCAAGTCATGAAGAATGACGAAGTGTTCCTTCGCTTCGCGCAAAGGAATTGGAAAAGAGCCAACAACAAGGGCATGCCCGTCCACCACGAAAGTGGAGAAACTCTTTGTCTCGGAGCGTGCGACCTTCTCGCATGTGAAGGTTACGGGCATCAATTTTGAAGGAAATTGCGGCGGGCCCTTTTCGCCGCAAATTCCCACGGCCAGGATCCGCTCATCGAGCGCAACTCTGTCCAGGACTGACGCAAGGGATTTTGCATCTCCGGCGTTGAGAAAGCCCGACAGACTCTCCTGAATTGAATTGAAAACCAGCGTTGATCGAAGCTCCACATCGCGCCGGGACCAATCCTCGACGAGCGAGGTAATAACCGGAGTGACCGTCACCGCGAGAAGCGCTGCGATGAGAAGACCGGCGGCCCCGAATTTCAGTAAAAGCCGCGTCGCATAAGGACTTCTCGGAGATTTTCGGCGGTCGCTGCGCCCCGCTTCTGAAAAAAGGCCGCGAGGCGCCATCCAATTGAGAGGTTTGGTGAAGGAGCCGCTTTTTTTCCGCACCACTTTATTCATATCATGACGAATATGCCGGTCCTCCTTTGACGCTCCCGTCGATTCTCGCCGCGAGCGACTTGAAGGCGAAAAAATCCGCCGCCAAAGAGAAGCCTTAAACGCGCGCGAAACGGACAAGCCAATCACAAGTCTATGGCGTTTCGCCTGCGTTGGCTCAACTAATCGTAATTGAGACATTACAGCGCGACCAGTGAAGGCAGATGCTGAAAAAGCCAGGTTTCGCTCAGGGCCTCATTGTCCCTGCGAAGGTAAAGCCGGATATCGGCTGGGCTTGGCGATTTCGCCATAAAGTCAAATGCAGCCCGCCAAATGTCCGTATCGGCGACCCGGTGGGCCGCAGCGTTCTCGGTTACCCGGGAGCCAGCCGTAACAACAACCTCAACACGGTCTTTTTTGGATAGCTGCTTCAGCTTTCCACCTAGAAAATCCACCACGTATTTTACGGAGATTTCTGGTTTGCCTCCTCCCTGCTTTACGCCTTTGCCGATCCTGGTGGCGACCACGCGCGCCACGGGTGCTGGGAACGGCTCACTCAATCGCCAGTGCAAATTATAGGAAAGGCTATATGTTGCGCCTGCGCGAAAAGGCTCCTTCGGCGTCCAATAGGCGACGATATTATCATGGACTTCGTCTTTGGTGGGGATCTCCACATGCTGGACGGCGCCTTCGCCCCAATCGCTGGTCGGCTCGACCCAAAGACTGGGACGTTTCTCATAAAATACCCCGTCATCCTCATAACTGCTGAAACGGCGTTCACGCTGCAAAAGACCGAACCCTCTCGGTTGCGCGTCCAAGAAGGTGCTCGTTTGCACGCTCGCCGGGTTGTTCAACGGCCGCCAGATCCGTTCGCCGCTGCCTGTCCATACGGCAAGGCCATTGCTATCGTGAACTTCGGGCCGCCAGTCGAAGGCATTTTGGCGATTATGCTTCCAATACCAGAACATGCTCGTCAGCGGCGCGATTTCCCACACGCTCTATGTCGACGCGCGGGAACAGATGCGCTCGAACAGCCATAAGTATCCCATTTCGACGGATCGCTTCAATGTGAAATGCCCCCGTGATGCTGGCTGAGTTCAACAGGGCGTAAACGGCCAGGCCGCGGCCTTCAACCAACGGTGCCAGCCAAAAGCTGGTGAAATGCGGGAACTCTTCCGGCGTCGGCATAGCGCAATTGATCGCAAGCCCACGGGCCGATAGCCCGTATTGGCGGGTTTCGCCAGGCGATCTGAAATAGGACGCTCCGAGGAAAGATAACCAGTCTGGCTCTCCGGGAGCCGTCAAAACGCGAAAGCCTGCGAACCCCAAATCCGCCGGAAGCGACTTGGCAAACGTGCTTCTGCCGTAGGTGAAGAAATCGGGGCTGTAAAGGACTTCGCGAGCGGAACCCTTTGACCCGGCTATGAAAATTCGAACCGGTTCTCTGAAGTACAGTCCGAGATGAAACAGCTCGATTGGATAGGGGCCGCTTCCATCGGACCAGATTGCCCGGTCTTGCCGGTATTTGATCTCGCGATGGGCATCGTAGCCAATCCCATCCAAAAGACTCGCATTGACCGGCTTTGCCTGCTGAAAGGGCTCTCGGCTGAGAGCTTCGGCCGATTCTATGAGAGACTCGAAAGAAAAAGGAGTCTCGGGGCCAAGATAGGCCTCAAGATTGTTTGATGCGAACGCGTCAGCCTTCTGAAGCCCCAAGGTGCACAACCCGGCCAAAAAGGCGCGTCGATCTATCATAGAAGTCCCCTCAAAGTCGTTTTAGAGTCATGGGCGGAAGAAGGCCGCACTAACTCCAGCGAATCGAACCCCCCGCATGTCCCCAGCGTCGAGGTGTTTCAACAAGACTAAACAGACATCGCCTGCTATTGTTATAGGTGTTCGAAACCAAGTCTCATGATGCGTCGCCGGCTTGTTCAATCGTTTTGCAATCAATGAACCTGTGGCAGCGATGATAAGCACCGCTTGATTTTGAAATCTATCAGCAAAGAGCAACCTTGCTAATTTGTATAGTTTCTGAAAGATCGCGGTATTGTGTTGTGGATCAGGCCCTGGCGCGCATCAACGAAAGTCTTCAAACAGGCTCCGTACCCACCAGGGTCTTGCTTGAAACGGCCGCCAGCCAACCTTGCCAATTTGTATAATCCGGGAAAGAATGCCGTATGGTGCCACGAATTACTGTAGTGCGCGCAGAGAGGGAATTCCACGAACGCCATGAAATGTCTTTTGATCGAAGATGATGGCGATACCGCGGGCTTCATCAGGAAGGGGCTCGAACAGCTCGGCCATACGGCTGACTGGGCGGCTGACGGGCATCAAGGGCTTCTGCTTGCCACCGATCCCGCCTATGGCGTTCTCATTATCGACCGGATGCTGCCGCGCATGGACGGCCTCTCCATCGTCAAGACGTTAAGAGCGGCCGATGTGAAAACCCCGGTCCTCTTCCTCACCACACTTGGCGGCATTGATGATCGTGTCGAAGGGCTGGACGCCGGCGGCGATGATTATCTTGTCAAGCCGTTCGCGTTCTCGGAACTTGCCGCCCGTCTCAGCGCGCTTGCGCGCAGGCCTCCGCTGGCGGCCGTCGAGACCGTCTTGCGGATCGAAGACCTCGTTCTTGACCGGCTCAAGCATCAGGTGCATCGCGGCGGAGACAGAATCGAACTTCAGCCCAGGGAATTCAGGTTGCTCGAATATTTAATGCTCAACGCGGAGCGCGTCGTCACTAAAACCATGCTTCTAGAAAATGTCTGGGATTTTCATTTCGATCCCAAGACCAATATCGTGGAAACATTGGTCAGCCGTCTGCGGTCGAAAATCGATTGCGGCAGGAACGAGGGGCTTATCCAGACGGTGCGCGGCTCGGGCTATATGATCGGCAGGCCCGATTAACGAATGTAGGCTTTTTCGTAGCTTATGGGGTAGGCTCCTTCAGTATTGGAAATTGAAACTCGAAGGACAGACCGGGATTATTGTCTCGCAAGGCAATCTTCGCATTGTGGAGATTGGCTATAGCCTTGACGAGGCTCAGGCCCAATCCACTTCCCGGCGTGGTTCTGCTCGCTTCGGGCCTGTAAAACCTGTCAAAGAGCTTGTCGCGTGATTCGGCGCCACACCCGGGCCGTCATCTGCAACAATCAGATGCACTTCATCCGGCCTGGAAGTCAGTTTCACCTCGATTTTGGTTCCCGCGCCGGTGTGCCGGATAGAATTTTCAAGGACGTTCGCCAGGAGTTGAGTGAGAAGCTCCCGGTCGCCGGCCATGGTCACGCCATCCTCGATGTTCGTCTTGAGGATTTTGCCGTCGTCCTGAATGGATGGTGCAAAGGCCTCCGCGACGTCAGCGACGAGGACGGAAAAGTCGAACGCTGCAAAGCCGCGCCGCCGCGTCCCGGCTTCGATTTGCGCTATTCTCAAGAGCGCGCTGAAAGTGGCAAGGATGCCGTCTGTCTCCTCGATCGCATTGTTGATCGCGCTTTTCAGCTCGGCGGCGGGACGCGGCACGATGACCGCGGTTTCCAGGCTTTGACGCAAACGCGACAACGGTGTTCTCAGGTCGTGAGCGATGTCGTTTGAAACCTGTTTCAGGCTGTCCATCAGCTCATTGATGCGGTCAAGCATGCGGTTGAGCGTCTGGGCGAGAAAATCGAGTTCGTCACCGGTCTTGAGGCTCGGAAGCCTATGGCCCAGATTGCCGTCGATGATGTGCTCTGCGGCCTGCGCCATGCCATCCACGCGCGCCAGAAAGCGGGCACTAACGAATAGGCCTCCGGCCAGCGCCAAAGCAATTGTAACAGCGGCAACCCATGCGAATGCAGTGAGGATGGCGGTCTCGGTGTCTTTGATGTTGGACAGATCCTTCCCGACCGAAAGCGTCACGTTGGGCTCAAGCACCACGGTAAGAACGCGAATATTCAGGATTTCGCCGCTTTCTTCATCGCGTTTCACATGGTCGCTCCACCCTGTATCCGGATGACGTATATCAAGCGTATTGACACGGCTTAAAAAGTCTGTCCCTGAAATGTAATAGAGAAAACCATATGCTTTCTGCGATTGCTCGCGCTTGTCAAGATAAGCGCTAAACTGTTCTTTATTGCGGTTATTATACCTGTTTTCAAGAAGGGTGGCTTCGACTTGTAATCGTGACTTAAGCTGCCGCTCCAAGGCGGCATCGGTGATCCAATATACGATTACGCCAAGACCGACGACGGATATACCAAATACTGCCGCGTAGAGGACCGACAATCGAAATGCTGCGGATTTTAGAAGCCTTTGGAAGCGCACAGCCTATTTTCTCGGTTCACCGCGTGCAGGCGTGATCAGGGATAATGTCCACCTTCTTAACATGCGCTCCTGCTGCCGCAAGCCGGGCAAACAGCGAGAAGATGCGACATTGCCAAAATGTATAGCGTCAGCCACGGCCAAGACATGTCGCTTTCGCTAGCTTCCGAGATATCTTCAGGACGGCCGGTTGTCTGGGAATTGCGAAGCGCTCAAAAAACCATCCAGGCAACTGGTTCCTGAAAGGCGTCGAGGAAATGTCCCGCACTGCTTCCTTCGTAATGCGGGTAACGCGGGGGCGCCTTGCAATAGGAAGTGCCGCCCGGTCTTCCGCTTTCAGCCAAATCTCTATGTGCCTGGTTAAGTCGAATGCCATGTAGCTTTTGTTTAAGAAGGTAAAGTATTATCGAGTAGGAAATTATTCTGGAACCGGCCAGAGGTCAGCCGGCTGGGGGGAGCTCAGTTGGATACTTTCTACTCCATCCTCGCGCTTTATGGTCTTATTTTGATCATGTTGGCTTTTCTTATCAGCGACCCAAAGATCCGGGCATGGATAGTAAGAGCTTCACCGGACGACGTAGAAACCGACCGTCACGAATAGCCTTCTGGGTAGCCCGACCATCCTCACTCGAAGCTGCCCAGTTCATTATCCCTAATTGACATCAAGCTGGAGACATCATGGTGAGTAAGGCCTTCTTGATGCTTGCATTGCAATTTGTTGCTGTTGGTCTTTCTCATGCTCATACGAGAGACCAGACGATTATTCTTGCGATGCTCGGACAAGCGCCGGGCGACAAATCTGAGACTGCTGCGATGCAGAAGATCGTTACAACCACGCGAGTTGATGATCAAACGATCAATATCGAGATCAAATCAGGCGGCGACTTCGAGACGATACAAATTAGAGAGTCCCCGAAATGCGTGTTTTCGATCGGCAGCAAAGGCATGTTCTATGCGAAGATAAACTTCGGCGCCACGTCACGAATTTTTGCAAAGGAAGCAATGGTGTGGCTGGAGGGCGACAATGTTTCGTGCAGCTTCATCCAGGGCATTTGCGCTAACGTTGTGCCACTCACCTTCCTAGATATCCCGGACAAACTCAATAAAGAGCAATTTACCGCCGCAAAAATTCTTAGAGAACACTATTGCGATGGCATCCTGCATACAGATTGAACCCGGCACAGCGCGCTCAGAATCGCACATGAGTTTCTGGCGCGCGTGCATGTGCGACTGGCAGGGAGCCTTGAGAGCTTCGCGGGTGTTCAATAGAGATCCCGTTGCGGACATGGACGCGAAGGTCATCTCAACATGAAAACGGCCGGTCAAGAAGAAAGACGGCCAGCCGACAAGCGTAAGAGGAGGGAAAGGATGAATTGCAGAAAAACAGTGTGCCGAGCGCTTGGAAGTTTCATCGCGGCTAGCGCGATGATCCAGGCGGCCGCCGCGGACGACTCAGCCCCGAGAGGAACATTGACATGCACGTCCATGCCTTCGGAGGCGCGAGCAGCCGCGGAGACAGTTCTGAACTGCTCATTCGCTGGCGCATCCGGGACCCAATTTCAATATACCGGCACTCTTCTGCAAAAAGGCAAGGCAACGGCTCCAGCGGGCAAGCGTGTCTTTGTTTGGTCGGTGCTTGCTGAAACAGAGGTTTCCTCTGGGACAGTTCTTGCGGGACGCTATGTCGGAAAAACTGGAGGGGATTCTTCAGGCATCCTCTTCCAGAGGGCGAATGCCTCGGTGGTCCTGAAGCCGCCGGCTCGAACATCCCAGCTTGGCGAAAATTCCGCCATATCGGTTCTGGAGATCAGTCTCGATCCAGTCCGAACCTAATGTAGGATTGAGCGCGTCGCGTCTCTGTACGGTTGCGGCCGCGCCTTTTCGTGTCATCCCGAAAGACTGGCCCTATCTCCAGCGCTGACCGTACCCATTTTTTCCGAGGATGGACCGGCAATCATACGAAAGCCTGCGCCAGTTCGATTGCAGGCAAGCGCGAACGCCTCCCGCTCCGTGCCGCTCGTGGACACAATACCGCCCGATCTCCGGCGCGCAGGCGCGCATTACGGGACTGTCAGGCATGCCTTGGGCAAATGCAACTTGGCGAGAAATGACGATGAAGGCCAATGCCGCACTTATGGCGATGAAAAATCTCTTCATGACTTCTGCTCCTCTCCGGTCCGCCACGCGCAAGAGCAAGTGGGGTAAACACCATCAAGTTCCCTGAGCTGCGTCAGGAAGGTTGAAAGCATTATGGTGCAATCCTATGCCAAGAATTATTTCCGCCTCCTTTCTTGGGGAGATAATAAAGTCTTTCTGGTTCCTGCCGAGTGCTCTCGGTCGGCCCCCAGAAGAAGCGCGCGGGCCGGGCGAGGCGACTCGGTTGAAGGAGGTGCTGGCAGGCTTCTGAGTTCAGAGGTACTCATGACAGTGACCCTGTGGCTCTCACAGCCCGGGCTTGGAGAACTCCACGAATCTCTTAGAGTCCGTCCGAGATCATAGTGTTTAGCGACAGAGCTTTCTGAGCATGAGGCGGATTGAGGCCCAGCGCAGGAAAGCGAGAGCATTGCGGTTCAGACCTTCCCAATCCTTGGCCAATCTTCGGCAGCGGTTGAGCCAGCCGATGGTTCGCTCGACGATCCAACGCTTGGGTAGAACGATGAAGGCCTTCGCGGCGTCGGATCGCTTGACGATTTCCAAATTCACTTGGCGCATGACGCGCTGAAGCGCCGCCTTGAACTGCGGCCCTTGGTAGCCGCCGTCGGCGTAAAGCTTGAGAAGAAAGGGATAGAGGCCGAACAGCGTCGCCATGACGAGAACACCCCCATCGCGATCTTGAACATCGGCGGCGTGGATGACGGCGTGCATCAGCAAGCCTTGCGTATCGACAAGGACGTGGCGTTTCTTGCCTTTGATTTTCTTGCCCGCGTCGTAGCCGCACGGGTCGATGCTGCGCCCCCTTTTTCAGCGCTCTTCACGCTCTGACTGTCAATAATGGCCGCCGTCGGGCTAGCGTCGCGCCCTGCCTTTTCACGGCATTTTACATAAAGGGCATGATGGATGCGCTCGAGCGTTCCGTCCCAGTTCCAAAGGTCGAAATAGCCATGCACCGTGCTGCGCGGCGGCAAGTCCTTGGGAAGAGCCCGCCATTGGCAGCCGGTGGAGAGGATATACATCACGCCATTTACGACTTCACGCATGACAACCGTTCGCTTGCCGCCGCCGCGCTTTGCTGGCGGGATCATCGGCTCGACCAGCGCCCATTCTTCATCGGTCAGGTCGCTTGGATAGCGAAGCTGGCTGCGATCATATAAGGTTCGGTTCTCCGTCGTCCACATCGGCGCCCCCCAGCGAATCGGATCAGCGCCAGGGAATCACAACCAATTCAATGCCTTCAACATGTTTTCGGACGGACACTTAGGGCGCCCCCATCCAGCTCCAGGCCTCTTGCAGCTGATCCTTCGGAAAGACCTTGATCTCGCCCGCGACCAGAAACGCACTCAGCTTTATGCACCAGGTAACCCAGTCAGGACCGCCAACAACGGCTATCTTCTCGAAATCGGCCCGATGCTCGAGCGCGATGGCCGCGTCGTCCCACGCTGCGCTCAGATCCCATCCGGTGAAACCCTCATCCATGTAAAAAAGAATTCGCAGACGCCCGTGTTCCGCAAACATCTTCTCCAGCCTGGGAATAAAAACCTTCTCGTAATCCGCACTGGTCAAGGTACCCGTCGCCCTGATGCCGATGAGGTTGCCGGCACTCTCGGGCAAGAATCCAATCATGGAAAATCTCCTAACCGGTGGTATCGCGCGGAATCAAAAGGCGCTGTGGCACCATGATGAACCTAAGAACACAATCATCCTTTTTCGCTGCGCTGGAAGCCGGAATCGACCCACATGATGAACTCGTCGAACGCGCCCGACAGATCGAAAGACAGCTTCTCAAACTCATTTTTCATGTTGCGGCGGAAACCCGGGCTTTCGTGGCTTAGCTGCCGCATGCGATCTTCAAGCTCCTTGTACCGGTGCTCCAGCTGATCGAGCCGGCCGATTTCGTCCATCTTCTCGATACCTTGCGCTATCTTTATCTTCGCTTTGAGTGCTTCTATCCGGAAACGCAGATGATCTAGCCCCACCTTTAACCCGTGATCTAATCTTTTCTGTTCCATGTCATTTCTCCTTACAACCACGTGGCTGCTCGTCCAAAAGTGCCCCGCATTTGCGTACGATTTTCACTTCATCAGTTGAATTGACCCAGGCGTGCCGCCTTCCTTCACGATCTTAGGCCTACACGGAACATTCGCCGGCTTGATTGATCTCAGAGCTGAGCCATGCTGCTTTCTCCCACACGCTGCCGGGACATCTGTGGCGTGCTCACCGATGCCCGCGGCAAAGAGGCGAAGACGAGCAATCCTAACTCCTGGTAGAGGAGGTTGCTTGCGCCGTAATGCTATTCTCCTCCATGAGATAGGCGGCGTCGTTAGGTGCAAATGGGTATAAATGCCCCCGCCACTGCAACTATATTTAGGGAGCGAGGACCGGGCCGCATCTGGCCCGGGCGGCCAAGCGAGTCGCATTATCGGACAATCGGCCATGGCAAATGGGTATGTACACGAACGTTCGCTCTTAATGCTGGTTGAAGCCGCGTCGAAGCTTGGAATTCGAGTCAACCTCAGGGCCTTGGCGCCGAGCCGTTGCCGGTTCGCGCAGGATGTGGCGGTTCCAGTTGACGAGTTTTGCGCTGTTGCACGCTCGATTTTTTCTTCTTGCCGGGAGACGCTTGGCATTGAGCTTGCGCGCGCTCTTCCACTCGAGGCAGCGGGCCTTTGGGGAGCCATGCTGCGCTCGAGCGAAACGCTGGCAAGCATGCTTTCCAGGGCGCAGCGCCATGCGAGGCTGTTTTTCCCTTTTACGCGCCTCCTGCTGGAACCGCGCGGAAAAGAAATGGCTGCCCTTTGTCTGCATCCTGATCCATCTCCTTATGGGCCTCGTGAGCAGGTGGTATGCCTGTTTCTTGGCCGGTTCCTCGCCTGGGCGCACGCGCTAGCGGGAAACAAAATCGCACCGTCAAGGGTGACGATGCGATGGGCCGGCCCAAATCACGCATTCGCATTTAAGTCATTCTTCGGATGCCCCATCTGGTTTCAGGCGGCGGAGGACGCGATGTATTTCCAAACGGAGATGCTGAACAAACCTCTCCCGGGCCAGACACCCGAACTGAGCGGGGTTCTCGAAGACCTTGCATCGGCTTCAATTCGGCGCTTGACCTCGGCACCGGCCATCACCGAACATGTGCGCGATGCGCCTTGTAACGCTCTCGTTAACGGCGGCGCCAGCGAGCACTCCATTGCGAAAGGAATGGGCATGACGGTCCGTACCCTGCGGCGCCGTCTTGCGGAGAAAGAACTCTCATTTCGCCAACTTCTGGACGAGTGCCGCCGGGCGCGCGCGGAAAATCTCCTTTTGGACGGGCGTCTTTCGATCGCCGATATATCCCTTTCGCTGGGCTACTCCGAAATCGGCCAATTTTTACCGGGCGTTTAGGCGGTGGACCGGCCTGACGCCCGCGCAATGGCGATCTCATGCCGAAGCGGCCCGCTGACGCCACCGCGTCCCATCATGGAATGGGATGGTCGAACTCAAGCTCAGAACATTGATCCCGGGCCGATTTTCTTAAATCAACCGGTTTAAGAGCCGCCGTGGCCCGGCCATTTTGCAGAACTCGACGCACATAACCGCCGCCTCCCAGCGATTGCCACGACCAGTTTGTCGATTGTCCGATTATACCAATCAATTGGCCGGTTCGGCCAGATGCAGTTGGCTCACAGGCTCACTTTATATGAGCTTAAGCAAGAGCGGGCAAAGCGAAGCTCTGCCGGAATAAGAACGGGTTTTCAATGATTTTGAAAAAAGAGGAGCTAGATCATGTATCGCTTTATCCACAGCGCGAGGATTGGTAACGCTGCCGACATGCCCGACATGCCGGTGATGTTTCGGTCGATGCGCACAGAGGATAAGGAGCTGTTCGCAAACTTTCTTCGATCGCTCCCCCGCAAGGACAATTATTTCTTGCTGGTTGACGTTCATAATAATCAAACCATCCAGCGTTGGATGGATAATGTTAAGTCCGGGCGGACGATCGGCGTGCTCGCGTTGAAGGACGGGCAGATGGTCGGTTACTGCGATCTTAGAACCAACGATCTGCCGTGGACCCGCCATGTTGGAGAAATTCGCATGAGCGTCTCAGCCAATCATCGAAACCTCGGTATTGGTCGAACTCTCGCCGGGAAGATTTTCGCAATCGCGCGGGCTCGAGGTCTGCAAAAACTCTGGGTTCGGATGGCGATCAACCAGGAAGCGGCACAAGTTTTGTTCCACAGCTTAGGATTCCGTGCCGAGGCCCTCCTCCCCGGTTTTGTGAAGAACGAGAATGCTCAGACAGAGTCCCTCGTCATCATGACCCACGACCTCCCGGGTGGAACGGAAATAAAGTTATCGAGGAGGACGATCTGATCTCAACTGGCAGGGCTGAGTGCCTTTTGCGCGCGTTTTAATGTGAGTCTGGGGAGGGCCCCTCTTATGAATGAGAACAATACGTATTTGCCAGTGCCTGAAACCCGTCGCCCTTTCCAAGTGGCCCTGCTTTCGGCGTTCCATGAGATCGCGCAGACATTTCTTAGAACGGGGCGCGGGAAGGTCCATAGCTCTCTACAAAAATATTTGGACGGCGGGGTCGCTATTGGCGGCGCTCATTTCACCCGCCGGGCAATCCTTCTTGCGATTCACGACATGAAGGAGGATCTGGAAGCTCCGCTCGCGCTTCAGAAAAAGGCCCTTGCGGAATTTGCATCGCTGAAAATGCAGCCGACCCCGAGCCTGATGCTTTATCGTGACATCGCCACAGCAATCCTTCGGATGGAAGTCGTCATGAGGGCGCCAGCAGCATACCAATAGGTTACTTGGAAACATCTTCATACTTCGCGACTTTTCTTCGGAAACTCACGCTTCAGGACCCCAGCTCATAGTAGGCGTAGACGTCCATAGGAACGTCGGGAGCGATTTCGATCATGATATCGATATCGCTAGCCGCCCGCCTGAATAGCCCGCCATCCGAAGAGTGCGGTGATTTCCTGAAGAAACCCTCACGAGGAGGGCTTTGCCTGGATGAAGGCAGCGGCTTCAGCCGCCCGCGCGGCGGCGGTGAACACGGCCCGCATATCGGTTTTGAATAAAATGCCCAAGTGGCTGCCTGCTTTTGGATCTTATGACGGGCCATTTCGCGGGAGCACCAGCTTCGGGGAGATGGGGCCATAATGAGACATCAAGGCGGTATTTTGCCGCCGTCGCTTTCGCCTTGAAGCGGTTATTGGGATCAGGGGCGAACAAGATGACCGAGAGTTCATACGAACGTATCGCTGACGATGCTACTCGGGGACAATTGAGCGGGAACGTCATCCAGAATGAGTCGGCGGCCGTGATGCGGGGTGAGCCACAGGCTGCGCTACCCTATGCGTGCGCGCTGCATCGCTGGCGCTTTCTCATTATCCTGGTCGGAGCCGCTATCGGCGTGCTCGGGATCATCGGCCTGAACCGCGTTGTGTTCGACCCCGACGTCCTCGTCTATTTCGACCGCAAGATGCCGGAGCGGCAGGCGCTCGAGGCCATCGAAGACCGGTTCGGGATGACGAACGAGGCGGTTTTCGTCCTGCGCAGCCGCGAGGGCTCGCTGCTCGATCCGGCGAGGCTGGAGGGGATCCGCTTTCTGCATGAGAGCGCGCAGAAATTGCCGGGCGTGCTTAATGTGCGCTCGGTGCTGTCGCTGGCAGGCGGCCCGCAGCTCCCGGCGACGCCCGAGGCGATTGCGAAGCTACGTGAAGCCGTGCGCACCGCTGACCGCGCGGGGCGCGCCGTGTTATCTGAGGATGAGACCGTCGGTGCGGTGGCCGCCATCGTGCCGCGCAACAGCCGCAACGACATTGACATAATCGGCACGGCTCAGGCCGTCCGCAAGCTGCAAGCCGACTTCCGCCAACGCTTCCCCAGGATCGAAGTGCTGATGACCGGCCGGCTGATGATGGACAATGCCTTCCTCGTAGACGGCCAGGACGAGACCTTCTTCTATGCCGGTGTGCAGATCGTGGTGCTGGCGCTCGTGCTCCTCGTCACCTTCCTCTCAGCGATCGCGGCGGCCATGCTTATGGCGATGGTGCTGACCGCGGCGCTGGCGACCGTCGGCGCGACGGGGTGGATCGGCTTTCCATTGAACGGCATATCGAGCGCGGCGCCCTCGGTGCTGCTCGGGCTGGCCGTCGCGATTACAGTACATCTGGTCATGGCGTGGCAGGCCGCTCGGCGGCGCGGGCTAAATCAGCAGGAAGCCGTGGCATCGGCAATAGGCATGAACCTCGTGCCGGTCACGCTCTCGGTGCTAACCACCATGGCCTCGTTCCTATGCCTAAACTTTGCTGCATCGCCTCCATTCCGCCAGCTCGGCAATGTCGTGACCTGCGGCCTCATGCTCACTTATGTCGCCTCCTTCACGCTGCTGCCGGCGCTGCTTCTCAGCCTCCCGTCCGGGATCGCCTATCGCGGCCTGCCACTTGAGCCAGCGTTGGCGCGGCTCGGCGGGTGGATCGTCCGCTGCCGGCGCGCTCTGCTCCTCGCCTTTGCGGCTTCGACGGTTGCCTTGCTTGCGGGCATCGCGCAGATTCGGTTCGACGACACCTTCTCGCATTATTTCGATGAGCGCTTCGAGATCCGGCGCGCGACCGACCTGTTCGAGGAAAAGCTGTCGGGAACGATCTTCGTCGATTTCGCGGTGCCGGTGGCAGGAGGCGAGGAGGCGTTTGGCCCCGCGCATCTGGAGCGCGTGGAGGCGTTCACCGCCTGGCTGATGGCGCGGCCCGAAGTCGCTGATGTTCTGAGCCTCTCCAATTTCGCCGGGGATTCGGCTGGCACGGGTTCCGGCTGCCGTGGTACGAGCCATGCCTCCGCCGAGGCACTCGGGCCGCCCGGCGCCAGACCTGCGGCCCAGGCGCGTTCTATGCTGCCCAT